>NZ_FOWL01000020.1:0-149831 GCF_900115445.1 Variovorax sp. OK605
CGTCATGGCCTCGAACTCGGTGCCCTTTTGCAGGTTGTTGAGGTTCACCACGTACGCGTTGTGGTGCTTGCCGTAGTGGTACTCGAGGGTTTCCTGCGAGTACTCGGGTGCCAGCGCGTCGAGCGCGTAGGGCAGGGGTGGGAGCTTGTGTTCCATCGTGGTTTCCTTTTTAGGTTGAGAAAAACGGTTCAGAGTATTCAGCCGGCCGCCGCGGCATCGGCCTTGGGTTCGATCCGGTAGGCGCAACGCCGCGCGCCCGCCAGCACGTGCTCGACGCGGCTCACGCTCACGTCGGGCCCCAGCACTTCGTCGAAGAGCTGGAGTTCGCTGCGGCAGAAGCCCGAGCAGGCCTGCGCCGCGGTGCAGATCGGGCAGTGGTTCTCGATGAAGAGAAAACCGTCGCCCGCGCCCTGTTCGTCGGGCCGGAACTCGGCCATGTAGCCCTCGCGGCTGCGGATTGCCGCCAGCCGCTCCAGCCTTGTCCGGAGGCTGCGCGCGCCGCGCATGGCCTTGGTGTAGTTGGCGCGCATGACGGCCTCGCGCGCCGTGATGAGCTGGTCCATGCCCTTCTCGCCGAACACGCTGATGACGGCGCTGATCATCTGCACCGTCATCTCGGCGTGCGTGTCGGGAAAGCGCTTGTGGCCCTCCCCGGTGAGCCGCCAGATCTGCGTGGGCCGGCCGCGGCCGCTGGAGCGGCTCTCGGCGTCGACCAAGCCTTCGGTCTCCAGCTTGGCCATCTGCTGGCGCACGGCCTCCACCGTCACGCTCAGGATCTTGGCGATGTCGGGAATGCCGAGCGCGCCGCGCGTCTTGAGCGTGGACAGGATGCGGTCTGCCGGCTGGTGCGGCATCCAGGCGGGCTTGGCATCTGGTGCGGACATGGCGAGTTCGATCGTGGAGGAAAACGCTGCCATTGTCAGGTGGTTGGCGCTCCCTTTGCTTGCGGGGGTTGCCAGCCGCCTCCCAGCGCCTTGTACAGCGCGACCAGGCTGGTGAACGAGGCGGTCTCGGCCTCGGCCACGGCGTCCTGCGCGCGCAGCAGGGTGCGCTGCGCGTCGAGCACGCTCAGGTAGGGCGCGGCGCCTTCGCGGTAGCGCACTTCGGCCAGCTCCGCGGCGCGCCCGCTGCGTGCGGAGGCTTCCACCAGCCGCTGCAGGCGCAGCTGGTTCTGGCCGTAGCCGGTGAGCGCGCCTTCCACGTCCTCGACGGCGCGCAGCACCGTCTGCTCGTACAGCGCGCGGTCGCCCTCGGCGCGGGCTTCGGCGCCGCGCACGCGGGCCTTCACCGAGCCCAGCCGCAGGGCAGGCCAGCTCACGCCCGGCGTCACGCTGAAGGCCCGGCTCGACGAACTGCCCAGGTCGGCGCCGCGCAGCGCGACGAAGCCCAGGAAGCCGCCGATGTCGAAGCGCGGGTACAGCTCGGCCGTGGTCGCGCCCACGTCCGCCGTGCTGGCGGCCAGGCCGCGCTCGGCGCGCAGCACGTCGGGCCGGCGGCGCAGCAGCTCGCCCAGGTCGCCGATGGGCAGGCGCTTGTCGAGCACGCGCAGCTGGCGCGGCTGCAGCATCGGTTCCAGCTCGGCCGGGCGCAAGCCGGCCAGTACCGCGACGCGGTAGGCCGCCAGGCGGCGCGCGGTTTCCAGCGCGGGCAGCTGGCTCTCGGTGGTCGCGAGGTTGGCCTGGGCGCTGGCCAAGTCGCCCTCGAGCGCGCGGCCGGTGCGCACCTGGGCCTCGGTCACGCGCAGGCTGCCGCGCAGGCTGTCGAGCGTGCGGCGCGTGACGGCCATGCGCTGCTCGGCGCCGCGCATCTCGTAGTAGTTGCGCGCCAGCTCGGCCACGGCCACGATGCGCACCTGCGCCAGGTCGGCCGCGCTGGCCTCGGCGCGCGCGGTGGCGGCCTCGTCGAGCCGCTGCAGGCGGCCGAACAGGTCGATTTCCCACGAGGCGTCGAAGCCGGCGCGGCTGCTTTGCGAGAGCGAGCGCAGCGCGGGCTGCGCGCCGTTGTTGCCCTGCGCGATGCCGCGGGTCTTGCTCGCGCTGGCGGTGACGACGGGCAGCCGGTCGAGCTCGGCTTCCGTCTGCGTGGCGCGGGCCTCGAGCAGCCGCGCCCGCGCCATGCGGATGTCGTGGTTGCCGGCCAGCGCACGCTCGACCAGCGCGTCGAGCTGCGGGTCGTCGAGCTGGCGCCACCAGTCGCGCTGCACCGCGTCGTTGGCGAACAGCGCGCGTTCGGGCGCCGAGATGACGACGGGCGCGTCGGCCGGGGCGGTGTAGGTCGGCCCGACGGCGCAGCCGGCCAGCACGAGCACGCCGAGCGCGAAGGGCGCGAAGGGCGCGAAGGGCGCGGTGAAGGAAAGGAGTCTGTTCATGGTCATGCGCCTTCGGCCAGTGCATCGAGTTCGGTGGTGCGCTGCGAGCGGCCCGCAGGGCGGTGGTCGCGCGCCAGCAGCGTGTACATGGTGGGCAGCACGAACAGCGTGAACAGCGTGCCCACCAGCATGCCGACCACGATCACCAGGCCGATGCTGAAGCGGCTGTTGGCGCCCGCGCCGCTGGCGAACAGCAGCGGCACCAGGCCCATCACCATCGCGGCCGTGGTCATCAAAATCGGGCGCAGGCGGATGCGCGCGGCCTCCTCGATCGACGCGCGCCGGTCGAGGCCCTTGTGCATCTGGATCTCGTTGGCGAACTCCACCATCAAAATGCCGTGCTTGCTGATGAGCCCGATGAGCGTCACCAGCCCGATCTGCGTGTAGATGTTGATGGTGCCGAAGCCCAGCGCCAGCGGCACCAGCGCGCCGCAAATCGACATCGGCACGCTGATCAGAATGATCAGCGGGTCGCGCAGGCTCTCGTACTGCGCCGCCAGCACCAGGTAGATCACCACGATGGCGAACACGAAGGCCATCACCAGCGCCGAGCCTTCCTGCGTGAACTGCCGCGCGTCCGACTGCCAGTCGAAGCTGAAGCCCGCGGGCAGCTTCTTGGCCTCTTCGCTCAGGAACGCCACCGCGTCGCCCATGGTCACGCCCGGCATCGGAATGGCCTGGAAGGTGGCCGCGTTGAGCTGGTTGAACTGCGTGAGCTTGTTGGGGCCCACGCTGGTCGACAGCTGCACCAGGTTGGCCAGCGGCACCGGCTGGCCGCTGGCGCTCTTCACGAAGTAGCGCGACAGCGCCTCGGCCGTCAGGCGCTGCTCGCGCGGCGACTGCGGAATCACGTCGTACGAGCGGCCGTCCATGCCGAAGCGGTTGACGTAGTTCTCGCCCACCAGCACCGCCAGCGTGTCGCCGATGGCCTTCATGGTCACGCCCATGCTGTTGGCCTTGGCGCGGTCCACGCGTATCTCCACCGTGGGGTTGTTGAACTCCAGGTCGCTGTCGACCACGGCGAACTTGCCGCTGTCGCGCGCCGACTTCTTCAGCGTTTCCATCGCCTCGAACACGCTGCGGTGGTCGCCCGCGCTGCGGATCACCATCTGCACCGGCAGCCCGCCGGTGGAGCCCGGCAGCGAGGGCAGCTGGAACGCGAACACGCTGCTGCCTTCCACCTCGTTCATGCGGCCCTGCGTGTCGCCCTGGATCTGGTCGGCGTTGCGCTGGCGGTCCTTCCAGTCCGACAGCTGCACGCCGCCGATGCTGTTCGAAACGCCGTCGGAGCCGTTGATGAGCCAGCGGCCGGTGTTCTCGGGCAGCGCGGCGAACACCTCGTCCCACTTCTTGCCGAACTTCTCGACGTAGTCGATGTTGGCGTGCTGCGGCGACTTGATGGCCGTGAGCACCATGGCCTGGTCTTCACCGGGCGCCAGCTCGCGCTGCGCCGCGTTGTACAGAAAGGGCAGGCTCGCCAGCACCAGCGCGGCAAAGGCGCCCGTCACCCAGCGGTGGTGCAGCGACACGTCGAGCAGGCGGCCGTAGCCGGTCGACAGCCGGTGGAAGAACGACTCCGCGGCGCGCGACATGCGGCTGCCCGCGGTGTCCTGCGGCAGCAGGAACGAGCTCATCACCGGCGACAGCGTGAGCGCGATCACGCCCGACACCACCACCGCGCCGGCCAGCGTGAAGGCGAACTCCTTGAACAGCGACCCCGTGAGCCCGCCCATGAGCCCGATGGGCGCGTACACCGCGGCCAGCGTGAGCGTCATGGCGATCACCGGGCCGGCCACTTCGCGCGCGCCGATCAGCGCGGCCTGCACGCGCGACTTGCCTTCCTCGATGTGCCGGTGCACGTTCTCCACCACCACGATGGCGTCGTCCACCACCAGTCCGATGGCCAGCACCATCGCCAGCAGGGTCAGCAGGTTGATGCTGAAGCCGAACAGCAGCATCAGCGCGGCGGCGCCCAGCATCGACAGCGGAATGGTCACCACCGGAATCAGCACCGCGCGCACCGAGCCCAGGCAAAGAAAGATCACCAGCACCACGATGGCGATGGCTTCGAGCAGCGTCTGCTGCACCTCGTCGATGGAAGCCTCGATGAAGCGCGCCAGCTCGAAGGGCAGCTGCACCTCCACGCCCGGCGGCAGGTTCTGCTTGATGCCGGGCAGCAGGTCGCGGATGCGCTTCACGATCACCAGCGGGTTGCCGTTGGGCGCGGCCTGCAGGCCGAGGTAGATGGCGGGCACGCCGTCCATGGTGGCGCTGCTGTCGGCGCTGGCCGCGCCCAGCTCCACCGTGGCCACATCGCCCAGGCGCACGATGGCGTCACCGTCGCGTTTGACCACCATGTCGCGGAACTCGGCCACGTTCACCAGGTCGGTGTTCACGCGGATGTTCGACACCACGTACAGCCCCTTCACCTGTCCGGGCGCGGCCTGCACGTTGTTCTGGCGCAGCGCGTCGGCCAGCTCGCCGGCCGAGATGCCGCGCGCGGCCATGCGGTTGGGGTCGAGCCACACGCGCATCGCCAGCGTCTGCCCGCCCGACACCTCCACGCCCGACACGCCGGGAATGGAGGCGAACTGCGGCTGCGCCACGCGCGAGAGGTAGTCGGTGAGCGCGGGCATCGGCATCGTCTTGCTGGAGAAGCCGACGTACGCCACGGCCGTGGCCTCGCCCGACGACTTCAGGATGACGGGGTCGAAGGCCTCGGCCGGCAGCCGGTACTTCACCTGGCTGACCTGCGCCATCGCCTGCGTGAGCGCCTGGTTGGCGTCGGCGTTGAGCTTCATGCGCACGCTGATCACGCTGCGGCCCAAGGTGGACGAAGACGACAGGTAGTCGACGTTCTCGATGGTCGCCACAGCCTGAAAAAAAGGCTGCGTGACGAAGCCCTGCATCAGCTCCGGCGAGGCGCCGGGGTACTGGGTGGTGATGGTGAGCGTGGTGCTCTCGGTCAGCGGGTACTGGCGCACCGGCAGGTCGCCCAGCGCACGCGCGCCCAGCAGCAGGATGAGCGTGCTCACCACCAGCGCCAGCACGGGCCGGCGCACGAAGAGGTCGGTGAACTTCATGACTTCGGCTCCTGCAGGGCCAGCGTGTCCTTCTCTGCCGGCGCCACGGCCGCGCCGGTGTACAGGCGCAACTGGCCCGAGGTGACGACCTTGTCGCCGGCCGCCAGGCCCTTCTCGATGACGACCCAGCCGTCCTGCCGGTCGCCGGCCGTCACGAACACCTGCTGGGCCGTGAAGCCGTCGCCCTTCTCGGCGGTCCGCACGACGAAGACCGAGTCGCCGTGCGTGCTGTAGGTGATGGCCGTCTCGGGCACGGTGATGGCGCCGGCGCGCGCCGGCAGCGCCACCTTGCCGTTGACGAACATGCCCGGCGTGAGCGCGCCGTCGGCGTTGTCGATGGTGGCCTGCAGCCGCACGGTGCGCGTGTCGCTGCCGATCTGCGGCTCGATGGTGCTGAGCCTGGCCTGGAACACGCGGCCCGGATACGCATCGACCGAGAGCGCCACCGCCTGGTTGCGCTTGAGCGCGGGCAGGGCGGTCTCAGGCAGCGTGAGGTTGGCGAACAGCGTGCGGCTGTCGGTGAGCGACACCAGCGCGTCGCCGGCGCGCACGAACTGTCCGAGGTTGACGCGGCGGATGCCCAGCACGCCGTCGAACGGCGCCTTGATGCGCTTCTGCTCCAGCACCGCCTGGGCACGGCGCAGGTCGCCGCTGGCCTGGTCGAAGGCGGCCTGCGCCTGTTCGAGCTGTTCCTGCGTGGCGGCCTGCTGCGGCAGCAGGCGGCGCGTGCGCTCCAGCAATGCCCTGGCATTGGCGCGCTGGGCGGTCAGGCGCTCGAGGTCGCCCTGCTCGGGCGCGTCGTTGAGCTGCACCAGCAACTGGCCCGCGCGCACCTCGCCGCCGGGCGTGAAGAGGATCTTCGCGACGCGGCCTTCCACTTCGGCCGGCACCTCGACCTGCCGGTTGGCCTCCAGCGTGCCGATGCCGCTCAGGAAACGCGCCACCTCGGTCTTTCTGGCGGGCGCCACCGCCACCTTCGCGGGCGGCATGCCGCCGCCCTGCGCATGCGCCGGCCGGAGCTTCGCAACGAGCCCGTAGCCGGCTCCCCCCATCACCACCACCGCGAGGCCGGCGCCCAGCCAGGCCCTTGAACGTGTCTTCATGATCGGTCCGTTATTTATCAAAATAAGTACTTGGATTATTAAATGGCGCTGAAAGCGCTGTCGAGGACGACGCGGCAATGACCCCGATAGGGACGGGCTATCTGCCCGTTCACACGCGTCTTCTCCCTCAAGACGGGCGGCGCGGCGGCTTTGTGACAGCCGGCGCTTGGAAAAAGGCGCGCGTTTTTACGCTTTCTTTATGCGGCCCCGCCGACTCTGTTCCCTGTTTTTACGCACCGCTCCCGAGACTGAAGGCCTTGTGTTTCGCTCCAGGAGCAATTGAATGGACATCGTCTGGATGGGCGCCTTGCTGGCGCTGTGGGCCGTGGTGGGGGCCATGGTGGTCGGGCTGAACAGGCTCGACGCGCCGAACCCGCCGAGTTCTCTGAAATCAACCGGTGGAGCCTCATCGTGATCAGCCTCGAAGTTCTCTATGGCTTCGGCGCGCTGATCGCCGTGGTCCTGTTCGCCTACCTCGTGTTCGCGCTGATCTGCGCGGAGGAGTTCTGACATGACCGCCTCCGCCTGGGGCCTGCTGGCCCTTTTTCTCGCGGTGCTGGGCGTGCTCGCCTGGCCCGTGGGCAAGTTCCTTGCCGCGCTGTGCAACGAGCGCCTGCCGCGCTGGATGCAGCGCGTGGAAGCGCCGCTGTACAAGCTCGCGGGCGTGCAGCCCGCGCAGTCGATGCACTGGCTGCGCTACGCGTTCGCGCTGCTCGCCTTCAACGCCATCGGCGCGATCTTTCTTTATGCGCTGCAACGCCTGCAGGGCTGGCTGCCGCTGAACCCCGCGGGCATGACGGCCGTGTCGAGCGACTCGGCCTTCAACACCGCCGTGAGCTTCGTGTCGAACACCAACTGGCAGGGCTACGCCGGCGAGTCGACCATGAGCTATCTCACGCAGATGCTCGGGCTCACGGTGCAGAACTTCCTCTCGGCCGCGACCGGCATCGCGGTGGCGTTCGCGCTGGTGCGCGGCTTCGCGCGCCGCGGTGATGGTGGTGATGGTGGTGACGGCGGTCAGGGCAAAGGCCTCGTCGGCAACTTCTGGGCCGACATCACCCGCATCACGCTGTGGGTGCTGGTGCCGATCTCGTTCGTGATCGCGATGGTCTTCGCGGGCCAGGGCGTGATTCAGAACTTCGACGGCTACAAGACGGTGAACACGCTGGAGACCACGGCCTTCCAGCAGCCGAAGAACGGCCCCGACGGCCAGCCGCTGAAGGACGACAAGGGCCAGCCGGTGATGGAAGACGCCAGCACCGCCACGCAGACCCTGGCCATGGGCCCGGTGGCTTCGCAGGAGGCCATCAAGATGCTGGGCACCAACGGTGGCGGCTTCTTCAACGCCAACTCGGCGCACCCCTACGAGAACCCGACCGCGCTGGTGAACCTGCTGCAGATGATCGCGATCTTCCTGATCCCGGCCGCGCTGTGCTTCACCTTCGGCCGCGTGGTGGGCGACATGCGCCAGGGCTGGGCCGTGCTGGCCGCCATGACGGTGATGTTCGTCATTGCCGTGGTGGTCCTCACGCCCGCCGAGCAGGCCGGCAACCCGCTGCTCGCGCCGCTGGGCGTCGACCAGGTGGCCAGCGCGCTGCAGTCCGGCGGCAACATGGAAGGCAAGGAAGTGCGCTTCGGCATCGACGCCTCCGCGCTCTTCGCCGCCATCACCACGGCCGCCTCGTGCGGCGCCGTGAACACCATGCACGACTCGCTCACGCCGCTGGGCGGTATGGTGCCGATCGTGCTCATGCAGCTCGGCGAGGTGGTGTTCGGCGGCGTGGGCTCGGGCCTGTACGGCATGCTGATCTTCGCGATGCTGGCGGTGTTCATCGCCGGCCTCATGATCGGCCGCACGCCCGAGTACCTCGGCAAGAAGATCGAGGTGCGCGAGATGAAGCTGATTTCCATCGCCATCCTGGTCACGCCCATCCTGGTGCTGGCCGGCACCGCGGTGGCGGTGATCGCGGGCGCCGGCAAGGCCGGCATCGCCAACCCCGGCGCGCACGGCTTCTCCGAAATCCTCTACGCGCTGACCTCGGCCGCCAACAACAACGGCAGCGCCTTCGCGGGCCTGTCGGCCAACACGCCCTTCTACAACGGCCTGCTCGGGCTGGCCATGTGGCTCGGGCGCTTCGCGATGATCGTGCCGGTGCTGGCCATCGCCGGCTCGCTGGCCGCCAAGAAGCGCCTGCCCGTCACCGGCGGCACGCTGCCCACGCACGGCCCGCTGTTCGTCTCTTTGCTGATCGGCACCGTGCTGCTGGTCGGCTTGCTCAACTATGTGCCGGCGCTGGCCCTGGGCCCGATCGTCGAACACCTCGTGCTCTGGAAATGAGAAGGAGCGCACCATGACCTCTACAAAAACATCTCTCTCGCTGTTCGACGCAGCGCTGGTCAAGCCCGCCCTGTGGGGCGCCTTCGCCAAGCTGAACCCGCGCACCCAGTGGCGCAACCCGGTGATGTTCATCGTCTACATCGGGAGCATCCTCACCAGCCTGCTCTGGGTGCATGCGCTGAGCTTCCCGGGCGACACCGGCATGAAGCCCGGCTTCGTGCTGGCCATCACCGTGTGGCTGTGGTTCACCGTGCTGTTCGCCAACTTCGCCGAAGCGCTGGCCGAAGGCCGCAGCAAGGCGCAGGCGGCCTCGCTGCGCGGCCTGCGCAAGGACACCTGGGCCAAGAAGCTGGCCGGGCCGCACCACGGCGCGCGCTTCGCCGCCGGGCCGCCCCAAGGCGAAGCAGCCCCCTCGGGTGGCAGCGCAGCACACGCAGTGGCAAGCGTGGGGGCTCACAGCTGGTTGCCCGAGCAGGCACCCAACCTGCGCAAGGGCGACATCGTGCTGGTGGAAACCGGCGACGTCATTCCGCTCGACGGCGAAGTGATCGAAGGCGTGGCCTCGGTGGACGAAAGCGCCATCACCGGCGAATCGGCGCCCGTGGTGCGCGAATCGGGCGGCGACTTCTCGGCCGTGACCGGCGGCACCCGCGTGCTGTCCGACTGGCTGGTGGTGCGTGTGTCGGTGAACCCGGGCGAGTCCTTTCTCGACCGCATGATCGGCATGGTCGAGGCCGCCAAGCGCCAGAAGACGCCCAACGAGATCGCACTCACCATCCTGCTGGTGGCGCTCACGCTGGTGTTCCTCATGGTCACCGTCACGCTGCTGCCGTTCTCGGTGTTCAGCGTGGAGGCCGCCGGCGCGGGCACCGTGGTGTCGCTCACCGCGCTGGTCGCGCTGCTGGTGTGCCTGATCCCGACCACCATCGGCGGCCTGCTGTCGGCCGTGGGCGTGGCCGGCATGAGCCGCATGATGCAGGCCAACGTGATCGCCACCTCGGGCCGCGCGGTGGAAGCCGCCGGCGACGTCGACGTGCTGCTGCTCGACAAGACCGGCACCATCACCCACGGCAACCGCCAGGCCACCGCGTTCCTGCCCGCGCCGGGCGTGACCAAGGCCCGCCTGGCACGCGCCGCCATGTTCGCCTCGCTGGCCGACGAAACACCCGAAGGCCGCAGCATCGTCGAGCTGGCTCGCCGCGACGGGCTGGACACCACGCCTGTGGAAGGCGCGCGCTTCGTGCCCTTTACCGCGCAGACCCGCATGAGCGGCGTCGACCTGCCGGCCGCGCCGAACAGCCTGGACACCGACGACGTGCTGCTGCGCAAGGGCGCGGTGGACGCGTTGCGCCGCCACGTCGAGGCGCTCGGCGGCAGCATGGCACCCGAGGTGCTGCGCACGGCCGAGGAAACCGCGCGCCGTGGCAGCACGCCGCTGGCCGTGGCCGAAGGCAACCGCGTGCTGGGCGTGGTCGAGCTGAAGGACATCGTCAAGACCGACATCAAGGAGCGCTTTGCCGAGCTGCGCCGCATGGGCATCAAGACCGTGATGATCACCGGCGACAACAAGCTCACGGCCGCGGCCATTGCCGCCGAAGCCGGCGTGGACGACTTCCTGGCCGAGGCCACGCCGGAAGACAAGCTCGCGCTCATCCGCCAGTACCAGGCCGAGGGCCGGCTGGTGGCCATGACCGGCGACGGCACCAACGACGCCCCGGCGCTCGCGCAGGCCGACGTGGCCGTGGCCATGGGCAGCGGCACGCAGGCCGCGAAGGAGGCCGGCAACATGGTCGACCTCGACTCCAACCCGACCAAGCTGCTCGAGGTGGTGGAAACCGGCAAGGCGCTGCTGATGACGCGTGGCTCGCTCACCACCTTCTCGATCGCGAACGACGTGGCGAAGTACTTCGCGATCATTCCGGCGATCTTCGTGTCGACCTACCCGCAGCTGGGCGCGCTGAACGTGATGCGCCTGGCGAGCCCGTCGTCGGCCATCCTGAGCGCGGTGATCTTCAACGCGCTGGTCATCGTGTTCCTGATTCCGCTGGCCCTCAAGGGCGTGCGCTACCGGCCCGTGGGCGCCGCCGCGCTGCTGCGCCGCAACCTGGCCATCTACGGCCTGGGCGGCCTGCTGGTTCCCTTCATCGGCATCAAGCTGATCGACTGGCTGCTCGTTGCAGTCCACCTGGTCTGAGGAGTTCTTCACCATGAACAACAACGGCAACATCGTTCGCCCCGCGCTCGTGCTCTTCGTGCTGCTGAGCGCGCTCACCGGCCTCATTTATCCCATGGCCGTCACCGGCGCCGCCAAGGCGGTGTTCCCCGCGCAGGCGGACGGCAGCCTCGTCGTACGCGACGGCACCACCGTGGGCTCCAGGCTCATCGGCCAGAACTTCAGCGACCCCAAGCACTTCTGGGGCCGCCCGTCGGCCACCGCGCCGCAGCCCTACAACGCCAGCGCCTCGGGCGGCTCGAACCAGGGCCCGCTGAACCCCGCGCTGGCCGATGCGGTGAAGGCGCGCGTCGAGGCGCTGCGCGCGGCCGACCCGGGCAACACCGCGCCGGTGCCGGTCGACCTCGTCACCGCCTCGGCCAGCGGGCTCGACCCCGACATCAGCCCCGCCGCCGCGCAGTACCAGGCGGCGCGCGTGGCGCGCGTGCGCGGCATTCCGCTGGACCGCATCCACACGCTGATCACCGACAACACGCAGGGGCCCACCTGGGGCTTCCTGGGCGAGTCGCGCGTCAACGTGCTGGCGCTGAACATCGCGCTCGACGCCTTTGCGGGTTCCTTCAGTCCGAGTCCTTCGACCCCGCGTTGAGGAGAGAAAAACCATGGCCTATGCCGCCTACAGAGAACACCCCGGCGTGCCGCGAACGCACGCACCCATGACCACGCCGACCAGCGCGTTCCACGTGCTCGACGTCACCGTCTGCTGCGCCGACGCCTTGCGCGTGCGCCGCAGCATCGCCGGTTGCCCCGACGCGGGCGTGGTGCGCTGCGAGCCGCTGCTGCACGCCTGCTGCTCGCAGGAAAGCGACGCACCCTGCGTGCGCCTGATGATCCGCCTGCCGATCGCCAGCTACGCCGACGTGCTGCACCGCCTGATCGAGTGCGTGCCCTCCGGCGAGATCGGCCGGCTCGTGAGCTGGCGCGAGCACCTCGCGCGCTGCGGCCTGCGCCATGGCCACTGACCTGCTGCTGGCCTTGCTGGCCATGGCGGCGCTGTTCGTGCCGCTGGGCTTCGCCTGGTTCGTTCTCTCGCGCACCGCGCGGCGCCACGCCGGTCGCCGCGCCAGCCGAAAAAGCTGCCCGATGCGATAACCTGCGCCACCCATGCTCGACGACCGCCCCGACCCCGACGCCTTGATTGCGCAGCTGCGCAACGACGAGGCGCGCGCGCAGCGCGGCAAGCTGCGCATCTACTTCGGTGCCAGCGCCGGCGTGGGCAAGACCTGGGCCATGCTGAGCGCCGCGCAGCGCGAGCGCACGGCCGGGCGCGACGTGCTCATCGGCGTGGCCGAGACCCATGGCCGCAGCGAAACCGCCGCGCTGCTCGCGGGGCTCGACGCGCTGCCGCTGCGCGAGCTGCCCTACCGCGGTCGCACCCTGGCCGAGTTCGACCTCGACGCCGCGCTGGCCCGCAAGCCCGCCGTGCTGCTGGTCGACGAACTGGCCCACACCAACGCCCCCGGCTCGCGCCACGCCAAGCGCTGGCAGGACGTGCAGGAGCTGCTGGCCGCGGGCATCGAGGTGTGGTCGGCGCTCAACGTGCAGCACCTCGAAAGCCTCAACGGCACGGTCGGCGCCATCACCGGCGTGCGCGTGCACGAGACCGTGCCCGACACCGTGCTCGACGAGGCCGACGAGGTGGTGCTGGTCGACGTCACGCCCGACGAACTCACCGCGCGGCTGGCGGCCGGCAAGGTCTACCTGCCGCAACAGGCGGAGCGCGCGGCGCAGAACTTCTTTCGCAAGGGCAACCTGATCGCGCTGCGCGAGATCGCGTTGCGCCGCACGGCCGAGCATGTGGAGGACGACGTGCGCGGCTGGCGCGTGGAGCAATCGGGCGCGGGCGGCAGCAACGGGAAGGGCAAGGGCCAGGGCCTGCAGGCCTGGAACACCTCGGGCGCCATCCTCGCGTGCGTCGGCCCGCACGAAGGCGCGGCGCAGACGGTGCGCACCGCGGCGCGGCTCGCGGGCCAGCTCAGCGTGCGATGGCACGCGGCGTACGTCGAGACGCCCCGGCTGCAGCGCCTGGCCGCGGCGGAGCGCGACCGCATCCTGGCCGTGCTCAAGCTGGCCGAGGAACTGGGCGCGGCCACCGCCGTGCTCACCGGCGCCGACGTGGCCGAGCAGCTCGCCGAGCAGGCGCGCCGGCTCAACTGCGCGACGCTGGTGCTGGGGCGCTCCGAGCCGGCCGCCGGCTGGCGGCGCTGGTGGCGCTGGTGGCCCGGCGCGGCGCAGCCCCTGTCGGCCGCGCTCGCCAGGCACGCGCCCGCGCTCGACATCATGGAAGTCGCGCAGGCCGAGAGTTCGCGCCGCCTGTCCCGTGCGCCGCTGGAAGGCGCGCGCATCGACAGCGACGACCACGTGAAGGCCCCCACCCACTGGCCGGCCTACGCATGGGCGGGCGCCACCAGCATCGCGCTCACGCTGGTCTGCATGCCGCTGACCGGCGTGCTGGAGCTGTCGAACATCGTCATGCTGTTCCTGCTCGGCGTGGTGGGCGTGGCGATGCGCTTCGGGCGCGGGCCGTCGGCGCTGGCCGCGCTGCTCAACGTCGCGGCCTTCGACTACTTCTTCGTGCCGCCGCGCATGTCCTTCGCGGTGAGCGACGTGCAGTACGTGCTGACCTTCGCGATCATGCTCGGCGTCGGCCTGCTGGTGGGGCAGCTCACGGCGGGCCTGCGCTTCGCGGCCGGCGTGTCGACCAGCCGCGAGCGGCGCGCGCGTTCGCTGTTCGAGCTGACGCGCGAACTCTCCGCCGCGCTCGAAAGCTCGCAGGTGGTCGCGCTCGGCGGTGCCGCCGTGCGAGGCCATTTCGGTGGCGACGCGCTGGTGCTGGTGACCGACGCGGCCGACCAGCTCGTGCTGCCCGCCGACCCGCCCGAGGGCTTCGACCCCCAGGTGGCCGACTGGGCCTTCCGCCACGGCCAGAGCGCCGGCCTCGCCACCGCCACGCTGGCCGCGCAGACGTGGCACTACGTGCCGCTGCAGGCGCCGATGCGCGTGCGCGGCGTGCTGGCGCTGTCGCCCGCGCAGCCGCGCTGGCTGCTCATTCCGGAACAGGCGCAGCAGCTGGACACGCTGGCGCGGCAGATCGCCATTGCGCTGGAGCGGGTGCACTACGTGGAGGTGGCGCAGCAGGCCGTGGTCGAGATGGAGTCGGAGCGCCTGCGCAATGCCTTGCTCGGCGCCATTTCGCACGACGTGCGCACGCCGCTCACCGCGCTCATCGCGCTGGCCGAATCGCTGCAGACCCTGCCGCCCGAAGAACACGCCGAGGCTGCGCGCGCCATCGTCGCGCAGGCGCACGAGCTGCATGCGCTGGTGAACAACCTGCTGGACATGGCGCGGCTCGAAAGCGGCATCGCGGGCGGCGCGGTCAACCTGCGGCGCGACTGGCAGTCGGTGGAGGAGGTGGTCGGTTCGGCCATTCGCGCGGCGCGCACCTCGCTGGGCAGCATCGTCGTGCAGACCGCGCTCGCGCCCGAGCTGCCGCTGGTCGAGTTCGACGCCGTGCTGATCGAGCGCGTGCTGGTCAACCTGCTGGAGAACGCCACCAAGTACGGCGCGCCGCCCATCGTGGTCGGCGCGCGCGCCGAGCCCGGCACGCTGGTGCTCACCGTGCGCGACCACGGGCCCGGCCTGCCCGCCGCATTGCTGGGCCGCGAGCAGAAGCTGTTCGACAAGTTCACCCGCGGCGAGGCCGAGTCGGCCACGCCGGGCGTGGGCCTGGGCCTGGCGATCTGCAAGGCGGTGGTGAGCGCGCACGGCGGCGAGATCGCGGCGGGCAACGCGCGCGACGGCGGTGCAGAATTCACGGTCACCTTGCCCCGCCGCGAGCCGCCCGAACCGGCCGAAGCCCAACTCTGACCCCATGCCCGCACCCACCGCCATCGTGATCGAAGACGAGCCGCAGATCCGCCGCTTCGTGCGCGGCGCGCTCGAAGCCGAAGGCTGGCTGGTGCACGAGGCCGGCACGCTGCGCGACGGGCTGGCCGCGGCCGGCACGCGCCAGCCCGACCTGCTGGTGCTCGACCTGGGCCTGCCCGACGGCGACGGCGTCTCGCTGATCCGCGACGTGCGCGGCTGGTCGGCGGTGCCGATCATCGTGCTGTCCGCGCGCAGCGACGAGGCCGACAAGATCGCGGCGCTCGACGCGGGCGCCGACGACTACCTGACCAAGCCCTTCGGTACCGGCGAGCTGCTGGCGCGCGTGCGTGCCAACCTGCGCCGCCCGCGCGCGGCGGGCGGCAGCACCGACGAGGCGCCCGAGGCGCTGTTCCGCTTCGGCGAGATCGAGCTCGACCGCGCCGCGCGCCTGGTTCGCCGCGCGGGCGCAGAGGTGCACCTGACGCCGACCGAGTACCGGCTGCTGTCGGTGCTGGTCGCCAACGCGGGGCGCGTGCTCACGCAGCGCCAGCTGCTGCGCGAGGTGTGGGGCCCCTCGCACACCGACCAGAGCCACTACCTGCGCATCTACATGGGGCACCTGCGGCAGAAGCTCGAGGCCGATCCGGCGCAGCCCCGGCATCTGCTGACCGAGACGGCGGTGGGGTATCGGCTGGTGGTCTAGCGATCTGGCGGTCTAGCGGTCTGGCGGGTGCAAGGGCTTTAGAGGCAGCCCCAGAGGTACACGGATTTCTTCCGCGCGACCGCATCGTTCGCGAGCCTCCGCAGGTCTTCCATCACGGGGTGCAGTTCGGCCGCATCGCACGCGAGCTCTTCCGTGTCGGCCCACTTCGCCAGCACGGGGCCGAACGAGCCGTCGGCCACGCGGGTCAGCAGCATCGTCAGTTCCTCCGGGAACCGGTTGAGCCACGCCTCGCTGTCTTCGCCGATCTCGACGTACTCCAGCATGTGCGTGTCGGCGTCCCATTCCTTGTCTTCGAGGATGGCCCAGAGCGTGGTGATCTCGAGGTCCGTGAAGTGCTTGTGCTGGGCCGGGTCCAGCAGCTCCTCGATCTCGTCGCCCTCGTCGGGCTCGTCGAGTCGGTTGGCGTAGCGCATGGCCTCTTCAGGGTTGGCGACGAAGAAATCCGAAAGTATTCCCATCTTCTGGTCCTCGAGAAGCTGAACGGTGAGCCGCCGGACTTCTGTCCGGCAGTGCGATTGGGATTGCGATTACACCCTTCATGCCGGTCGCCGGTTTGACGAATTGATGACGGAGGCCGCGCAACCGTGCGGCTACGCGTTCGACCGCCAGCTGCCATGGAACCCGAAGGGCACGCGATGCGGCAGCCGCGCCACAGCCACCGCACCGGCTTCCAGGTCGCGGGCATCGAACACCAGCAGGTCGCTGCGCTCTTCCTGCGCGCGCCACGCCACGGCCAGCAACCAGCCGTCGCCCTCGGGCGCGTCCGCCGCGCGCGGCACGAACACCGGTTCGGACACCACGTCCCCCGGCGGCAGCGTGTGCATCTCGCGCTTGCCGGTGTCGAAGTCGAAGCGCGCGAGGCTGTCGTAGAGCACGCTTTCGGCATCGCCCCGCGCGCGCGGCGTGGCATGGCAGGTGTAGAAGCCGTAGCGGTTGCGCCGGCCTGTGTAGCGCTCGTCGATGCGCGGAAACTCCGCCACCAGGTCGTCGAGGTATTCGCGCTGGAATGCGGTGCCGTCGCCGCGCAGGTCGAAGGTCCAGCGGCACAGGCGCGCGGCCATCGCGGCCGGATCGCCGGGGCGGCCTTCGGCGTCGGGCAGGCCGGGCGCGGTCTCCGATTGCATGACATAGGCCACGATGGTGTCGCCGTCGTCCCAGGCGTTCATGACATGGAACACGTGGCAGGCGTCGGTGTCGAACCAGCGCAGCGTGCCGGTGCCGCCACCACCGCTGTCGCTGCCGCGCCGCATCACGCCGACATGCGTGCGCAGGCTCGCGTCCCATGCCAGCAGCGGCTTGCCGCGCATCGCGCGTTCCATGCTGAGCGTGAGCGGCGTGACGGGAAAGAGCACGTGCCCGCGCGTCACCATGAAGTCGTGCGCCATGCTCGCGTGCGGCGCGGTGAACGACTGCAGCTGCGTGACCTCGCAGTGCCTGTCCATCACGCCGTAGCGCATGGTCGGCGAGCAGGGGCCGTCGGGCGAGTAGGCGAAGAAATGCAGTTCGCCGGTCTCGGGGTCTGCCTTCGGGTGCGCGGTGCAGCGCGAGTCCACACGGCCGCTGAAGCTCTGGTGCCCCTTGGACGCCAGCGTGTGCGCGTCGAGCTCGAAGGGCTGGTGCGACTCCTCGAGCGCGAACAGCCGGTCGCCGTGCCACAGCATGCTGGTGTTGGCCGTGCCGCCGTTGAGCCCCTGCACCAGCGGGTCGCTGGTGGCGGGGTTGCCGAAGGTGCCGAAGAGCGCGCGCCCGGCTTCATGCTCGAGCTGCCACTTCGGCGTGCGCGCCCAGCGGTTGCGGTACGACACCACGCCGGCATCGATGTGGAACGCGTGCACCATGCCGTCGCCCGAGAACCAGTGGTAGTCGTTGTCGCGCGGCGCGTACTGCGGGCTCGGGCCCACGCGGTACAGGCTGCCCGAGAGTCCGGGCGGCAGCGTGCCTTCGATGTCGAGCGCCGCGATGTCGTGCTCCTCGCCGAGCGGCGCGTAGTTGCCGGTGAAGAAGTAGGGGTTCGTCTGCGTGGTGGGGTTCACAGGGGCCTTGTGGATGCGTTCAGGAAGAAACGGGGGCGTCGAGCTGCGCCATGGCGTGCGCGACATAGGCGGCCAGCGGCGCGTCGATGCCCGAGCCCACGCGCAAGGCCGGGTCGTTGCGGAACGCGTGCTGCAGCCGTGCGTGCAGCGCGGCGTTGCCGCCGGCCTTGGCCAGCGACAGCGCCTGCCAGCGCAGCGCGAGCGCCCGCATGGCCCCGCCATCGGCGGGCGCGCCGGCCAGCATCTGCCGGCGCACGTCGGCAATGAGCGGCGGCCATGCGTCGGTCTGCGCAACGTAGTGCGCGCGCAGCGTGGCCATGTCGCCGGCGCTGCAATGGGGCGCGTACAGCTGCAGCCGCGCATACGCCATCGCGTGCGAGATGTACCGGATGCCGGCGCGGTCCACGCCGGTGAGCGCATGCAGCGACGGCTCGTTCCAGTGCATGGTGTAGAGCTTGATCAGCAGGCCCTCGTCACCGCCGGCTTCGTCGAGCAGCATGTCGATCCAGCGCCGCGCCAGCGCCTGTGCCGGCGCGCTCTCGGGCGAGGTGCCGGCCGCGACCAGTTCGCGCAGCGACGCGGCCAGCGCCGAGCGTTCGAGCGCGATGGCATCGGACGCCTCGTTGCGCGGCGTCGTGAGCGTGCGCAGTTCGTCGTCGCTGAAATACTTCGCGCCCGCGACCATGCTCTCCAGCGCGAGCAGCCAGTCGTCGAGCCCGGGCTCCTCGCTGGCCTGCAGCTGGCCCTGCATCGCGAGCAGGTGCGTGCGCAGGGCCGAGGCCTGGCGGATCTCGCGGTCGAGCTGCGCCACCTGTTGCGCGACGATGTCCGCCAGGCCGCTGGCGGCACCGTCGAGCAGGCGCTGAATTCCGGCCAGCGGCAGGTCGAGCCGCCGCAGCGCCTGGATGCGGTAGAGCCGCGCCACGTCGCTGCGGTCGTACAGGCGGTAGCCGCCGCTGGACCTTTGCGACGGCACCAGCAGGCCGATGTCGTCGTAGTGCCGCAGCGCGCGCACGGTCAGCCCGGTGCGCCGCGCGAGTTCGCCAATCTTCAGGAACATGCCTTCTCTCTCTTCAAGTTGAAGGCATCCTAGAGGCTGCCGCAACGAGAGGGTCAAGCGGATTTCGGCGGTTCGATCGCATCCGCGCCGTGGCTTGCAGCCCACAGGATCGCGTCACGCCGCTTGCCTTCGCCCGCGTGCACAAAGAAAATCCGCCCCATCATGAAATTCACCCAAGCCATCGAAGCAGGCCTCAGCGCCACCTGACATCGCCTTCGATCGCGTTCGGAAGGCGTTGCGCCTTCCGGTACTGAAAACCCCGGCTGGCCGCGTCCCTCCGGGGTTTTGTTTTTTTCCGAGTCCCAACCATCCACCACGCCATGCGTACCTACGACAAGCTGATCGCCACGATTCGCCTCCGCCGGAGCGTGGACACCGTGCGCCCGGGCTCCGGCCGCCGCATCAGCACCCTGCACGACACCGTTCGTCGCTAGCCCCCAGGCGAATCTTCTGCCTGGGGCTGGCGCATGCCAACCAGGCCTTCGAAGCAGAGCGCTTCGAACACAGAAAAGAAAGATTCGCCATGAACCCGAAAACCAGAAACCTCCGCAACATCGGCATCATTGCCCACGTCGACGCGGGCAAGACCACCACCACCGAACGCATCCTGTTCCATGCCGGCGAGAGCCATCGCATCGGCGACGTGAGCAAGGGCACGGCGCGCATGGACTTCGATCCGCAGGAGCAGAAGCGCGGCATCACCATCAGCAGCGCGGCCATCACGGTGCGCTGGAAGACGACGCAGATCAACCTGATCGACACGCCCGGCCACATCGACTTCAACATCGAGGTGAACCGCTCGCTGCGCGTGCTCGACGGCGCGGTCGTGGTGTTCGACGGCGTGGCCGGCGTGGAGCCACAGACGGAAACGAACTGGCGCCTCGCGGACAAGTACCGCGTGCCGCGCATCGCCTTCGTCAACAAGCTCGACCGCCTGGGCGCGGACTTCCCGCGCGTGGTCGCGATGATGGAAGAACGCCTGGGCGTGAAGGCCGTGGCGGTGCAGCTGCCCATCGGCGCGGAAGGCGACTTCCGCGGCGTCGTCGACCTGCTCGGCATGCGCGCGCTCGTCTGGGACAAGGACGACGCGAGCCAGCCTTGCCGCGTGGCCGATGTGCCTGCCGATCTGCTGGCCCCGGCGCAGCGCCTTCGTGCGCGGCTGGTGGAGCTTGCGCTGGAGCAGGACGACGCGGCCATGGCGGCCTACCTGGACGGCGAAGAGCCGTCGGCCGACGTGCTGCGCGCCTGCATCCGCAAGGCTGTGCTGGCCGGTGCCTTCGTGCCCGTGCTCGCGGGCTCCGCGTTCCGCAACCGCGGCGTGGAGCCGCTGCTCGACGCCGTCGTCGATTGGCTGCCGGCACCGGGCGAGGTGGCGACTGCATGCGACGCCGAAGCACCGTTCGCGGCGCTCGCCTTCAAGGTGGCCAGCGACGACCACGGCGCGATGGTGTTCGTGCGTGTGTACGGCGGCAGGCTGCGGCGTGGCGACACGATGCTCAATGCCACGACCGGCCGCACCGAACGCGCCGCCCGCCTGTACGAAGTGCATGCGGACGATCGCATCGAGCGCGACGAACTGGTGGCGGGCGACATTGCCGCCATCGTCGGGCTGAAGGACACGCTGACCGGTCACACGCTGTGCGACCGGAATCATCCGGTTCACCTGGAGGAGATCAGCGTGCCCGAGCCCGTGATCCACGTCGCGATCGAGCCGAAGGCGCGGGCCGGACAGCAGGCGCTGTCGAAGGCGTTGCAGGCCATGCTGCGCGAAGACCCGAGCCTGCAGCTGCGGCAGGACGCCGAGTCGGGCCAGACGATCTTGTCGGGCATGGGCGAGCTGCAGCTCGATGTGGCTGTGGAGACGCTGCGCGCGAAGCACGGCGTCGAAGTGTCGGTGGGGCGGCCGCAGGTCGCCTTCCGGGAAACGGTATCCAGAGAAACGGAGGTGCACCATGTGCACAGGAAGCAGAACGGCGGCCCCGGCCAGTTCGCCGAGCTGAAGTTGCGCCTTGCGCCGCGTGCGCGGGGCGAAGGCATCGTGTTCGAGAGCCAGGTGGTGGGCGGCGTCATTCCGCGCGAGTTCATTCCCGCGGTCGAGGCCGGCATTCGCCGGGCGGCGCAATCAGGCGTGGTCGCCGGTTTCCCCTGTGTGGACTTCGTGGCCACGCTGGTGGACGGCAGCCACCACGAGCGCGACTCGTCGGCGATGGCTTTCGAGCTGGCGGCCGGCGCGGCCTTCCGCGAGGCGGCGGCCAAGGCCGGGCCGCAGGTGCTGGAGCCGGTGATGGCGGTGGAAGTCATCACGCCCGCCGACCATCTCGGCGATTGCATCGGCGACCTGCACCGGCGTCGCGGCATGGTCCGCGGCCAGACGGTGCGCGGCAACGCCGCCGTCATCGAGGCGCATGTGCCGCTGAAGGAGATGTTCGGCTACATCGGCAACCTGCGCGCGCTGTCTTCGGGCCGTGCGCAGTACACGATGCAGTTCGACCACTACGCAGTGGCACCCGCGAGTGAAATGGCCATGCTCGTGAAGAGCTGATGGCCTCGTGAAAGGGCGGTCCGGAAGGGCCGCCCTTTTTTTGCGTTGCGTCGGCGGTTCGCGGCCGGTCAGCCACCGCGCTCGATCACGAGCCCGCCGTCGGCGGGATCGCCCCCCGAACCAGGCGCAGGTTCAGGCCGCCACGCCCTTGCTGGGATTCAGCAAGAACTTCTCGCCCGTCGCCTGCTTGCCATACACCCCGATCGCGTCGAGCTGCAGCATCTCGACCAGCGACACCTCGCGCGTGTACTTGCTCGCGAACGTGGTCTTCAGCTCGGCGACCACGCGCGCCTTCAGGCGCTTCGTGCCTTCGTCGCCGAGCTTGCCGAGGAACGGGAACAGCAGCCATCCGCCCATGCCCCAGGCCATGCCGAAGTTGCGCACGAACTCGGTCGGGCTGCGGTCGAGGCCGCCGTAGATGTACACCTGCTTGTGCGTGGTGGAACCGTAGCGGCTGTATTCCTTGGCCGTGCGGTTGATGGCGGCTTCCATGCAGCCGAGGATCTGCCCCGCGAGCTTGCCGCCGCCGGTGGCGTCGAAGGCCAGCGTGGCGCCGGTCTCGACCAAGGCCTGCGTCAGGTCCTCGATGAAAGTGGGCGAGCTGGCGTTGCACACGTACTTCGCGCCCAGGCCGCGCAGCAGGTCTTCCTGCTCCTGCTTGCGCACGATGTTCACCAGCGCGATGCCGTCCTTCTGGCAGATCTTGTTGAGCATCTGGCCCAGGTTGGACGCGGCCGCGGTGTGCACCAGCGCCTTGTGGCCTTCCATGCGCATGGTCTCGACCATGCTGAGCGAGGTGAGCGGGTTCACGAAGCACGAAGCGCCTTCGGCCGGCGTGGTGCCTTCGGGCAGTTCCATGCACTGGGCGGCGGCGAGGCTGCGGTACTGCGAGTACATCGCGCCGCCGATGGCCGCCACGGTCTTGCCGAGCAGCGCCTGCGCGGCCGGCGACGAACCGGCCTTGACCACCACGCCCGCGCCTTCGTTGCCCACGGGCATCGACTCGTCGAGCCGCGCCGCCATGGCGGGGCGCGCACGCTCGGGCACGGTGGCGGTGACGACGGGGCGCTCGGCGGTGCCGGAGGCCTTGGCGGTGCTCATGTCGGCGGCACCGAACAGCAGGCCGAGGTCCGACGGGTTCAGCGGCGACGCCTCGACGCGGATCACCACTTCGTGGGCCTGCGGTTCGGGGATCGGGTCGTCGTGCAGCGAGAGTTCGAGTTCGCCGCTGGCGCGAACGAGGGAGCGGATTTGCAGTGCCATGGAAGAGCCCTTTTCAGCAGGTTCGCAGATGGCCTGGGGCCACGGGGCGGCCAGTATAGGAGCGGGGTGCGAAAGCTGCTGGCGCGTTCAGGACACCAGCGCAATCACGGGGGCATGGGCCAGCGCGTGGCGCATTTTCACGGGGTCGAGCCGCTCGATGAAGCGCGGAATGTTGCGCCACAGCGTGTGGTAGCCGTAGCCGCCGCGCAGCATCTCGTGGCGCGCGCTGTCCTTGTCCCAGTCCTGCACGGCCATGCGGTACACCGCCGCCACCACGCCGGTGCGGTCGGCGCCGTGCATGCAGTGGATCAGCACCGGCCCGTGCTTCTCGGCCTCGCGGATGGCCAGCAGCGCGCGCAGCACCTTGGCGTCGTCGATCGACCAGGTGTTGATGGGCACGCGCACCAGCCGGATGCCGCTGCCCGCGAACACCTTGCGGTCGTCGTTGAACGAACGCAGGCTCACCACCGTGCGGATGCCCAGCGACTGCAGCGCGGCCATGTTGGCGCGCCGCGGCTGCGCGCTGCGGTACAGCGTGGGCGTGATGCGGTGCAGGTTCTCGACCTGCAGCGTGTCCAGCGGGTCGGCCCAGTGGCCGGGGCGCGGATCGTCGAGTGCTTCTTCGGGCTTGGTGTGCTTCTTCGTCGTCATCGTCATTTCCTGCGCCGCCAGTGCCGCGTCGCCAGGATCAGCAGCGCCACCGCCAGGCCGCCCCAGTAGTCGACCGGCGCGCCCCACACCCAATGCTTGTGCCAGAACGCGTCGACCGGGTTGAAGCGCGCCCAGCCGAAGGCCGGATTGATGATGAACCACAGGAAGTCTTCGCACACCCAGAACACGATGAGGCCGGCCCCGGCGAGGCCGACGTCGCGCCAGGTGCAGCGCCCGTTGTAGGCCAGCGGCGAGAAGAACACCAGCGCCATGAAGGTGAACACCCACGCGTGGTAGCCCGTCATCGCGCGGCCGCCCCAGAACAGGTCGAGCCAGATGCTGTTCTCGATGCGCCACGTCGGCAGCGACGTGGCCCAGCCCGCGCCGCCTTCGATCTGGATCTCGGCGTTGGCGAAGAAGAAGGCCATCACGACCACCCATGCGAGGTAGCCGAGCGTGCGGCCCACGCCGGTCTTTTCGACGGCGCCGCTCACGCCGCGGTTCCCGTGGCCGGGGTGCCCAGCACGTGCTGCAGCACCGCGCGCGCGGCCTGCGGCTTGCCCAGTGCGCGGCTGCGCGCGGCCATGTTCGCGAGCTTGGCGGGGTCGGCCATCAGGCGCGCGACCTTGTAGTCCAGGCCGATGGCGTCGTAGGCGAGCCAGGCGGCGCCTTCTTCCATCAGGAAGCCGGCGTTGTGTTCTTCCTGCCCCGGAATGGGCGAGATCAGCAGCATCGGCTTGCCCAGCGCCAGGCACTCCGACACAGTGAGGCCGCCGGGCTTGGTCACGACCAGGTCGGCCGCGGCCATCATCCTGTGCATCTCGTTGGTGAAGCCGATGGCCACCACGCGGCCCGGGTAGCGTCGGGCCAGCGCCTCGAGCTTGCCGTGCGCCTCCACGTTGCGGCCGGCCACCGCAATCACCTGGAAGTTGCCTTCACCGCCCAGGCCGAGCACGCGCTCGACCATGCTCGCCAGGTCGCCCACGCCCGCGCCGCCGGAAGCCATCAGCAGCACGGGGCGCGACGGGTCAAGGCCGAGTTCGGCCGCGCAGGCGTTGCGCGCCAGCGCCGGCACGCCGGGCTCGGAGAACGCCGGCATCACCGGAATGCCCGTCACATGGATGCGGTCCTCCGGAATGCCGCGCGCGCGCAGGCGGAAAGCCACTTCCTCGGTGGCGGCCAGGTAGCCCGCCATGCCCGGCACGAGCCACATGTTGTGCAGGTCGTAGTCGGTGATCTGCAGCCACACCGGGTAGTCGATGCGCCCGCGGTTGCGTTCGCGCATCAGCAGCTCGGCCGGCAGGAAGTGCGTGCAGACCACCGCATCGGGCTTCTCGCGGTGGATCTCCTTCAGCAGCGCGCCGGTGCTCAGCCGCTCGATGCCGCGGCGCAGGCGCTGCGACGGCGCGTGGTGCGGCGTGCTGTCGGTGCGCTGGTGCAGGTACGACCACAGCTCGGGAGCGCGGTTCACGAGCTGGATGTACCAGTCGGTGTAGACCTTGCGAAAGCCGCCGGCCACATGGGCCATCGCGTCGATGTGGACCGCAGTGCAGGGCGGGACGAGGGTCTGGGCGGTGGCGGCAAGCGCCTGTGCAGCACGCACGTGGCCGTTGCCGGCACTCACGCTGAGGATCAGGAGTTTGGTCATGAATTCCGGGAGTTGCGCGGATTATGGCCATGCCGTGTGGCACTGCCGGCTGCACCGCTGCTGGCCCTCGCAGGGGCGTTGGAGATCCGGGGCGCGATCCCGCCGACGGCGGGCCCTGTTTCGCGAATGTCCCCCGGCCTGCGGCCTCCTCCTTTATTTCGCGAAACAGGACCCGCCATCGGCGTGCTCGTGGTCAGGTGCAGTCGTTGATCGGCGAGCACCGGCAGCGCGGCCTGTGCACGCGCCGCTGAACAATCTTCTTCAGAGCGGCGCCCGCGAAGTGACGAACTGGTTCACCCCCGCCGCAGCACGCTCCCGGATGGCCTCGAACGTGGTGTTCTCGACGATGCGTCCGTTCTCGAACACCGTCTGCAGCAGGTCGGTCTGCTCCGCCGCAAGCGCTTCCTCGCGCAAGGTCTGCACCTCGCCGCGGGCGTTCTGCACCAGCGCAAGGCGTCCCTTCTTCGACGCCTTGCTCACGTCGCCCACGGGCGACTTGTAGACGTCGCGCCACTCGCCGTTCACCTGCATGGCCGAGCACTTCATTGCCCACTGCATGGTGTCGCGGTTGACCTGCTGCAGCAGCCCGCCGCCCATGCCGAAGGAGATGTTCTCGGTCGACAGACCGTTGTGATAGAAGTTCGACAGGCACAAGCGCAGCGAGTCGAGGTTGACGCCGTCGCCCTGGATGATGCGCACGTTGTTCAGCACGCGAAAGCCCTTGGCATTGGTCGTGGTGCCGAAGCGCTCGGCCAGGATCTGCGCCACCTTCAGCGTGGTTTGCGCGGGGTCGCCCGAGTCGGGCCGCACCACCAGCGTGGCACCCGAGGCCACCACCTTGGCCTTGAGCTCGTCGCCCCAGATGCGCGCGCAGGCATTGAAGATGTCGTAGCTGTCGCTCACCACCGCGAAGGTGGCGCCGGCCTTGCCGAACTGGTCGACCATGTTGCTGTACGCGTCGGCCTCGTGGTCGCGGCCCCAGCCCGTGATGGTGCTGTGCTCGGCCGCGGGAATCGAGAAGCCCGCCACGTCGCAGTCGTAGTACCGGCGCGCCGCGACCAGTGCCGCCAGCGTGTCGGTGCCCATGAAGTTCACCAGGTGGGCCATGCCGCCGAGCGCGGCCGACTCGAGGCTCGATACACCGCGCGCGCCGAAGTCGTGCAGGCGGAACGCGATCTGGCCTTGCGGGTCGTCGCAGGTGGCCTCGAGGTAGCGCAGCAGCGTGGTGCGCGCAGCCGCCGACAGCGTGGCGACCGTGGTCGGGTACCAGATGGCGCGCAGCAATTCGGTTTCGAGGAAGCTCGTGACCCAGAAGAACTCGGGGTCGGTGTTCTCGATGGTGGCGAGCACGTTGTGCACCGGCAGCACGCTGCCCTCGGGCACCGCGCGGATGCGCACCGGCATCAGCCCGCCGTGCTTCTCGATCAGCCGCAGCCAGCCTTCGCGGTTGAAGGGCTCGCCATGCACGGCCATGAGCGCGGCGGCTTCGTCGACGTCGGCCAGCGTCACCGGCGTCTGCAGGTATTCGCGCAGGTAGGCCTGCAGGCCGAAGAACAGCGAGTGGCTGAAGATGCCGCCGCGCGACTCGATGTAGCTGTACACCGTCTGCGTGCCGGGCGGGTACTGCATCCAGTGCGACACCTTGTAGGAGTCGGTGCGAAGCAGCAGGTTGTTGCCCAGGGGCGTGGAGGTGAGATTGCGGTTCATGTGAAAGCTCCTTTCACTGTGGCGCCCGTCAACCGGGGCCGTTCTTGCTGACAAAGCCTGGTCTGTCGTTCAGTTCTTGCCCAGGCCACCCAAAAAATGATTCGCGATGAAGAAGTGGTCTTCGTAGACGCGGTCCTGCATGCCGAGGAACTCGGCAATGGGAACCCAGCGCACCTCGGCCGCGTCGTCGTCGGCGCGCACGTCCGACAGGCCCGTCCACTGGTTGTGCGCCAGCTCGAAGAAGAAGCCGTGCGTGATGGTGCGTCCGCGCTGCGAGCGGTCGGGCGCGTCGAACACGTGGCTGGCCTTCATGCTGCCGTTGAGCACGGGCACGGGCACCTTGAGCCGGGTTTCTTCCTTCAGCTCGCGGATGGCCGCGTCCTGCAGGCGCTCGTGCTGGCCGACGAAGCCGCCGGGCAGCGCCCAGGTGCCCTTGCCGGGATGGAACTTGCGCTGCACCAGCAGGATGTGCCCCGCCTCGACCACGATGGCGTCGACCGTGGTGTAGATCGGCGGAAAGCTGCTGCCCGCATAGCGGTACTTGTCGCGGTAGTCCGCCAGGAAGGCGCGCTCTTCGCAGAGCTCGGCGCAGTCGGCGGTGCGGGTGAACTGGTCGAGAAAGGCGGCCGTGCCGTCGGGCAGGTCGGCGCGCGCCAGCTGGCCGCGGTTCTCGGGGTCGAAGTAGAGGTTGCGCACGTCGGTGGCGTTCAGGCTCTCCACGCTGTTCTGGCCGACGAATTCCCAGTGCGGGAAGAGCTTGAGGTAGTAGCTCGACGCGTCCTTCAGGTGGCCCACCAGCGCGACCTTGGCGTTGGCGAGTGCGTGGCCGTCCTGCACGATGAGACGGTCGACCGCGGACTGGATCGACGCGATCCAGATCTGGTCGTTGTAGGGCGAGTCGCCCACGCCGACGACGCTCACGCGCATCTGCTCGGTGCCACGCAGGCAGGCGCGCACCATGCGTTCGCGTTCGTCGAAGGTGAAGGGGTTCTTGACGCTGCGTGGCTTGCGGTCGGAGCCGACCACCACGATGACCCTGTCGGCGGCGCGAAGGCCTTCTTCGATGAGTCGTTGGTGTCCGAAGTGAACGGGCTGGAAACGCCCGATGACGATGGCGTATTGAAACTTGCGTGTGTGCTGTGTGCTTGGCGTGGTCAATTGGGAATCCCCCAAAAAGAGCGCGATCAACTCGCGCCGTGGGGGCAGGATAGCATCGGCGCGGCCGTTTGATCAAGCCCCGCGGGGCCTGCGTTCCAACGCCTTCTTCCGTTGCCTGGGCTTGTGCCTGTAGCATCTGTCCCCCGCCCACCGACAGCCCTCCGACCGCGCCGCCGCCGTCCACATCGCCATGACCGAGCCTTCTTCCCCCCTCCACGCGCCCGTGCGCCTCAACAAGCGCATGGCCGAGCTCAAGATGTGCTCGCGCCGCGAGGCCGACGAGTGGATCGCCAACGGCTGGGTGAAAGTGAACGGCAAGCCGGCCGAAATGGGCGTGAAGGTCACGCCGTCGGACCGCATCGAGATCGACAAGGCGGCCAAGGGCCAGCAGGCGAACCAGGTCACCATCCTCATCAACAAGCCCATCGGCTTCGTGAGCGGCCAGGCCGAGGACGGGCACGAGCCGGCGGTGACGCTGTTCACGCCGCAGAACCGCTGGGCCGACGACAACGCGCGCTTCTTCTTCAGCCCGCAGCAGCTGCGCGGCCTGGCGCCGTGCGGGCGGCTGGACATCGACTCCATCGGCCTGCTGGTGATGACGCAGGACGGCCGCGTCGCGCGCCAGCTCATCGGCGAAGACTCGGTGATGGAGAAGGAATACCTGGTGCGCGTGGCCTACCACGGCCTGGGCCAGCCCGCGCCCACCGGCCAGCTGGTGCGCATGGACGACGACGACCCCGTCACCTCCAACGTGCAGGCGGTGTTTCCGCCGGCCATGCTCGCGCGGCTGCGCCACGGCCTGAGCCTGGACGGGCAGGCGCTCAAGCCGGCGCATGTCGAATGGCAGAACCCCGAGCAGCTGCGCTTCGTGCTCACCGAGGGCAAGAAGCGGCAGATCCGCCGCATGTGCGAGCTGGTGGGCCTGAAGGTGGTGGGCCTGAAGCGCGTGCGCATCGGCAAGGTGATGCTGGGCAACCTGCCGGTGGGGCAGTGGCGCTACCTCGGGCCGCACGAGAAGTTCTGAGGGGCAAGGCGGGGCTTTAAGCCCCGTTTAACTCTGGCTCATTACGCTGCGCCACGGCGCAGGCACTTCCGGTCATCCCGATCGCGTGCTACCTTGCGGCCGAAGGAGTCGCCGCGATGCGCGTGCTGTTGGTGGAAGACGATGAAATGATCGGGCGCAGCCTGAAGCAGGCGCTCGAGGGTGCGGGCTGGTCCGCGGACTGGGTGCGCGACGGCGAACTGGCGCAGAGCGCGCTGGGCGACGGCGGCTACACCTGCGTGCTGCTCGACCTCGGCCTGCCCAAGCAGGACGGCACCGAGGTGCTGCGGCGCGCCCGCGAACGCGGCGACGCCACCCCGGTGCTGGTGCTCACCGCGCGCGACGGGCTGGACGACCGCATCCACAGCCTCGACCTCGGCGCCGACGACTACCTGCTCAAGCCCTTCGAATTCCGCGAGCTGCTCGCGCGCATGCGCGCCATCGTGCGGCGCCGCGATGGCGCCGCGCATTCGCTGGTCGGCAGCGGCGCGCTGCAGCTGGACCTCACCACGCGCGAGGTGGTGGTCAACGGCGCGCGCGAGGCGCTCACCGCGCGCGAGTTCGCGCTGCTGCACGCGCTGCTGGAGCGCCCGGGCGCCATTCTTTCGCGCGAGCAGCTCGAGAACCGCATCTACGGCTGGGGCGAGGAAGTCACCAGCAACGCGATCGACGTGCTCATCCACGGCATGCGCCGCAAGCTGGGCGCGGACGCCATCCGCAACGTGCGCGGCCTGGGCTGGCGAGTGGCTGCGTGATCATGCTCGCCCCCGGGCTTCGCGCACTTCGTGTCGCTTCGCCAACCCCCTGCCGGGGGCAACACCTGCGGCCCGGCGAAGCCGGTTGCGCGGTGTTTCTCGAACAGGCCCCGGGTCTGTCGCCCCGATGAACGGCGGTGCTCGTACCGTCGGCCGCTGGTGGCGGCCGCGCTCGCTGCGCACGCAACTGCTGCTGTGGCTCATCACGCTGCACCTGGGCGCGGCGGTGCTCACGGCCTGGTTCTCGTTCGTGGCCTACGGCAACCTCGTGCACAACGCGCTGGACGACCAGATGCGGCTGGTGGCCGAGTCGTACGCGGGCAGCGCGCCGCAGAAGCTGCCGCAGCCGATGGACGGCGAAGCGGCCTTCTCGCGCGGCGCCTTCATCGTGCAGATCTGGAGCGCCGACGGCCGCACGCTGCGCGCCACGTCGTGGCCGGTGCTGTCGGTGCCGCTGCAGGACACGCCGGGCTTCAGCGACGTCAACACCGGCGCCCACGCGGGCTCGGCCTGGCGCGTGTTCACGGCCGAGGCCGGCACGCGCGCCGACCAGCCGCGCGTGCAAGTGCTGCAGAACGAGGACTACCGCCGCCGCCGCGCCCTGCGCCGCGCGCTGCTCGAAGGCCTGCCGATCACGCTGCTGCTGCCGCTGGCGCTGCTGATCCTGTGGGTCATCGTGTCGGCCGCCTCGCGCTCGCTGCGCGCGGTGGCGCGCGACGTGGCCTCGCAGGACGAGCGCAGCCCCACCCAGCTGTCGCTGGCGCGCGTGCCCGACGAGATCGCGCCGCTGGTGAGCGCCTTCAACAACCTGCTGTCGCGCGTGCGCAGCGCCTTCGCCACGCAGCGCCGTTTCGTGCAGGACGCGGCGCACGAGCTGCGCACGCCGATGGCCGCCATCGGCCTGCAGATCGAGAACCTGCGCGCGCACGTGCCGGCCGGCGAGGCCACCGAGCGCTTCAACCAGCTCGAGGCCGGCGTGACGCGCGCGCAGCACCTCATCGAGCAGTTGCTGCACCTGTCGCGGCAGGACGCGCCGCAAGGCGGCGACGCGCGCGAGCGGGTCGACATCGAGGTGCTGCTGCGCGAGAGCGTGAGCCAGCTGATGGTGCTGGCCGACGCGCGGCGCGTGGACATCGGCTTCGAAGGCCCCGACCGCACCACTGCCGTGGTGTTCGCGCCCGCGGCCGAGCTGCGCAGCGTGTTCGACAACCTGATCGACAACGCGCTGCGCTATGCGCCCGAAGGCGGCGTGGTCGATGTGAAGCTGCACACCTTCGAGGGGCACGCGGTGGTCGACGTGCTCGACAACGGCCCCGGCATTCCGCAGGCCGCCATCGGCCGCGTGTTCGACCGCTTCTTCCGCGTGCCGGGCTCGGCGGCGGGCGGCAGCGGGCTGGGCCTGGCCATTGCGAGAACCGCCGCGCAGCGCCACGGCATGCGCATCGAGCTGTGCAACCGCGGCGACGGGCCGGGCCTCATGGCGCGCGTGCACCTGCCATCCGTGCCAACGTAGAGTGGGAAGAAACGGCCGCGGCACTCACCCGTGGCTAACTCTTCGCTCACCGCCATGTCAGTCTGCGTGCCTAGAGTGCGTTCAGGTCCTGCCGCGCGCAGTTCGCGCGACGGCACGTGACCGGAGACAACCTGAACCCAGGAGAACACACATCATGCGCACTTCCTTCAAGCTTCTTGCCGTCGCTTCCTTCGCTGCGCTGGCAGCCTTGGGCACGGTCAATGCATCGGCCGAAACCATGGATGGTTCGGACTTTCATCCGCTGCAGATGAACTCGCCCGAAAAGCCCGAAGTCCAGGCCGGCGCCATGGCCGCGGCCCGCCCGACGGGCACGGAGCCCATGGGCCAGTCGACCAGCGCACCGGCGATGAACTCGACGCTGCCGGTGGCCGACATCCAGGCCGGCGCCTATGCGGCGTCGCACCCGAGCGGCACCGAGCCGATCGGGCAATCGACGTCGCTGCCGATGGTGAAGTCGGGCTCCGGCAGCTGAGCGAAGCGCCGCGTCAGTCGTCGTTGCTGTTGCTGAGCAGGGCGCGGTAGACGACCGCGCCGATCAGCGCGCCCGCGATGGGCGCCACCCAGAAGAGCCACAGTTCCGACATGGCATGCGACGGCCCGAACAGGGCCGGGCCCGTGCTGCGTGCCGGGTTGACCGAGGTGTTGGTCACCGGGATCGAGATCAGGTGGATCAGCGTGAGGCACAGGCCGATCGCCAGGCCGGCAAAGCCGCCGGCCGCGCGCTTGGCGGTGGACCCCAGGATCACGATCAGGAACACGGCCGTCATCACCACTTCGCACAGCAGGGCGGCCGTGAGGCCGTACTTGCCGGGCGAGTGCTCGCCGTAGCCGTTGGTGGCGAAGCCGCCGATGTCCGCGCCCGGCTTGCCGGTGGCGATGAGGTAGAGCACGCCCGCCGCCGCGATGGCGCCGAGCACCTGCGCCACGATGTAGCCCGCGAGCTGCGAGGCCTTGAAGCGGCCCGCGGCCGCGAGGCCGATCGACACGGCCGGGTTGAAGTGCCCGCCCGAGATCGGGCCCAGCGCATAGGCCCCCGTCACCACCGTGAGGCCGAAGGCCAGCGCGACGCCGAGAAAGCCGATGCCGGTACCCGGGAAGGCCGCCGCCAGCACCGCGCTGCCGCAGCCTCCGAGCGTGAGCCAGAAAGTACCAATGAATTCGGCAGACCACTTCTTGTAGGTACTGTGTTCCATGACGCTCCATCCTGAAGTTGAGAAGGTGCGCGGAGGGCCCCGGGGCCTTGCGCGGGGCGGATTCTAGGAACGGTGGAAGGGGGTGCGCTACATGTCTTTCGCTCTACCGGAACCTGTTCACGGTTGTTGCGACTTTGTGTTTTTACGCAAACGGGTTGCGTTTATCGATTGAGTATTCCGTCACGGTTTCAGAGTGGCGACGCGGAGGTCGGCACGCTGAAGCACCGGCATGGCACCCGCCCGTGCCTTCGGTATCCTGCGTCTTCGAACAACGAGGAGAACCGCGCCATGCACCGCCTTGCCATCCGACCCCTTCGACCTTTTGCCATCGCCGCATGCACGGCAGCGGCGACCCTCCTGGGCGCATCCAACGCCGCCGCGCAAGGCACGGTGAACGCGCTGTGCAGCACCGACGCGGGCTGGTGCGAAGCGGCGGCAACGGCCTTCACGCGCGAGACCGGCATCAAGGTGCTGCAGGCCCACAAGGGCACCGGCGAGATCGGCGCGCAGCTGCGCGCGGAAGCCGCCAACCCCAAGACCGACATCTGGTGGGGCGGCACCGGCGATCCGTTCCTGCAGGCGGCCGAACAGGGGCTGCTGGAGCCCTACCGGCCGGCCTACATCAACGACCTGCACGACTGGGCGGTGCGGCAGTACGCGCTGTCGCAGAACATGGTGGGCGGCTTCTACACGAGCGCGATGGGCTTCGGCTTCAACACCGACGTGCTGAGGAAAAAGAAGCTGGCCGAGCCCAGGTGCTGGGCCGACCTGGTCAAGCCCGAGTACAAGGGCGAGATCGAGATCTCGCACCCCGCCACCAGCGGCACGGCCTACACCATCATCGCGGGCCTGGTGCAGCAGATGGGGGAGGAGCAGGCCTTCGACTACCTGAAGAAGCTGCACAGGAACGTCACCAGCTACACCCGCAGCGGCCAGGCGCAGGCGCCCGACGTGGCCAAGGGCGAGGTGGCGATCGGCGTGAGCTTCATCTTCGGCTTCGAGAAGTGGCGCTTCGACAAATTCCCGGTCAAGACCGCCGCGCCCTGCGAAGGCACGGGCTACGAGATCGGCGGCATCGCGCTCGTGAAGGGCGCGCGCAACAAGGACAACGCCAGGCGCTACTACGACTGGCTCATGAGCCCCGCGGGCCAGTCGATCGGCGCGAAGGCCGGCAGCCTGCAGTCGCCGGCCAACAAGACCTTCAAGCCCGACCCGCGCATTCCGTCGATGGCCGAGGTCAAGCTCATCAGGTACGACTTCGAGAAGTACGGCAAGGCGGCCGAGCGCAAGCGCCTGATCGACCGCTGGACGCGCGAAGTCGAGTCGCAGCCGCGCTGATCGCTAGTCGCGGATCAGGAGCAAACCTTGTTGTGCGAGGCGTGCATGCCCTTGGCCTTGGCATCGGCCTCGCTCAGGTACTCGCCCTTCTTGGTCTTGCCGTAGTAGCGGTCGCCCATGCAGTGGTAGACCTTGGTCTCGTCGTTGGCCCACACCTTGCCCGCGCCGCCGCCCGGTGCGGCGGCCATCTTCGTGAGGTCGGGCGAGCCGGGCGTCCTGGTGGCCGTGCCGGTGCTGGGGGCCACGCCGGTCTTGTTGACGCTGGCCGACTGGGTTTCCACGGCCGGAGCGGCAGCGGCAGCCGCAGCAGCCGGCGCGGCAGCAGCGTCCTTGCCGTACCAGGTCTTGATGCCCTTGTGGCCGCGGCAGGCGCCGGCCTTGGCGTCGGGCGCGGCATAGCTGCCGTCCTTGCACTGCACGGTGGTGCCGGCGGGTGCGTCGGCGGGCACCTGTGCCTGTGCCTGCACCTGTACGGCGAGGGCGGCGAAGCCGAGGCAGGCGGCGGCGATCCAGCGCGCGCGAGGGGTCTTGTTCATGCAAAGCTCCTGAAAGGTGAAGGAAAAGTTCCGACCCGGAGCTTTGGGGCGCGATCCCAGCGCCAGCTGACTTGGCGCGCCGCAAGGCCGTTCCTTGCGACTTCCGGCCGCTTTAAAGGCGAACTGTCAGGGCGAACTGGCCGTGAAAGTGACCTGCCCGGTGTAGACCCCGGCCGGCCGGCTCGTGAGGTTGGCGTACGAAAACGTCCAGTTCGCGGCCCGTTGCGTCACGAGCGTGCCGAAGCTGGTGGGCGTGACGTTCACCGCCCCGCCCGTGCCGGTGTCGGGAATCGCGGGCGCGGGCAGCGCGGCGTCGTCGGTGGCGATCGTGATCTCCGACATCGGGATGGTGTTGGTGCCGCTCATCAGCGGCGTGCTGGCCGTGGCGCGCAGCGTGACCTGCCCGCCGTTGCTGCGCACCTCCACCGCCAGCTTGACGCCCGCCGAGGGCGAGACCGCGAACACCGGCGCGCCGCCGTTCCAGTTGGCGGCCGTGTTGTTGGCCACCACCGGCGTGGTCGGCCCGCCGGGAATGGTGGGCGTGAGCGTGAAGGCGGCGGTGTTGACGGTGCCGTTCACCGTGGGCCAGGCGCCGTCGCCGAGCCGGAAGAACACGAACTTGTCGATGTTCACGGTGAACTTCAGGTCGGTCGACGCCGGCGCGCCCAGGCCCGTGGTGGTGGCGGTGCCGGCGCGCGCGGCGTCGGTGGCGCAGGAGGCCGCAACGAGCGCGGCGGCACACCCGGCGGCGGCCGCAAGGGTGCCGCGCCGGCACCGCATCAGCGGAACTCCGCGTTCACCTTGAAGCCGCCTTTCTCCCAGTCGAGCGTGCCGCTGGCCTTCAGCGGATACACCGGCGCGGGCGCCTTGCCGTCGTTGTTGGCCGAGGCCTTGGGCTGCAGCGCGATCTGGCGCGTCTGGCCCGGCATCACGGGCGTGCCCTCGGGCACCATCTCGAAGCGCTTGCCGGCGGCGTCGGTCGCGTCCAGGCTGCCGTCGAGCCGGCCGTGCGCGTCGCCGGTGTTGCTCACGGTCACATAGGGCGTGCGGCGGCCCTGCAGTTCGCGCATGCCGACCTGGCTCAGCGCGAGCTTGGGCTCGGCGCCGTTCACCAGCACGTACACCGCCACCGCGATGCGCCCCGTGACCGGCAGGCTCAGGCTGGAGCCGCCCTGGCCGATGGCGGCGCGGTAGGCCGGCTCCACGCCCTCGATGGCCAGCATGAAGCGGCACTCGCCGCGCGGCGCATCGGCCGGTGGCTCGATCTGGAAGCGGAAGCTCGCCTTGCCGCGCGCCGGCACCTTCAGCGTCTTGCGCTCCAGCAGCACCCAGGGGCGGCAACTGCCGGGCTGCAGCGCGTCGAGGTACGCGATCTCGCCCTCGGGCGAATAGCTCCAGTCGAGCGTGCGCACCGACACCTCGGTCGGGGTGGTGCCCACGTTGTGGATGTCCAGCGTCTGGCCCAGCCGCGCGCCGCTCTTGGCGGCGAGCTCGAAGCGCGACGGCATGATCGCGATCTCGAAGGGCGCGGCCCAGGCGGGCGGTGCAGCGGTGAGCGCGGCCAGTGCAGCCAATGCGGCTGCCAGGGCAACCGCCGGTGCAGCGAAGCGGGTGTGGAGTCTCATGGCAGTGTCTCGATCTCGAAGTAAGCCTCGAAGCCCAGCGGCATGCCGCGCGTGAGCCTCACCTCGCGTACGTCGACCTGCCACGTGAGGTCGAGCGCTTCGGTCATCCAGGCGTCGCGCACCTGGCCGCTCCACACCGGCACGCGCTCGCCGGGGCGGCCGCTGCCGCTGGCGAACAGGCCGTTGGTGCGCCAGCTCACCTGCAGGCCGGCCGGCGAGCGCAGGCCCGGAATGCCCATCGGCAGCACGTAGTAGATGCGCGCCTGCCGCCCCACGTAGCGCGCCGTGGCGAGGCGGTAGTGCACGCGGCCGAAGGCGATCTGCACGATGGGCGAGGGAGCACTGTTCGGTGCGGTGACGGGCGAGTTGTCTTCCTGCGCGCGCACCTGCGCGCTCGGCGAGGCCGAGTCGTCGAGCCGCTCGACCAGCGCCAGGGCAGCACTGGGCGCGGCAATGAGCGCCGCCAGCAGCGCCGCGCTCGCAGTGGCCCGGGTGGCGTGCGTGGTCACAGCATCGTCGCCGTGAAGCGCACCGTGCCGCTGTAGCTGCCGGCCGGGTACACCGTGGTGTTGGCGTAGCGGAAGGTCAGCGTGTTGGACATGAAGCGCGTGTCGCCGTTGACCAGCAGGATGGTCGCCGTGGCGCCGTCGAAGCTGGCCAGCGTCTGCGTGCTGCCGGCCACGAAGGCGCCGCTCTGGATGTCGCCTTCGGCGGGGCTGGTCGCGTTGGTCGACACCCAGCTGATCTCGCTGAACGGGATCACCGTGGCGCTGCAGCTGGTGGTGGTGCAGCTCAGCCCGGCCGGCACCGTGGCGGTGAGCGTGACGGGCCGGTTCTCCACCAGCAGCCGCGCCGGCCGCGCGGGGCTGACGCGGATGATGATCGACTGCGAACCGGGAATGGACGTGCCCGTCGCGAGGCCCGCGTTGGCGCCCGTGGCGTTGAACACCACCTCGTCGATGCCTGTCGCCGCGCCCACCTGCAGCGTGATGCCGTAGGCGGCCGAACTGGTCGGCGCATAGGTGAAGACCGCATCGGCGCGCGGCGCCACGCCGGCGAGGAGCGCGAGTGCCACCGCCGCGCGCAGCGTGGGCGCTACCGACCCCGCGCGCAGCGTGGGCGCTACCGACCCCGCGCGCAGCGCGAACGCTACCGACCCCGCGCGCAGCGCGAGCGGCACCGGCCCCGCGCGCAGCGTGGGCGATACCGATCCCGCGCGCAGCGCATCAGACACTGGTCGCGGTGTAGGTGATGGTGGTCGTGTAGGTGCCGGGCGCCCAGGTCAGCGTCGAGCCCGTCAGCGAGAAGGTCCAGGTGCCCGTGGCCACCGCCGACGGCACGAAGGTGCTCGGCGCCGTGCTCGTGGCCGCCAGCGTCGCGCCGCCCGGGTGCGCCAGGCCCGCGCCCGACGCCACGCCGATGTTGGTCAGCGCCGGCCCGCCGGTGGGCGCGAAGGTGGTGGCCGTGTAGCTCAGCGAGCCGCCGCCCGCGCTGTTGGTCCATGCCGACACCGGCACCGCCGCCGGGTTGGTCACCGTGCCGAGCGTGGGCGCCGTGCCGTCCCAGTTGGCCGCCTGGTTGTTGCCGGCCGTGATCGCGGGCGCGGTGGCCCAGGTGATCGGCGCGGTCCAGTTCAGCGTGTCGCCCGAGCCGGTCTGGGTGCCCACGCGCAGCAGGATCAGCTTGGGCACCGTCACGCTCAGGTTGAGGTGGGACTGGGCCGTCACGGCGGGCGCGCCGGTGCCGTAGCCGTACTGGCTCTCGGCCAGGGCCACGCCGGCCGCCAGTGCCAGGGCCGTGCCGGCCGCCACGGTGAGCAGTTTCAGGTGAGGTCTCATCTCGGTTTCCTTTGCGTTGCGGTGAAAGAAAGCGGAACAGAAAACACGGCGGTGGCGTGGCGCGGCATGGTCACTGCCCCACCTTGGTCACCGGGATCGCGGCGCTGGCCTGGCCGCGCAGCGGAACATCGACGCTCGTGCCCGCGTCGCGTGCCGGGCCCCAGGGCAGCGGCACGGTCTCGGACGTCAGGGTGAGCTGGTGGCGACCCGTGGTCACCAGCGGAAATTCGAAGCGGCCGTCGCGGTCGGTCACGGCGCGGTAGCGGCCGTCGAGCAGCACCTCGACGTTGGCGACGCCGCCTTCGCCGATCTGCGCCTCGCCGTCGTTGTTGGCGTCGTAGAACACGCGCCCCGCCACGCTGCCGCCGCCCGCGGTGCCGGTGCGCGCGCCCGCGGCCTGGTAGGCCGAGCCGCCGGAGCCCTCCCAGCGCAGGTACACGTACACCGTCTTGTCGCTGGTGCGAAAGAGCGAGGGCGTGTTCAGCGCCACCGGCACGGTGGTGGCGCGCGCCTGGTTCAGGTTGGCGGCAATGCCGGCGCGCCAGCCGGGCGCGAGGTCTTTCTCGGCGCTCAGCGACCCCGACAGGCCGCGGCTCGTGTACAGGCCGCCGTGCTGCGAGGTGTAGCGCAGGTTGCCCGTCACGCTGAAGCCCTGCGCCATCCAGAAGCGGAACTGCACGCCGGCGGTGGGGTAGTTGCGCGTGCTGCCGTTGCTCTGGTCGCGCGCGTAGCCCACCGTGGTGGTGAGCTCGGGGCGCAGGGTCTCGAAGCGCCCGCCGATCCAGTCCTGCTCCCATTGCAGTTCCTGGCCGGTGGCCGTGCCGTCGCCCAGCACGATGGCTTCGTTGCGCCGCACCGAGAGGTTGAAGCGGCTGCGCGGCCAGTCGAAGAAACGCGTCTGGTAGAAGGCGTCGGCGTAGAGACTGCGAAAGCGGCTGCCCTGTGCCGAGCTTTGTGCCGAGTTCTGTGCCGAGGCCGGCGTCGTCGCGGTGTCCGAGCTGCCCGCGTAGCGCGTCTGCGTGAGGTTCAGGCTGCCGCCGAACGAGCTGTTGCGGTCCAGCAGGTACTGGAAGTTGCCGCTCGCGCCGGTGCGCCGGTAGCCGAACAGGTTGAAGTTGTCGTTCGGCGCCGCGCGCTCGAAGTCGAGCGCGGCGCCCCAGTTCAGGCGGCTGTCGCTGCGGTCGATGCGCCAGTAGGCGCCGCGCGTGCCGGTGGCCAGCGGGTAGTCGCCGAAGTACAGGTTGGGCCGCGCCGCGTACACGCCGGCCTCGTGCCGCCAGGCGCCGGTGCGCGCGCTGGCCTCCACGAAGAGCCCCTGCGAACCGCTGGTGGCCACGCCCGGGGTCGGCGAATTCGTGCGGCTGCCCACCAGCGTGGCGCGCCCCTTCACGTCGCCGTCGCGCAGCGGTTCGCGGCCGTAGCCGATCGAGGTGGCCCAGCTCGTGACGTCCTTGCGCCCGAAGCCCTGCCCGCTCACCGGGTCGAAGTAGTAGGCCGGGACGTCGCGCGCCTGGTCGAGCTGGAACGACGCGAACCACGGCTCGCCCAGGCGCCGCGTCGCGCCGAGCCAGCCCAGCGTGCCCTGGCTCTTCTCGAAGCCCGGGTACGGCCCGCCCGCGAGGTTGCCGCGCTCGCCGAAGCCCGCGCGCACGTCGAGGTCGGAGCTGAACACGCGCGCCGACGCGCCGCGCACCGTGGTCGAGCCCAGCGAGAGCCGGTAGTTGCGCGAGAGGCCGTCGGTGAGCTCGCTGTAGATGTCGCCCACCGCGGTGTCGGCAAAGGTCTGCGTGGTCAGCGGAAAGCCCAGGTTGCGCAGCGTGAAGCGCCCGCTGGTGGCCTGGCGCGCATAGCCCAGCGAGCCGATGCCGCCGCCGCTCAGGAAGCTGTCGCCGCTCAGGTGGCGCGCGTCGGCCTGCAGCACGAACTCGCCGTAGTTCAGCGTCTCGCGGCGGTACTCGAAGCGCTGGCCGGCCTCGCTCGCGCGCTGGCGGCCGAAGCCGGTGCTGGTGGCGTCGCCGAAGCCGATGCGGCTTTCCACCAGCCACGCGCGAAAGCCCTGCGGCTGCTCGGCCTCGGCGTCGGAGGGGTTGCCACCCGCGAGCGTGTCGCTGTCGGGGTTCATGAAGCGGTCTTCGTAGGCCTTGGGCGCGGAGTCGATGAGCGCCCTCAGGCGCGCCTGCTCCGCCTGTGCGCGGTCGATGGGTTCGATGCGCGCGTCAGCCACGACGGGGGCGGCCGGTGCCGCTGCGTTGTTCTTCGGCGGCGCTGCGGTCTGTGCCTGCGCGCAGGGAAACCCTGCCAGGGCCGTCGCGCACCCGAGCCACATGTGCGCGAGCGCCGGGCGCCAGCGTGTGCCGGCGGGACCGGCCGCTGTCCACAGCGTCACTCGAATCATCCAAAGACATCCCTGTTGTCCCGGGCGTTGACCGCCCTGTTTCGAATCAAGGATCAGGATATTTCAGAACTGTCATCTATGGTAACTTTTGATGTCTCGAAGGGTTTCCTCAGAGGAGAACGTTGGTTTTTTTCCGTGGCTTCTCTTCAGAATGGAGCCTTTCGATTTCACCGGCTTCTTGATGAAGTCGAAGGACCTCCCATCTGAAGAAGTTGGTGCGGCGTCATTGCATGGACGCCTTGCCGACTTAGAATTTTTTGGCTCCGATATTTCTCATTCCATGGCTGATTCCTCCAATACCAAACTCCCGTTCCAGGCCGAAGTCGCGCAACTGCTGCATCTGGTCACGCATGCGCTGTACTCGAACAAGGAAATCTTCCTGCGCGAGCTGATCTCGAATGCATCGGACGCGTGCGACAAGCTGCGCTTCGAGGCGCTCGACCATCCCGAGCTGTACGAAGACCAGCCCGAACTCGACGTGCGCCTGAGCTTCGACAAAGCCGCGCGCACCCTCACCATCACGGACAAGGGCATCGGCCTGTCGCGCCAGGAAGCCATCGACAACCTCGGCACCATCGCGAAAAGTGGTACCAAGGACTTCATGAGCAAGCTGAGCGGGGACCAGAAGGCCGACGCCCAGCTCATCGGCCAGTTCGGCGTGGGCTTCTATTCGGGCTTCATCGTGGCCGACCGCATCACGGTCGAATCGCGCCGCGCGGGCCTGCCCGCGGAGCAGGGCGTGCGCTGGGCCAGCGGCGGCGCCGGCGACTTCGATGTGGCCGACATCACCCGTGCCGAGCGCGGCACCAGCATCACGCTGCACCTGCGCGACGATGCCGAGGACTACCTCAACGCCTGGAAGATCAAGCAGATCGTGGGCAAGTACTCCGACCACATTTCGCTTCCCATCCTCATGGAAAAGGAAGAGTGGAAGGAAGGCGAGAACGACCAGCCCGGCGACATGGTGAAGACCGGCGAGTGGGAAACCGTCAACAAGGCCAACGCCCTGTGGAGCCGTCCCAAGAAGGACATCGGCACCGAGCAGTACGAAGAGTTCTACAAGAGCATCAGCCACGACTACGAGGCGCCGCTGGCCTGGAGCCACAACCGCGTGGAAGGCAGCACCGAGTACACGCAGCTGCTGTACATCCCGGCCAAGGCCCCGTTCGATCTGTGGAACCGCGAGAAGAGCGCGGGCGTGAAGCTGTACGTGAAGCGCGTCTTCATCATGGACGACGCCGAGGCGCTGATGCCCAGCTACTTGCGCTTCGTGAAGGGCGTGATCGACTCGGCCGACCTGCCGCTGAACGTGAGCCGCGAGCTGCTGCAGGAAAGCCGCGACGTGAAGGCCATCCGCGAAGGCAGCACCAAGCGCGTGCTGGGCATGCTGGAAGACCTGGCGAAGAAGCAGAAGACCGGCCCCGAGAGCCAAGAAGGCAAGATCGACGTGGGCTCCGGCGAATCGGTGCCCACGCCCGAGCCGACCGCGGGTGTGACCGACGTGGTCGACAAGAACACGCCGACCGCCGCGGAAGCGGCCGTTGCGGCGGCCGACGACTCGGGCAAGTACGCCAAGTTCTACGCCGAGTTCGGCGCCGTGCTCAAGGAAGGCCTGGGCGAGGACATGGGCAACCGCGAGCGCATCGCCAAGCTGCTGCGCTACGCCTCCACCACCACCGACACGGTGAGCGTGAGCTTCGCGGACTACAAGGCGCGCATGAAGGAAGACCAGGACGCGATCTACTTCATCACGGCCGACACGCTCGCCGCCGCCAGGAACAGCCCGCAGCTCGAGGTCTTCAAGAAGAAGGGCATCGAGGTGCTGCTCATGACCGACCGTGTCGACGAGTGGGCGCTGAACTACCTCAACGAGTTCGACGGCACGCCGCTGCAAAGCGTGGCCAAGGGCGCGGTCGACCTCGGCAAGCTGCAGGACGACGACGAGAAGAAGGCCGCCGAGCAAGCCGCCGAGTCGTTCAAGCCGATGCTCGAGAAGCTCAAGGAAGCGCTGAAGGACAAGGCCGAGGACGTGCGCGTCACCACGCGCCTGGTCGACTCGCCCGCCTGCCTGGTGGTGCAGGACGGCGGCATGAGCACGCAGCTCGCGCGCATGCTCAAGCAGGCCGGCCAGCCCGCGCCCGAACTCAAGCCCGTGCTCGAGGTGAACGCCGAGCATCCGCTGGTGAAGAAGCTCGAAGGCTCGGCGCATTTCGACGACCTGGCCAACATCCTGTTCGACCAGGCGCTGCTGGCCGAAGGCGGCCTGCCGGCCGACCCGGCCGCTTACGTGAGGCGCGTGAACGCGCTGCTGGTGTGAACCCGCGGCCGCGCGTCATCCGTGGTGCGGCCCTTGCTTCGGCGGGGCTGCTGTTGCTGATGACGGGCGGCTGCTCGCATTACCACGTCGGTATTCCGCTGGTGCCCGGGCTCTCGCTGGGGCTGGGCGCCACGAAGGACGGCAATTTTTCCGTCGGCCTGAACACCGGCTTCGGCCCGCTCGGCGCGGGCGTGGCCGTGAACAACGGCGGGCAGGTCTCCGGCTCGGCCGGCGTGGGTGTCGGCGTGGGGCCGGTGGCCACCGGCATCAGCAAGGGCGCGGTGCTCTACGACCCGAAGGCCGCGCCGGCGGGCATCGTGGCTGCAGCGCCCGTGGCGCCGGGCACCGTCGTTGCGCCGACGGCCACGGCCGCAGCCGCTCCGGCGGCCCCCTCGCAGGGGCCCGCCCCCGTGCGCTATTCGACGCCCGCGGCGCCGTTCACACCGATCGAGCCCGCGGCTTCTGCGCAGGCACCCGCGGCCCCCGCAGTGGCCAATACGGCGAATTCGCCGAATGCGGCGCGCGGCACCCGTGCGGCAACCGCGACAAGAGCACCGCTCGTCAAGATCACGCGCCCGCCGCCCGAGCCCGCGGCCCCCGCCGTGAACGTCACCTACCGTACGCCGGCCGTGGCTGCTGCCGCGGCTTCGGCCCGCGAAGCCGGCACGCCTGGCAACCCCGTCGCGCCCTGATGGACGCGCCCCTTCCATCATCCGCGCCGCGGACCGGCGCGAGGCTGTCCCGATGAGTCTCAGCACAGAAGCCGTCCTGGCGCTCGCCCCCGACGATTCGTCGGCCAAGGCCGCCAAGGGCCTGGTCGCGCCCGCCAAGTGGCCCACGCTCGCGTTCTCCGACGAGGCCGTGTGGGGCGAATGCCAGGGCAGCGGCAGCAAGCCGTACCAGACGCAGGTCGACCTCTCGGGGCCGGTGTTCCGCTGCTCCTGCCCGAGCCGCAAGTTCCCTTGCAAGCACGGCCTCGCGCTGATGCTGATCCGCGCGCAGAGCGAGGCCAGCTTCACCAGGGGCGAGCCGCCGCCGTGGGTGGCCGAATGGCTCGCCTCGCGCCGCGAGAAGGCCGAGAAGAAAGAAGCGCGCGCCGCCGAACCGCCGGCCGCGCCCGATCCCGCCGCGGCGGCCAAGCGCGACGCGCAGCGCTGGGCGCGCATCGAGGCCGGCGTGCAGGAGCTCGCGCGCTGGCTCGACGACCAGACGCAGCGCGGCCTGGCGTCGCTGGGCAGCGAGCAGCAGCAGGCCTGGGGCGCGATGGCCGCGCGCATGGTCGACGCGCAGGCGCCGGGGCTCGGCCAGCGCATCACGCAGGCGGCCGAACTCATCGGCGTGGGCGAAGGCTGGCCCGCGCGGCTGCTCGACCGGCTCGGCCGGCTCCAGCTGATGGCCGACGCGGTGCCGCGCCGCGCGTCGCTCTCGCCCGCCACGCTGGCCGACCTGCGCACCGCGCTCGGCTGGCCGCAGGACCGCGAGGCCCTGCTCGCCGAAGGCGAACGCGTCGGCGACCACTGGCTGGTGCTGGGCCAGTGCACCGACGAACGCGACGGCAAGCTGGTCGAGCGCCACGTGTGGCTGCAGGGCCGCGCCAGCGGGCGCCGCGCGCTGCTGCTCGACTACGCGCACGGCGGCCGAGGTTTCGAGACCGGCTGGGTCAGCGGCAGCGAGCGCGCGGCGGTGCTGTGCTTCTACCCGGGCCATGCCTCGCAGCGCGCGCTGGTGGCCGAACTGCCGGCCGATGCGCCCGCACCTGCCGCGCCTTCCGCGCCTTCCGCGCCTTCCGCGCCATCCGCGCCATCGGCGCAGGCCACCGGCGAATGGCAGCGCATGGCGCAGCAGATCGCCGCCAACCCCTGGCAGCCGCTGCTGCCGATGGTCTGGGCCGACGCCGTGCCCAGCCGCGACGGCGAGCGCTGGTGGCTGCGCCTGGGCGCCGCGCCGCAGGCGCTGCCGATGCAGCTCGCCGCGCGGGACGCCTGGCAACTGATGGCGCACTCGGGCGGTGCGCCCTTGCGCGTGTTCGGCGAGTGGGACGGCGAGCAGTTCGCGCCGCTCACCGCATGGGCGGCGGACTCGGCAGCGGGCAGCGCGCCGGTCTGGACATTGACGGGAGTGCGCGCATGAGCCACTGGAACCACCTGCTGCAGGCCGCGCTGGTCGGCACCTCGCGCCAGCCCGTGCCCGCGGGCGAAGGCATGTCGGGCGAATTCGCCGGCCTGCTGCAGGCGTTGCAAGGCGGCTTGCCGGAACACGCGCAAGGCCACTTGCTGCGCGCCGCGGGCGCCGTCGCCGTCGGCCGCCGCGCCGGTTTCATCGCGCCGAGCCTCTCGCCCTCCGACGCCGCGGCCGCCACCGCCGACGACCGCGCCGAACTCGAGGAACCCGCGCTGCAGGCGGCCATTGCCGATGCACTCGACAACGGCCCGCTGCGCCTGCAGCACGAAGCCCTGGCGGCCGTGGCCGCCGCGGGCCTGCGCCTGCCGCACAGCCTGCTGCCCACCGCGCTCGACGCCGGGCGCCGCAGCACCGAGCTGCGCTGCGCCGTGGTTCCCGCGCTCGGCGAACGCGGCCTGTGGCTGGCCGCGCGCAACGACGACTGGCGCTACGCCGCCGGCGCCAGCGAGCAGGCCGATGCGCAGACGCGCTGGGACGAAGGCAGCCTCGAACAGCGCCGCGCGGTGCTGGCCGAGCAGCGCCGCGACGATCCCGCGGGCGCCCGCGCGCGGCTCGCGGCCGAGCTGCAGCAGCTCCCCGCGAAAGACCGCGCCACCTTGCTCGCCGTGCTCGCCGAGCACCTCGGCCCCGACGACGAGGCGTTGATCGACGCGCAGCTCAAAGACCGCGCACGTGACGTGCGCCAGGCCGCCGTCGAGCTGCTGCAGCGCCTGCCCGCCAGCGCGCACGTGCAGCGCGTCACCGCCTTCCTGTCGCCGCTGCTGAAGCAGGCCGGCGGCGCGTGGCGCATCGACGCGCCCGAGGCCGCCGACGCACGCTGGAAGGACGACGCCATCGACCCCGCGCGCCCCACGCACGACAGCCTGGGCGAGCGCGCGTGGTGGCTCTACCAGCTCGTGCGCCAGATGCCGCTCGCATGGTGGAGCGCGCACACCGGCATGGCGCCCGCCGCGCTGCTCGACTGGGCCGCCAAGGGCGACTGGAACGACGCGCTGGTGCGCGGCTGGAACGACGCCGTCATCGCCGCGCCCGACTTCGACTGGTGCGACGCCATGCTCGAGCGCCCGCGCGCGCAGCGCGGCTGGGTCGGCCAGCTGCTCGCGCTGCTGCCGCGCAGCCGGCGCGAGCGCCACTGGATCGCCGAACTCGGCACCTCGGACAACGGCCTGCACGACGTGGTGGGCTTCGCCGACCAGGCCTGCGCGCCCGGCGACACGCCGTCGGCCGAACTCTGCGCCAGGCTCGCCGCCGCATTGCGCGCGCGCGTCGAGGCTGGCGCGCTGGTCAACGACTACATGCTGCGCCAGGTGCTCACCAGCGCGGCCGCGCTGCTGCACCCGTCGGCGCTGCACACGCTGGCCGACCTGCCGCGCGCGGCCGACGAAACACCGGGCACAAGCAACGCGCTGGCCGACACCGCGCGCATCGTGCGCGCGCGCCAGCTGTTCCACACGCTTTCATCTTCTCTTTCATCCCAAGGCCGTCCATGAGCAATGTCCTGCGCCAGCATGCCGAACAGCAATTCGCCGAAGAACTCGATGCGCTCCAGAAGGTCGACGACCGCCAGCGCCCGGCCAACTGGAAGCTCTCGCCCTGGGCCGTGCTCACCTACCTGATGGGCGGCAAGCTGGCCAGCGGCTTCGAGGTCAGCCCCAAGTACATCGGCAACCCGCGCCTGATGGAAATCGCCGTGTCCACGCTCGCCACCGACCGCGCGCTGCTGCTGTACGGCGTGCCGGGCACGGCCAAGTCGTGGGTGTCGGAGCACCTGTCGGCCGCCGTCAGCGGCGACTCGACCATGCTGATCCAGGGCACCGCCGGCACCAGCGAAGAGCAGCTGCGCTACGGCTGGAACTACGCCGAGCTGCTGGCCCACGGCCCGTCCGACAAGGCGCTGGTGCCCAGCCCGCTGGTGCACGCCATGCGCCTGGGCAAGATCGCGCGCGTGGAAGAGCTCACGCGCATCCCGGCCGACGTGCAGGACACGCTGATCACCGTGCTGTCCGAAAAGACGCTGCCCATTCCCGAGCTCGGCAGCGAGGTGCAGGCCGTGCGCGGCTTCTCGGTGATCGCCACCGCCAACAACCGCGACAAGGGCGTGAACGAACTGTCGAGCGCGCTCAAGCGCCGCTTCAACACCGTGGTGCTGCCCGTGCCGGCCAGCGAGGCCGAGGAGGTGCAGATCGTGGTCAAGCGCGTGGGCGAACTCGGCCGCGCGCTCGCGCTGCCGGCCGAGCCGCCCGCGCTGCAGGAGGTGCGCCGCGTGGTGCAGATCTTCCGCGAACTGCGCAACGGCCAGACCGAGGACGGCAAGACGCGCATCAAGTCGCCGAGCTCGACGCTGTCGACCGCCGAGGCCATCTCGGTCATCAACAGCGGCATGGCGCTGGCCGGCCATTTCGGCGACGGCGTGCTGCGCTCGGCCGACGTGGCCTCGGGCCTGATCGGCGCGATCATCAAGGACCCGGTGCAGGACCAGGTGGTGTGGAAGGAATACCTCGAGACGGTGGTGAAGGAACGCACCGACTGGAAGGACCTGTACCGCGCCTGCAGGGAACAACTGTGAAGCCGCCGCACCGCATGTCCGATATTTCTCCCATCCCCACGCCTTCCACACCTTCCGCGCCCTCCGCCCCCGCGCTGCAGACCACCCAGGTCCACCTCGACGGCCTGTTCGACGTTCTCGCCAAGCACCTGTACTCCACGCCCGTGGTGGCCGTGCGCGAGCTGATCCAGAACGCGCACGACTCCATCTCGCGCCGCCGCCTCGAAGACCCCACCTTCACCGAGCCCGGCCGCATCGACGTGCTGGCCGACGAGGCCGCGCAGACGCTCGTCATTCGCGACAACGGCTCGGGCCTCACCGAGCCCGAACTGCACCGCTACCTGGCCACGCTGGGCAACGGCTACACGCGGCAGCTGCGCGCGTCGCAGAAGGAAGGCAGCGACGAGCTCATCGGCCTCTTCGGGCTGGGCTTTCTGTCGGCCTTCGTGGTGGCCGAGCAAGTGCTGGTGAACAGCACCTCGTACCAGTCGCCCGGTGAAGGCTGGCGCTACCGCTCGTCGGACGGCCGGCGCTACGTGGTGCAGGCCATCGACGCGCGGCCCGTGGGCACCGAGATTCATCTCGCGATGCGCAGCGACTTCAACCACCTGTGCTCGGCCGGCGTGCTGAAGAAGGTGCTGGGCCGCTACTGCGCGCTGCTGCGCGAGCCGCTGTGGTTCGACGACGAATGCGTCAACGCCGAGCCGCCGCCCTGGCGCGCCACCGCCGACGGCGTGGTGGTGCACCCCACGGTGCTGCAGCGCCAGCGCATGGCCTTCGCCGCGCGCATGGAGCGTCACTTCGAGCCCATCTGCGTGATTCCGGTGGAGCCCGAGGGCGACAGCGACGCGCGCGGCCTGCTGTGGGTGCAGGACGGCGCCACCTACGGCACCAGCGACAACCGCCACCTGAGCGTGTACGTGCGCGGCATGCTGCTGGACGACGAGGCGCGCGACCTGCTGCCGGTGTGGGCCGGCTTCATCGGCGGGGTGATCGAGTCGAACGCGCTCACGCCCACCGCGAGCCGCGAGGACCTGCAGCGCGACGGTGCCTACCAGGCCACGCGCGCGCACATCCAGGACGCGCTCATCCGCGGGCTGGCCGAGCTCTCGCGCTCGCAGGCGCCCGCGTGGAGCCGCCTGCTCACGCGCCACAACGAGGCCCTGCTGGGCGCCGCCCTGTGCGAGGAAGAGCTCTTCAGCATGCTGGCCGACGCCGTGCGCCTGCCCACCAGCCAGGGCGACCTGCCGGTGCGCAGCCTGGTGCGCGAAGGCCGCATCCACCTGAGCCTGGGCCAGAGCGGCGGCTTCGAGGACGTGCTGTTCCGCGCGCTGCAGGTGCCCGTGGCGCGCGGCGACCGCTATGCCGTGGCCGGCTTCCTGCGCCAGTTCGTGCGCGAGCGCGGCGTGCAGCTCATCGAGATCGGCACCGCCGCCGGCAACGCCCGCATGTTCCGCCCCGACGACCTGCCCGAGAGCGAGCTCGCCTGGCTGCGCGAGCACCTCGCGTGGGGCGAGCTGGTGGTGCCCGCGCGCTTCCTGTCGCCCGAGCTGCCGCTGATCGCCGTGCCAGACCGCGAGGCGCAGCTGAAGGCGCGGCTCGATGCCGACGACGCGAAGAAGCGCATGGCCGGCGCCGCGCTGAGCCTGGCGCGCGCGTTCACGCAGCGCATCGACGCGAGCGTGTCGGCGCGGCTGTACGTGAACCTGGACAACCCCGCCATCCAGGCGCTGCTGCAAAGCCACCGCGAAGGCCGTGCCGTGCCCGCGCACGCGGTCGCGCTGCTGCGCAGCTTCAAGGCCATCATGGCGCCGGGCGGCGAGGAACTGAAGGGCCAGCCGCCGCTGGTCGACCTGTTGAGCGATTTCAGCCAGGCCGTGGCCGTGCTCTGCGCGCCGCCCGCGGCTTCCTAAAAAACCAAAGAGAGAGGATCACCCCACATGGACAGCTTTGCCTGGGTCAACGACCTGTCGGACCGCCTGGAAGAAGAAGGCCAGCAGCGCCTGGCCTACCTGATTCACGACGTGCCGCACCAGCAGTTCCAGGGCAACCATGCGCTGGTCGAGGCGCTGGTGCCCGAGGCGCTCGCCACCGCGCGCGGCCTCGACATTCCGTGGCTCGACGTGTACTTCAAGCACTGGCTGTGCGCCTCGCGCGTGGCGCGCCACCACGGCGAAGTGCAGCTCGGCGAAGTGGTCAGCGCCTACGAGGGCGCGCACCAGGAGAAGACCCAGGGCTGCCCGCAGAGCGTGTGCGTCACGCAGGACCTGGTGGCCACCTATGCCAACGTCGACGGCCCCGGCTGGGCCAACGAACGCCTGGCCGCCTGCGACGAGACGCTGGCGCGCATCGACCCGAGCTGGGGCTGCTTCGGCTGCCTGAGCATCGAGCGCGCCAACGCCATGGGCGACCAGGGCCAGCCGCGCGAGGCCGTGCTGTACCTGAAGGACCAGCGCGAGCAGCAGCGCCGCGCCGGCGAGGAAGTGACCACGCTGTTCGTCACCACCGAGGTCGAGCAATGGCTGGCCGCGGGCGACGCGCAAACGGCACTGAAGCTGCTCGACGACTCGGAAGACGACGCCGACGAGGACGACCGCCGCGAGCAGTCGGCCCGCCTGCTGCAGCGCTGCCGCGCGCTGGCCATGGCCGGCGAGCCGCAGGCCGCTTGGGATCTGCTGCCGGCCTTCGAGGACATCGAGGTGGCCGACTACGTGTCGTGGTGCCGCGCCGCCGTCATGGCCGCGCGCGCGCTGCCCGAGCTCAACACGCCGGCGCTGGGCCACGCGATCTGGACCACCGTCGAGCACCTGCACACCGTCGGCAGCCACCGCCTGCTGATCGACCTTGCCAACGCGCAGGCCGAGCTGGCGCTGGCGCGCCAGGTGCCGTGGCTGGCGGCCCAGGCCGTGGCCCGCGCGCGCCACCACGTGCCGCTGCTGCGCGAAGACTTCGGCGCGGGCGACAGCGTGCAGAAGGCCGCGCAGGCGCTCGCGGGCGCCGCGGTGCCGAGCGCGCCGCGCGGCCCCGAGGAACTGCCGGGCTGGCTGCGCACGCCCGAGGCCGAAGGGCTGTCGAACGAAACCGTGATCCAGTGGCTCGAGCAGGCGCACCAGGCGCTGCCCGAGGACGAAGGCCTGGCGATGATGCTGGCCTCGGCCCTGTCGAACTACGGCTGCCACGAACTGGCGCGCACCCGGCTGCAGGCCATGGTGCTGGCCGCGCCGCAATCGGTGGCGCTGCAGAACCACTGGTTCGGCCTGTGCTTCAACGCCGACGACCTGGGCGCCATCGACGAGCAGGCCAGGCGCATCGAGGCCGCGCAGCCGGCCATGGCCGCCTGGTACCGCGCGCGCGTGGCCTTCAAGGAGGCGCGCTATGCGCAGGTCGGCCCGCTGGTCGAGCAGGTGCTGCAGCACGACCCCGAGGCCGTGCCCACGCGCCGCCTGTGGGCCGATGCCGCCATGCAGCTGAAGGACTTCGACACCGCCATGGCGCAGCGCCGCAAGGTGCTCGAGGCCGAGGAGGCGCCCGCGCCCAACCAGCGCTGGGACCTGCTGATTGCCGCCACCGCGGCGCAGCAGTGGGCCGAGGTGCGCGCCCAGTCCCGCGCGCTCGAGATGGAGCTCGAGGCCGGCCCGCCGGAGGACGAGGCCGTCGAGGAAGACTGGGGCCTGGTCTACCTGCGCCATGACGAGAGCGGCCGCGAGCGCGACGTGCTCGCGCGCCGCACCGGCCCGGCCACCGCGCGCATCGTGCAGCCTTCGCCGCGCGGGCTGGCGCAGCGCCTGGGCGACTGGGTGGTGTTCGAGCCCAAGCTGGCCGAGCAGCCGCCCGATGACGAGGAAGAACTGCGCAGCTACACGCGCGTGTTCACCGAGCCCGTGCACGTGCTGCAAAAGGGCGGCCACGGCCCGAGCTACATGATCGACGGCGTGCACCCCGGCGAGGAGCGCGTGAGCGCGCTGCGCGACGCGCTCGGCGAAGAGGGCTGGAGCACCTGGCAGTACAGCAACGACAACTACCGCGTGACCGACCCCGACGCGAGCGACGAGGACGGCGGCGATGAAGACGGGGATGAAGACGGGGACGGCGAGGAAGGCGGCCTGCCCGGCCTCTACCTCGCCGTGACCGCGCCGGCCGACGTGCCGCCGCGCGTCATCGCCGCGCGCGTGGCCGTGCTGTGCAAGGGCCTGCAGCTGTGCTGGAGCGAACTGGCCCGCGCCGCCGGCGAACCGACCGAGTGGCACGAGGCGATGGAAGCGCGCTACGACCTGTGAGGCGAAGCCTTCTTCCCATCTTCTGACGCACTGGCAAACACATGGGCTCTCCGCTGCACTACTTCGGCATTCGCCACCACGGCCCCGGCTGCGCGCGCAGCCTGCTGCGCGCCTTCGAGTCGCTGCAGCCCGACTGCATCCTGGTCGAGGGGCCGCCCGAGGGCGAGGGCCTGCTGTCGTTCATGGCGCATGCCGACCTGCAGCCGCCGGTCGCGATGCTGATCCATGCGAGCGAGGACACGGGGCTCGCGGCCTTCTACCCGTTCGCCGAGTTCTCGCCCGAGTGGCAGGCGCTGCGGTGGGGCGTGACGCACGGGCTGCCCACGCGCTTCATCGACTTGCCGCAGGCGCACCGCATGGCGATCGAGCAGGCGGCGCGCGCGGCTGAGGAGGCCGAGGCAGCGAAAGCGGCCGAAGCAACGGAAGCAGCCGGCGTGGCGGAGACCGAGCCGGACAACGGTGCACCGCTCGGCGACGACGCGGCCAGCGAAGTGCCCGTGGCGAAGGCGACCGACGAGACCGAAGCAGCCGAAGCGGCCGAAGTGGCCGGTTCCTTCCCCGACGACCCCTTCGACTGGCTCGCCCACGCCGCCGGCCATGCCGACGGCGAGAGCTGGTGGAACCACATGGTCGAGGAGCGCGGCGACGGCGAGGACCTGTTCGGCGCCATTGCCGAAGCCATGGCGGCCGTGCGCGCAGAAACCCCCGAAGACCGGCGCGGTGCGCGCGCCGCGCAGCGCGAGCAGCTGCGCGAGGCCTTCATGCGCCAGGCCATCCGCGAGGCCGTCAAGGCCGGCCATCAGCGCATCGCCGTGGTCTGCGGCGCATGGCATGTGCCCGCGCTGCAAGGCGCCACCACCGCGAAGGCCGACGCCGCCTTGCTCAAGGGCCTGCCCAAGCTCAAGGTGCTCGCGACCTGGGTGCCGTGGACCTACCGCCACCTCACCAGCGCCAGCGGCTACGGCGCGGGCATCGATTCGCCCGGCTGGTACGAACACCTGTGGCAGCAAGGCCAACAGGGCCAACACGCTGGCGGCCGCAGCGCCGGCTGGCTCGCGCGCGTCGCGCGGCTGCTGCGCGCGCACGACCTCGACTGCTCCTCCGCCCACCTCATCGAGGCCACGCGCCTGGCCGACACGCTCGCGGCCCTGCGCGAGCGCCCCGCGCCCGGCCTGCCCGAGCTCGACGAGGCGGTGCGCAGCGTGATCTGCATGGGTGAGCAGGCGCCGCTCACCTTGATCCGCGAGCGCCTCACCGTCGGCGACCGCATGGGCCGGGTGCCGGCCGAGGTGCCGACCGTGCCGCTGCAGCGCGACATCGAGCAGATGCAGAAGAGCCTGCGCCTGAAGCCCGAGGCCACCGCGCGCACGCTCGACCTCGACCTGCGCCAGCCCAACGACCTCGCGCGCAGCCACCTGCTGCACCGCCTGCGCCTGCTCGACCTGCCGTGGGGCGCGCCCACCGCGGCCCAGCGGTCGAGCCGCGGCACCTTCCACGAGCTGTGGCAGCTGCAGTGGCAGCCCGAGTTCGCGCTGCGCATCATCGAGGCCAGCCGCTTCGGCGCGACCGTGGCGCATGCCGCCACATCTCGCGTGATGGAGAAGCTGGCCGGGGAGACCTCGCTCACCGTGCTGGCCGAGCAGGTCGACACCGTGCTGCTGGCCGACCTGCCCGTGGCCGTGCAGGCCGTGACCCGCGCGCTCGAAGACCGCGCCGCGCTCACCGGCGACGCGGTGCAGCTGATCGGCGCGGTGCCGCCGCTGGCCAACGTGTTCCGCTACGGCAGCGTGCGCCAGACCGACAGCGCGCTGCTCTCGCACGTGCTCGACAGCCTCATCGTGCGCGGCGCCATCGGCCTGCCCATTGCCTGCGGCGCGCTCGACGCCGAGGCCGCCGAGTCGCTGCGCACCCGGCTCATTGCCGCGCACGACGCGGTGCGCCTGCGCGACGGCGACGAAACCACCGCCGCATGGCGCAGCGCGCTGCGCGGCATCGCCTTCGGTGAAAGCGCCGCGCCGCTGCTGCGCGGCGTGGCCTGCCGGCTGCTGCTGGACGATGCGCAGATCGACAGCGAAGGCGCGTCGCAGCAGCTCGCGCGCAACCTCTCGAGCGGCGCGCCGCCGACCGAGGCCGCCGCGTGGCTCGAGGGCTTTCTCAACCGCAACGCGATGGTGCTGCTGCACGACGAGGCCGTGTGGCCGCTGGTCGACAGCTGGCTGTCGGCGCTGGGCGAAGAACACTTCCTGCAGGTGCTGCCGCTGGTGCGCCGCAGCTTCGCGGACTTCTCTGGCGCCGACCGGCGCGCGCTGGGCGAGCGCGCCAGGCGCGGGGCCGGGGGCGGCACGGCGGCGGTCGCCACGGCCGCGGCCGACTGGGACGAATCACGCGCGGTGCTCGCGCTGCCGCTGTTGCGGGAACTGCTGGGGGTGAAGGCATGAACACCAACGTCGTCGCGTCCGAAGAAGATGCACAAGAGATACCACCGCCGCCCACCGGGCGCCTGCAGCGCTGGCGCCTGGTGCTCGGCAGCGAGGCCACGCCCAGCTGCGGCGCCATCGAGGGCCGCGTGCGCGAGATCGACATGGCGCTGGCCGCGCTCTACGAGGCCGACAGCCAGCGGGGCCTGGGCAAGGGCGGCCAGCGCGGCGGCCGCGGCGATTCGGCGCCCAGCGTGGCGCGCTGGCTCGGCGACATCCGCAAGTACTTTCCGAGCCAGGTCGTGCAGGTCATGCAGCGCGACGCGATGGAGCGGCTCAACCTGCGCCAGATGCTGCTGCAGCCCGAGATGCTCGAAAGCGCGCAGCCCGACGTGCACCTGGTGGCCAACCTGGTGGCGCTGTCGAGCGTGATCCCGGCCGGCACCAGGGACACCGCGCGCGCCGTGGTGCGCAAGGTGGTCGACGAGCTCATGAAGAAGCTCGAGGAGCCGATGCGCAGCGCCGTGAGCGGCGCGCTCAACCGCAGCCAGCGCAACCGCCGCCCGCGCCATTCGGAGATCGACTGGAACCGCACCATCCGCGCCAACCTGCGCCACTGGCAGCCCGAGTACCGCACCGTGGTGCCGCAGACGCTGGTGGGCTACGGCCGCAAGGCGCGCCAGCCGCAGCGCGAGGTGATCCTGTGCATCGACCAGAGCGGCTCGATGGCGGCCTCGGTCGTGTACTCGAGCATCTTCGGCGCGGTCATGGCCAGCCTGCCGGCCGTGGCCACCAAGCTGGTGGTGTTCGACACCGCCGTGGTCGACATGACCGAACAGCTGCAGGACCCGGTCGACCTGCTGTTCGGCGTGCAGCTGGGCGGCGGCACCGACATCAACGGCGCCGTGGGCTACTGCCAGGGCCTGGTGCGCGAGCCGCGCAACACCATCCTGATCCTGATTTCCGACCTCTACGAAGGCGGCGTGGAAGCCGGCCTGCTGCGCCGCGCCCACGAACTGGTGGAGGCCGGCGTGCAGTTCATCGCGCTGCTGGCGCTCAGCGACGAGGGCGCGCCCGCCTACGACCGCGACCTGGCCGCCAAGCTGGCCGCGCTCGGCGTGCCGTCGTTCGCCTGCACGCCCGACGCCTTTCCGGGCCTCATGGCCGCGGCCATCAAGCGCGAGGACGTGGCCGGCTGGGCGGCGGCCCAAGGCCTCAAGACCAGCAGGGCGGCCTGAGGCGAGCGGGCCAACGGCCCGAACCCGGCCTAACATGTCGGCTGGAAGCTCCCTCGGAGACCGTCGCCCATGACCCGCCGACCGCTGCTGCTGCAACTCCTGGCCATGGCCGCCCTGGCGGCCCTGGGGCTGCCCCGCGCGGCAAGGCCTCAACCGGCGCAGTCGGCGCAGTCTGGCTATCCGGCCAGGCCCATCCGCTGGATCGTGCCGTACCCCGCGGGCGCCGGCGCCGACATCGTCGCGCGCACCATCGGCGCGCAGCTCGCGCTCGACGCGGGCCAGCCGGTGGCCATCGAGAACCGCGCGGGCGGCAACACCGCGCTGGGCGCCATCGAGGCCGCGCGTGCCCCGGCCGACGGCTACACGCTGCTGTCGGCCGACAACGGCACGCTGGTGTTCAACCCCGCGCTGTACCGCAACCTCAGCTACAACCCCTCGCGCGACTTCGCGCCCGTCACCCTGCTGGGCCGGCTGCCGATGGTGCTGCTGGTGGGCCCGTCCAGCGGCGTGAAGGACGCGCGCGCCTTCATCGAGGACGCACGCGCCTTTCCGGGCAAGGTCAGCTTCGCCTCGGCCGGCACCGGCAGCCCGCAGCACCTGGCCATGGCGCTGCTCGAGCGCGAGGCCGGCCTGGAGATGGTGCACGTGCCCTACCGCGGCGCCGCGCCCGCGCTGGCCGACGTGGCCGGCGGCCAGCTGCCCGTGCTGATGTGCGACCTGGCGGCGTCGCGCCGCTTCATCCAGGGCGGCAAGCTGCGCCCGCTGGCGGTGGCGCACCCCACGCGGCTGGCGGAACTGCCGGGCGTGCCGGCCTTCGCCGAGCTCGGCATGCCGCGCGTGGAGGCCGCCGCGCTCATGGGGCTGGTGGTGCCCGCGAGCACGCCCGGCGAGGTGGTGATGCGGCTGCAGCAGTCGGTGGCCAGCGCCATCCATGCGCCGGCCGTGCAGCGCAAGCTGGCCGAGTTCGGCGTCGAGCCCGTGGGCGATGCGCCCGCGCAGTTCGCGGCGCTGCTGCAGGGCGAGTCGGCGCGCTGGCATCCGCTGATCCGCGACCTGAACCTGATCCTGGATTGACCGGGCCGGCCTTTACGGCAACTTTGCGCGCACGCCGCGCCGCTCTCATTCGGCGCTAAGAGTGGCTGCCTAGATTGGCGCATCGCTCAGGAAAGGTCGGCGGGACGGTCTGCAACGGGCAGCCCGATCCTCCCGAAACCGATGACCACTCGCCGGTTCCACCACGTCATTTTTGCGGACGACTTCTTCCGCTCCCCCGCCAACGGGCTCCAGTACCACGTCGCCAACCGCCGGTTCCTGCGCGCCTTCTTCGACGCCGCGCTGGGCCGGCTCGAGTTGCCGATGCGCGAGATCGCGCCGCTGTCCGAAGGCGGGCGCATCGACGTGGCGCGCCTCATGGCCCGGCTGGAGCTGCCCTGCACGCCGGCGGGCTGGGCGCGCGCCTGCATCGCCGACCTGGCGCCGCTGGCCGGGCTGTCCGGGCGGGATGGGCGGGACGGCCTGCCGCTGTTCGAGCCGGGCTGCCTGGTCATCGGCTGGGGGCTCACGCCGGCGCTGCAGCGCTGCATCGACCGCGCGGGCGCGAGCTACCTCGACATCGAGATCGATCCGCGCCGCTTCACCGAGCACCTGCATTTCTGCGCGCGCACCAACGACCCCGTGATCGAGGCCGCGCTGCTGGCGCGCCGGGTGGACGAAGAGCTGTTCTGGAACCATGCGAGCGCGCTCAAGGGCCGCTTCGCGCGGCACGGCGCGGCGGCGCTGTTCGACCCGCGCCTGCGCGTGGGCCTGTTCTTCGGCCAGAGCCTGGTCGACCTGTCGCTGGTGAGCGGCGGGCGCACCATGCACCCGGCGAGCGTGATCGCGCCGCTGCGCGAGCTGGCCCGCGGCGTCGACCTGCTGGTGGTCAAGCCGCACCCCTACGAACCCGCGCTGCACGACCTCGCCCCGATCGCGCGCGCCATTCCCAACGTGGCGTGGACGCACGAGAACAGCTACGCGCTGCTGTCGGCCGCCAACGTGCACTTCGCGGCCAGCCTGTCCTCGAGCGTGCTGACCGAGGCGCGCTACTTCCGCAAGCCGGCGCACGCGCTGATCCATGCCGACCGCAATGCGCCGGCGCAGCTGCCGCCGTCCTGCTCGGGCTGGATCCCGGTCGGTGCGTCGCTGGGGTCGGTGGACTGCATGGCGGCGGTGTGCGGCAACGGCATCGCTCGAACGGTGCAGGCCATGCATGCCGCGCCGGGCCTGTCGGCCTGGCCCGCGGCGGCCATCGACAAGGCCTTTCTCACGCGCTGGGGCCTCGACGACCAGGCCCGGGGCCTGCCCGAGGTGGCCGAGCTGCAGACGGGCCGGCCCTACCTGTTCCATCCCGGCAGCCCCGCGATGGGCTGGCTCAGCCACGGTTGGACGGGCTTCGACGGCGAGGGCGCGCGCAGCGAGGGCGAGCTGGCCTGCCTCGTCATTCCGTTGCCTTCGTTGCCTTCGCAGACCTCACTGTCGCAGCCGGCCGCGCGCGGGCACCAGCAGCCCTACCGGCTGGAGGTGCGCATCGACTGCCGCAGCAACGCCAAGACCACCAGCGTGCTCGCGCTGTTCGACGGCATGGTGCTGCCGGACCAGCGCGGCACGGGCGCGCGAAGGCGCAGCGTGGTGTTCGAGATCGAGCCGTCGGCGGGGCGCAAATGCCTGGTGCTGCAGTTCGCCGTGGCGGACACCGCGCGCGGCGGCCTGCGGCGCATGGCCGTGCGGCCGGGCTTCACGCTGAGGAAACTGCAGGTGTCCGTGCGCATGGGGCGCGGCGTGATCTCGGCGCCGCCGAAGGCAACGTCCAGGCCCTGGGCCGAGATGCATCCGGTGCGCGCGATGACGCGGGCCTTCCGGGCCTTGATCGATTCGGCGCGGGGGATTTCCGGCTAGGTGGCGCGGCGGCGTGAAGCGCCCCGAATTCACCCCTTCATGCGTCGCGCGCGGCAAGGCTGGACAACAGCTGGACCCAAGGCTGCAGCCGGTCGATCGCACCCTGGCGCCCGTCGGCGGAGTTCGCGGCGCTCTCCGGCAAGGCCAGCAACTCGCCAGCCGCCGCGGCCACGGCCCGCGCGAACTTCGGCGCATCGCCGCGCCACACCACCACGCGGTGCGCCAGGCCGAGCTGCGCCGCGCGCCCCGCGTTGATCGCCTGCTCGGGCTGGTCGGTCAGCAGCAGCAGGATCGGACGGCGGTAGACCGCCGCAATCGACAGTGCCGCCATGCCCGGCGCCGAGACGATGAACGCGCTGTGCGCCGCGGCCTCGATCCAGTGTTCGTCGCGCGCGTGCCAGTGCGTGCGATGGGCATAGCCTTCGCCGACGAGGTGCGCCGGCACGCCCGCATCGGCCAGGCCTTGCTCCAGCCCGTCGGCCAGCGCCGGGTCTTCGAAGTGCGGGTTCAGGTACACGGCGGCCACGGGCCGCGCCGCGTTGCCGCGGTCGACGGCATCCACCACCGCCACCGGCGTGGCCAGCCGGTGCCGGCCACGGCCGTCGTGCTGCGGCTCGCCGAACGCGAAGTCGTGCTCGATGCGCGCGCGGCTGCGGTCGATCTGCCACGCGACGATGCCGCCGAACAGCCTGGCGACGGCGCCCGGCATGCGCCCCTTGAAGTTGGTCTCCAGCGCGCGGCGCAGGCTCGCGCCGTACACGTGCACCACCTTGCGCCGCCAGAACGGCAGCCAGCCCATGAGCAGCAGCGCGGGGTGGAACGAGTCGTTCACCACCAGGTCGGCGTCGCGGAACTGCGCGCGCAGCCGCCACACGTCGCGCAGCATGCGTTCGGGGCGGAACATGTAGTGCGCCACGTTGCGGTCGGTCTCGCGGCGCAGCATGTTCTGTTGCGCGTCGAACTGCACCGCGTAGTGGCGCGACAGCACCGGCGCGTCGATGCCGAAGCCGGCCAGGAAGCGCGCGCCTTCGTCGGAGGTGGTGAGCACCTGCACCTGCGCGCCGGCCGCGCGCAGCGCGTGCGTGAGCAGCTGGGCGCGCATCAGGTGGCCGCGCGCGTCCGCGGTCGCGAGGTAGAGGATGCGCGGCGGCATCGCTCAGGCGTGTGCCGGCCGCGCCGCGCCGGGGCGCAGCCGCAGGGCCACGCCGGCCAGCCACATGCCCAGCGCGCCGGTCACGCCGAAGCCGCGCTCGGTGTCGCGCACCTCGCGCATCAGCTGCGCCAGCCGCGCCTGCTCGGGCGGCGCCACGCAGCGCTGCAGCGTGTGGGTGCACAGGCGGATGTGACGGTCTTCGTCGGCCAGCACGCGCGCCAGCAGCGGGTGCAATGCATGTTGCGCACCGATCAGCGCGCAGTGGCGCTGCAGGATGCGCGAGGCCATCTGCTCGGCCGACAGGCCGATGGCATAGGCCGGCACCAGCCCGCCGTGCGCGAAGTGCGGCGCGTGGCGGCGGATGATCGCCTGCCAGCGCGCGAGCTTGCGGCGGCTCAGCCAGTCGGGCCGCGGCGCCTCCTCGGGCGAAGCGGCGGCCTGCGCGCTGCCGCCGCGCTCGACGATGGCCTGCGCGAACAGCCGCGCATGCAGCTGCTCGTCGGCCAGGTGCTGGTCGAGCTGGCGCGCCAGCCAGTCGGGCGGGTCGATGCGCAGCTCGCGCTGCAGCGCCTGCTCGGAAGATTCCTCGCCCACCAGGTAGAAGCGCAGCAGCAGCATCTCGCCCGCGTTGCTCGCATGCAGCTGGCGCAGCGCGGCACGCTTGACGTGGTGCACCAGGCGCGACTGCAGCGCGGGCCAGCCGCGCAGGGCGGGCGGCGCGAGGCAGTCGAAACCGCTTGCGGTGGCGGCCTCAGCGGCCATCGGCCTTGGCCTTCACGGGCTGCTGTTGCTGCCAGCCCAGCACCAGCCCGATGAAGCTGTCCTGCAAGAACGCGCGCGCCGCGGCGTCGGCGCCCGCGAACTCGCGCTGCTGGCCGTCGTAGCGCACATAGCCCTTGGCGTTGGCGGCGCCCAGCACCAGCTTCTCGTTCTTGTGAAAGCCGCGCTGCAGCAGCGGTTGCAGCAGCGACTGCGATTCGAGCCCATACAGGAACAGGTCGCGCTGCACCACCTGGCGCGGGATCTGGCCGCTCAGGGCCTGCAGCTCCAGCGTCCAGTTGCCCTGCTGCATGGCCGCGGCCAGCTCGTGGCCCTTGGCGCCCGGCGCACGGAAGCGCGCGCGCGCCACCGACTTCGAGGCCTTGCGCAGGCCCAGGCCGATGGTGATGTCGGCGTCCTTGGCGCCGTCGGTGCGGTTGTCGTCCACCTGCACCAGCACGTTGGCCAGCCGCGCGGTCAGCGAGGGCTTGGCGAGCGCCTCCACCACCTGGTCGGCCGAGAGCACCACGCGATCGGCATTGTTCGCCTCGTTCACCACCACCTGGTACGGGTCGATGCGGATGTCGCTGAACTCGCCGCCCACGGGCGAGTGCGCATGGCTGCTCACCGACCAGTCGCTGCCCGAACGGCTCAGCAGCGCATGGAAGGTCAGCGGCACGCGCTGGCCGCCGCGCGACTGGCCCGAGCCCTGCAGCAGCACGTCGCCGACGATGGTTTTCTCCGCGTAGTTGCGCGTGTTGGTGAAGCGGATGGTGTGCGCGGCGCCGTCGAGCGCGGCGCGGGTCTCGGGGTCGTCCAGCGCGAGGCGGTTGCAGTCGTTGGCGGTGCCCGCCAGCGCGGCGAAGGGACAGCCGGCCTCGGACTTGAAGTTGAAGACGCCGCGGCCGGTGAAGTCGGCGGCGTTGGCTGAGTGGGCCAGCGTGGCGGCGCCCGCGAGCGCGAGACCCATCGCAAGATGGCGGGCGATGAAGGACGAGCGGATGTGCATGGTCTTGTCTTGTTGTTCTTCTGACGGAAGGAAAAGGAGCGGGAGCAGGCGCAGTGCGGCGCTCAGGGCTTGTGGTACGAGAGCGCCTGGGCGTCCGCGTTGGTGCGGCCCGTGGTGTGCCAGCCGATGCCGCGCGCGAACGCGCCCAGCATGTCGACGGCCGAGAAGCCGAGGATCAGCGCCACGCCGGCCAGCCAGCGCAGGCCGCGCAGCGGCGGCAGGTCCTGGTGGTTGAGCGCCTTCACGCTGAAGCCCAGGCGCGTGAACAGCACGGCCAGCGGACCGATCGGCCCGCTCCTGGCGAGCCATTGCCAGCGCGGCGACACGTAGCTGCGCAGCAGGTGCGGCGTGAGCGAATAGGTGTCCTGCCCGCGCATCCAGCGCAGCTTGAGCGCCTCGGCGCGCGTGTCGGGCAGGCGGTGCTCGGTGTGGGCCTGCGCGGCGTAGTGGATCGGCACGCCGGCCGCCTTCAGCCGCATGCCCAGCACCTGGCAGTGCGCGCGGTACACGCCGTCCAGCGCCTGGTAGCTGTGCTGCGCGAACACCTCGCGGCGGAAGGCCACGTTGTTCGCGTAGAAGTTGCTCGTGGCGCCGGCGTGGTCCGCGTTGGGGAAGTACATGAAGTCGATGGTGGTCAGCGCGGTGCCCACCACGTTGGCCGCGTAGCTGGTGCGCCCGGCGACCACGGCGGGGGCATCGGCCCGGGTGAAGGGCAGCAGCATCTGCAGCAGCCAGTCGTCGTCGGGCAGGCAGTCGGCGTCGGCGAACACCACGTGCGTGCAGCGCTGCGCGTCGGTGGCCTCGAAGCCGACGTTCTTGGCGTCGTAGTAGCCGGTGCTGTGGTCGATGCGCACGAAGTCCACCGGGCGGCCCGCGAGCCGGCTCACGGCCTCGCAGGTGGCGGGGCTCAGGCCGTCGTGCGTGACGACCACTTGCGCCAGCGTGGTGAGCGGCAGCTTCTGCCGCGCCAGCAGGGCGACCAGGCGCTGCAGGCTGGTGCTCGTCTTCGCCTCGGCGTCCGCTCCGCCGCGCAGGTTGTTGGTCTCCAGGACCAGCGCGCAACGCGCGGCAACTTGATCGGGCATCATCGAATTTTCCTGTCCGGACACGGTTTTGAAAGAATCCATCCTGCTTTTATCGCACAACCGCGCTGTCCACCAGTGCCCCCACCGTGACCAGGCACGAGGCCGCCGATGAAGGTCAGCCTCTTCGGCGCCGGCTATGTCGGCCTGAGCTTCGCCGCCAGCCTGGCCGAGGCCGGCCACGAGGTGCTGTGCGCCGACGCCGACCTGGCGCGCATCGAGGGCCTGCAGCGCGGCCTGATGCCCTTGCATGAACCGGACCTGGAAGCGCTGGTGGCCGCCGGCCTTGCCGTGGGAACGCTGCGCTTCACCGCCGACGAGCGCGCGGCCTGCCTGCACGGCGAGGTGATTTTCATCGTGGTCAACACGCCGGCCGATGCCGAAGGCCGGGTCGACCTGCGCCACGTGATGGCCGTGGCCGCCGGCATCGGGCGGCACCGCGACCGCGACGCGGTGGTGGTGTGCAAGTCGACCGCGCCGGTGGGCACGGCCGACCAGGTCGAGATGGTGCTGAACGGCGAGCTGTCGCAGCGCGGCGCGCGGCTGCGCATCGCGGTGGCGGCCAACCCCGAATTCCTGCGCGAAGGCTCGGCGGTGCGCGACTGCCGGCGGCCCGGCCGCGTGGTGATCGGCTCGGAAAACCCGTGGGCCGTCGAGGTGTTGACCCGCCTCTACGCACCCTTCGTCGAGAACCCGGCGCAGCTGCTGGTGATGGACCGCCGCTCGGCCGAGCTCGCCAAGTACGCCGCCAACGCCATGCTGGCCACCCGCATCAGCTTCATGAACGAGATGGCGCGCGTGGCCGAGCATGCGGGCGCCGACATCGAGATGGTGCGGCGCGCCATCGGCGCGGACCGGCGCATCGGGCCCGACTTCCTGCAGGCGGGCGCGGGCTATGGCGGCTCGTGCCTCGCGAAGGACGTGCGGGCGCTGAAGCGCATGGCCGAGCGCGACGGGTATCCGCTGCGCATCCTGACGGCGGTCGAAGCCACCAACCACGAGCAGAAGGGCCGGCTGTTCGAGCTGATGACGCACCACTTCGAAGGCCGCATCGCAGGCAAGACCATCGCCGTGTGGGGCCTGGCCTTCAAGCCCGACACCGACGACATGCGCGATGCGCCGAGCCTCGTGCTGCTGGAGCGCCTGCGCGCCGCCGGCGCGCGCGTGCAGGTGTACGACCCGGTGGCGATGTCGACGGCGCGCGACCTCGTCGGCGAGCACGAGGGCCTGCGCTGGTGCGGCACGGCCGACGAGGCGCTGCAGGGCGCCGACGCGCTGGCGCTGGTGACCGAATGGCCGGAGTTCGGCCAGCCCGATTTCGCCCGCATCGCGCAGGCGCTGCGCAGCCCCGCGATCTTCGACGGCCGCAACCTCTACGAGGCTGCCACGGTCGAAGCCGCGGGCATCGCGTACTACGGCATCGGCCGCGGGCGCTCACTGTTGCGCTGATTTTTACGCTGGTTCGTCCCCGGGCAGGAAGGCGTTGCCCGGCGTGAGCGGCGCATGCCGGTAGCTGGCCGGCGTGCGGCTGAGCTTCACCGGCGCGCCGATGCCGCGGTAGCCGCCCGGCATCTCGACCACCATCTCGCGGTGCAGCGTGTGCGGGTGCTGCAGCGCGGCATCGACCGGCAGCACCGGCGCGGCGGGCACGCCGGCGGCCATGAGCTGCTCGACCAGTTCGCGGCCGTCGAACGCGGCCATGGCGGCTTCCAGTTGCTGCTTGAGCCCGTCGCGGTGCACCGAGCGCGCACCGGCGGTGCGGTACAGCGGATCGTCCGACAGCGCGGGCAGGCCGATGCAGCGGCACAGGCTGGCGAACTGGCGGTCGTTGCCCACCGCCACGAACACCGGGTCGGTGCCGGTGGCCAGCGCGTCGTAGGGGTAGATGTTGGGGTGCGCGTTGCCGGTGCGGCGCGGCGCGGTGCCGTCCATGAACCAGTTGGCCGCGTGCGGGTGCAGCAGCGACAGGCCGCTGTCGTACAGCGCCGCCTCCACGAACTGGCCGCGTCCGCTGCGGTGGCGTTCCTGCAGCGCGAGCAGCACGCCGATCACCGCGTTCAGCCCCGTCACCATGTCGACCACCGGCAGGCCCACGCGCAGCGGGCCGCCGTCGGCCTCGCCGTTGATGCTCATGATGCCGGTCATGGCCTGCACCGCGGCGTCGTAGCCGGGCAGGGCGCCCAAGGGGCCGTCGGCGCCGAAGCCCGACACGCGGCACCACACGAGGCGGGGGAAGCGTTGCGACAGCGTCTCGTAACCGATGCCCCAGCGTTCCATGGTGCCGGTCTTGAAGTTCTCGATGAGCACGTCGGCTTCCGCGACCAAGGCAAGCAGTGCTTCGCGGCCTTCGTCGGTGGAGAAGTCGAGGTGCTGCACGCGCTTGTTGCGGTTGAGGCCGTGGTAGTACGAGGCCACGCCTTCCTTGAACGGCGGGCCCCAGGCGCGCGTGTCGTCGCCCTGCGGGGGCTCGACCTTGAGCACGTCGGCGCCGTGGTCACCGAGGATCTGGCCGCAGTAGGGGCCGCCGAGGATTCTTGAGATGTCGAGGACTCGGATGCCTGCGAGGGCGCCTTTGGCTTGTGTCATTGCTGTTCCTTTTGTTTGTGCGCTCGGTTTTTTCGGGGCGCGTGCACAGGCCACCGGGTACTCCCCTCCGCGAATGTCCTCCGGCCTTCGGCCTCCCCCTTTATTTCGCTGCGGGGAGCACCCGATGCCCTGTGCACGTGGACACGTTGCTGGTGATCCTGCGATCAACCCCGGCTCTGAAAACGATCAGGCCGATGGGGTGCCTTGCGCAGCGAAATAAAGGAGGAGGGGCGCAGCCCGGGGGACATTCGCGGAGCAAGGTACCCCGTCGGCCTGATCGCCGCCCTGAACAACAGCCTCAATCGAGCTGCGCGCCCGACTTCTGCACGACGTCCTTCCACTTGACCGACTCGGTCGCAATGAACTGCCCGAGCTTCTGCGGCGACGTATCGGTCGGTGCCTCCAGACCTTGCGAGGCGAACATCTGCTTCACCTTCGGTGAATTGAGCACCTCCGCAAAGGCACGGTTCAGCTTGGCCACGCGGTCGGGCGGCGTGCCGGCCGGCGCGACGATGCCGAAGAACACGCTCACGTCGTAGCCCTTGTAGCCCTGCTCCGAGATGGTCGGCACGTTGGGCAGCGCCTGCGAGCGGGCGAGCTTGGCCACGCCCAGCGCGCGCAGCTTGCCGGCCTTGACGTAGGGCAGCGCGGTGAGGATGTCGGTGAAGGTCATGCTGACCTGGTTGCCCAGCAGGTCGTTGAGCGCCGGGCCCGTGCCCTTGTAGGGAATGTGCTGCAGGTCGGTGCCGGCCACCGAGTTGAAGAGCACGCCCGCGAGGTGCGACGACGCGCCGTTGCCCGACGAGGCGTAGCTGAGCTTGCCGGGGTTGGCCTTGGCGTAGGCCACGAGTTCGGGCACGTTCTTCACCGGCAGCGCGGGGTTCACCACCAGGATGTTGGGCAGGTAGCCGACCTGGATGACGGGCGCGAAGCTCTTCACCGGGTCGTAGTTGATCTTGCGGTACAGGCTGGCGTTGATGGCCAGCGGGCCCGAGGTGCCGAACATCAGCGTGTGGCCGTCGGCCTCGGCGCGCGCCACGTACTCGGCGCCGATGTTGCCGCCCGCGCCCGCGCGGTTCTCCACGATCATGGGTTGGCCGAGGCGGTCTTTCATCTCGGCGGCGAGCGTGCGCGCCATCGCGTCGGTGGGACCGCCGGGAGGGAAGGGCACCACCAGCATCAGCGGCTTGGTGGGGAAGGCGTCGGCCGCGTGAACGATGGTGACGGCGGGCACCGTGGTGAAGAGCGTGGCGCAGGCGGCCAGCAGGAAGGTCGAGCGTTTCAAGGGTTGTCTCCGGTTCTTGTGTTCAGGGGAAGGCTCAGGCAAGTGCCGCGGCGCTGCGTTCGGTGGCCGTGTTCCAGTCGGCGGGCATGGCGTCGGGCGAGAGCGGGTCGCGCGGCAGCACGCGGTGCAGCAGCACCAGCTGCGCCCAGCGCAGGCGCGGCGCGGAGCCGCTGTGCGAGGCCTCCCAGGCCATCGCGATGGCGCTGGTGCAGTGGTAGAGCGCCGAGGCGGCCTGCCGTGCGAGCACGTCGCCGCCTTCGTGCGCGGCGGTCTCGGCCAGGGCGGCGGCGCGCGCGAGCGCGTCGCGCAGGGCCTTGGCAAAAGCCGGTGCGAGCGTGGCGTCGGCCAGCAGTTTTTCGCAGTGCGCGCGCAGCACGGGCAGCGAGCCTTCGCGCTTCACCGCACGAATCACGTCCAGCGCCACGATGTTGCTGGTGCCTTCCCAGATCGAGCCCAGGTGCGCGTCGCGCACCAGCCGCGCGTCGCTCCACTCCTCGATGTAGCCGCAGCCGCCGCGCACTTCCATGGCGTCGCCCGTCACCTTGCGCGCGTCGCGGCATGCGCGGAACTTGATGAGCGGCGTGAGGATGCGCAGCAGCGCGTACGCCTCGGGCTCGCTCGCATCGGAACGCGCGAGCGCCAGGGCGGTCTGGCACACCATGGTGCGCGCCTGCTCGGCCGGCAGGCGCAGCTTGTCGAGCTGGCGCTGCATCAGCGGCATCTGCTCCAGCGTGCGGCCGAAGGCGCGGCGCTCGGAGGCGATGAACTCGGCCTCGGCCACCGCGCGGCGCATCAGCCCCGCGGCGCGCACGCCGTTCGACAGGCGCGAGTTGTTGACCATGTCGGCCATCTGCACGAAGCCGCGGCCGGCCTCGCCCACCAGGTACGCCACGGCGCCTTCGAGGCGGATCTCGCCGCTGGCCATCGAGCGCGTGCCCAGCTTGTCCTTCAGCCGGATGATGCGGTAGCGGTTCAGGCTGCCGTCGTCCAGCCGGCGCGGCAGCAGGAACAGCGAGACGCCCTTCATGCCCGCGAGGCCGTCGTCGGCCCGCGCCAGCACCATCGCAAAGTCGGCGTCGGGGTTCGAGCAGAACCACTTGTCGCCCGTGAGGCGCCAGCTGCCGTCGGCCTCCTGGTGCGCCAGGGTGGCGGTGGCGGCAATGTCGGAACCGGCGGCCTGCTCGGTCATGAACATGGCGCCTTGGGCCAGTTCGTCGAAGTCGAGCGAGGTCAGCCGTGGCAGGTACTTGGCGACCAGCTCGGGCTTGCCGAACTTCTTCAGCGTGCGCGTGAGCGAATCGGTCATCGACACCGGGCAGCACAGGCCGAACTCCGCCTGCACGAACAGGTAGGTCAGCACGTACTTGACCAGCGGCGGCATCTTGCCCTGCCAGCCCAGCGTGTCGTCGCGGTGCGAGATGGCGGCCAGGCCGAACTCGGCGAGCGCCAGGCGCTCCATCTCGACGTAGGCGGGGTGCTTCACGACCTTCTGGTCGTCCAGGCCGGTGCGCGTGCGCTGCTTCAGCGTGGGCGGGTTGCGGTCGGCGGTGCCGGCCAGCTCGTCGAGCAGGCCGCCCGCGAGGCCGCCCAGGCGCTCGAAGTGCGGCTGCATGTGCCGGCGCAGGTCGTCCGGCAGGTAGAGCGCGAGCAGGCCATGCAGCTCGGCGTCGGTGGTGAACAGGTTCTGGCCGTGGCGATCGGGGATCGGATGGGCGTGCTCGGACATGCGCTTTGTCTCCTTGGTTTCCTGGTTTGGCGCATTGTTGAAGCCACGACGATCCGTGTCTAATATCGATTTGGTCTTGTTCGATTCGATTTGACTATCCATGGAACTGCGTCACCTGCGCTACTTCTCCGTGCTCGCCGAAGAGCTGCACTTCGGGCGGGCGGCGCGGCGCCTGTCGATCTCGCAGCCGCCGCTGTCGGTGGCGATCCGGCAGCTCGAAGAGACCGTGGGCGCGCGGCTGTTCGAGCGCAACAGCAAGGAGGTGCGGCTCACGCCCGCCGGTGAAGCGCTGCGCGTGTCGGCGCGGCGCGTGCTGCTGCAGGCGGAAGAAGCCGCCATCGAGGCGCGCGACGTGGCGCTGGGCTCCGCCGGGCGGCTGCGCATCGGTTTCGTGGGCGCCATGCTGTACCGCGGCCTGCCGCAGGCGCTGCGCGCGTTCCAGGAGAAGCACCCGGCGGTGCGCATCACGCTGAGCGAACTGAATTCGGGCGTGCAGATCACCGAGCTGCTGAACGACCGGCTCGACCTGGGCTTTGCCCACACGCGCCGCGTGCCGCTGGAGCTGCAGCACCGGCTGCTGCTGTCGGAGCCTTTCGTGGCCTGCCTGCCGGTGGGGCATGCGCTGGCGCGCAAGCGGGTGCTGGCGCCGGCCGACCTGCGCGACCAGCCCTTCGTGCTGTTCTCGCGCGAGGCCTCACCCGATTACCACGAGCGCATCCTGTCGATCTGCGCCGACGCGGGCTTCCTGCCCGAGGTACGGCACGAGGTGCGCCACTGGCTCGCGGTGGTGTCGCTGGTGTCCCAGGGCCTGGGCGTGGCGCTGGTGCCGCAGGCGATGCGGCATTCGGCCCTGCGCGGCGCGGCGTTCAGGCCGCTGGACCGGCCGGTGGCGCAGTCGGAGGCCTACGGCATCTGGCGCTCGGGGCCGAGCAACGTGCTGGTCGAGCGGCTGCTGCAGGGCGTGGCGGACAGCCTTCCGGCCGCCGCCGGGCAAGCTCAGGCGTAGAGCGGCTCTTCGGCCATCTGTTCGCACTGGTCTTCCAGCACGAGGATCTGCCCCTTCCAGTAGTCGCTGGAGCCGAACCACGGGAAGTTGATGGGGAAGATCGGGTCTTCCCAGCGCCGCGCCAGCCATGCGCTGTAGTGAATGAGCCGCAGCGTGCGCAGCGGCTCGATCAGCGCCAGCTCGCGCCGGTCGAATTCGCGGAACTGCTCGTAGCCGTCGAGCAGGCCCGACAGCTGCGCGGTGCGCTGCGCGCGGTCGCCCGACAGCAGCATCCACAGGTCCTGCACCGCGAAGCCGGTGCGCGCGTCGTCCAGGTCGACGAAGTGCGGGCCGCCGCCCGGGCGGTCGGTGGGCGTCCACAAAATGTTGCCGGGGTGCACGTCGCCATGCAGGCGCAGCTTGCGGGGCTTGAAGTCGGAGGCCGGCGGCTGCAGCGCCAGCGCGGTCTGGCGCACCATGTCCAGCGCCGCGTTGCAGGCCGTTTCCCAGTCGCGCTGCACGTCGAGCGGGATCTTGTCGTTCTCCAGCAGCCAGTCGCGCGAGTCGAGGCCGAAGGTGTGCAGGTCGAGCGCGGGGCGGGCCTCGAAAGGCCTGGCGCTGCCCACGGTGTGGATGCGCGCCAGGAAGCGGCCGACCCATTCGAGCACTTCGAAATCGTCGAGCTCGGGCGCGCGGCCGCCGCGGTAGGGGCTCACGCTGAACGCGAAGCCGGCGTGGTGGTGCAGGGTCTTGCCGTCGAAGGCCAGCGGCGGCACGGCCGGCACTTCGCCGGCGGCCAGTTCGAGCGAGAAGCCGTGCTCCTCGAGGATCTCGGCCTCGCTCCAGCGGCCGGGGCGGTAGAACTTGACCACCACGGCGGAGCGGTCTTCCAGGAACACCTGGTAGACCCGGTTTTCATAGGAGTTCAGGCCGGTGAGCCGGCCGTCGCCGTGCAGGCCGAGCGTCGCGAGCGCGTCGAGCACCACGTCGGGCGTGAGGCTCTCGTAAGGATGGGTGTTCGCGGGCGCCGCGGAAGAAGGGGTCATGCGGCGATTGTCGCCACACGGCGCCCGCGCGCCCTCAACCGTCCGCGGGTTGCCTGCAAAGAGAAAGGATATGGCCGGTGCGCGGGTCGCCCTTGCCCGCGAGCACATGGGCGTAGGCCGCCTGCACCGCCTCGCCGCCGTCGTGGCGCTCGGCGTGCAGCCAGGGGTTCTTCGCGCCGGTGACCGAGGCCAGGAAGTGGTGCCAGGCCGCGACCATGCGCCGGCCGAACTCGTCGGCGCCCCATTCGCCGGTGCGCTTCTTGATCTGCGCGGGCGCGAAGAACAGCGTGGCGCGCGGGCCGGCCAGGCTCTTGGCCGCGCCCTTGGCCGCGAGCTGCTCCACATGCGTGCCGCCGATGGAGCTGCTGTACTTCAGGTTCGCGAAGCGTTCATGGATGGCGTTGCGCAGCGCGCCGTTGCCGGCGAAGTCGACGTACACGCAGGGCGTGTCGGCCGCGATGGTGTCCAGCGCGTCGTAGGTCACGACGCGGTCGTAGCAGCCCAGGCTTTCGCAGAAGGCCACGTTGGCGGGGGAGGTGAGGCCGATCACCTCGATGCCCTCGCTGTCATGCCGCTGGTGCAGCTGGAAGGCGGTGCCGTAGGCCGTCTTGCTGGATGCGCTCGAAAGCAGCATCGTCTTCGCGCCGAAGAAATCGTTGTCGCCCATGAAGTCGTCGATGAGCCACGAGGTGATGAACAGCGGGCGCAGCAGCGCCTGCAGATCTTCGGTGCCGGCGGTGTAGAGCGGGTCGCTGGCGCAGCGGAAGTACTGGTTGTAGACCGCGGGCAATGCCGCGCGGTGCTCGGCCACGTCGGCGAAGCGCTCGGGCGACAGCCGCCCGGGGCTCAGCACCGCGCCCGAGGCCATCGGCCAGTAGCCGTACAGGCGCTCGCCCACCGCCACGCCCGGGTGCAGCGACTGCACCACGCTGGCGAAGCCCCACACGGGGATGCTGCCCCAGCCTTCCTCGCCCGTCGGGTAGAACTGCCAGTAGCTCATCGCGTCGCCGAAGGCGGCATACGTGATGTTGTTCGAGGTGAGCGCAAAGCCGTCGATGCGCACGCGCACCTGGCCGTCGGCCAGCGGTTCGTCGGTGGCGGTGTGCAGGCGCGTGGTGGCGAGCTGGTCCTTGCGGATCAGGAGGCTGGTGGTGCTCATGGGTGAAAGCTCCGGCAGTGGGTGGCGGGTGGTGTGTGTGGCCGCGACGTTAGCCAAGCTCGGTGAAAGGCGCTACCGCGCGGCGCGTTTCGGCGTCACGCGCGGGACATGCGCAAAGTCAGCCCGAACGCCCGTGGCGCAGCACGCGCCCCGCATGCGCGTCGGTCGTGCGGCCGCCGCGGCAGGCGAGGCGGCCGTTGACGAACACGGCGTCGATGCCGGCACTGGCTTCGGTCGGGTGGTCGAAGGTCGCGCGGTCGGCCACGCGCTGCGCGTCGAACACCACGATGTCAGCATGGTGGCCGGGCGTCAGCAACCCGCGTTCACGCAGGCCGAAGCGGCGAGCGCTCAGGCCCGTCATCTTGTGCACCGCCGTCTCCAGCGAGAACAGCTTGCGCTCGCGCACGTAGTGGCCCAGCACGCGCGCAAAGGTGCCCCACAGGCGCGGGTGCGGGCTCACGTCGTGCGCCAGGCCATCGGAGCCGACCATGGCCATCGGGTGGCCGAGGATGCGGCTCACGTCGTCTTCGCTCATCGCGAAGTAGATCGCGCCGGCGGGCTGCAAGTCGGCTGCGAGTTGTTCGGGCGAGCGGCCACGCTCGCGCGCCAGGTCGAACAGCGAGCGGCCGGCCGCACTGGCGTCGGCCTTCGACCACGTCACGCGCACGTCGTCGGACTGCGCCACGCGGCCCGGCAGCAGCATGGTCGACGAGGCGTTGTAGGGGTAGCAGTCGAAGCAGACTTGCTGCGTCTCGGCGGCCTTCTCGATGGCCGCGAGCGTCTGCACCGAGCGGCCGTGGTTGGCCTTGCCGACCAGCTTGTGATGCGACAGCACCGTGTCCACGCCCAGCGCGCGTCCGATCTGCAGCGCCTCGCGCAGTGCGTCGTCGATGGCGTCGCCTTCGTCGCGGATGTGCATGGTGACGATGCCGCGTGCGCCGGCCAGCGCGGCGCCCACGGCGATGACCTCCTGCGCGCTCGCGGCACGCGCCGGCGGATAGTAGAGGCCGGTCGACAGGCCGATGGCGCCGCTGGCCAACGCATCGGCGAGGTCTTCGGCCATGCGCCGTGCTTCGTCGCTGTCGGCCACGCGGTCGAGCCGCGCCATGTGCCGCACGCGCAAGGTCGAATGGCCGACGAGGCAGGCCGCATTGAGCGCGGGCCGTGCCTGTTCGAGCGCGTCGAGGTAGTCGCCGAAGCGTTCGAAGCGCCACGCGTCGCTGCCCAGCAAGTCGAGCGGCGCGGGCGGTGCGACGGGCGAGCACAGCGGCGCCAGGCTCACGCCGCAATTGCCCGTGATGACGGTGGTCACGCCCTGCGACAGCTTGGGGTGCGCGCCCTGCGGCGCGTCGAGCAGCAAGCGGTCATCGTGCGTGTGCACGTCGATGAAGCCGGGCGCCACGATGCGCCCGCGCGCGTCGAAGCGCTCGCGTGCCGCCACGTCCGCGAGGTCGCCCATGCGCACGATGCGCCCTCCATGCACGCCCACGTCGGCGCGCACGCGCGGCGCGGCGCTGCCGTCGATCACGCTGCCGCCTTCGATGATCAGGTCGAGCATCGGCATGCCTTCAATCGACCTGCGCGCCGGAGCGCTTCACCACGTCGGCCCAGATCGGTGTCTCGCGCGCCACACGCTCCCACAGGCGCTCCGGCGGACCGGTGAGCGGTTCGAAGCCGATGGCCGCGTACTTCTCGCGCATGGCGGGGGTGGAGAGGATGGCGTTGATGGCCGTGTTCAATTGCACGACCACGGCGCCCGGCGTTTTCGCGGGCGCGACGATGCCGCCCCAGGCCACCACGTCGTAGCCCGGCACGCCCGACTCGGCCAAGGTGGGAATGTGGGGGAACAGCGCGCTGCGCTGCGCGCCCGTCACGGCCAGCACCGTGAGCCGCCCGGCCTGGATGTGCGGCGCGATCGAGCTCAGGTTGTCGAACATCAGGTCGACCTGGCCGCCCATCAGGTCCTGTATGGCTTGCGGGCTGCCGCGGTAGGGCACGTGCGTGATGGCGGTGCCCGTCATGGTCTTGAACAGTTCGCCGCCGAGGTGGCCGGTCGTGCCGTTGCCGGCCGAGCCCATGGTGAGCTTGCCGGGCCTGGACTTGGCGAGCGCGATGAGTTCGGCCACGCCGCGCACGCCCAGGTCCTTGCGAACGACCAGCGCGTTCTGCACGTAGCCCAGCAATGCGACGGGCACCAGCTGGCGATCGGGGTCGTAGGGCAGCTTGGAGAACAGCGCCTTGTTGATGGCCAGCGTGCCCACGTTGCCGTAGCCCAGCGTGTAGCCGTCGGGTGTGGCGCGCGTCACGTCGATCATGCCGATGTTGCCGCTCGCGCCGGGCTTGTTGTCGATGATGAGCGCCTGGCCCAGGGACCTCGACAGCTCGTTGGCAAGCAGGCGGCAGACCGCGTCGGGCGAGCCGCCCGCGGCCGAGGGCACGACAAGGCGCACGGCGTGGTCGGGCCAGGCGGCCGCGATCGACATCAGCGGCAAGCCCGCCAGCGCGGTGGCCGAACCCAGCCGCAACACATCGCGGCGCGTGGGAAATTGCTCTGGCATGGGAAGCCCTTTCATCGTCGAAGTCATGCAGGAATGGCCGCGATGTTGATCGGTGCGGGCACCGTGGACAAACCATGTTTGCTGCGTCTAGCATGAGGTTTTCGCATGCATGTTCAAGGTGCTTCCTGTGCGATGGGCTTGATGGTATGCACCAAAGTTGCGCTTTCCTCATGAACACAAATATCCGCGCCCCTTCGACGATGTCGCTGCTGTGCCTCGAAGCCAGCGCGCGCTTGCGCTCGTTCACCGCCGCCGCGCACGAGCTGCGGCTCACGCAGGGAGCGGTGAGCCGCCAGGTGCAGACGCTCGAAGACCGGCTCGGCGTGCGGCTGTTCACACGGCGCCGCGAAGCGCTGGCGCTCACGCAGGCGGGCGTGTACTACCTCGGCGAAGTGGCGCCCTTGTTGCGCCGGCTGGAGCGCGCCACGGCGACTGTCATGGCCTTGAAGGGGCGCGGCGGCGAACTGTCGTTGTCGGTGGGCGCGTCGGTCGGCAGCTACTGGCTCATTCCGCGCCTGCCGGCCTTCACGCGCGCGCATGGCGAGATCACGCTGAACCTGGGCACGCGCGTGGGCCAGGTCGACTTTCGCGCCACGCCGGTCGATGCATCGCTCGAGTTCAGCGATGGGCAGCGCGCGGGGCTGCACAGCGAGTTCGTCTTGCCCTTGGAGTTGTCGCCCTATGCCGCGCCGTCGTGGGTCAGGGTGCATGGCAAGAAGGTCGATGCGAACACGCCGCGCTCGGCGCTCATCCACCATCACACGCTGCCCGACGGATGGGACGAATGGTTCCGGCACGAGGGCATCGCGGACGCGGCACCGCGCGAAGGGCCGCGCTACGAAATCATGTCGATGGCGCTCAACGCGGCGGTGGCCGGCATGGGCGTGGCATTGCTGCCGCCTTACATGGGCGAGGACATGGTGGCCTCGGGCCGGCTCAAGCGCCTGTCGCGTCACCGGCATCGCTACGCCAAGGGCTACTACCTCGTCTACCCGGAAGAGTCGGCGCAGATGCAGTCGCTGCAGATCTTCAAGGCATGGCTGCTCGCGCAGGCGGGCGGCGCGGGCTGACCGGGCGCATGAAAAAAGGGCGGCACCGTTGCCGGTGCCGCCCTTGTGTCTTTCGCGCGCTGGACTTGCGCGCTGGACTTAGGCAATCGTCAGTTCGACGTCGATGTTGCCGCGCGTCGCGTTCGAGTACGGGCACACCTGGTGGGCGGTGTCGACCAGCTTCTGCTTGGCTTCGGCGTCCAGGCCCGGCAGCGTGATCGCCAGCTTCACGGCGATGCCGTAGGCGGCGCCGCCGTTCGTCGGGCCGAGGGAAACGCTGGAGTCGATGGCGACGTCTTCGGGCACCTTCACGCCGATCTTCGGGCCGACGGCCTTCATCGCACCGATGAAGCAGGCGGCGTAGCCGACCGCGAACAGCTGTTCGGGGTTGGTGCCGGGCTTGCCCGAGCCAGGCGAGCTCAGCTTGACGTCGATCGCGCCGTCGCTGGACTTGCCTGCGCCGTCACGGCCGCCGACGGTGTGGGCTTCTGCGGTGTAGAGCACTTTGTCGAGCTTGGTGGTCATGGTGATTTCCTTTGGTGAGTGATGAAGGGACGGGGGAGATGCGCATTCGCCGCGCGTTCACGCGGCTTTCTTGATGCGGTCGCGCAGCGTCTGGATCTGCTGCGTGAGCGCAATGAGTTCCGGCACCGAGCATTCGGTGGCGGCCATGAGGCAGGCGGGCACGTTGGCGGCCCTGGTCTTCAGCTTGCGGCCCGCGGCGGTGAGCGTGATGTGGACGCGCCGCTCGTCGGCCACGTCGCGCACGCGGGCCACGTAGCCGTTGGCCTCCAGGCGCTTGAGCAGCGGCGTGAGCGTGCCCGAGTCGAGCGAGAGCAGCTCGCCCAGCGCGGAGACCGTGGGGCCGTCCTGCTCCCAGAGGGCGAGCATGACGAGGTACTGCGGGTAGGTGAGCTGGAGCTTTTCGAGCTCGGGCTTGTACAGGCGCGTCATGGCCAGCGAGGCGGAATAGACCGCAAAGCACAGCTGGTTGTCCAGCTTGAGCATTTCGTCGGTGGGGGCCTGGGTGGAGCGCATGGATTGAATTGTAGCGAGCAATTGAATTGCGTGCAATGTAATTGGAAAGTGTCGATTCCGGCGGATGTTCCCGCCGGATTCAGGCGGCCTTGCTGCGGCCTGTCTTCCTGGCGGTCTTGTTGTTCTCGGCGCGCGGCGCGCTGGCCGCCGCGGCGGCCATGCTGGCGTTCGCCTGGTCGATCCACAGCAGGGCATCGACGTACGACATGAACCGGTTGAGGTATTCCGGCGAGAGGCCGCGCATCAGGATCAGCGCGCGGTGCACCAGGTGGTGCGAGTTGAGCGGACCGGCGTTGTCCGGCATCTTGGCCAGCGACTGGTTCAGCCGCCGTTCGGCGCTGAGCTTGGACCAGGTGCTGCGGAAATAGGTGACGGCCTTGAGATCGGGCGCGGGCGCGTGGGCCGCGAGGCCTTCGCCCGGCGGCGGTGCATGCCGCGCGATGTGCGCGACCAGCTCGGCAAGCGCGGCGTTCGAAGGCGATGCGTCTTCTGCCGGCGCGTCGGCGGCGCGTGCCTTCTCCATCGCTTCGCCGTACGCCGCCAGCAGCAGCACCAGCCTGTCGTCGAGCAGGCGCCGCGCCTCGCCGTCGTGCGCGGCCGCCCGCCGGGCCATCGCCTCGATGAAGCGAAAGCGCACGGGGTCGAAGCGGTCGTCGCCGCGTTCGCGCCACGCGGCGAGATCGAGGGCCGAGTCTTCAGCCACGGGGCTTGGCGGCCTCGCCTGTGCCCGCGGGGCGCGAAGGCCGTGGCGTTGGCGCCATCTCCACGCGCCGGTTCTTCGAGCGCCCGTCGGCATCGGCATTCGACGCCACGGCCTGCTCGGCACCGAAGGCCGCGGCAAAGATCGCGGAAGACGGCACACCCGATTCGATCAGCGCGCGCGTCACCGTCAGCGCGCGCTGCGCCGACAGCTCCCAGTTGTCCGCGAACTGGCGCGCGTTGTCGCGCATCTGCCGGTCGTCGGTGAAGCCGCTCACCATCAGGATCTCGTCGCGCGACCGCAGGTAGGCCGAGAGCGGCGCGGCCAGGCTCTTGAGCAACTGGCGGCCTTCGGGCTGCAGGTCGGCCGAGTTGAAGGCGAACAGCACGTTGCCGCTGATGCCGATGCGGCCGTTGGTCAGCGTCACGCGGCCCGCCGCGAGCGGCCCCGCCAGGGCTTCTTCGAGCGTCTGCCGGCGCTTGGCTTCCGCCTCGCGCTGCTGCACCTCCGACTCCAGCTTGGTCGCCAGCTCGAGCTGCATGCCCAGCGCGCACACCAGGATCAGCACGAAGGCGCCCAGCAGGCCCGACATCAGGTCGCCGAACACCGCCCACACCGGCACGCCGGGTTCGGCGCCGCCGTCGAGGTCGTCCTGCATCACGCTTCGCTGCCCACGGCGGCCTGGCGGTCGGCCACGCGCTGCAGGTCTTCGACGATCTGCTTCTGCGACATGATGCTCAGGTCGATCACTTCGCGCGCCTGCGCCACGTAGTACGCCAGCTGTTCGTCGCTGCGCGAGATCGACTTGCCCAGCGCGCCTTCGATGCGCTGCAGCTGCGCGCCCATCTTCTCGTTCGACTCGCTGAACAGCTGCACCGCGAAGCCGAAGGCCTCGCCCATGCTCGCCACCTCGACGGCGCTGCCGGTGATCTGCGCGGCCACCGTCGACATCTTCTCCGTCTCTTCGCCGATCTTCTCGGTGAAGCGGCTGCCGACACGCTCGAGCACGTCGGCCGATGCGGCCACCAGCGAATCGACCGCCGCGCGCTGCTCGGTGGACGCATGGTTCACCGCGTCCAGCAGCGTGGAGAGCGTCTCGAGGATGCGGCTGCGTTCCTCCAGCATCACGTTGTCGCGCGCCATGCTGTCCGACAGCTTCTGGCGCAGCTCGGCCACCACCTCGGCCGCGACGCGCGGCGCCTCGGAGGCCGCCTGCAGCAGCTGTGCGATCTCGGCGATGGTGTGCTTCGCGTGCGCATCGTTCTGGGCCGACATCTCGCGCGCGGTCTGCGCCATGGTCTCCAGCAGTTGCTGCTGCTGGCCCAGCGTGCTTGCGCCCGCCTGCTGCCATTCGTCGTGCAGCGAGCCGGCGATCGACGCGAGCGATTGCGTCCATGCCGACAGGCGCTGTTCGTCGCGCGAGGTCAGCTCCGTCTGCAGTTCGGCGTGCGCCTGGCCCACGCTGCCCAGCAGCGAAGCCGAGTGCTGTTCGAAGGTGGCGGCGGCCGCGGTGAGCGCCTGCTGCGTGTCGGCGGACAGCTTCTCGCTGGCCTGCCGGTGCTGCGCGAGGGCGCTGCCCCAGGTGTGCGACACCTGGCCCACAGCGCCTTCGAGCCGCGCTGCAACGCCGTCGACCAGCGCGGCCGAGCGGTTGCCGAAGGTCTCGGCCAGGCGGTCGTGTGCGCCGCGCACGTCGGCGGACAGCGTCTCGGTCGTGCGCTGGTGTTCGGCCAGCGTGGCCTGCCAGCTGTCCATGCTGTCGGCGAGCTTCTCGCGCAGCGCGGCCATCACTTCACCGGCGACACGTGGTGCTTCCGCGGCGGCCTGCAGCAGCTGCGCGATCTCGGCGGTGGTGCTCTTCGCATGCGCTTCGGTCTGGGCCGACATCTCGCGCGCGGTCCGCGCCATGGTCTCCAGCAGGTGCTGCTGCTGGTCGAGCGTGTGCGCGCCGGCCTGTTGCCACTCCTGCCGCAGCGCCTCGGCCATCGATGCCAGCGACTGCGTCCATGCGGAGAGCCGTTGCTCGTCGCGCGATGCCAGTTGCGTCTGCAGCGCGGTGTGCGCCTGGCCCACGGTGCCCAGCAGCGACGCCGAGTGCCGCTCGAAGGTGGCCGCCGCGGCGACGAGCGCCTGCTGCGTATCGGCGGACAGTTTCTCGCTGGCCTGCTGGTGCTGCGCGAGCGCGCCGCCCCAGGTGTCCGACACGCTGCCCACGGTGCTTTCGAGCCGCGCCGCCACGCTGTCGACCAGCGCGGCCGAGCGTTCGCCGAAGGCCAGCGCCAGCCGGTCGTGCGCGCCGCGCACGTCGGTGGACAGGGTCTCGGTGGTGCGCTGGTGCTCGGCGAGCGCCAGCTTCCAGGTGTCCGCCACGCGGCCGGTGGTGGCCTCGAAGCGGCTGGAGAGGCCGTCGAGCTGCTGCTGCACCGTTTGCGCGAGCGTGTCGTGCAGCGACGCCGTCTCGCGCGCAATGCCGGCCATGGTGGCTTCGACCACCGGCTGGATCGCCGCGCTCGCGATGCGCGCGCTCTCGGTCAGGCTGTGCTGCAGCGACTTGTCGACCGACGAGGCCAGGCCGGCGTACGCGGCTTCGGTGCGGCCATAGAAGCCGTCCTGGCCGGCGGCCAGGCGATCGTTCAAGGCCAGGCTCTGGCGTTCCATCGCGGCCATCATGTCCTGCAGCTGGCCGACCAGCGCGGGCATGGCCTCGGCCTGGCGCTGCAGCAGCTTGAAGGACTCCTCGCGCTGGTGCACCTGCGAGTACGGGCGCAGCGTGGTCGCGATCTTGCTGTCGAGCAACTGCCCGGCCTGCAGGCGCTCGCGGCGGCTCAGCGCCGAGGCAAAGCCCAGCATCGCCGATGCGGCCACGCCCGCCACCGAGGTGCCGAAGGCCAGGCCCAGGCCCTTCACGGGCGCGGAGAGCGAGGCACGGATCGATTGCAGGTCGGTCGAGCTTTCCAGCGCGATGCCCGTGCCCTTGAGCGTGACCACCATGCCCAGGAACGTGCCCAGCATGCCCAGCAGCACCAGGAAGCCCGCGAGGTACGGCGTCATGGCCGGGCCGGGCAGGCCCACGCGTTCGCCCTCGATGCGCAGGCGCACCGCGTTCTGCAGCGACGGGTGCAGCTGGCCGAGCCAGGCGCCCAGGCTGGCGGGCGGCGCGGACAGCTCGGTCACGGCCTTCGTGAGCGTCGACGTGGCCTGGTGGAAGCGGTGCAGCTCCAGCGCGCCCATGACGTAGAACGCGCCGACCAGCAGCGTGACGGCCAGCGCCAGCGGGTTGGAGCCGATGTAGCCCGCGCCGGCCCAGGCGACCACGGCCAGGCCCGCGGCCATGACCGCGTGATGAAGGAATCTGTTCATTGAGAAGTGTCTTTGTGCCCTGCGCGAAGGGCTTCGAGCAGCCCGTCTACAGGTTGGAATCGGAGGTCCAGTTCGGCCAGCAGCACGTCGCGCGCGTCCTGGCGGAACCGGTCCAGCCATGCGTCGGGTGCTGCCTGCCGCAGGCGCTTGAAGTGTTTTTCGAGCAGCGCGGGCACGCTGGCCAGCAGGGTGCGCTCCTGCGCGCCGAGCACCTGCTCCATGACCACGTCCACCGAGGCAAGCCGCGCCATCGCGGGCGAGCGGCCCGCCAGCCGCGCGCGCAGCTTGCCGCGCAGCGGGCCGACGCCGGCTTCCATCGCCTGCTGGCGGGCGAGGTAGCGCTGGCGAAAAGGCGAGAACGCGACGGGAACGGCGGGGTCCATGGCGGCGTCGCGAACCGGCGACGGCAGGAAGGTGCTGTCTTCCGCGATGGCGGTGGCCAGTGCGGCCCGCACGCGCTTACATTCGCTTTCCTCGGCGCTGGCGGACGTGCGTGCACCGGAGGGCCCGGGCGACGAGGCCGCCGGGGTGCCATTCAATGCAGCAGACAACGAGATGGCATCGGTCCACCCGAACCACTGGCTCAGGCGGTCCGCGGTGACTTGCCGGGGTTCGCGAACATCGACTTCGCAGAGTCGGGAGAGCAAGCGGGTGAGCGCCGAGCCGTTGAATCCTGTGCGCCCTGAAACTTGCGCCATACAGCCAGATACCGCCCGTTCGAAAAACTCGGCAGTCTACACCGAAGGCCCTCGCTGGCCGGCCCCGTTACAGCCCCTGACGCGTCCATGGGACGGGGCCTCGAAGGCACTTGACGGGGCCCGTGGCGGCCCCGTGCTTCAGCCCTTGAAACGCTTGCGCGTGAGCGCCAGCGCGATCCAGAACGCCGCCACCGCATACACCGCCAGCACCGCCGCGTGCAGCCACCATTGCGCCGGCCACTGGTCCATGAAGAGCGGGCGCACCAGCATCACGGCATTGGTCAGCGGCAGCCAGGCCGCCACCGCCTTCACGGCGGCCGGCAGCTGCTCGAGCGGGAAGAACACGCCGCTCAGGAACATCATCGGCGTCATGAACAGCGTGAAGTAGTAGGTGAAGAAGTCGTAGCCCTTGGCCAGCGCGTTGAAGATCAGCGCGATCGACGAGAAGGTGATGCCCGCGCCGATCAGCACCAGCCACGCCACGATCAGCTTGGGGCTGTGGCTGATGCCCAGCCCGAGCATCACGAACAGGATGGCCGTGACCGTGAAGATCGACTTGAACGCCGCCCACAGCATCTCGGCCAGCACGATGTCGTCCAGCCCGACCGGCGCGTTCATGATGCCGTCCCAGGTCTTCTGCACATGCATGCGCGAGAAGGCCGAGTACAGCGCCTCGAAGCTGGCCGCGTTCATGGCGCTCATGCAGATCGAGCCGCTCGCCAGGAACAGGATGTAGGGCACCTTCACGCCGTCCACCGCCACCTGGCCCACCAGCGCGCCCATGCCGTAGCCGAAGGCCACCAGCCAGATCAGCGGCTCGGCGATGTTGCCGATCAGGCTCGGAATGGCCAGCTTGCGCCACACCAGCAGGTTGCGCAGGAACACGGGCCACCAGCGCAGCGAGATCTCGGGGGCGCGCCACACGGAGGGCGAGGGCGGCGCGGCGGTCGTGGTTGTGGTTGTCGTCGTGTTCATGGTCTAGCCGTCCTCGCGGATCTGGCGGCCGGTGAGCTTGAGGAACAGGTCCTCCAGGTTGGCCGGCCGGTGAAAGGTGCGCAGGCCGCCGTGCTGCGTGAGCGCGTCCAGCAGGCGGCGCGCGTCCTGCGTGTAGAAGAACACGGTCTCGCCGCTGACTTCCACGCGCGCGGCCATGGCCTTGAGCTCGGCCGACTCGGCCAGCGACAGCGCGCCGTTGCCGTACACCTCGACCACGTCGGGCTCCAGGTGCTCGGCGATCAGGTCGCGCGGCTTGCCCTCGGCGATCTTGCGGCCGTGGTCGAGCACCAGCAGCCGCGAGCACAGGCGCTCGGCCTCGTCCATGAAGTGCGTGGTCAGCAGGATCGACTTGCCCTGCTGCAGCAGCACCTGCAGCCGCTCCCACATCAGGTGGCGCGCCTGCGGGTCGAGGCCGGTGGTGGGCTCGTCGAGCAGCAGCAGCTTGGGGTCGTTCACCAGCGCGCGCGCCAGCGACAGCCGCCGGCGCATGCCGCCCGACAGCTCGCCCGGCTTGGCGTCGGCCTTGTGCGAGAGCGCCGCGAACTCCAGCAGCAGCGGCACGCGCTCGCGCACCTGCGCCTTGCCGAAGCCGAAGTAGCGCCCGTACACCACCAGGTTCTCGGCGCAGCTGAAGTCGGGGTCGAGCGTGTCGAACTGCGTGACCACGCCCAGCTGCGCCTTGATGGCCAGCGCGTCGCGCGGCATCTGCAGGCCCAGCGCGGAGATCTCGCCGCCGTCGGGCGCGGTGAGGCCCAGGCACATGCGGATGGTGGTGGTCTTGCCCGCGCCGTTCGGGCCGATCACGCCCAGGCATTCGCCGGGCGCGATCTCGAACGACAGGTCGTCGACGACCGTGGTGTCGCCATAGCGCTTGCGCAGATGGCTGACCTGGAAAAGAGGAGGGGGAGTGGGGGAGGGGGAGGCTGAAGGCGGCACGCGGCCATTCTGACGCAGGCCCGCGGCGCGCGTTTTGCTCGCTTCAATCGATGGACAATCCGCCGATGTTCAGAGCAACTTCACGCGGCGCCGCGCTGGCGGCGTTCGCTGCATTCACGGCGCTGGCCACGTTGGCCGCCACGCCGCCGGCTTCGGCGGCCCCGCCCGGCGCGTCGAAACGCTGCGAGGCGCTGCACGCCGTCGCCAACGAAAGCCCGGGTTTCATGCCCCGTCGCGGTGCGGTCGTGACCGGCACCGGCCGGGCGCACCTGCACAGCGCGCCCGACGCCGGCTGCGACAGCGGCAAGTTCCTGGTGCCGAACGACCGCGTCACCGTCTACACGCCGTACAAGGAGTGGGTGCAGGTGATGTTCATCCACCCGAAGACGGGCGAGGACACCATGGGCTGGATGCTCGACAGTCGCTTGAAAACCACGGGCACGATGGGCCCTCCTTAAGGTCTACCGATTTCACGCGGCAACGGCACAATCGACACCCAATTGCATTTCGCGGTGGGAGGGCCAAGGATGCTGCGTTTCGTGTTGGCGCTGTCGCTCCTGGCGGCGCTGGGCGCCTGTGCGCCGTTCCACCGGCCGCTGGCGGCCGCGGACCGGGGCAAGGTCCAGGAGGTCGACGTGCGCGTGGTCGTCGCGCAGGAGAGCTTCATGTTCTCCGCGCAGCCGCCCGGCGTGAGCGCGGCGCTCGGCGGCGGGCTTGTCGGCGCGCTGATCGACTCGTCGGTGCAGCAGTCGCGCCAGAAGGACATGAGCGCCGAGGTGCAGGCCATCGTCGGTCCACTGCTCGACTACGACTACCGCGCGGAAGCCGCCAGGTCGCTCGAGGCGGCGCTGTCCGAGCCGACCGCCTTCCCGCTGAAGATCCGCTCCTCGCAGGTGCTCGCGGCCATGCCGCCGAAGGCCGAGCAGGAGGCCCGCATCGCCGCCACCAGGGGCGGCCCCGCCTACATGGTGCTGTTGCTGCAGTACGCGCTCGAGCCCGGCCTGGGCGCCTTCACCACGCGCACCTCGGCGCTGCTCTGGCAGGACGGCCGCGCCGAGCCTAGCTACCGCGCCGCGGCCATCTTCCAGACGCCCATCGGCGGCACGGCGCGCAACGCCGTCATCCGCCGGCTCACGGCCAACGACGGGCAGGTGCTGCGCGCCGTGATGCGCGAGTCGCTCACGCAGACGCTGCACGCGGTGGCCATGGACATCGCCGGCGCGCGCGGCACGGGCGTGAAGACCGCGCGCTTCAACGTCAACGGCTCGTGGGTCACGCTGGCCGGCCAGAGCTTCGACGAGCAGCCCGGCCGCGTGCTGTTCCGCGACCAGGACGGCGCGATGTACTCGGTGCGGAGCGCGGCGCCGTGAAGCCGTTGCCGAACTCGCTGCCGAGGCCTTGGCCGAAGCCGTTGCGCTGGAGCGGCGCCGCGCTTGCATTGGCCTGCGCCCTGCCGGGCCTGTCGCATGCGGTGACCGAGAGCGAGCCGCTGCCGATGGTCTTCGAGCAGGCGCCCGACCCCGCCGAGCGGCCCGACGGCGTGCCTGCCGCGTCGCCGCGGCTCGTGCGCGGCTGCACGCTGTACCTGCCGGGCGTGGAGGACGCGCGCAGCAACAAGGCCAACGCCGGCAACCTCACCGTGATGCTGCCGACCGTGCACGCCACGCCCCGCTCGGTGCAGTCGCTGCGCAGCGGCGACGCCACGGCCTGGACGCGCGGCGCGCTGCAGTCCACCGGCCGCTACGGGTTCCAGACTGTGTTCGGCGCGCCGCCCATGAACGCTGGCTCGAGCACCGGTGCGCGGCAGGTCACGGCCGACGTGGCGCTGCGCCTCGCGCATGCGTGGTCGGCGGACCTCAACCTGGTCTCGCACGTCGTGCTCAAGGTCGGCTACCGCCTGCCCGGCGGCCAGGCCGCCGTGCGCCAGTACCACGGCATGGGCACGCGCACCAACTTCGCCAGCGGCAACGGCGAGTTCATGTCGGTGCTCAACCTCGGCCTGGAGGAAGCGGTGCACGCCATGGCCGCCGACGCCGCCGCGCTGTGCGACGGCAAGCCCTTGCCGGCACCGGTGGCCGTGCCATGAAGGACATGCTCGAACTGCACCTGACCTGCGGCACGCTGCAGGACGGACAGATCTCGCTGTTCGTCTCGCTGTGCGAGCAGGTCGGCCTGCGTCCGCTGCTGATCGACTCCCACCACGGCGAACCGATGTGGCAGCCCTCGGCCACGGCCTGGCTGCGCGCCGACCTCGAGGAGGCCAAGGCCGAGGCCATGGCGCTCGCCCAGTGGCTGGCGCGCGCGGGCATGGCCGTGCTGGGCGTGAAGGTCGATGCGCGCGTGAGCGAGGCGCAGCGCCTGGGCCGCCCCGGCCAGTACTTCGAATGGCGCGGCAAGCTGCGGCCGGTGTCGGGCCTGCATGAGCTGTCGGCGCTGCGCACCCTGTGCGAGGCGCACGGCGCGCAGCTCTCGCGCGACGGCCTGCGCGAGGAAGCCGACACCTGCTTCGTGACGCTGCGCGGACGCGCCTCGCTCGCGGAGTTCAGCGCCGGCGTGGACGCGCTCACCGGCCACCTGGCGCAAGACGGCTGGCCGCTGCTCCAGCAGGACAGCGAGCTCTGCCTGCACGACAGCCGCGAGCCGCTGGAGCCCGACCTGTTCGCAGCCTACGTGCTGCCGCCAGCGCAACCCACCTAGAGCCTGAGCCCGCTGAACTCGGCCTTCATCCATTCGATGAACGCCCGCGTGCGCGCCGGCAGCAAGCGCGCGTTCGGGTAGATCACGCTCACCGGCCGCGGCGGCGGCTCGAAGTCTTCGAGCACCAGCGCGAGCCGCCCCTGCGCCACGTGCGGCAGCACTTGGTACGAGAAGAACGAGCCGAAGCCCATGCCCGCCGCGCAGGCCTCCACGGCCGGCGCCAGGTGGTTGAACTCCAGCCGGTTGTCCGGCGTCACGCCGAGGGTCTTGCCGCCTTCGCGGAACAGCCACTGCGCGGGTGCGCCGATGAGCCCGCGCACCGAAGGCGCGCCTTCCAGGTCGCGCGGATGGCGCGGCGTGCCGTGCGCGGCCAGGTAGGCGGGGCTCGCGGCCACCACGCGGCGGATGCTGCCCAGCGTCTGCGCGACCAGCGAGGAGTCTTCCAGCGGGCTGATGCGGATGCCCACGTCGATGCCTTCCTCGAGCAGGTTCACGGCGCGGTCGTACAACCGCACGCTGCAGCGCACCTTGTCGTGGCGCTGCATGAAGCGCACGATGGCCGGCGCCACGTACATGTGGCCGAACAGCACCGGCGCGGTGATGGTGAGCTGCCCCGCCGGCTCGCGCGCCTCGGCCTTCAGCGCGAGGTCGGCGGCGTCGGCCGCCAGCAGCACCTCGCGCGCGCTCGGCAGGTAGTGGCGGCCTTCCTCGGTGAGCGACAGCCGGCGCGTGGTGCGGTGGAACAGGCGCACGCCCAGGTGCGCCTCCAGCGCGGCGAGCGCGCGCACCACCGCGGGCAGCGAACTGCCGAGCGCCTCGGCGGCGCGGGTCAGGCTGCCCTGGTCGGCAATCTGCACGAAGGTCTGCATGGCCTTGAAGCGATCCATGGCGCGATTAAACCGGAAAACGCAGCAGTCAAATACATAAACGGCTATTCATTCATTCGGCGCAAGAGAGAACAATCGGGGCAACGCCCCCGCCATCGCCTTGCATCCCGAAAAAGGAAGTCGCCCATGACCGCCGCCGCCCCCGTTCAGCCCATCAAGCTCTACAGCACCGCCCTCTCGGGCCACGTGCACCGCGTGCGCCTGTTCCTCACGATGCTGGGCCTGCCGTTCGAGAACATCGAGCTCGACCTGGGCAAACGCGAAAACCGCACGCCCGAGTTCCTGTCGCGCAACCTGTTCGGCCAGGTGCCGGTGATCGACGACGGCGAGCTCACGCTGGCCGACTCCAACGCCATCCTGGTCTACCTCAACGAACGCTATGCGCCCGACCCCGCGCGCTGGATGCCGCGCGACGCGGTCGGCGCGGCGCGCGTGCAGCGCTGGTTTTCGGTGGCGGCCGGCCCGCTGGCGTCGGGCCCCGCAACCGCGCGGATCATGGCGCTGTTCGGGCGTGCCACGGACCCCACCCACACCGCCGGCATCGCAGATACCGTGCAGCGCGCGCACGCGCTGCTGTCGGTGATGGAAACGCACCTGCAGCAGCAGCCGTTCCTCGCAGGCGCCACGGCCACGCTGGCCGACATTGCCAACTACGCCTACGTGGCGCATGCGCCCGAAGGCGGCGTGTCGCTCGACGCCTATCCCAGCCTGCGCGCCTGGCTCGCGCGCGTCGAAGCCTTGCCCGGGTTCGTGCCGATGGTGCGCACGCCCATCGGCCTCGCGGCGGTCGCATGATCGCCGCGCCCTTCCATGCGGGCGAGCGGGCGCTGCAGGCGCTGGCCGGCTCGCGCGAGCAGATGGAGGCTGTGGGCTCGCGCGTGATCCGCGACTTCCTGCCCGAGCAGCACCGCGCGTTCTTCCAGCAACTGCCCTTCGTCGTGGCCGGCAGCATCGACACCGAACTGCAGCCGTGGGCCAGCGTGCTCGCGGCGCCCGCCGGTTTCATGCACTCGCCCGATGCCATGCACCTGCGCATCGACGCGTTGCCGGCAGCCGGCGACCCGCTCGCCGGGCAACTGAAGCCGGGCGCCACGCTGGGGCTGCTCGGCATCCAGCCGCACACGCGGCGGCGCAACCGCATGAACGGCACCGTCGAGGCGCTCGACGCCGCGGGTTTCACCGTCGCGGTGCAGCAGAGCTTCGGCAATTGCCCGCGCTACATCCAGGCGCGCGAACCCGAGCTTGCACCGGCGCATGCCAAGGCCGCGCCGGTGCAGTGGCTCGACAGGCTCGACCTGGCGGCGCACCGCCTGATCGGCAGCGCCGACACGCTGTTCATCGCCACCGCCTATCCGAACGAAGTGGCGCAAGGCGACGAGGCCGATGCGAGCTCGCACGGCGTGGACGTGTCGCATCGCGGCGGGCGGCCAGGCTTCGTGCGCATCGACAGCGACGGTGACGCCGACGTGCTCACCGTGCCCGACTTCAACGGCAACCAGTTCTTCAACACGCTCGGCAACCTGGCCGCGCACCCGCGCGCGGGGCTGCTGTTCGTCGACTTCGACAGCGGCGAGCTGCTGCACCTGGCGGTCACGTCCGAGATCGTCTGGAACGGCCCCGAGGTGGAGGCCTTCGAGGGCGCGGAACGGCTGATGCGCTTTCGGGTGACGCATGCGCTGCGCCGGCCCGCGGCGCTGCCGCTGCGCTGGGGCGACGCGCAGTTCTCGCCGCACCTGTCCGGCACCGGTCAGTGGAACAGCGGAATGCGCGTGTTGACCGACGGCCGGTAGAGCCAGCCGCGCCGGCGCAGCGCATCGAGGTCGGGCGCGCGGCGCAGCAAGGCCTCGAGCCCGGCGGCGGCCAGCGTGCAGGCCAGCGCCTGGCCGGGGCACGCGTGCATGCCGTGGCCGAAGCCGAGCATGCGGCGCCTGGCGCGCACGCGCATGAAGCGGTCGGGGTCGGGGTTGAACGACGCATCGCGGTTGGCGCTGGCCAGCAGCACCAGTACGGCGTCGCCCGCTGCGAGCGGCGTGCCCGCGAGGGTGACCGGTTGGGCCACGAAGCGGCGCGTGTTGTGCACCGGCGGATCGTGCCGCGCGGTTTCCTCGACGACGGCCTGCAGCCCGTCGCGCGTGCGGGCCGCCGCACGCAGCGCGGGCTCGCGCACCAGCGCGACGAGGCTGTTGCCGAGCAGGCCGGCGCTCGCATCGCAGGTCTGCGACAGCAGGCCCACCAGGTTCGCGAGCAACGAGCGCGAGGGCGCGGCGCCTTCTGCCGACCCGTCTGCCAGCGCGCCTGCCATCGTGCCGTCCATCACGCCGGCCAGCAGCGTGCCGTGCCGCGGCGTTGCGCCCGCGACCAGCACCTCGAAGCGCGTCATCAGCGCGCCGGCCGCCGCACTGGCCTGCTGCAACTGCTCCGCCGTGGACAGCGGCGACAGGCAGGCCACGAAGTCACGCATCCATCGCTCGACCTGCGGCAGCGCGTCGTCGGCGAAGCCGAGCAGGTGCGCCACGGTCTGCACGGGCACGGAGAACAGCGTGTCCGACAGCGCTTGCTGTGCAGGCACGCGCTGGGCCACGAGCAGCGCCGCTTCCCGCACCGCGTTCAGGTCGAGCCCGGCCAGCGCGCGTTGCAGCGCGGGCCGGTGTGCCGGGTGCGCCGCGCCGTCGTTCATGCGCACCAGGTGGCCGAACACCTCGCCGGCCGCGCTGCCCACGATGGCGCGCGGCACCGGCTCGGCGGCGGGCCGCACGCGCAGCGCGGCGTGCGCCTGCAGCACCTGCTCGACCACGTCCGCACGGCTGGCGACCCACAGGCGCAGCGTGTCGTTCCAGGCGAGCGGTGGGCCTTCGCGCAGCGCGGCGTAGTACGGGTACGGGTCGGCATGCGTGACGGCGGCGACCGGGTCGGCGGGAAAGTCGTGGGTGGCTGGGTTCATGGACCGCAGTGTGCGATCGGCCGTGCCGCCACACTTCGCCCGCGAACGAAGTGTGGCGTGCGCCACCGTCTTAGGATGCGCCCATGGACACCCTTGCCACCTCCGCCGACTTCCACCTGGCCCGCCTGGCCGGTGCCATCGCCGAGCCGGCGCGCGCGCGCATGCTGAGCTGCCTGATGGACGGCCACGCGCGCACCGCCACCGAGCTCGCCACCGTGGCCGAGGTGGCCGCGTCGACCGCGAGCGCGCACCTCGCGCGGCTGAAGGACGAGCGCCTGGTCGAGCTGCTGGTGCAGGGCAAGCACCGCTACTTTCGCCTCGCCAACGACGACGTGGCCGCCGCGCTCGAAAGCCTCATGGTGGTGGCCGGCGCGCCGCGCACGCCGGAGTTCAAGCCGAACACGCCGAGCCGGCTGCGCAGCGCGCGCACCTGCTACGACCACATGGCGGGCACCGCCGGCGTGGCGCTGCACGACCGGCTGCATGCGCAGGGCTGGCTCAGCGGCCTGCAGAGCGGCTCTTACGAGCTCACGACCGAAGGCGCCGTCGCGCTGGAGAGCCTGGGCGTGGAAGTCGACACGGTGCGCCGCTCGCGCCGCCGCTTCGCCTGCGCCTGCCTCGACTGGAGCGAGCGCCGTCCGCACCTGGGTGGCGCGCTGGGCGCGGCGTGGCTGCAGCTGTCGCTGCGCCGGGGCTGGGTGCGCCAGGAGCTCGACGGGCGGGCGCTCACGCTCACGCCGAAGGCGCAGCGCGAGATGCCGGAGCTCTTCGCCTGAACCGGAAGCGCAGGGGGCGAGGTGTCGTGCTCAGGCCTTGAGCTTGAGCAGATAGATCAGCGGGCCGGCCATGGCCGTGTCCAGGTCCAGGAAGCTCTCGAAGTCCTTGCCCGCCATCCAGTACGCCTCCCAGTTGTTGCGCTTGATGGTCTTCTGCCAGAGGTCGGCCGCGGTGGCGCGGCGCACGGCCTCGAGCAGCACGGCGCGGCGCTCTGCGGGCACCTTCTTGCCGGTGAGCACGCCGCGCCAGTTGGCGAGGTCGGCGTCCACGCCCTGTTCGCGCACCGACGGAATGCCCAGGAACGGCCGCTTGGACGACACGCCGATGGCGCGCAGCTTGCCATTGGCCAGGTGGTCGCTGAATTCGCTGTAGCCCGAGATGCCCGCGGCCGCCTTGCCGGTTTCCAGCGCCTCGACCACCTGCGCGCCGCCGGGGTGCGCCTGGTAGACCAGCGCGGCGGCGTTGCCGGCCACGCGCGCCAGCATGCCGGCGTACATGTGGTCCACGCCGCCGGCCGAGCCACCGGCAATGACGGTCTTCGCGGCGTCCGCGCGCAGCTGGGCGATCAGGTCCTTCGGCGTCTTGATGGGCGAGTCGGCCTTCACGGCCACCACCTCGTAGTCGCTCGTGAGCCGTGCCACGGGCGCGACCTGCGCGATGGTCACGGCGGGTTTCTGCAGCGCCACCGCGCCGACCATGACCATGCCGCTCATCAGGATGGTGTCGGGGTCGGCGTCGTATTTCTCGACGTACTTGGCCAGGCCGATGGTGCCGCCCTTGCCGCCGATGTTCTCGTAGCTGATCTCGCCGACGGCACCCGAGGCCACCATCGCGGCGCCGAGCGCGCGGCCGGTCTGGTCCCAGCCGCCGCCTTCGTTGGCGGGAATCACGATGCGCAGCTTGGGCACCAGCTGCGGCTCGGCCGCGCCGGCCACCGCGGGCCAGAGCGCGGCGGGCATCACGCCGGCGGCGGCGGCCGACGCCATCCATGCAGCGAGGTGGCGGCGGGAAAGGCCGGCAGGCACGTGATGCGGCATTTTGTTTCCAGTTGTCTGTAAAAGTAACCGGATGATGTCCGAAAAACGTGTCAACTCCGCGGGTTTTCGGATAAGGGAAAACCCGCAGGAACGGGCCGCGAACCCTTGCGGCTCAGGCCTTCAGCTTCAGCAGATAGATCAGCGGCCCAGCCATCGCGGTGTCGAGTTCGAGGAAATTCTCGAAATCCTTGCCCTCCATCCAGAACGGGTCCCAGTTGTTCTGCTTGATGGTTTTCTGCCACAGGTCGGTGGCGGTGGCGCGCCGCACCACCGTCAGCAGCGCCGCCTTGCGGTACGGCGGCACCTTGCGCCCGGTGAGCACGCCGCGCCAGTTGGCGAGGTCGGCGTCCACGCCCTGTTCGCGCACCGACGCGATGCCCTGGAACGGCCGCTTGGACGACACGCCGATGGCGCGCAGCTTGCCACTGGCCAGGCCTTCGCTGAATTCGCTGTAGCCCGAGATGCCCGCCGCGGCCTTGCCGCTGTCGAGCGCCTCGACCACTTCGGCGCCGCCCGGGTGCGCCTGGTACACCAGCGTCTGCGAGGCCTCGGCCACGCGCGCCAGCATGCCGGCGTACATGTGGTCCACGCCGCCGGCCGAGCCGCCCGCGATGACGGTGTTGCCCGCATCGCTGCGCAGCTGCGCGATCAGGTCCTGCGGTGTCTTGAGAGGGGAGTCGGCCTTCACGGCCACCACCTCGTAGTCGCTGGTGAGGCGGGCGATGGGCGCCATGCTGGCCATCGTGACGGTGGGCTTCTGCAGCGCCACCGCGCCGACCATCACCATGCCGCTCATCAACATCGTGTCGGGGTCGGCATCGTATTTTTCGGCGTACTTCGCCAGCCCGATGGTGCCGCCCTTGCCGCCGATGTTCTCGTACACCACGTTGCCCACCGCGCCGGAGGCCAGCATCGCGGCGCCGAGCGCGCGGCCCGTCTGGTCCCAGCCGCCGCCTTCGTTGGCGGGAATCACGATGCGCAGCTTGCTGCTGAGCGGTGCGTCGGCGGCGTGCGCGGCACGCGGCCAGAGGGCGGCCTGCCCGCTGCCGACGGCTGCGGCCGAGGCCGCGATCCATGCCGAGAAGCTGCGGCGGGAGAGGGGAACGGAACGCGACTGGGTCATCTTTTTTCCGGTTTCTGTGGGGTAAACCGGATGATGTCCGCGAAACGACGCAATCAGCGTGCCTAAGCGGCAGGACAAACCCTGATGGTGCCTGTCCCCTGCGGCACACCCGCCGACGGGCCCGAAGGCACGGCTGGAGCCCTTCTTCTTACTGTCTTACTGGAATGCCACCTCGGCAAAGCTGCGCAGCTTGCGGCTGTGCAGCCGCGAAGAGCCCTCTTCGCGCAGGATCTCGATGGCCCGCATGCCGATGCGCAGGTGCTGCTCCACGCGCTCGCGGTAGAAGTGGTTGGCCATGCCGGGCAGCTTGATCTCGCCGTGCAGCGGCTTGTCGCTCACGCACAGCAGCGTGCCGTAGGGCACCCGGAAGCGGAAGCCGTTGGCCGCGATGGTCGCGCTTTCCATGTCGAGCGCCACAGCGCGGCTCTGGCTGAAGCGGCGCTGCGGCTGGTTGCCCGGCAGCAGCTCCCAGTTGCGGTTGTCGGTGCTGGCCACGGTGCCGGTGCGCATGATCTTCTTCAGGTCGGGGCCTTCGTAGCGCGTGACGTCGGCCACGGCCTTTTCCAGCGCGAGCTGGATCTCCGACAGCGCCGGAATCGGCACCCACAGCGGCAGCTCTTCGTCGAGCACGTGGTCCTCGCGCACGTAGGCATGGGCCAGCACGTAGTCGCCGAGCTGCTGCGTGTTGCGCAGGCCGGCGCAGTGGCCCAGCATCATCCAGGCGTGCGGGCGCAGCACGGCGATGTGGTCGGTGATGGTCTTGGCGTTGGCCGGGCCCACGCCGATGTTGGTCATGGTGATGCCGCTGTAGTCCTCGCGCACCAGGTGGTAGGCCGGCATCTGCGGCAGGCGCGGCGGGGCGGTGCCCTGGCTGCCGTCCAGCAGGTGCGCGAAGGTTTCGCTCGCGCCGGCCGCCAGCCCGCGCCGGCGCGTGATGACGTTGCCGGGTTCGACGAACGCCACGTACTCGCTGTTCTCGTCGGCCATGGCCTCGTGGCCCAGGCGCACGAACTCGTCGATGTAGAACTGGTAGTTGGTGAACAGCACGAAGTTCTGGAACCACTCGGGCGCGGTGCCCGTGTAGTGGCGCAGGCGATGCAGCGAGTAGTCCACCCGCGCGGCCGTGAACAGCGACAGCGGCTGCGCCTCGCCGTCGCGCGCCTCGTAGGTGCCGTTGGCAATGCCGTCGTCCATCACGCCCAGGTCGGGCAGGTCGAACACGTCGCGCATGAGCGCGCGGCGCTCGTTGCTCATCGTGCCTTCGATGTGGTCGTTCTCGGCAAACGAGAAGTGGATGGGAATGGGCTGCGTGCTGGTGCCCACCTCGATCTCGACCTGGTGGTTTTCCAGCAGCAGGCGGAACTGGTCGAGGTAGTAGCGCGAGAACAGGTCGGGCCGCGTCAGCGTGGTCTCGTAGCGGCCGGGGCCGGCCACGAAGCCGTAGCTCAGGCCGGCATTGGCCGGCGGCGTGTGGCGCGAGACGGTATGGGTGTGCACCCGCACGAAGGGGTAGCAGGCCCGCACCCGGCCCGGCAGTGCTTCGCCGGCAACGAAGCGCAGCATCGATTCGCGCAGGTGGGCGAGGCCGCCGTCGTAGATGGCCTTGACCTGTTCGAGCGCGGCGGCGGCATCGGTGAAGCGGGCGGGAGCGACAAAGGTGGGCATGTAGGGCATGGCGGCATTGTGCAATGCCCGCTGTGTTTGCCTTGGGCCGTGTTGGGGCCGTAGTTCAGGGCGGCGCTCACGCCGACGGGGTGCCTTGCTCCGCGAATGTCCTCCGGCCTTCGGGCTACCGCACCTCCCCCTTTGTTTCGCAGCGCAAGGCACCCCATCGGCGTGAGCGTGTTCAGAGCCGTGTTTGATCGAGCGGAACCACCGCCGCGTCCATCGTGCTCAGGGCACCGGGTGCTCCCCGCAGCGAAATAAAGGAGGAGGGGCGCAGCCCCGGGGGACATTCGCGGAGGGGAGTACCCGGTGGCCTGTGCACGCACCCCGAACGGCTCCCCGAACGGCTCCCCGTCCAACTCAAACCCATCAGCCCAGCAAGCACCCCAGCACCTTGCCCAGCATGTCGTCGACATCCGTGGCCTGCACCGCCCCGGGCAATTCGACATCCCCGTGCATCACGAACACCGGCTTGCCCCACTTCAACCCCATCGCCATTTCCGACAACGTGCCCATGTTGCCGCCGATGGCGATCAGGCACACGCCGCTGCGCGCGATGATGCCGTTGCGCATCTCGCCCATGCCCGTGGGAATGGCCACGCTGAGCCACTCGTTGGCGTTGCGGTCGTCCTCCTCGGGCAGGATGCCCACGGCAATGCCGCCGGCTTCCACCGCGCCGCGCGAGGCCGCGGCCATCACGCCGCCGCGTCCGCCGCACACCACCGCCATGCCCGCGCCGGCCAGCGCGTGCGCCACCGCATAGGCGGCCTCGCACTCGGCCGGCCCGCCGTCGCCCGGGCCCAGCATGGCCACCGGCTGGCGGTGGCGCTCGGGCCCCCACTGCTTCTGCGCCAGGCGCGTCAGCGCCTCAGTGACCGGCGCCGACAGCACCGCGCTCGCGCCTTCGCGTAAAGACATCGCCCACTCCCATCACGATCACACACACCACCATCAGCACCAGCGACAAGGCCGCCGCCACCGCGAAATCGGAACCCCCGTCGCCCACCTGCGCCAGCAGCATCAGCGGCAATATGTTGAGCTGCGTGCCCACCAGCGCCAGCGCCGTGCCATACGTGCCCATGGCAATCGCGGCCACCATGCAGGCGTTCGACAGCACCGAGGGCATCACCTCGGGCACCACCGTGTCCCAGAAGGCCCGCGCCCTCGACGCACCCAGCGTGCGCGCCGCCTGCGCCGGGCGCAGGTCGAGGTTGGCGAACACCGGGTACAGCGACAGCGCCACGCGCGGAATCAGGTAGTAGGCATAGGCGAAGCCCAGGCCCGACACGCTGTAGATCCAGCTACCGATGGCCGCCGGGTCCGCACCCAGCCCCGCGAGCAGTTGCGTCACGAACCCCGCGCGGCCGAAGGCCAGGATGAAGCCGTACGCAATCACCAGCCCCGAGAACGCCAGCGGCAGGCCCAGCAAGGTCATCATCCATTGGCGCCGCGACGCGGGTTGCCGCGCCAGTTCGATCGCGATGCAGGTGCCCACCAGCGCCGACACCGCGCCCGCCGCCAGCCCGAGCGCCAGCGTGTTGCGCAACGCCCCGAAGAACAGCGGGTTGCCGAACAGCCGCCCGAAGGCGCTGCCGCCCTCGCCGAAGGCTTCGGGCAGCAGCGCCGCCAGCGGCACCGCGAAGAACAGCGCCATGAAGGCCCATGCGGGCCAGGCGCCAAAGCGTCGCATCACGTTCCTTCGAGCCTTCTTACTTGCCCAGCGCGGCCAGCGCCCAGAGCTTGTCGACCTCGGCCTTGCGCTCCGACGCCTTCACCACGTCGAGCGGGTGGATCTGCGGCGCGGGCGGCATCTTGGCGGCCACGTCGGCGGACAGCGGCGTGCCCGGCACGGCCGGGCGCACGAAGCCCTGCGCGAACAGCGACTGGCCGGCCTCGCTCATGATGAAGTTGAGCCACAGCTTGCCGGCGTTGGGGTTCGGGCCGTTCTTCACCAAGCTGATGGCATAGGGCGCGGCCACGCTGGCTTCCTTCGGGATCACCACCTCCACCGCGTCGCCCATGCCGTCGACGTGCTTGGCCTTCAGGCCGTCGTTCTCGTAGCTGATCCACACCGGGATCTCGCCCTTCAGGAACTTGGCGTACGGCGTGGTGCCTTCCACGCGCAGCACGTTGCCGGCCGAGTGCAGCTTGCCCAGGTAGTCGGTGCCGGGCTGCACGTTGTCCACGCTGCCGCCGTTGGCGTAGGCCGCGGCGAAGGTCAGCACCTGGCCGATGCCGGTGGAGCGCGGGTCGAGGTAGACCACCGTGCTCTTGAACTCGGGCTTGAGCAGGTCGGCCCAGCCGGTGGGCACGTTCTTCACCAGCTTCTTGTTCACCAGGAACGCGATGTTGAGCGTGTGGATGGTGAACCAACGGCCCTCGGCCTCGCGGAACACCGGCGGCAGCTTGTCGAAGTTGGCGGGCTTGAAGGGCGCGACCACGTCCTTCCTGGCCGCGTCGACGCCCGAGGCCGCGAAGTAGTAGGCCGTGTCGGCCTGCGGGCGGCGCTTGGTCTTCTCGAGCGCGACCACAGTGGCGGCGGAGCCGATGTCGTTGTAGGTCAGCTCGATCTCGGGGTAGCGCTTCTTGAAGGCGGCGAACAGCGACTTCCAGTTGGCCCACTCGGGGCCGGTGTCGAAGGAGACGCACAGGCCTTCCTTCTGCGCCTCGGCGTACAGCGCCTTCTCGCCCGCGTAGAGCTCGGGGCCGTCGAAGGCGAAGGCGGTGCGCGCCGCGAGGGTGGCCAGCGACAGCACGGGCAATGCGCCGGCGGCCTGGATCAGATGTCTGCGTTGCATGGTGGCTCCTTGAAGCGGGAAAGTTGAAAGGGTCAGTGGTCGAGCAGGCGGAGGTGTTCGGGCGCGATCGCAATCGCCTCGGCGGCCGGCAACGCCGACTCGGCCAGGAAGGGCTTGCCCGCTCCCGGCACCTCGAAGTCGTAGCGCGTGAGCGCGCCCAGGTAGCGCTGCGCGCCGGTGCGGCCCGCGAGGCGGTTCACCGCGTCGGGTGCCGGGTCGGGGCGGATGTGTTCGGGGCGCACCAGCACGTGCACCTGGGCGCCATGGGCGCGCCGGCCCGTGGGCGCGGCGAGTTCGGCAAAGCCCAGGTCCAGCCTGTCGGCGCTGCTGACCCTGGCCGGCAGGATCGTCGAGAGCCCGACGAACTCGGCCACCGCGCGGCTCGCGGGGTTCTCGTAGATCTCGCGCGGCGTGGCGATCTGCAGCAGCCGGCCGTCTTTCAGCATGGCCACGCGGTCGGCCATCACCAGCGCTTCTTCCTGGTCGTGCGTGACCAGCAGCGTGGTGGCGTTGAAGCGCTGTTGAATGGAGCGGATCTGGTCGCGCAGGTGGCCGCGCACGCTGGCGTCGAGCGCCGACAGCGGCTCGTCGAGCAGCAGCGCACGCGGGTCGATGGCCAGTGCGCGCGCCAGCGCCACGCGCTGCTGCTGCCCGCCCGACAGCTGCGCGACGGCGCGCTGCGCGTAGTCGCCCAGGCCCACGATGTCCAGCAGCTCCTGCGCGCGCTGGCGCCGCTCGGCGGTGGCCACCTTGCGCAGCTTGAGCCCGTAGGCCACGTTGTCGAGCACGCTCAGGTGCGGAAAGAGCGCGTAGCTCTGGAACACCATGCCGATGTGGCGCTGGTGCACCGGCGTGCGCGACATGTCGTCGCCGCCCAGCGCAATGCGCCCCGTGTGGCCCGTTTCCAGGCCCGCCACCAGCTTCAGCAAGGTCGACTTGCCCGAGCCGCTGGGCCCGATCACCGCGACCAGTTCGCCCGCGCGCACGTCGAGCGACACCTCGTGCAGGCCGTGCGTGCTGCCCGGGTAGTTGTAGCTGACGTTGTCGAGGAGGAGGCTCATGGTCGGCTCACGGTCGATTCATGGTGGTCAAGCGCGCTGCTTCACCAGGGAGGAAGAGAGAAGCGCCGACGCGCCCGCCAGCACCAGGAGGATCACCGTGGCCGCGCAGGCGAAGCCCGTGGCGCCGTAGAAGGCCTGCAGCAGCACCACCGGGTAGGTGCGGTTCTGGAAGCTCGTGAGCAGGTTCGACACGCCGAACTCGCCCACCGAAATGGCCGCCACCATCACCAGCCCGCTGATCAGGCTCTGGCGCAGGCTGGGCAGCACCACGCCGGTGAACTGCTGCCAGCCCGAGGCGCCCAGCGTGGCCGCGGCCTGCTCGAGCCGGCCCAGGTCGAGGTGGCGCAGGTCGGTCAGCAGCGTGTTGGTGAGGTAGGGCAGCGTGAGGATCGCGTGCGCCGCGATCAGCAGCGGCATCGAGCCCAGCCAGGGCGCGAGGTCGGTGTTGAACACGATCATGTAGCCGAAGGCCAGCGTGATGGCGGGCACCGCCACCGGCGTGGCGCTCACGATGCGCGCCGCCAGGCTGCCGCCGCGCCGCGCGCCGTGGTACAGCGCGTAGGCCAGCGGCAATGCCAGCACGGTGTTGATGGCGCAGGCCGCCATGGCCACCACCAGGCTGCTCACGAAGGCCTTGCGGAACGAGGTGTCGAGCCACAGGTCGACGTACCACTGCCCCGTGATGCCCGTGGGCAGCAGCGTGTTGGTCCAGTTGCCGCCCAGGCTGCCGATCATCAGCAGCACGATGGGCAGCAGCAGGTACAGGCCGTAGATGAGCGAGATGCCGCGAACCAAGGTTGTCTCCAGTGTCATGCGCGCCCGGCATACTTTCCGGATGCGCTACTGTCTGCGCAGAGCGTGCCGCAGCGATGTCCCGAATTCTAGGAAGCGCATGCGTACCTATGGGTGAAAGTTGGATGACGACACTTGAGCAATTGGAAAACGTTTTTCACGCAGCTTTCACACGGCGCAGCCATGTGCAGCGGGGCCGCGCATGAAGCGCGACTGCCCCACCATCCAGGAGCTGCTGGCCTTCGATGCCGTGGCGCGGCACCAGAGCATCACGCTCGCGGCCGGCGCGCTGTGCATCACCGTGAGCGCGGTCAGCAAGCAGATCGCGGGGCTCGAGGCCTTCCTGGGCCGCGAGCTGCTGCAGAAGAACGGGCGCGGCGTGCAGCTCACGCCGCAGGGGCGCGTGTACTGGCAGAAGATTTCGGGCGGGCTGCGCGCCATCGAGACCGCGACCTTCGAGGCGCGCTCGGGCGACGCCGGCGCGGGCCTGCTCACGCTGGCGAGCGTGCCCACCTTCCTCACCAAGTGGCTCATTCCGCGCCTGCCGGCCTTCAGCCAGAAGAGCCGCCACGTGATGCTGAGCTTCAGCCGCCACCTGGAGCCCAGCGACGGCATTCCGGCGGGCGTGGACGCGGCCATCCGCTACGGCCCCGACGGCTGGCCGGGCGTGGTGTCCGAGTACATCGCGGGGCGCGAGTTCGTGCTGATCGTGGCGCGCTCGCTGGTCGAGGGGCGCCACCGCATCGCGCAGCCCGCCGACATCCTCGGCCACACGCTGCTGCACCACGAGGGCGCGCCCACCGCCTGGCGCCAGTGGGCCGCGCAGCACGGCGTGCCCGAGGTGCAGACCGTGGCCGGCCCGCGCTTCGCGCAGTACTCGGCGCTGATCCAGGCGGCGCTCAACGGGCTGGGCATTGGCCTCGTGCCCAAGCTGCTGGTGCAGGAGGAACTGGCCGAAGGCGCGCTGCTGAGCCCCTGCGGCACGCCGGTGAGCGTGAACCAGGGGCACTACCTCTGCTACCGGCCCGACCGGCTCGACCTGCCGGCGTTCGCGGCGTTTCGCGAATGGCTGCTGGACGAGGGCGTGGCCTCGCGCGGTGTCGAGGTGGAAGCATGAGAAATGAGAAGGCCGTCTTGAGTAACCTCAGGGCCGAACAGACAACCCAGACCCCCGGAGGATGAATCGATGAAAGTTGCAGTCATGGGCGCCGGCGCAGTCGGCTGCTACTACGGCGCCATGCTGGCGCGCGCGGGCCACGAGGTGGTGCTGGTCGGGCGGCCCTCGCACGTGGAAGCGGTCAAGGCCCAGGGCCTGCGGCTGGAGACCCAGGCCTTCGACGCACACGTGCGCATGGCCGCGAGCACCGAGGCCGGCGCGGTGCAGGGCGCCGACCTGGTGCTGTTCTGCGTCAAGTCGACCGACACCGAATCCGCCGCCGCGCAGATCGCGCCGCACCTCGCGCCCGACGCGCTGGTGCTCACGCTGCAGAACGGCGTGGACAACGACGCGCGCGTGCGCTCGGTGCTGTCGAACGACGTGGCCGCTGCGGTGGTCTACGTGGCCACCGAGATGGCGGGGCCGGGCCATGTGAGGCACCACGGCCGCGGCGAACTGGTCATTGCGCCGTCGCGCCGCAGCGAAGAAGTCGCGCGGCACCTGGAAGCCGCCGGCGTGCCCACGCAGATCTCGGGCAACGTGCGCGGCTCGCTGTGGGCCAAGCTCATCCTCAACTGCGCCTACAACGCGCTCTCGGCCGTCACGCAACTGCCCTACGGCGTGCTCGTGAAGGGCACGGGCGTGACCGACGTGATCCGCGACGTGGTGGCCGAGTGCCTGGCGGTGGCGAAGGCCGAAGGCGTGGACGTGGTCGGCGACACCGGCGCCGCGATCCGCGGCATCGCGCAGACCATGCCGTCGCAGTATTCATCGACCGCGCAAGACCTGGCGCGCGGCAAGCTCAGCGAGATCGACCACCTCAACGGGCTGGTCGTGCGGCGCGGCGAGGCCCTGGGTGTGCCCACGCCGGCCAACCGGGTGCTGTTCGTGATGGTGAAGCTGCTGGAAGGCAAGCAGCAGGCGCGTTGACTGCTTCCATGCGCGGAACACCGCGGAGCCGGCTTCGCCGGGCCGCAGGTGTTGCCCCCGGCAGGGGGTTGGAGAAGCGGCACGCAGTGCGCGAAGCCTGGGGGCGAGCCCTTTCCCTTACCCCGGCATCGGCTCGCGCATCGTCACGAACTCTTCCGCAGCGGTCGGGTGGATGCCCACCGTGCTGTCGAAGATCGCCTTCGTCGCGCCCGCGCGCATGGCCACGGCGAAGCCCTGCACCACTTCGCCCGCGTCCGCGCCCACCATGTGCAGGCCGACCACGCGGTCGCTGGCCTTGTCCACCACCAGCTTCATGAAGGTGCGCTCGGTGCTGCCCGACAGCGTGTGGCGCAGCGACTTGAACTCGCTGGAGAACACCGTCACCTCGCCGAACTTCGCGCGCGCGTCGATCTCGCTGTAGCCGCAGGTGCCGATGTTCGGGTGCGTGAACACGGCCGTGGGAATGAACTCGTAGTCGAGCCGGCGCTTGCCCTTGCCGAAGAGTTCGTCGACCACCACCATCGCCTCGGCGAGTGCCACCGGCGTGAGCTGCACGCGGGTGGACACGTCGCCCACCGCGTGGATCGACGGCACCGACGTGCGGTAGTGCGCATCGACCGCGATGGCGCCGCGTTCGTCGAGCTTCACGCCCGCCGCCTCCAGGCCCAGGCCCTGCGTGTTGGGCACGCGGCCGGTGGCGAAGAGCACCGTGTCGGCCTCCAGCTGCTGGCCGCGCGCGAGCGTGACGGTGAGGCCGTGGCCATGCGCGTTGCGCGCGACCGAAGTGACATCGCAGTTCAGCCGCACGTCCACGCCGGCCTTGCCCATCTCGTTGGCGACGAACTGGCGCACGTCGTCGTCGAAGCCGGTGAGCAGGTGCGCGCGGCGGTGCAGCTGCGTCACCTTGGAACCCAGGCCGTTGAAGATCGATGCGAACTCGCACGCGATGTAGCCGCCGCCCACCACCAGCAGGCGCTTGGGGAAGGGGTCGAGGTCGAACATGGCGTCGGAGGTCACGATGTGTTCGCGGCCCGCGATGTCGGGCACGAAGGGCGTGCCGCCGGTGGCCACCAGCAGGTGGCGCGCGGTGTGGCGCTTGCCGCCGATTTCCACCGTGTGGGCGTCGGCCAGCTGTGCCCAGCCGGTGACGAGCGTGACGTCCGAGTTCTTCAGCAGCGAGGCATAGATGCCGTTGAGCCGCGTGATTTCCTTGGCCCGCTGCGACTTGAGGTGGGCCCAGTCGAACTGCGGCTCCTTCAGCGTCCAGCCGTAGCCCGCGGACTCCTCGAACGCTTCGGCGTAGCCGGCCGCGTAGCTGTAGAGCTTCTTGGGGATGCAGCCCACGTTGACGCAGGTGCCGCCGAGGTCGGCGGCCTCGGCCAGGCCGACGCGCGCACCGGTCTGCGCGGCCATGCGCGCGGCGCGAACGCCGCCGCTGCCGCCGCCGATGACGAAGAGATCGAAGTCGAATGTGGGCATGAAAGGCTCCTTGGCCGCCGACTGTAGCGGCGGGGCGAAGGCGGCGCTTTCGGCGGGGCTTAGGGGAATGGCGGCCGGTGCACCGCGCGGCGCACCGGGGCGTGCACGGCGTGCACAGCGTTCAGGGCGGTCACGACGTACACCGCGTTCAGGGCGGCGCCGTTCCGCGCGAGTCCGGCGAGGTCCAGAGCCGGTTCGGATCGTCGCGCGGGGCTTGCGGTTGCGCAATGCCGTGCTGCTGCTGAATGGCGCGCAGCTGCGCTTCCTGCGCCTGGCGCATCGCGTTCTGCTGCGCCGCCTGCTGGGCTTGCACCTGCTGCTGCATCTGCAGGGCACGCAGCTGCATTTCTTGCTGTTGGCGAATCTGCTGCTGCTGTTGCTGGGCCTGTGCCGCCTGCTGGGCCGCGCGCTGCTGCTGTTGGAGCAATTGCTGTTGCTGCTGGGCCTGTGCCTGCGCGGCGCGCAACTGCATCTCCTGCTGCTGGCGCAAGGCCTGCTGTTGCTGCTGCTGGAGTTGCTGCTGCATCTGCTGTTGTTGCTGCTGTTGCTGCCAGCGGTCCTGCTCGGCGCGCTGGCGGCCGTCGCGCTGTTGTTGCCAATCGCGCTGCTGGCGTTGTTCGCGCCATTCCTGCTGCTGACGCCAGTCCTGTTGCTGGCGCCAGTCCTGGTCGCGCTGCCACTCCTGCTGCTGCTGGGCCGCCTGCGCCGCGCGCTGCTGCTCCATCCATTGCGCTTGCTGTGCCTGCTCGTACCCGATCTGCTGTTGCCGCGCGATCGACGCCGCCGACGGCACCAGCGCGGCCGGCTGGCCGTAGCGTACGGACCCCGACGTGTCGTCGAACCGGTTGCGTTCGGCCACCCAGGCGTCGAAGCTGTTGTTCTGCGACCGCGTGTTTCTTGCCGTCGCGAGGTTGCGCCCCGACACCGTGGTCTGCTGGCGGTCGGTCAGCCGTTGCGACATGCCGTTCTGGCCATGCAGCGTGAGTTGGCCCGAGGCCACCGCCACCCAGGTGGTCGCCGAATCCGCTGCGATGCGGTAGTCGCCCGGCGTGCGGATCTCCGCCGAGAGATTGGCGGTCTCGATCCGGATGCCCTGGCGCTGACCCGACGGCGCGTCGCCTGCGCGCAGCTGCAGGTCGCCGCGGCCGAGGGTGACCTCGTCGACCCCGGAAAACTCCACGTCCGTTGCGCCATCGAGCCGCAGCGCGGTCGAGCCGATGTACACCTCGGCGCGCGCGTTGCGATCGGTCCGCAGGCGGTCGCCCACGGCCAGCGCGCGGTCGGAGCGGGCCGCGTACCAGCGGTCCTGGCCGGCGGGCGAGACGCTCACCGTGCCCTGCTGCAGGTTCAGGCGCGCGATGGCGCCCGACGGGTCTTGCTGGGCGCTGGCCGCGAAGCCGGCGCACAGCAGGGCCAGGCCGAGCGCCCATTGGCGCAGCGGACGTTGAAAGGCCGAAAGGCTGGTTCGAGTCATGTGGTTTCTCTGATCCCCGGAAAAGGCAAGGCGATGGAAGCGATGAAAAGCGACGGAAGCGTTGGAAGCGTTGGAGTTGTAACGCGCGAGAATCCGCTGCCGCTGTCACCGCCTGTCACGTGGTTGGTGAAGCGCGCGTGCAATCGGCAACCGGGTGTAAGGAGGGAATTCACATGAAAAAGCAGCGAGGCGCACGTCCAGTGGATGCATTGTGCTATCAAAAGAATAGTGTTTTCGCGCTGTGCATGGGGCTCTCCGCCCTCCTGGCCGCGGCGCCCGCCGCCGCCCAGCTGGCGCGCAAGCCCTCCTACTACCAGCAACAGAACCAGCCGCAGCCCGACGGCCCGGCCGCGCAGCTGGTGCCGCGCCCGTCGGTGCCGTCGTCGTTGCCCGCGCTGCGCAGCCAGGGCGACTTCGACCAGCTCGCGCGGGTCTACGACGCCGGCACGCCGATGCAGCTCGCGCACGTGCTGTTCGCCATCGACCTGAAGGCCAGGCCGCCGCGCACCTACTACATCGACACGCCGCGCTACCAGCTGCACGTGCGCTTCCTGCGCGACACGCGGCTGGTGCCGAACACGCTCAAGCGCGAGATCGACCGCAACTACCTGGTGCCCGAGCGCCGCTTCCTGTTCGGCACGCTGAGCTGGCAGCAGAACATCGGCAGCTTCACCTACGAGTTCTGGGAGGGCGACCGGCTCACCGTGGCGCTGCTGCGGCAGGCCGACGCGCAGGTGAAGGCCAGCTTCTTCGCGCCCGTGAAGTTCAAGACCAACTCCACGCTGCACGAACGCGTGGCCAAGGAGGCCGGCATCGACGCCGTGAGCCAGGAGGCGCTGATCCGCGAGCAGCCGTTCCTGCCGATGAACCTGGGCACGGCCACCGGCCGCGTGCGCATCGTGGACGACGAATCGGGCATCAACGCCTTGCTGCCCGACGACATCGCCGTGCTGCGGCAGGTGCCCATCAGCCTGCCGCCCGTGGCCGGCGTGCTGACCGAGCGGCCGTCGACCGCGCTGTCGCACGTCAACCTGCTGGCCAAGGGCTGGGGCATTCCCAACGCCTACGTGCGCGATGCGGCCAGCGTGCTGAAGGAGCACGCGGGCCAGTGGGTGGCGTTGAAGGTGGCGGCCTCGGGCTACCAGATGCGCCGCCTCGCGCCCGAGGAAATCGCGGCGCTGCCGCTGCGTTCGGCGCGCGTTGCCGCCGCGGGCGCGGTGCCCGGCGGTGCGCGCGGCATCCAGCCCGACCTGCGCGAGACCCGCCTGCTGCCGCTGGCCTCGCTGCGCGCGCGCAACAGCGCGCAGTGCGGCGTGAAGGCCGCCAACCTCGGCGCCATGCAGGCCGCGCGCATTCCGGGCACGTCGGTGCCCGACGGCTTCTGCGTGCCGTTCGCGCACTACGACCGCTTCATGCGCGCCAACGGCCTGGCCGGGCGCATCGCGCGCATGCAGCAGCAGCCGAGCTTCGCGAGCGATCCCAAGCTGCGCCAGAAGGCATTGGCGCAGTTGCGCGACGAGATCGTGCAATGGCCCGTCGATGCCGCCACGGCCGCGGCGTGGCGCGCCGCGTGGCAGACGCAGCTGGGCGGCGGTGGCGTGTTCGTGCGCAGCTCGTCGAACTCGGAAGACCTGCCCGGCTTCAGCGGCGCGGGCCTGTACACCACCGTGCCCAACGTGAAGACCGGCGACGCGCTCGAGGCGGCGGTGAAGAAGGTCTGGGCCTCGGTGTTCAACCCCGAGGCCTGGGAGGCGCGCGGCGCCGCGGGCTTCAATGCGGAGTCGGTGCTGATGGGCGTGTTCGTGCAGACCGCCATCGACTCGGCCAACGCGGGCGTCATGATCACCCGCGACCCCTTCGACGCGGGCCACCCGCACGTGACCTACATCTCGGCCAAGCGCGGCATCGGCATCCGCGTGGTCGAGGGGCAGCGCGTGGCGGAGCAGGTGATGTACTCGAGCTGGTCGAAGGCCGTGCAGGTGCTCAGCCGTTCGGCCGAAGACACGGCGCTGCAGCTCGACAAGGACGGCGGCGTGAAAGAGGTGCCGGTGGAAGCCGGGCGCAACGTGCTGACCGACGAGCTGGTGGTGCGGCTGGCCAACGTGGGGGCGGCCGTGAAGCGCACCTTCAGCGGGGTGGACCAGGACATCGAGTGGGCCACGGTGGGCGACAGGATCGTGCTGCTGCAGGCGCGGCCCTATGTGGAGCGGCGGCGCTGGCGGTGAAGCAGGATGGTTTTTCTATCTTTCCACTGCCTCTTTCCACTGCATGACTGCGCGGAAAAGACAGATTTTCTATCGTGGCGCCGCGCGGGTGAAGCCCATAGGCTCGCCGCATGAGCGAGTCACACATCGATGCCGCCCTTGCACCGGCGGCATCGCGCGGCGCGACTGAAGGGAAGAGCAGAAAAACCAGGAAGCCGGGCCTCGGCGCACCCGTGCCCCGCGCGTTCCGCTACGTCGAGACGCACGGCCCGCTTCGCATGTTTGCGGAAGGCGTGGTGTTCGTCGGCGCCCGCGTGATCTCCGCGAACCCCGCCAGCGGCGCCGCGCAGCGCATCGAATGGCAGTCCGCCTTCTACCCCGGGCCGCGCCACCGCAACAGCGCCGATGCCGCAGGCGGCGCGCAGATGCTGCCGCTGGGGTTTCACGAAGGCTTCGACCTCTACCTGCAGCGGCGGCCCGGCGCAGGCGGCGACGCGGTCGTCGCGAGGTCGGGCGCCGGCGATGCGAACACGCTCGACACCGCCGTCCCGTGCGCGCCCGGCGCGGCCCAGGCCTTGCGCGAGGGCACGCGCCGCGCCGGCTTGCTGGCCGCCGGGCCTTATTTGTAGAGCAGCTGCGGCAGCCACAGGCCGATCTGCGGCCACACGTACAGCAGCACGATCGCCAGCACCTGGATGCCCATGAACGGCAGCATGCCCAGGAAGATCTGGTTCAGCGTGACGTGCGGCGGGCTCACGCCCTTCAGGTAGAAGGCGGCCATGGCCACCGGCGGCGACAGGAACGCCGTCTGCAGGTTCAGCGCCACCAGCAGCCCGAAGAACAGCGGGTCGACGCCGAAGTTGTCGAGCAGCGGAATGAAGATGGGCATGAAGATCACGATGATCTCGGTCCACTCCAGCGGCCAGCCCAGCAGGAAGATGATGACCTGGCTCAGGATCAGGAACTCCACCTTCGTGAGGTTCATGCCCAGCACCCACTCCTCCACCAGCGCCTGCCCGCCCAGCAGCGCGAACGCGGCCGAGAAGATGGCCGAGCCCACGAACAGCCAGCACACCATGGCCGAGGTCTTGGCCGTGAGGAACATCGACTCCTTCAGCACCGTGAGGTTCAGCCGCCGGTAGGCCGCCGCCAGCAGCATGCCGCCGAGCGCGCCCATGGCCGCGGCTTCGGTCGGCGTGGCCAGGCCCAGCACGATGGAGCCCAGCACCGACATGATCAGCAGCACCAGCGGGAAGAACGAGGCCAGCAGCATCTTGAAGATCTCGAGCCGCGCGAAGCTCAGGAACAGGTAGAACAGCGCGACCATGGCGCCGAACACCGCGAAGGTGACCCACCACCAGGTGGGGGCGGGGCGCACCGTGGCGGCCTCGGCCCCACCCTCGACCGCGCCCGGCGTTGCCGCCGACGGCTCGGCCAGCGCTGGCGCAGGCGCGGGCGTGGGCGTGGAAGGGGCGGGCTCCGCGGCCTGTCCTTCCGAGGGCGGTTCCTGCAGCCCACCTTCTTGCGGTGGTTCCGCCAACCCGCCTTCAGCCGGCGGTTCCTGCAGGCCGCCTTCGCTGGGCGCGCTGCGCACCGCGCCGATCTCCTCGATGTCGTAGCGCGCCTGCGCCTCCACCGTGGTCACGGCCTTGTAGCTGAAGGCCGCCAGCAGCAGGAAGATCACGCCGGGCATCGCGACGATGCCGAGCTGCCGCAGCACATGCGAGAACGGCACGCCGGCATTGCGCCGCCCCTTCAGCAGCCCCACCACCGCATGCGCGGCGGGGCTGTCGGCCAGCCGCTGCGACAGCGGCGGCAGCGGCACCACGCGCTCGGCCATCGACAGCGGCGGCGCCCACTGCGGCTTGAGCCACGCGATGAGGATCACGTACAGCACATAGAGCGACGCCAGCATCAGCCCCGGAAAGAACGCACCCGCGTACAGCTGCACCACCGACACGCCCGCCGTGGCGCCGTACACGATGAGCAATACAGACGGCGGAATCAGGATGCCCAGGCAGCCGCCCGCGGTGATGGCGCCCGCGGCCAGCGGCACGCTGTAGCCGCCGCGCAGCATGGCCGGCAGCGCCAGCAGCCCCATCAGCGTGACCACCGCGCCCACGATGCCGGTGGCCGTGGCGAAGATGGTGCAGGTCACCAGCGTGGCCACCGCCAGCGCGCCGGGCAGCCGCGCCAGCGCCAGGTGCAGGCTCTTGAAGAGCGACTCGATCAGGTTCGCGCGCTCCACCAGGTAGCCCATGAACACGAACAGCGGCACCGCGATGAGCACGTCGTTGGCCATGGTCTTGAAGGCCGACTGCACCATCAGGTCGAGCGTGCGGTGCCAGTCGCGGTCGTAGGCCAGCCAGGTGAACAGCATGCCCATGCCCATCAGCGTGAACGCCGTGGGAAAGCCCAGCATGATGGCCACGACCACCAACGACAGCATGAGCAGGCCGAGGTGGCCGTTGGTGATGGTGTCGGCGCTCAGCAGCACCGAGCCCGCGCCCACGACGATCAGCGCCATGAACGACAGGCCGAACCAGAGTTCGCGGCGGATCATCGCGTGCCCCCTTGCTGCGCGGCCGCGCCGTGCGCCACCACCACGCGGTCGAGCGCGGCGATGTCCTCGTCCTTCACGTGCACCATCTCCTTGAGCTTCTGCACGTCGACTTCTTCCACGTCCTGCTCGCGCGACGGCCACGCGCCGCCGCGGATGCACAGCACGCAGCGGATGATTTCGACGAAGCCCTGCAGCAGCAGCGTGAAGCCCGCCAGCGGAATGACGTACTTGAACGGGTACAGCGGCAGCGGCTCGGCCGAGAAGGTCTGCTCGCGGATGGCGAGCGACTCGCCCGCGTAGATCCAGCCCGCCCACGTGAGCGCCACGATGCCCGGCAGGAAGAACACGATGTACAGCACCACGTCCACCAGCGCCTGCGTGCGCGGGCGAAAGAAGCCGTAGAGCACGTCGCCGCGCACATGGCCGTTCTTGGACAGCGTGTAGGCGCCGGCGGTCATGAACATCGCGCCGTACAGCATGATCTGCGCGTCCAGCACCCAGGCGTGCGGCTTGTTGAGCGCATAGCGCGAGAACACCTCCCAGCTGATCAGCAGCGTGAGCAGCAGGACGCACCAGGCGAAGGTCTTGCCGATCCATGTGGAGAACCGGTCGACCGCCAGGAGAAAGGATTGCATCGGAACGAACTCCTCGCCGCGACCCGTGCGCGGCTTGCGTGCAGGCATGAAAAGAGGGCACCCGCCGGGGTGCCCTCGCGTCACAGGAAGCGCTTCAGGTCTTCTTCGCCTGCCGTCCGAAGTAGTGGTTGTAGGCCATCTTGAAATCGACCGAGTAGTCGTTCTGCCACTGGCCCGCGCGCTCGGCGAAGGCGCGCTGCGAGTCGAGCACCTTCTTGAACATCGGGTTCTCGGTCGACTTCTTGGCGATGGTCTTGTCCCACGAGGCCAGCTGTGCGCGCAGTACGGCGTCGGGCGTCTTGTAGAACTTGATGCCGGCCTTCTTCAGCTCTTCATAGTCCTTCGAGTTGCGGTCGATGGCCTTCCAGCTCATGTCCGCGCTCGCGGCCTGCGTGGCGTACTCGATGATCGACTTGAGCTCGGGCGGCAGCGCCTTGAGCTTGCCGCCGTTGAACAGCACCTCGAACTGCTCGCCGCTCTGGTGGAAGCTTTGCAGCATGCAGTTCTTGGCCACGTCGGGAAAGCCCAGCACGCGGTCGCTCGACGCGTTGTTGAACTCGGCCGCGTCGATCAGCCCGCGGTCCAGCGCGGGCACGATCTCGCCGCCGGGCAGCGGGTTCACGGCCGCGCCCATGTCGGTGAACACGTCCACCGCCAGGCCCACGGTGCGGAACTTCAGGCCCTTCATGTCCTCGGCCTTGGCCACCGGCTTCTTGAACCAGCCCAGCGGCTGCGTGGGCATGGGGCCGTAGAGGTAGGAGGCCACGTCGAGGTTCAGGCTCTTGTAGATCTCGTCCATCAGCGCCTTGCCGCCGCCGTAGGTGTGCCAGGCCAGGATCATGTTGGCGTCCATGCCGTAGCCCGGGCCCGACCCCCACAGCGCGAGCGCGGAGTTCTTGCCGTACCAGTACGCGACCACGCCGTGGCCGCCGTCGAGCGTGCCCTTGGCCACCGCGTCGAGCAGCTGGAAGGCGGGCACCACCGAGCCCGCGGGCAGCACCTCGATCTTCAGGCGGTTGCCCGCCATGTCGTTGACCTTCCTGGCGTAGTCCTGCGCGTACTCGTGGAAGATGTCCTTGGCCGGCCAGGTGCTCTGGAAGCGCAGCGAGGTGGTCTGGGCCATGCTGACCATCGGCACGGACATGGCGCCGGCGGCCACGGCGGCGCCCTTGAGCAGCCCGCGGCGGCGGGGCATTTTGCTGTCTGACATGTGTCTCTCTCCAATTGGTTCTGACTGGGAAAACCCAGGCCGCCGTCTTGGAGTTATGGTTTGACAGGCCCAAGCCGCCATCTTTGGCGCGCAGGAACACGCGACAAACAGGGTTTTCACGAAGCGGTGAAAAATTCCGCTAGTTGAAAACCCGCAGTGCGAACCCGCAAAGGAACGAAGAGATGACTGAACCCGTGAACGACAAGGGCTACGCCGGCGACGTGACGCCCGAGCAGGCCGCGCAATGGCTGGCCAGCGGCGAGGCCGTGATGGTCGACGTGCGCACCGACGCCGAGCGCGAATGGGTCGGCTACGTGCCGGGCGCCGTGCCGCTGGCCTGGAAGCAATGGCCGGGCATGGCGATGAACCCCGCGTTCGACGACGGCGTGCGCGCGGCGGCCGGCGGCAAGAAGGTCGTGCTGCTGTGCCGCAGCGGCGTGCGCTCGGTGGCGGCCGCCAAGCGGGCGACAGAACTGGGGGTGGAGGCCTACAACATCCTCGAGGGGTTCGAGGGGAACGCGGACGAGAGCGGGCACCGGGGGCAACTCGGTGGGTGGCGCAAGCGCGGGTTGCCCTGGAAGCAGGGCTGAGCAGCCTGTCTTCGCTACGGGGCCGTAAGCCTTGTGGTGCCGCTATTCGATTGCGCTCGCAGAGCCTCGTACAGCTGTGCGGGGCCTAGCAGGATGTCTTTCAGCCCATCGCGCACGCGTTCCGAGCCCAAGGCCTGGGAGCTCATGGTCTGGTGCGCCTCGAAGGCATCGATGATGGCGTCCATGAGGGCTTTGCGCAGGTCGGGCGAGTTTGCGAACTGCTCCTTGCTGTTGCTGCCGGCCTGCTGAACCAGGGTCTCGTTCTCCAGCAGCTTGCCCTTCAAAACCCCGTTGACATAGACGAGCTGGTCGTCATCGGTCAGCTCACCCTCGAAAAGGCCGTTCACCTTCTCGATGATTTCCACCAGATAGACCGCCTGCTTTTCCTGCACGCTGCCTGTACCCATCGCGTCCATGGGGGGCAGTTTGTAGGTGCCATCCGCATTCAGCCCCATGGGGTGCTTGCCTCGGGTCTTCAGCGTGTGGTGGGTCAGCGTTACCTTGGACAGGTCCACCGTGTCGCGCTCGCGGCCGAAGTCCAGCAGCGGGATCAGGCGTTTGTAGAACAGAAAGCGCTTTTCGATGTCGGTGTTGCCGTAGTCGAAGATCTGGCTCAGGAAGGCATAGAGGCGCAGGTAGGTGCCCATGTCGTTCTTGAACAGCAGCAGCGCATCCAACTGGTCCTTGGCCGCGCGGGCCGACTTGTCGTCGTGCTTCTCTTCGGCCGCTGCCTTGTCCTGCTGTGCGGCCTTGTAGCGCTTGAGCAAGCGGTCGGCCACGGGCGCGATGGCAGCGTCAAGCTGTTTCTGCGTGCCGTTCGGGTCCAGGTCGACCTTGGCCACGCGGTCGACCTCGTACTCGTCGTAGCAGCCGGCGGCGTCCAGCTTGGCGCGCAGGTCGTAGACCAGGTGCGGGTCGGTCACGGCCTCCAGCTCGGCGGTCTCGTAGTAGGTCTTGAACGCTTTGAGTATTTCCGCCGGCTCGTTGACGAAGTCCAGCACATAGGTGGTGTCCTTGCCGGGGTGCGCGCGGTTCAGTCGCGAGAGCGTCTGCACGGCCTGGACGCCGCCCAGCATCTTGTCCACGTACATGCCGCACAGGAGCGGCTGGTCGAAGCCGGTCTGGAATTTGTTGGCCACCAGCAGCAGGTGGTAGTCCGGCCCCTTGAACACCTCGCGGATGTCGCGGCCACGCAGGCCCGGGTTCAGTACGTCGCTGGTTTCGGTCACGGCCTCGGGGAAGCTGTCCGTGTCGTGCACCTCGCCCGAGAAGGCGACCAGCACGCCCAGCGGATAGTTCTGCCTGGTGATGTAGGCGTGGATGGCCTTCTGCCAGCGCACAGCCTCCTTGCGGCTGCCCACCACGACCATTGCCTTGGCCTTTCCCTCCAGCAGCGGCTGCACGTTCTCGCGGTAGTGCTCCACGACGATCTGCACCTTGCTGGCGATGTTGTAGGGGTGCAGCCGCACCCACTGCATCAGGCCCTTCATGGCCGTGCTGCGCTCGACCTGCTTGTCGTCCCATTCCTGCCCGTCGTGGGCCAGCTTGAAGGCGAGCTTGTAGCTGGTGTAGTTCTTCAGCACGTCGAGGATGAAGCCCTCCTCGATGGCCTGGCGCATCGAGTAGACGTGAAAAGGCTGCGGCAGCCCATCGGGCCCCTTGCGTCCGAACAGCTCCAGCGTCTTGGACTTGGGCGTTGCGGTAAAGGCCACGTAGGTCAGCCCCTTGACTCCGGCGCGCGCCTCCATCTGTGCCGCAAGCAGCGCCTCGGTGTCCACCTCGCCGCCGTCCTGCAACTCGGCCCATTCCTGCGCCGACAACAGCTGCTTGAGCTTGGCCGCCGCCTCGCCGGTCTGCGAGCTGTGTGCCTCGTCGGCAATCACCGCGAAGCGCTTGCCCTCTGTGGCGGCCAGTTCCTGAACGGCCTGCAAGGCAAACGGAAAGGTCTGGATGGTGCAGACGATGATTTTCTTGCCGTCCTTCAGCGCCTGGCCGAGCTGCGCGCTCTTGCTGCCGTGCTCGTTGGTGATGCTGGCCACCACCCCCGTCGTGCGCTCGAAATCGAAGATGGCTTCCTGCAACTGTGCGTCCAGCACCGTGCGGTCGCTGACCACCAGCACGCTGTCGAAGAGCTTCTGGTGCTGCGCGTCGTGCAGGTCGGCCAGAAAGTGCGCCGTCCAGGCAATCGAGTTCGTCTTGCCCGAACCGGCCGAATGCTGAATCAGGTAGCGCTCGCCCGGCCCCTGGGCCAGAACATCGGCCACCAGGGCGCGCGTTGCGTCGAGCTGGTGGTAGCGCGGGAAGATGACGGCCTGCGGTTGCTTCTTGTCGTCGCGCTTGCAGATGAGGTAGCGATGCAGGATGTCCAGCCAGCTTTCGCGGGCCCAGACCTTCTCCCACAGGTAAGCCGTGGCAAAGCCTTCCGGGTTGGGGGCGTTGCCAGCGCCGCCGGCGTTGCCCTGGTTGAACGGCAGAAAAGTCGTCGCCGGCCCGGCCAGCCGCGTCGTCATCATCACCTCGGACTGGCTGACCGCGAAGTGCACCAGCGCGCCGCCCGGGAAACCCAGCAGTGGCTCCAGTACGCCGCCCTTGGGTTGCGGATGCCGGTCGAAGCGGTATTGGTCCACGGCATCGTGCACGCTTTGCGTGAAGTCGCTCTTCAGCTCCGCCGTGGCCACGGCGACGCCGTTGAGAAACAGCACCAGGTCCAGTTCGTCCTTGGGGTTGTTGGGCGAGTGGCAGACCTGGCGCACCACGCGCAGCCGGTTGGCCGCATAGTTCGCCTGAATGGCCGGGTTGATGGCCAGCGCCGGCTTGAACTGGGCCAGCTCTAACGGTTGCTTCAGACCCAGCATTTCCACGCCCCGGCGCAGCACGTCCAGCGTGCCGCGCTCGTTCATGTTCTTGCGCACGCGCTCGGCCAGCACCTGAGGCAGCGCGGCGCCGTGGGTCTTGCCCAGGCGCTGCCAGCTCTCCGGCTGCGTTGTCTCCACCCAGGTCAGCAGATCGGGCAGAAAGAGGCCGCTGGCGCGGTCGAACTGCGCGGCGTCCCCCTCGGCATACAGCCAGCCATTGGCGGCCAGGTGAGCGCAGATTTCACGCTCGAAGTGGTGTTCTTGGTGCAGGTTCATGGCAGGGTCAGGAGATCGGGGCGGTGTGTGCGGAGCCAGCTTTCGGCATGGGCCAGCAACTGCGCGGCCTGGTTCATGCAGGCCTGCAGCGTGGCGGTGGAAATCGGGTCGCCTTCATAGTCGCTCACATTGCGTTGCCGACGCAGCGCATCGAGCACGATGATCTCCGGCTGCGCCACCGCCATCGTCAGGCCGAGGCTCTGGATGGCCGTCTGGTGATGGCCCGGTTGACTGGTAGACGTGCGGTAGCCGTTGGACCACAAGCCCAGCATCGCGCATTGCATGATGCATTTGTAGGCCGCATCGAAGCGGTTGTCGGTGCTGACCTGTGCCACATGCGCGTCGGCCAGGTTTCGCCGCGCCGCTTGAAGCAACTTGGCAATGCCTGCGGCATCAGGCTGGTGGGGCTGCAGCCGCCCGATCGCCAGCAAGTTCTGCAAGCTCATCGGCTCCTCCCTTCACGAACAACTTTGGCTTGGCCAGTATGTCGCGCGCGAACGCATCGCCACTGCGCGCGCGCTCCGCGAACTCCTCGGGCGTGTAGAGCACCGTGTTCACCTCGCGGCCCAGCGCCGCATGCAGAGGAAACACCGCCTGAGCCAGCGTCATGAAATTCACGCTGCCCAGCACCAGCAGGTCCACATCGCTGCCCGGCGAAGGCGTGCCACGCGCGATGGAGCCGAACACCAGCGCCAACCTGATCTGCGCATCCAGCGGCGCCAGCACTTCGCGCACGGCAGGCACCACGCCATGTGTCTTGCGAAACAGCGCCGCGAGGTCATCGAACAGCGGATGGCCCGTGTTGGCGCTGTAATGCACCTGGTTGCCTTGTTCGCTGCGCAGCAGCAGGCCGGTGCGCGCCAGCTTGTCGACCTCTCGCGCCAGCGTGCCCGCATGGCTGTCGGTCAGGCGCGCAAGCTCCCGCAGATGGAAGCTCGACTGCGGCTGCAGCAGCAGCACCGCCAGCGCGCGCTGGCGCGCGGCGGGGAACAGCAGGTCCATCAAAGAAGAGTCGTTGCTCATTAGGCGACGATTGTTGCTAATAAGGCGACGTTTTACAAGTGCTGCGGCGTCGAGTGCGGTGCGCCGGCCTGGCCCATGCCTGTTCAGGCGCCGATGGCCTGCCGCTTGACCGCATCGAGGGTCTTGCCGGCGTGGTCTTTCCACGTCACCCAGCCATTGGCGGTACGGCCAAGCAAGGCCACCGCCGCCGTGCTGGGGGAGCGGAACAGGTGATCGCGGGCGAACACCACGGTGTCACCGTCGATCTTCATCACGCCGTCGCTGATGAGCTTTTCGCGAAAGCTCTCGTCACTCGTGCCCTGGATGGACGGCACATGTTGCCGGCGCCCGACCGAGCCGGCCAGCACCACGAAGCCTTCGTTCGTGAACAGCCCCCGGCCGACCACATCGCCCGAGCGGCAGTAGAAAAGCTCGGTCTCGGTCGTGCGTGCGTCGGGCTGCGGCAGCGGCACGAACAAAGGGTGGCCCAGCGTCGCCAGCAAGGTTTGTGCAGTTTCGAACATCTCGCGGCATTCGGCCTCCAGCGGCGCAGGCGTGTGCGGTCGGCTGCCCGCGTTGCCATTCAGGTCGCCGTAGCGGCCCACCTTGCGCGCGGTGTCTATGCTCAGCCACTCCAGAAACAGCGCGTGCGTCGGCGTCAGCGAGTGCGCGCGCGACACCAGCACCAGCACCCGTTCCCAGAAATCCTTCGTCTTGTCGTGCTTGGCCAGGCGCGCGCGCAAATCGCCCGTCTGGCCGATGTAGACCTGCGACGCGCTGCCGTCCTCGGGCACCGCGACGAGGTAATACACGCCGACCTGTGTGCTCTCGGCCATCTTGAAGAACTCGGGCAGTCGCTTGCGTGGCACCTCGATCAATTGAACGATGCGCGTGGTGATCTCTGCGACGCGGATGCCCGTGGGCTCTCCGCTGGGCAGGAAGATCTGGATGGTCTTGGGGCTGGCGCTGGTCATGGGCTTTCCACGGTGACGGTGCCGCGTACGTCGATTTGGCCGGTGACTGCGGCGGCGATGAGGGCGGAGCGGCGTTCCATCAGCAACGCTATGGCACGCAGGGAGTTGTTGGACAAAGCATCAAGACGATCAGCTTCGGCCTGAAGAAATTCGACGATCTTGGCCTGCTCTTCGAGTTTCGGCAGCGGCAACGGCAACTCCAGTACGACGCTCTGTCCAATGTTCAACATCGAACTGCTGGCGCCTGTGGCGTCGAGTTCAATTTGTGACCTTGCTTCTTGCGTACCAAGAAAAGCCGCAGCGAAGTCCGGCAGACATTCATCATGAATCAGCCGTAGGCGATACAGCTTGTCGCAGAGGAGCAGTCGATCAAAGTCGGCAGGGACCACCGCCGCGCTGCCAACAAGTTCTCTTGTATTTGCCCTGGAAATGAGCAGGTCACCCTTCTTGAGGGCGTACTTAGGTAAAGGATCTAGTTCAACCGGAAGCTTCTTGTTTTCTGTGTGGTCGAACGTTCCGCCGTTCACGCAGCCCACTTTGAGTACCCCCCACTCCTCGGGGCCGTCGACCGGGAAGTTCTCGCACTGAGGGCTCCAACCTTGTTCAATGGTCGAGACAACGCGCTTAACCCTCGTGACCTCCCAATGTGCCGGCACATCCCCCAACCACGCCACGCCGGAATCCTTCATGGGGGCATCGGGGTTGAGGCCGCGAGTGACGGCGTGGGAGATGGTGGCCTGGCGCTTTTCGGCCAGCAGAGCGATGAGCTTTTCCTGCTCGGCAATTAGCGTGTCGATCTTGGCGATTTCGCGGTCGAGGAAAATCAGAACTTTCAGAATCTCCTCGAAGGGAGGCACTGCAATTGAGATTGAGCCAACGGTGTCCGTGTTTAGATTTAGTTGGGTTCCGAACTTTCCAAGACCTGCGTAGCAGGTTCCTGCCTGAAATACCCTGTAAAGGAAAGCGGGCGGAATCGTCAGCATCGGAAAGTAGACGAATCCGTCATGTATGCACGCCTTGATCGTCGTGATGCATGGCTTTCCAACAGTCCCGGCAATGGACACGAAGAGGTCACCTGGCTGAATCTTGACGCTCAGGGAGGCCCCCAATTCGGACATCCTCTGTGTCGTTGTCGAAAGAATCCCATTCGATGCTGATACGTCCGCGATGCGGACCCATGAAAATTCGCCGTCGTCATCAAAGTACTTCGGGTCATCGATAGGACGCGGTGACGCGCCTCGTTGCACCGGCGAAAGGCGTTTGATCTTCATCACTCGCCAGTGCGCCGGTACTTGGCCTAACCACTCCACCCCACTGTCCTTGTACTGTCCATACCTCGGCAAACTCATTCCGCCAACTCCTCCAGCATCCTCATGATGCTGGCCGAAACGGCCTTCAGCTCTTCATCGATGGTGTGTAGATCACGCGGTGGCTCGAAGACATAGAAGTGGCGGTTGAACGGAATCTCGTAGCCGACCTTGCTCTTCTCCTCGTCAATCCAGGCATCGAGCGCGTGGGGCAGCACCTCGCGCTTGAAGTAGGCCTGGATGTCCTCGGCCAGCGGCACGTTCTCGGTGTCGCGCAGCGCGCTGTCGGGCTGGGGCTTGCCCTTCTGCTTGCCCTTTAGGCCCAGCACCGGCTTGCCGGCTTCGTCTTTCAACGGACGCTCGACGGTGATGGTGGTGTAGCCGAAATCATCGTTCCTGAAGATGCGCGAGATGGGCACGCGCTTGAGCTTGCCGCCCTCAGGCGAAACGGGCGCGTTGTCGGTGCCAGTCAAGAGCTGCGGCTCGCCTTGCACCTGGCCAGCGGCGTCGAAGACCGTGACCAGTTCGGCCTCGGTAAAGTCGCCGAACAGGCGCGTGACGGTGGCGATGTGCGCGTCGCTCATCTCCTTGCGCTTGGAGCCCAGGCTCTTGCGCATCTTCTGCCAGAAGCCGCTGGCATCGATGAGCTGCACACGGCCCTTGCGCTCGGCCAGTTTCTTGTTCGACAGAATCCAGACGTAGGTGGCGATGCCGGTGTTGTAGAACATGTCGGTGGGCAGGCCGACGATGGCCTCCACCAGATCGTTCTCCAGCACGTAGCGGCGGATTTCGCTCTCGCCGCTGCCGGCGCCGCCGGTGAACAGCGGCGAACCGTTGAGCACGATGCCGAAGCGGCTGCCACCGTCCTTGGCGGGACGCATCTTCGACAGCAGGTGCATCAGGAACAGCATGGAGCCGTCGGACACGCGCGGCAGGCCAGGACCGAAGCGGCCGTCGAATCCCTTGGCCTCATGCTCCTGGCGAATCGCCTTCTCGACCTTCTTCCATTCCACGCCAAAAGGTGGGTTGGAGAGCATGTAGTCGAATTTGCGCTTGCTGTGACCGTCATCGCTCAGCGTGTTGCCAGCAGCAATGTTGGCAACCTCCTGCTCCTTGATGAGCATGTCTGCTTTGCAGATGGCGTAAGACTCGTCGTTGAGTTCCTGGCCGTACACGGTCAGCCGTGCCTGCGGGTTGTGCTCCAACAGGTACTCGCTGGCAATCGAGAGCATGCCCCCGGTTCCTGCTGTCGGGTCGTAGATGGTGCGTACAACGGCATTGCCTGGGGTGAGCACGTCGTCGTCCTCAATGAACAGCAGGTTCACCATCAGACGGATAACCTCGCGCGGGGTGAAGTGCTCTCCGGCTGTTTCGTTGGAGTCTTCGGCAAACCTGCGTATCAGCTCTTCAAAAACCAGGCCCATGCTGGCGTTGTCCACCGTCTCTGGGTGCAGGTCGATGCCGGCGAACTTCTCGGTGACGAGGTAAAGCAGGTTGGTCTTGGCCAGGCGTTCGACCAGGGTGTAGAAATCGAAGCGCTCGAAGATGTCGCGTGTCGCTGGCGAGAAGGCCTGGACGTAGGCATAGAGGTTCTTGCGGATGTTGTCCTGGTCGCCCAGCAGCTTCACAAGGTCCAGCTCGGACGTGTTGTAGAAGCGCTGACCGGTCTTGCGCAGCAGGAAAGGCTCGGGATTCAGGCCTGCCTTTGTCTTGGCATCGAACTCTTTCAGGACGGCGGCTTTGCTGGCTTCCAGCACGCAATCCAGTCGGCGCAGCACGGTGAAGGGCAAGATGACGCGACCGTATTCGGACCGCTTGTAGTCGCCGCGCAGAAGGTCGGCGACGGACCAAATGAAGGACGAGAGGGCTTGGTGGTTCATCAACTGAATCGTTCGCACATTTTTATGTTGGCCGCAGCTTAACTGCTGCCGAACTGCGTCCGAACCGGTGCCCGCCCCGGGGCAGGCAGAGCAAGGTAAAACAGAAAAGCCCACGGCACGCCGTGGGCTTTTCTGAAAAAGAACGACTGAAAGAAGCTCAGTTCAACGGCGGAATCCGCAGCTTCTGCCCCGGATAGATCTTGTCCGGGTTGCTCAGCATCGGCTTGTTCGCCTCGAAGATCGCGTTGTATTTGTTGGCATCGCCGTAGTACTTCTTCGAAATGGCCGAGAGCGTGTCGCCCTTCATCACGTCGTGGTACTGCGCGGGTGGGGCGGCCGGGGCCACCAGGTCGTTGTCGACGCTGGTCACGTTGGCCACGTTGCCCGCGGCCAGCGAGGCCTTCTCGCTGGCTTCCTGCGAAGGCGCGTTGCCCGCGAGGGTGACCACGCCGCTGCTGGCCGTGTAGGTCACCACCAGCGCCGTGAGGCCGAGGTTCTGGGTCTCGATGTAGGTCTTGATGGCCGCGGCGGCGGCGGTGTTCGCGTCGGGTGTGTCGGGCGTGGCGGCGTGGGCCGACGATCCGCCGAACAGCTTTTCACCGGCCTCCTTGATGAAGCTGAGCAATCCCATGGTTCTCTCCTTGTGCGGTGTGTGCAGTGGTTGGGTCAGGCAGAGAAATGGTGGGGCGTAACGCGCCTGCCCGGCGTAGGCCCATGCCGCATATGCGACGGCCAGGGCCGGTTGCGGCGACCCGCGTCAGCAAGACTCGTCACAAAGTCGCAATAATCCCGCGCATGTCATCCCCCTTCCTCGCCATCGACATCGGCAACACCCGCCTCAAGTGGGCGCTCTACGACTCGGCCCGCCCCGGTGCCGCGTTGCAGGCGCAGGGCGCCGAATTCCTCGACCACATCGAACGGCTGGGCGACGGCCCGTGGGCCGACCTGCCCGCGCCCGCGTCCATGCTGGGCTGCGTGGTGGCCGGCGACGCGGTGCGCCGGCGCGCCGAGGAGCAGATCAACGAACGCTTCGACTGCACGCCGCGCTGGGTCATGTCGAGCGCGGGCGAGGCCGGCATCGTGAACGGCTACGACCACCCCACGCGCCTGGGCGCCGACCGCTTCGTGGCCATGATCGGCGCGCGCCACCGCATGCTGGCCGAACAGGCCGGTCGCGAAACGCGCCCGATGGTGGTGGTGATGATCGGCACGGCCGTGACGGTCGAGGCCATCGACGCCGACGGCAAGTTCCTGGGCGGGCTGATCCTGCCGGGCCACGGCATCATGCTGCGCGCGCTGGAGTCGGGCACGGCCGGGCTGCACGTGCCGACCGGCGAGGTGCGCGAATTTCCCACCAACACCAGCGACGCGCTGACCAGCGGCGGCACCTACGCCATTGCCGGGGCCGTGGAGCGCATGGTGCAGCACGTGCGCTCGCACTGCGGCGCCGAGCCGGCCTGCTACATGACCGGCGGCGCGGGCTGGAAGATGGCGCCCGTGATGAACGGGCACTTCGAGCTGGTCGAGAGTCTGATCATGGACGGGCTGCTGGTGATCGCCCGCGAACGGGCTTCCAGTTGAGGCCTGCGGTCAGGGCCGCATCAGCGCCTCGCCCATCGCCTGGAACGCGGGCAGCGTGAGCGGATCGTTGGCGCCGTTGGCGGCCACCGGGTGCGCCGCGTAGCGCACGATCACCATCTCGGCCTTCGGGTCCACGTAGATGCTCTGGCCGTGGATGCCGCGTGCCATGTAGGCGCCGTGCGGGTTGTGCGACACCCACCACATGTCGCGGTACGACCAGCCCTTGAGCAGCGCATAGCCGGCCTTCGCGAACTTCGCCGGGTCGCCGCCGCGCTGGATGTCGTCCACCACCGCCTTGGGAATGGCCTGCTGCCCGTTGGAGGCGCGCCCGCCGTTGCGCAGCGTCTCGCCGAAGCGGGCCAGGTCGCGCAGCACGGTGTTCAGGCCGCCGCCGCCCGACTCGGTGCCGATGCGGTCGACCATGAAGTACGCGTCCTGCTCGGCGCCGATGCGCCGCCAGATCTTCTCGCTCAGCAGCTCGGCCAGCGACTGGCCGCTGGCGCGGCGAAGAACCCAGGCCAGCACCTCGGCGTTGACCGTCTTGTAGGCAAAGGCGTCGCCATGCTCGCCTTCCTTCTTCAGCGTGACGAGGAACTCGTAGAACGACTTCGGGCCGGTGTAGTTGGCGCCCTGCGTGAGCATGCCGCCGGCACGGGCGTAGTCCCAGATTTCGGCCTTCGGGTCGGCGTAGTTCTCGGAGTAGTGCACGCCCACGGTCATGTCCATCACCTGGCGCACGGTGGCGTCGCCGTAGGCCGTGTCTTTCAGTTCGGGTATGTATTTGGTGACCGGCGCGGCAGGGTCGAGCTTGCCTTCGTCCGCGAGGATGGCCGCCAGCGTGCCCACGAAGGACTTGGTGACCGACATCGCGATGTGCGGGCGCTCGGGCGTGAGCGCGCCGAAGTACTTCTCGTAGACCACCTGGCCGCGGTGCATCACGAGGATGCCGTCGGTGTAGGTGCCGGAGATCATCTGCGCGAAGTTCAGCGTCTGGTCCGTGCCCAGGGGTTTGAACGTGACGGCCTCGATCTGCACCGGCGACGTGCCCGAGGGCAGCGGGCTGGCCGCGCCGCTGCCGCGCCACACGTTGGCCGTGGGCACGGTCTCGCGCACGTGCGAGAAGCTCCAGCGCGTGCGCGGAAACACGCCGCCGGCCGGGTTGTCGAAGGTGATGAGCTTGTCGGGCGGGGGCGGAAAGCCCTTCATCCAGCCCAGCGCGTCGACCGAGGTGGCCGCGGGGTCCGGGAGCGCGGCCGGCGTGGGGGTCTGGGCGGAAGTGGTGTTCACTGCAAGCAGGGTGACCACGGCGGCAAGCGCCGTGCGAATGAATAGGGACATGGCGAGGCCGGTGCGGGTGATCAACGGCCGCTGAAGCGCGCGGGACGGCGTTCGACGAAAGAGCGCACGCCCTCGGCGGCGTCCTCGCTGTTCGACAGGCGCTTCTGCGTCTCGATGAACTCCGACACGGCAGCCAGCGGGCCGTGCTCGATGGCTTTCAGCACATTGAGCCGCGTGGCCACCACCGCCAGCGGCGCCTGGGCCGCGATGCGCTGCGCAATGGCCAGCGCCGCGTCGAGCTCTTCGCCCGCCGCTACCACCTTCTGCACGAAGTTCAGGCGGAAGGCCTCGGCACTGCCGAACTCGTCGGCCGTGAGCAGGTGCAGCATGGCATTGCCCAGGCCGGCGCGCTCGGCCATGCGCAGCGTGGCGCCGCCCGTGGCCATGATGCCGCGCTGCACTTCCATCTGCGAGAAGCGGCAGTCGTCGGCCGCCACCACGATGTCGGCGCCCAGCATCAGCTCGATGCCCACCGTGAAGCAGATGCCCTTCACGGCCACCACCATCGGCTTGGTGCGGCGGCGGTAGCCTTCGAGCCCGAAGTCGTGCGGCTCCACCAGGCCCTGCGGAATCGCCTTCTCGCCACGCTTCATGTACTCGGCCACCGCCGGCAGGTCGAGGCCCGCCGTGAAGTGGTCGCCGAAGGCATGCAGCACGCCCACGCGCAGGTTCGGGTCGTCGTCCAGCCGGGTGTAGGCCTCGGCCAGCTGCTTGAACATCGGCGGCGTCCAGCCGTTGCGCTTGGCCGGGCGGTTGATGCCGATCAGCAGCACGTGGTCGAGCACCTGGGTGTCGATGCAGCCTTCTGCCGGTGGGGTGGTGGGCGTGGCGGTCATGGTGTCTGTCTCCGTTGTTCTTCTTGTGTGCCGGATCAGTACGTGTAGACGCCGCGGCCGGTCTTGCGGCCCAGCTGGCCCGCGGCGACCATTTCCTTCAGCAGCGGGCAGGGGCGGTACTTGGAGTCGCCGAACTGCTCGAGGTACACCTCCATCACGGCCAGGCACACGTCCAGGCCGATCATGTCGGCCAGCGCCAGCGGGCCGATGGGCTGGTTGCAGCCCAGTTTCATGCCCGCGTCGATGTCTTCCGCGGTGGCAATGCCTTCGGACAGCACGAAGAAGGCCTCGTTGATCATCGGCACCAGGATGCGGTTGACCACGAAGCCCGGCGCGTTCTTCACCGTGATGGGCGACTTGCCCAGGCGCTCGGCCAGTTCCTTCACCGTGTCGTGCGTGGCGTCGCTCGTGAGGTAGCCGCGGATCAGCTCCACCAGCGCCATCATCGGCACCGGGTTGAAGAAGTGCATGCCGATGAAGCGGTCGGGGCGCGAGGTGGCCGCGGCCAGCTGCGTGATGGAGATCGACGAGGTGTTCGACGCGACGATCACTTCGGCCGGCAGCATGTCGTCGACCTGCTTGAGGATCTTGAGCTTCAGCGCGTGGTTCTCGGTGGCGGCCTCGATGACCAGTTGCGCGCTCTTCAGGTCTTCGTAGTTGGTCGAGCCCTTGATGAGCGCCAGCGCGGCGGTCTTCTGCTCGGCGGTGAGCTTCTCTTTCTTGATCAGGCGGTCGAGGCTGCCCGACACGGTGGCCAGGCCCTTGTCGACGGCCGCCTGGGCGATGTCGACCATCACCACCTTCACGCCGGCCACCGCGCAGGCCTGCGCGATGCCGTTGCCCATTGTTCCGGCGCCGATGATGCCGACAGTCTGGATAGCCATGAGAGAACTCCTTGAGGAAAACAAAAAAAGGGAAGGGGGCGCGCGGGGCGGACGCCACGGCAAGGCATCGATTGTGAATCAGCCCCAGGGCCGCGCCGTTGCCGCGTGTGACACGGCCGGCGCGTGGGTGGCTTACAGTCCTGCGGTTGCTTTTTGTCCCTTTTCCCGATTCATCCGCTCCCCCTGATTCCCGACCATGACCACCCTCGGCACCCCCCTTTCCCCCTCCGCCACCCGCGTGATGCTGCTTGGCTCCGGTGAACTCGGCAAGGAGGTGCTGATCGCCCTGCAGCGCCTTGGTGTCGAGACCATCGCGGTCGATCGCTACGAGAACGCCCCCGGCCAGCAGGTCGCGCACCACGCGCGCACCATCACCATGAGCGACCCCGCGCAGCTCAAGGCGCTGATCGAGGCCGAGAAGCCCACGCTGGTGGTGCCCGAGATCGAGGCCATCGCCACGCCCATGCTGCAGCAGCTCGAAGACGCCGGCGTGGTGCGCGTGATTCCCACGGCCCGCGCCGCCCGCCTCACGATGGACCGCGAAGGCATCCGCCGCCTGGCCGCCGAGACGCTCGGCGTGCCCACCAGCCCCTACAAGTTCTGCGACTCGCTGGCCGAGCTGCAGGCGGCCATCGACGCCGGCATTGGCTACCCCTGCATCGTGAAGCCCGTGATGAGCAGCTCCGGCAAGGGCCAGAGCAAGATCGACGGCCCCGCCGACGTGCAGAAGGCCTGGGACTACGCCATGGCCGGCGGCCGCGTGAGCCATGGCCGCGTGATCGTCGAGGGCTTCATCGACTTCGACTACGAGATCACGCTGCTGACGGTGCGCGCCCAGGACGGCGCCGGCGCCGTGGAAACCAAGTTCTGCGACCCCATCGGCCACGTGCAGGTGAGCGGCGACTACGTGGAAAGCTGGCAACCGCACCCGATGGCGCCCGCCGCGCTGCAGAAGGCGCAGCAGATCGCGCAGGCCGTCACGGCCGACCTGGGCGGCCAGGGCCTGTTCGGCGTGGAGCTGTTCGTGAAGGGCGACGAGGTCTGGTTCAGCGAAGTGAGCCCGCGCCCGCACGACACCGGCATGGTCACCATGGCCACGCAATGGCAGAACGAGTTCGAGCTGCATGCGCGCGCCATCCTCGGCCTGCCGGTGGACACCTCGCTCAAGAGCCCGGGCGCCAGTGCGGTGATCTACGGTGGCGTGGACGCCACCGGCATCGCCTTCGACGGCGTGGCCGAGGCGCTGCAGGTGCCCGGCAGCGACATCCGCCTGTTCGGCAAGCCCGAGAGCTTCACCAAGCGCCGCATGGGCGTGGCCCTGGTGCACGCGGCCGACACCGACACGGCCCGCGCGCTGGCCAAGGAAGCCGCTTCGCGCGTGAAGCCGCGCAAGGCCTGAAGCGCTTCCTGGCCCTTGTGCGGGTGAACCCGCGCTGAGCCGTTGACGCGGCCCGGGTAGCCAGTTTTCGCAAGCCGCGCCGCAACGGCGCGGGCATGGTGCGGGAAGATCGAGTGACACCCACCCGACCCCCGGAGACTCCATGCTGCATCCCCAGGCGCGCGCCTTGCTCGACTTCATCGAGGCGCGCGGCATTCCGCCGACCCACACCCTCTCGCCCGCCGACGCGCGCGCCTTCTACCGAGAGCGCCGCGCCGCCACGCAACCGCTGCCCGCCGAAGTGGCCGAGGTGCGCGACCTGGCCGCGGACGGCCCGCACGGCCCCATTCCGGTGCGGCTGTACCGCCCGCTGGGGTCGGGCGCCGGCCCGCTGCCGGTGCTGGTGTACTTCCACGGCGGCGGCTGGGTCATCGGCGATCTCGACACGCACGACGTGCTGTGCCGCGAGCTGGCCAACGGCGCCGGCTGCGCAGTGGTCGCGGTCGACTACCGCATGGGGCCGGAGCACCGCTTCCCCGCTGCGGTGGACGACGTGCTCGCCGCCACCCGCTGGGTGCGCCGCGAAGCCGCGACGCTGGGGCTCGATGCGAGCCGCCTCGCCGTGGGCGGCGACAGCGCGGGCGGCAACCTGGCGGCCGTGGTGGCGATTGCCGCGCGCGATGCCGGCGACCTGCCCATTGCGTACCAGCTGCTGATCTACCCGGCCACCGACATGCGCCGCGGCCATCCCTCGCACCAGGCCAACGGGCAGGGCTACCTGCTGACCCGCGACACGATGGCGTACTTTCACGACCACTACATCAGCGACCCCGCGCACGACCTCGACTGGCGCGCCTCGCCGCTGCTGCACGCCGACCTGGCGGGCCTGCCGCCGGCGCTGGTGGTCACGGCCGGCCACGACCCGCTGCGCGACGAGGGCGCCGCCTATGCGCAGGCGCTCACCGCCGCCGGCAACAGCGCGGCGTACGTGTGCTTCGAGCGCCAGATCCATGGCTTCATCACCATGGGCAAGGTGCTCGACGAGGCCAACACGGGCGTTGCGCTGTGTGCCTCGGAGCTGCGCCGCGCGTTCGCCGCGGCCTAGGGAAAGTCCCCGCGCAAATCGCTGCCGCGCGGACGGTCCGCGCCGCTACGATCCAGCCAACAAAGACGCCACCCCCGCGTGGACGTCCACCGATGCAGGAGACAAACACCATGCAGCGATCGAGGACGACGCCGAGCCAGAGCGGCGCCGCACGGCAGGGCGAACGGCTGATGTGGCTCACGCCGCACCGCGTGTTCTATGCCGGCCTGCTCGGCGCTGCCGCCGAGCGCACGATGGGTGGACACGGCGTGTGCGTGTCGCCCGCCGGCGCGCCGCCCAACCGCATCCGCATCGGCGGCGGGGCCTGGCAGAGCGGTGAACTCATCGTGGTGCCGCCGCACGTGCCGCACCAGGTGGAGAGCGCGCACCCGCTCATCTTCAGTTTGATCATCGAGTCGGAGTCGGTCGACCCCGCGCGCATGCCGGCCTTCTTGCAGCACTGCGGCCCGGTGGAAGCACCGGCCTTCGTGCAGCGCGTGCGCGACGCCCATGCGCAGCTGCTGGCCGCCTCGCAGCGCGGCACCGACTTCGAGGGCTTCGACTTCGACGCGACGTTCTTCGGCGAAAGCCTCGCGCCGCGCGCGCTCGATCCGCGCATCCGCAAGGTGGCCGACGCCATCAACGCCGACCCGGCCGCGCCCATGTCGGCCGAAGACTGCGCGGCCTCGGTGCACCTGTCGTTCTCGCGCTTCCTGCACCTGTTCAAGCAGGAGACGGGCATGGCCTTCAGGGCGTTCAGGGCCTGGAAGCGCGCGCGCAGCCTGCTGCGCTACGTGCGCCAGGCCAGCACGCTGACCGACATCGCGCTGGACACGGGCTACCCCGACTCGACGCACTTCAGCCATTCGATCCGCCAGGTCTACGGCCTCAAGCCCAGCGACATCCTGGCCGGCTCGCGCCGCCTTGCGCTGCACGACGCGGCCGGCGGCTTGCGGCACTGAGCGCGAGACGAAGGACCCATGCAGATCCTTCAACTCCTGCTGTCGGGCATTGCGCAAGGTTGCATCTACGGGCTGATCGCGCTGGGCTTCGTGCTGATCTACAAGGCCACCGAAACGGTGAGCTTCGCGCAGGGCGACCTGATGATGCTCGGCGCCTTCGGTGCGTTCGCGGGCATGTCGCTGTTCGGCCTGCCGTTCTGGCTCGCTGCAATCTTGGCGGTGGTGGCGATGGCGGCCTTCGGCGTGCTGCTGGAGCTGGTGGTGATCCGCCCGATCCTGGGGCAGCCGCAGTTCTCCATCGTGATGCTGACCATCGGCATTGCCTACGTGGCGCGCGGGCTCATCACCATGGTGCCGGGCATCGGCACCGAGACCCACACGCTGGCCGTGCCCTACAAGGACCAGATCTGGAAGCTGGGCGAGCTGGTGGTCAACCTGGAGCAGCTGGCCATCATCATCGCCACGGCCATCCTGTGCGGCCTGCTGTTCGCGATGTTCCGCTACAGCAAGCTGGGCATCGCGATGCAGGCGTCTTCGCAGAACCAGCTCGCGGCCTACTACATGGGCATTCCCGTGAAGCGGCTCAACGGGCTGGTGTGGGGCCTGGCGGCGGCGGTGGCGGCCATTGCGGGCATGCTGCTCGCGCCCATCACCTTCGTGCACGCGAACATGGGCTTCATCGGGCTCAAGGCCTTTCCGGCGGCGGTGGTGGGCGGCTTCGGCAGCCTGCCGGGCGCGATCGTCGGCGGGCTGGTGATCGGCATCGTCGAGTCGTTCGCGGGCTTCTACCTGCCCGACGGTTTCAAGGACACGGCGCCGTACATCGTGGTGCTGCTGATGCTCATGATCAAGCCGAACGGTCTGTTCGGCGAGAAGCTGCGCAAGAAGGTGTAAAGCAAATGCGCCCCCACGCTCGTCACTTCGTGTACTCGCTGCCCCCCGCGGGGGGGCAGGTCCGCCTTGGGGCGGCCCGGCGGCGGACCTGACCATGCGCTTCATCTTCAAGACCAGCTACGACCAGGACATCCGCCTCGCGCGCCATGGCGGGCACGTGTTCTGGTACGGCCTGCTCGTCGCGTTCCTGGTGGCCGCGCCGTGGGTCATCGACGAGTACTGGCTGGCGCAACTGACCTTCGTGCTGATCTACGGCATCGTCGGCCTGGGGCTGATGCTGCTGGCGGGGTTCACGGGGCAGTTCTCCATCGGGCATGCGGCGTTTCTCGGCGCGGGTGCGTACACGCAGGGCGTGCTGACGAACATGGGGGTGCCGTTCCCGCTGGCGTTGATTGCCTCGGCCGCGCTGGCGGCGGCGGTGGGCGTGGTGGTGGCCTTGCCCGCGTTGCGCGTGAAGGGCATCTACCTGGGCATTGCGACGCTGTCGTTCGGCTTCATCGTCGAGGAGGTGTTCGCGCGCTGGGAGAGCGTGACGGGCGGCAACGCCGGCCTGCACGTGAAGGCGCCGCAGCTCTTCGGCTGGTCGCTGGGCTCGGGCGACGGCTTCTACTTTCTGTGCCTGGTGGTGGCGGTGGTGGCGACGCTGGGCATCCTGAACCTGCTGCGCTCGCCGACGGGCCGCGCCTTCGTGGCGATCCGCGACTCGGAGATTTCCGCGCAGAGCATGGGCATCCACCTGGCGCGCTACAAGACGATGTCGTTCGCGATCTCTGCCGCGCTCGCGGGGCTCGGCGGTGCGCTGTATGCGCACAAGCTGAGCTTCATCTCGCCCGACCAGTTCAGCATCCTGCAGTCGATCGACCTGCTGCTGATGGTGGTGATCGGCGGGCTCGGCTCGGTGCACGGCGCGTTCCTGGGCGCGATCTTTTTGATCGCGATGCCGCAACTCATTTCCATCGGCAAGGACTGGCTGCCCGAGGCCATCGGCCAGGCGCCGGGGCTGCAGGGACTGGTGTACGGGCTGGTGCTGATCGCGTTCGTGCTGTTCGAGCCGCTGGGGCTGTACGGCCGCTGGCTCAAGGTGCGCACCTGGCTGCAGCTCTTTCCGTTCTACCGCAGGGGCTTGTTCAAGCGGCAGAAGTCGTTCACCAAGTCGGACCGCCTGAGATGAGCGGCGACATCCTCCTGTCGGCCAAGGACCTGAGCGTGCGCTTCGGCGGCGTGCTCGCGGTCAACAAGGTGAGCTTCGACGTGCGCCGCGGCGAGGTGTTCACGCTGATCGGGCCGAACGGCGCGGGCAAGACGACGGTGTTCAACCTGATCAGCCGCATCTACACGCCGACCACGGGCCAGATCACCTGGCACGGCGAAGAGCGCGGCCCCATCGCGCTGACGCAGCAGGCGCCGCACGCCATCGCGGCGCTGGGCATTGCGCGCACCTTCCAGAACATCGAGCTGTTCGAGCACGCGACGGTGCTGCACAACCTGCTGATCGGGCGCCACACGCACCGCCAGACGGGGTTCTGGAGCGAGGTGTTCTTCACGCCGACCACGCGGCGCGCGGAGATCGAGGCGCGCGAGAAGGCGGAGCAGGTGATCGAGCTGCTCGACCTGCAGCACCACCGCGATTCGATGGTGGCGGGCTTGCCCTACGGCGTACGCAAGGTCGTCGAGCTGGCGCGCGCGCTGTGCACCGAGCCCAAGCTGCTGCTGCTCGACGAACCTTCTTCCGGCCTCAACGTGGAAGAGACGGCCGACATGGCGTTCTGGATCCAGGACATCCAGCACGAGCTGGGCGTTTCGGTGCTGATGGTCGAGCACGACATGTCGCTGGTGTCGAAGGTGTCCGACCGGGTGCTGGCGATGAACATGGGCGAGGTGTTGGCCACGGGCTCCCCGGGCGAGGTGCAGGCGGATGCGCGGGTGGTCGAGGCCTACCTGGGAACGGTGGACGACGTGAGCAGCCTGAGGCGGGTGGCGGCATGAGCGAGGTGGTCTTGCAACTGCTCAACGTCGAGAGTGCCTATGGGCCGATCAAGGCGATCCGCGGCGTGAGCCTGAAGGTCCGCAAGGGCGAGATCGCCACGGTGCTGGGCTCCAACGGCGCGGGCAAGACGACCATCCTCAAGACCATCTCCGGCATCATCGATCCGCGCAAGGGCAGCATCGAGTTCCAGGGCAAGGACATCACCGCCAAGGACCCGGCCTGCATCGTGCAGCAAGGCCTGAGCCACGTGCCCGAAGGCCGTGAGGTCTTCCCGCTGCTGTCGGTGAAGGACAACCTCTTGATGGGCGCCTACACCCGCAAGGACCGCGACGGCGTGGCGCGCGACATGGAAACGGTCTACGCCTACTTTCCCATTCTTCGCGAACGCGCCACGCAGGACGCGGGGCTGCTGTCGGGCGGGCAGCAGCAGATGCTGGCCATTTCGCGCGCGATCATGGCCGCGCCGCACCTCATTCTTCTGGACGAACCGAGCCTCGGCCTGAGCCCCAAGCTGACGAAGGAGATCTTCGAGATCGTGGTGCGCATCAACCGCGAGCGCGGCACCACGATCCTGCTGGTCGAGCAGAACGCCAACATGGCGCTGAACGCGGCCGACCACGGCTACGTGCTGGAGAACGGCCGCATCGTGATGGAGGACGCCTGCGAACGCCTGCGCGAGAAGGACGACATCAAGGAGTTCTACCTCGGCGTGAAGGACGACGGCGTGCGCGGCGAGCGGCGCTGGAAAAAGAAGAAGACCTGGAGATAGCCGCCATGCAAGGACTCTGGGACCTGAACACCTTCGCCCCGCGCACCGACGTGGTCGTGCCGGGCGACACCGTTTCCGCCATGTTCTGGAACGCCGTGAAGCAGCGCGGCGACGCGGTCTGGATGCGGCAGAAGGAACTCGGCATCTGGCGCAGCTGGAGCTGGCACCGGACGGGCGACGCGGTGCGCGAGATCGCGGCGGGGCTGCAGGCGATCGGCTTCGCGCCGGGCGAGTGCGCGTCGATCCTGTCGAACACGGTCATCGAATGGGTGCTGGCCGACCTGGCCGTGCTGAGCTGCGGCGGTGTGTCGAACGGCATCTACCCGACCGACGCGGCCTCGCAGGTGCACTACCTGTGCGAAGACTCGCGCACCACGGTGCTGTTCGTGGAGGACGACGAGCAGCTCGACAAGGCGCTCGAGGTGCGCGCCGGCCTGCCGGGGCTGCGCTGCGTGGTCGTGTTCGACATGGAGGGCCTGCGCGACCTCGACGACGCGGCGGTGATGAGCCTCGACGCGCTGCGCGCCCTCGGGCGCCAGCACCTGGCGACCGACCCGCAGGCGGTGGAGCGCACCGTGGCGGCCTGCCGTCCGGAAGACCTGGCGATCCTGGTCTACACCTCGGGCACCACCGGCAAGCCCAAGGGCGCGATGCACAGCCATGCGGGGCTGGTGTACACCGCGCGCGGCTACAACTCGCTCATTGCGCAGGACGAGACCGACGAGCGCATGTGCTTCCTGCCGCTGTGCCACATCGCCGAGCGCATGGGCGGCGAGTACTTCGCGATGTACACCGGCTCGATCCTCAACTTCGTGGAGAACCCCGAGACCGTGCCGGAGAACGTGCGCGAGATTGCGCCGACGGTGTTCACGGCGGTGCCGCGGGTGTGGGAGAAGTTCTACTCGGGCGTGATGATCGCGCTGAAGGAAGCCAGCCCGCTGCAGCAGGCAGCCTACAGGTGGAGCATCGGCGTGGGCGAGCAGATTGCCGGCCGCGTGCTGGCGGGCGAGCCGGTCGGTGCGTTGCTGAAGTTCAAGTTCAGGCTGGCGCGGGTGCTGGCGCTGGACAACGCGCGCAAGCTCATCGGCATCCACCGCGCGCGCTTCCTGGTGACGGGCGCGGCGCCCATCTCGCCCGAGCTGGTGAAGTGGTACCTGGCGCTGGGCGTGCCGATGCTGGAGGTGTGGGGCATGACGGAGTCGTGCGGCGCCTCGACCGCGGTGCCGGCCGCGCGCATCAAGCCGGGGTCGATCGGGCCGGCCACGGCCTACAACGAGGTGCGCATCGACGCGGCCACCAGCGAGATCCTGGTGCGCGGGCCGAACGTCTTCATGGGCTACCTCAACCTGCCGGAGAAGACGGCCGAGACCATCGACGCCGACGGCTGGCTGCACACGGGCGACGTGGGCGTGATGGACGAGGACGGGTATTTCCGCATCACCGACCGGATGAAAGACATCATCATCACGGCGGGGGGGAAGAACGTGACGCCCAGCGAGCTGGAGAACGAGCTCAAGTTCAGCCTCTACATCACCGATGCCGTGGTCATCGGCGACAAGAAGCCCTACCTCACGGTGATCGTCATGATCGACCAGGAGAACGTCGAGAAGTTTGCGCAGGACCACGACGTGCCGTTCAGCAACTACGAGAGCCTGACGCGCACGCGCGAAGTGCAGGACCTGATCCAGGGCGAGATCGACCGCGTCAACGCCAGGTTCGCGCGCGTCGAGCAGATCAAGAAGTTCTTTCTGCTCGAGACGCAGCTCAGCGCCGAGGACGAGGAGCTCACGCCCACGATGAAGCTCAAGCGCAAGCTGGTGCAGACGAAGTACGCGGAGCGCATCGAGGCGATGTACCGCTGACGCCTCTGAACCGCTGACGCCGCTGCCATTGCAGATCCGTTTTTTTCGCCAACCCGAGGAGACAACCGCATGAAGCTCAAGACACTGACGACGCTGGCCGTGCTGGGCCTGATCGCGACGCTCGCGTCCGCGCAGCAGCAGGGCGTGAGCAAGGACGAGATCCGCATCGGCACCATCCAGGACCTCTCGGGCCCGCTCGCGGGCTTCGGCAAGCAGGCGCGCAACGGCATGCAGCTGCGCGTGGACGAACTCAACGAGCAGGGCAGCGTGAACGGGCGCAAGCTCAAGCTGTTCGTCGAGGACTCGGGCTACGACCCGAAGAAGGCGGTGCTGGCCGCGCAGAAGCTGGTGAACCAGGAAAAGATCTTCATCATGGCCGGCCACATCGGCACGGCGCAGAACATGGCGGCGATGCCGGTGCAGTTCGACAAGAACATCGTCAACTACATGCCCATCACCGCGGCGCGCGAAATGTACGAGCCGCTGAACCGGCTGAAGTATTCGTTCGCGGCCACCTACTACGACCAGATTCGCCTGGCGCTGCCGAAGATGGTGAAGGACAAGGGCGCCAAGAAGGTCTGCACCATCTACCAGGACGACGAGTTCGGGCTCGAGGTGCAGCGCGGCGCCGAGGCCGGGCTCAAGGCCGCGGGCATGGAGCTGGCCGAGAAGACCTCGTTCAAGCGCGGCGCCACCGACTTCAGCTCGCAGGTCGCGAAGATGAAGGCCGCCAACTGCGACCTGGTGGTGCTGGGCACCATCATCCGCGAGACCATCGGCACCGTGGGCGAGGCGCGCAAGACCGGCTTCAACCCGACCTTCCTGGGCTCCAGCGCGGCCTACACCGACCTGATCCACAAGCTCGGCGGCAAGGCGATGGACGGCGTGTACGCCACCATGACCGTGCAGAACCCCTACACCGACGAACAGTCGCAGCCGCTGCGCTTCTGGGCCAACAAGTACAAGACCAAGTTCAACGAAGACCCGACCGTGTTCTCGGTGTACGGCTACGTGATCGTCGATTCGTTCATCAAGGCGGCGACCAAGGCCGGCCCGAACCTCACGACCGACAGCTTCATCAAGGCGATGGACGGCATGACCTTCGAGCCCGACATGTTCGGCAGCCCGAAGAGCACCTACACGGCCACCAAGCGGCTGGGCAACGACCAGTCGCGCCTGTCGCAGATCAAGGACGGCAAGTGGGTCGTGGTGTCGGACTATGTGACACCATGACGGGACCATGCCCACGAACTCCGCCATTGCCGCCAGCTACTGGCTGATGAAATCCGAGCCCGACGAGGTCTCGATCGACGATGCGCTCGCCGCGCCCGGCGCCACCGTGGCGTGGACCGGCGTGCGCAACTACCAGGCACGCAACTTCATGCGCGACGGCATGAAGGTGGGCGACGGCGTGCTGTTCTATCACTCGAGCTGCCCGGAGCCGGGCATTGCCGGCATCGCGCGGGTGGCGTCGGGCGTGAAGCCCGACCCGACGCAGTTCGATGCCAAGTCGCCGTACTACGACGCGAAGTCGAAGCCGGAAGACCCGCGCTGGCTGCTGGTGGACGTGAAGGCGCTGCGCAAGACGCGGCTGCTGGCGCTGCCCGAGCTGCGCGAGAAGCCCGAACTGGCCGAGCTGGTGGTGCTGCGCAAGGGCAACCGGCTGTCGATCACGCCGGTGGAGCCCGCGCACTGGAAGATCATCGAGAAGATGCTGGCCTGAACCTTCAGCCCGTGCTCGGGCGGCTTCAGGCCACCTTCGACAGGATCGGGAACAGCTTGCCGAGCCCGTCGGCCATCACCTCCACCGCGAGCGCAGCCAGGATCAGGCCCATCAGCCGGGTCATGATGTTGATGCCCGTCTTGCCGAGCACGCGCGCAATGGGCTGCGCGAGCGAGAACGCCACCGCGGTCGCCAGCGCCACCACCACGCCGTAGCCCACCAGCACCGCCAGCTCCCACAGGTGCTGCGTCTTGTCGGCGTAGATGACCACGGTCGAGATGGCGGCCGGGCCGGTGAGCAGCGGGATGGTGAGCGGCACCACCGCGATGGAGGCGCCCATCGACGCCTTCACCTCGGTGGCGCGCAGCTCCTCGACGTTGGTCTTGCTCTCGGCCGGCTTGGCGTTGAGCATGGACATCGAGCTCATGAGCAGCAGCAGGCCGCCGCCGACCTGGAAGCTTGCGATGGAAATGCCGAAGAACGACAGCAGCTGCAGGCCGAGCAGCGCGCTCACCGCGATCACCACGAAGGCGCTGAAGGCCGACATGCGCACGGTGTGCCGGCGCTGCGCGTCGCTGTAGCCCTGCGTGTAGTGGATGAAGAACGGCACGATGGCCAGCGGGTTGACGATGGCCACCAGCGTGACCAGCGGCTTGATCAGGTCCATCGAGGTGCTCATGGCTCAGCGCCCTCCGGCGATGTCCAGCAGGGCCATGGTGGTGTAGCTCGCCTCGGCCGAGAGCAGCCACACGATGGCGCCCGCAATTTCGTCGGCGGTACCGGCGCGCCGCATCGGGATCTGCGGCCCGAGCGCGGCGGCGCGGTCGGGCAGGCCGCCGGAGGCGTGGATATCGGTGTCGATCACGCCGGGGCGCACCGCGTTCACGCGGATGCCTTCGTCGGCCACTTCCTTGGCCAGGCCGAGGGTGAAGGTGTCGATGGCGCCCTTGCTGGCGGCGTAGTCGACGTACTGGCCCGGCGAGCCCAGCCGCGACGCGGCGCTGGAGACATTGACGATGGCGCCGCCCGTGCCGCCGTGGCGGGTGCTCATGCGGCGCACGGCTTCGCGGGCGCACAGGAAGCTGCCGATCACGTTGATGCGGAACATGCGCTCCAGCCGGGCCACGCTCATTTCGTCGACGCGCGCCGTCACGTCGACGATGCCGGCGCTGTTGACCAGCGCGGTGAGGCGGCCGAGCTTGGCGTCGACCTTCTCGAACATGGCGAGCACCTGCGCCTCGTCGCCCACGTCGGCCTGCACGGCCATGGCGGTGCCGCCGTTCGCGCGGATGGCGCGCACCACCTCGTCGGCGGCCAGCGAGTTGCTGGCGTAGTTGACGGCCACCGCGTAGCCGCGCTTCGCGGCGAGCAGGGCGGTGGCGGCGCCGATGCCGCGCCCGCCGCCCGTGATCAAGAGCACCTGGTCCAAAACCTACCTCCTGCAGAGAAACTGCGTGTCAGTTAAAACCGTTGGTCGGATTACATCATCGGGGCACGCGCATGAGCACAGCGCCGGGCCGTCCCAAGCAAGCTCGCACCGAAGTGCGGAGCACGGAGGTTACCTAATGAGCATCGGCAAAACGATCGACTACTACTTTGCGCCGCAGAGCCCATGGACTTATCTGGGGCATTCCCGCTTCGCGGCGATTGCTGCGGCCGCCGGCGCCACGGTGCGCGTGCGGCCGATCGACCTGGGCAGCGTGTTCCCCGTGTCCGGCGGCCTGCCGCTGGGCAAGCGCGCGCCGCAGCGCCAGGCGTACCGGCTGGCCGACCTCGCGCGTTGTTCGCGCCACCTCGGCCTGCCGCTGAACGTCAAGCCGAAGTTCTTCCCGGTGGCCGGCGACGACGCGGCGCGCGTCATCATCGCGGTCGACCTGCACGACGGCACCGAGGCCGCGATGCGCATGTGCGCGGCGGTCTTCGCGGCGGTGTGGTCGCAGGAGCGCAACATCGGCGACCCCAACGTGCTCGAAGCGCTGGTCGTGGAAAGCGGCCTGCCGGCCAAGCGCTCGGAGCAGTCGCTGAGCCAGGCGGTGCAGGAGCGCTACGAGGCCTACACGCAGGAGGCCATCGACATCCAGGTGTTCGGCGCGCCGAGCTATGTGGTCGATGGCGAGATTTTCTGGGGGCAGGACCGCCTCGACTTCGTCGAGCGGGCGCTGCAACCTTGATTCCCTGATGCCGCAACGCCGGCATTCATTCATCCATCTGCCATCAAGGAGCAAGACAACATGGGCCAATTCATCGATCTCACCGCCAAGGACGGCTTCACCTTCCCCGCCTACGTGGCCGAGCCCGCCGGCAAGCCGCGCGGCGCGGTGGTCGTGGTGCAGGAAATCTTCGGCGTGAACTCGCACATCCGCTCGGTGGCCGACGGCTATGCGGCCGAGGGCTACCTGGCCGTGGCACCGGCTACCTTCCAGCGCGTGAAGCCGGGCGTGGAGCTGGGCTACTCGGACGACGACATGAAGAACGGCTTCGGCCTGAAGACCGCGGTCGAGGCGCTGCCCGCGCCCGGCGTGCTGCAGGACATCGAGGCGTCGATCGCCTACGCGTCGAAGGCCGGCAAGGTCGGCATCGTGGGCTACTGCTGGGGCGGCCTGCTGGTGTGGCGCGCCGCCGCGCTGCTGCCGGGCCTGGCCGCTGCCGCGCCTTACTACGGCGGCGGCATGACCTCGCCGGAAGAAACGGCGCGCAGCCCCAAGGTGCCGGTGCTCGCGCACTTCGGCAACCAGGACCACTGGATTCCGCTGGACACGATCGAGTCGTTCAAGAAGGCGCACCCCGAAGTCGAAGTGCACGTGTACCCGGTGGGCCACGGCTTCAACTGCGACCAGCGCGGCTCGTACGACGCCGATGCGGCCAAGCTGGCGCGCGAGCGCACGCTGGCGTTCTTCGCCAAGCACCTCGGCTGAGCCTTCGGCTTTTCCGCTCGGCCATGAAAAAAACCCGGCGCTGCCGGGTTTTTTGCGTTCAGGCGTGGCTCGGCTTGCGCGGCGTGCTGCCCGGCCCCACGCGCGTCTGCAGGAAGTCGAGCAGGGCGCGCAGCGCGGCGCTGTTGTGGCGCCGCTGCAGGTAGGCGGCCGACAGCCACATGTCCTTGCGGGCGTATTCCGGCAGCACAGGCACCAGCTCGCCGTGGTCGAGGTGCGACTGCACCAGGATCGAAGGCAGGTAGATCACGCCGAAGCCGTGCATGGCCACGCGGATCAGCGGCGCGCCCTCGGTGCAGTCCATGCGGCTTTTCACGGGCACGTCGAGCGGCGTGCCGTTGTCGTCGAAGCGCCAGACCGGCTGCTGGCCCAGCAGCGAGAAGGTCAGCGCGTCGTGGCTGGCCAGGTCGCGCGGGTGCTCGGGCTTGCCGTGCTTCTTCCAGTAGACCGGGGAGGCGCAGACCACCATGTTCATGAGGCGCAGCTTGCGCACGATGAGGTTGGCGTCTTCCACCGGGCCGCTGCGCAGCTCGACGTCGATGCCTTCCTCGGCCAGGTCGACGGTGCGGTTGGTCAGCTGCAGGCTGATCGTCACGTCGGGGTAGTAGCGCATGAAGTCGGCCAGCAGGTTCGGAAACTCGCCGCTGCCCATGCCGTGCGGCGCCGAGATGCGCAGCCGCCCGCTGGGCTGGCTGGCGCGGTCCTGCAGCTCCGACTGGGTGAGCTCGACCATTTCGAGCATGGGCGTGCTGCGCTCCAGCAGCAGCTGGCCGGCGTCGGTCAGGCTCACCGAGCGCGTGGAGCGGTTGAGAAGGCGCACGCCGAAGCGGGTTTCCAGCTCGGCCACATACTTGCTGACGGTGGCCTTCGACATGTCGAGCCTCTTGGCTGCCTGGGAAAAGCTGCCGTGCGAGGCGACTTCCCGGAAGGTTCTGATCAGATCGAGACTGTCCATGTGAATGAGCCCATTGTTTCCGTTTTGGGAACGCGATGGTTCGATTCTCCCGGGTTTTTCCTAACTGGTTCGAGCGACACTTCGGTTACACGCCGACATCGCCAGCCTGGCTGGGTCGTTGGAAGGAACTGAAATGAAGACCTCGAACCTCATCGCCGCTGCCGTCTTGTCCCTGCTCGCCGCCTCCGGCGCGCAGGCCCAGGGCGCGCAAGCCAATGGCGCGCCGGGCTTCGAGCCGGTGCGGCCGCTGCAGGCCGTGACCCGCCGGGCCGACGTGGCGTCGGGCGCCGATGCCGCGGCGCGCGGCGGCAATGTCTACGGCGACGTGGTGGCGGCGCCGCTGACGTCGCGGCCGAGCTCGCGCGACCGGGCTTCGATCCGTGCCGAGGCGGTTGCCGCCGCTCACGCGCCGAACCAGAACCTCGACCGCCGCGCCTTCGTCAACAGCGAAGTGCCGCCGCAATTCGAGGCGCCACGCCGCTGAGACGAAAAGCCGGCGTTCACATCGATCGAAAGCCGGGCCGGTGCGAACCGCCCGGCTTTTTCTTTGCATGCCCGGATGTCAGCATTGTTTCAATAGAGGAAACACCGTGTCTCTGAACCGAGTGATTTGGCAATGCCTTTCGCCCGGAAACTCGCCGCACAGGCAAGCGAACCAGCAAGCCTGGTGGACGAACCATCCGACGAACACACTAGGAGAACTGACAATGAAGACCTCGCAAATCCTCGCCGCTGCCGCCCTGACCCTGCTGGCCGCCACCGCTGCCCAAGCCGAAACGTACCAAGGCGTGAACACCGCCGTCTCGACCAAGAGCCGTGACGACGTGAACGCCGAAGCCGTGCGCACCGCATCGGCGCCGAACCAGAACGTGACCCGCGGTTCGCGCGGCGCGGAAACCGTCGCCGTGTCGAAGGACCGCGCCCTGGTGGAAGCCGAAGCCGTCCGTACCGCCTACGCTCCGAACCAGAACGTGACCGCCGGTTCGCGCGTGAACAGCAAGGTGGTGTCGAACATGCAACACCCGATGGACGTGAACGTTCAAGCCCAACAAGGCTCGGGCGCTGTCGCCAAGTAATTGAAGTGGCCCTTCGGGGCTGCCGAAATTGAAAAAGGGCCCCGCGAAAGCGGGGCCCTTTTTCTTTGGCGCGGCAGGCCGGTCGCTCAGCGGGTGCGCGCCAGGTAGCGCTTGCGCCAGAAGATCAGTACCAGCAGCACCGCGATGACCAGCATCGAGGTCATCGCGATCCAGAACCCGTCGGCCTTGTGCACCAGCGGAATGAACTCGAAGTTCATGCCGAAGATGCCCGCGATCAGGTTCAGCGGCAGGAACACGGCGGTGAGCACCGTCAGCACCCGCATGATGTCGTTGGCGCGGTGGCCCTGCACGCTGAAGTGCATCTGCACGGCCGTCTCGGCGTTCTGCTCCAGCCGGTGCACGTGGTGCACCACGCGCTCGATGTGCTCGAGCACGTCGCGGCTGCGGATCATGATGAGCTCGCGCTCGCGCAGCTCCGTCTCGCCCTTGGGCACGGGCAGGGTCTCGAGCGAGTCGATCCAGTCCTGCATGGCGGCGCGCTGGTCCTCGCAGATCTCGTCCAGGTGGTGCAGCGACTGGCGCGCCTCCATCAGCGCGCCCCAGTTGGTGAAGCGGCTGCGCGGGTCGATCAGCTCGGTCTGCCAATGGTCGAGCTGCTTGGTGAGCTCGCGCCGCAGGTCGAGGTAGCCGTCGACGATCTGGTTGATCACGCGCAGCATCAGGTCCGACGGGCTGGCCGGCAGGCGGGCCGAGGTGGCGCGCACGTCCAGCGCCGGGGCGCCCCGGTCGTCGGGCGATGCGGCCGCCAGCAGCCGCGTGGCGAAGGCGTCGCGCACCGCGCCGTCTTCCGGGTGCACCGACAGCAGCACGCGGTCGAAGACGGCGAAGCCGACCGGGCGGGTGTCGACGCGGCGCAGCACGGGCGGGCCGCTGCGGGGGGTGGGAGGTGTTGGGGGCGCGAGAGGCGTCGCGGGCGGTGTTTCGTTCCCGGTGCCCTTGCCATTGCCCAGATTGGCCAGCGCAGGCTGCCCCTGCCCGTTGGCCAGGCGCCGGAACACCAGCACGTCGTACTGCGAGGTGTAGTCGTAGTGCGAGGGCAACTGGTCGTTGAGCAGGTCGGCCACGTGCAGGTCGACCAGCTGCGTGAGGCACAGCGCCTGCAGGATCTGTTGCACCTCGGCCAGGGAGGCGCGGAATTCCTCGCGCGTGAGCGAGATCCACAGGTAGCCGCCGGCACCGCAGGCGCCCGGCACCGCAAGGGGTGCCAGCGCGGCGTGCTCGCTGACCTGCGTGCGGCTGATTTCGAAGATGCGCATGCCTGGTGCCCGCGCGCGGTCAGCTTTTCAGCAGGCGCGCGGCGTCGAGCGCGAAATACGTCAGCACGCCGTCGGCGCCGGCGCGCTTGAAGGCCAGCAGGCTTTCGAGCACCACGGCGTCGTGGTCGAGCCAGCCGTTCTGGGCGGCGGCCTTGAGCATGGCGTACTCGCCGCTCACCTGGTAGGCGAAGGTCGGCACGCGGAACTCTTCCTTCACCCGGCGCACGATATCCAGGTAGGGCATGCCGGGCTTCACCATCACCATGTCGGCGCCTTCGGCGATGTCGATGGCGACCTCGCGCAGGGCCTCGTCGCTGTTGCCGGGGTCCATCTGGTAGACCTTCTTGTTGCTCTTGCCGAGCGTGGCGGCCGAGCCGACGGCGTCGCGGAAGGGGCCGTAGAAGGCGCTGGCGTACTTGGCGCTGTAGGCCATGATGCGCGTGTGGATGTCGCCGCGGGCTTCGAGCGCGTTGCGGATGGCGCCGATGCGCCCGTCCATCATGTCGCTGGGCGCCACGATGTCCACGCCGGCCTGCGACTGGGTGAGCGCCTGCTTCACCAGCACCTCGACCGTGGCGTCGTTCAGGATGTAGCCGGTTTCGTCGAGCAAGCCGTCCTGGCCGTGGCTGGTGTAGGGGTCCAGGGCCACGTCGGTCATCACGCCCAGCTCGGGGAAGCGCGCCTTCAGCGCGGCCACCACGCGGGGAATCAGGCCGTCGGGGTTGAAGGCCTCGTCGCCGTTGGGCGTCTTCAGGCTGGCGTCGATCACGGGGAACAGCGCCATCACCGGAATGCCGGCTTCCACGCACTGCTCGGCCACGGGCAGCAGCAGGTCGAGGCTCAGGCGTTCCACGCCGGGCATCGAAGGGACGGCATCACGGCGCTTGTCGCCTTCCTGTACGAACACCGGATAGATCAGGTCGTGTGCAGTGAGCGCATGCTCTCTAACCAGGTTGCGGGTGAAAGCGTCGCGGCGCAACCGTCGCGGCCGCCCGGCGGGAAACATGGCCAGGGGGGAATTTGATGACGTCATATATCCAAAATTGTGCCTGAAGCACTCTTTCGCAGTACGCCGCGCCATGTGGCCGGTTGTCTGACAACTACGGAAAATCGTAGAACCAAGGTTCTCAATTTTTTGCTTCAAATGTCAAAGAAAGTGCCTCAGTCGCTTGAAACCTTGTTTCGTCTTTGTTAAATTCTCAGCGGGCGGCTTGCCGCTCCCCGCTTTTCCTCCCTGAGCGGGTGCCTTGATGTGTGACAGCAAAAGGGCTTCCCAGCCCGACGTGAAGACGTCGGGCTTTTTTTTGCCCGTCGCCTTTGCGTGCACGGGCAAAACGGGGCGGTGGCGGGAGGCGCGCCACTAAACTGGCCCGCATGCTCTGGGTCAAATCTCTTCACATCGTCTTCATCGCCAGCTGGTTCGCGGGGCTGTTCTACCTGCCCCGGATCTTCGTCAACCTGGCCATGGTGCCGCCCGAATCGGTGGCGGAACGCGCCCGGCTCCTGCTGATGGCGCGCAAGCTGATGCGGTTCACCACGATGCTGGCGGTTCCCGCGATCGTTTTCGGCGCCTGGCTCTGGCTGGGCTACGGCATCGGCCGCGGCCCGGGCAACGGCTGGATGCACGCCAAGCTGGCGCTGGTGGTGGTGGCCATCGGCTACCACCACGGCTGCGGCGTGCTGCTGCGCCGCTTCGTGGCAGGGCAGAACCGGCGCAGCGACCGCTGGTACCGCTGGTTCAACGAGCTGCCGGTGGTGTTGCTGCTGGCCATCGTGATCCTGGTGGTCGTGAAGCCGTTCTGAGGCCGGGGCATCCAGTGGACCAGGCGCCAAGGCCGCACAAGTCCGCCGCGCTCCCCCTGGCGCTGGCGTACGCGGCGCTGATCGTCTATGCCAGCCTGTACCCGTTCGCCGACTGGCGCGACCAGGGGATCGCGCCGTGGGCCTACCTGTCGGCGCCCTGGCCCAAGTACTGGACGGGCTTCGACTTCGCGATCAATGTGGTGGGCTACGTGCCCTTCGGCTTCCTCTGTGCGCTGGCGGTGCTGCGCACGCGCCCCGGCGCCGGCGTGTGGCGGGCGGTGCTGCGCGCCACCGCGTCGGGGGCGGCCATCGCCTTTGCCATGGAGACGCTGCAGAGCTACCTGCCCGCGCGCATTCCGTCCAACGTCGACCTGGGGCTGAACACGTCGGGCGCCATCCTCGGCGCGGTGCTGGCGGCGGGGCTCGAGCGGCTGGGGGCGGTTGCGCACTGGAGCCGGGCGCGCTCCCAATGGTTCGTGGAGGACGCGCGCGGCGGCCTGGTGCTGCTCGCGCTCTGGCCGTTCGCGCTGCTGTTCCCGGCGGCCGTCACCTTCGGGCTGGGCCAGGTGTTCGAGCGGCTCGAGGTGGCGATTTCCGAATGGCTGCTCGACACCCCTTTCATCGACTGGCTGCCCGTGCGGCAGTTCGAGCTCGAGCCGCTGGTGCCGGCGGTCGAGCTGCTGTGCGTGATGCTGGGCGCGCTGGTGCCGTGCCTGCTGGGCTACCTGGTGGCGCGCTCCGTGGTGCAGCGCGCCGTGCTGCTGCCGCTGACGTTGCTGGCGGGCGTGGCGGCGTCGGCGCTGTCGGCGGCGCTGAGCTACGGGCCCGACCACGCATGGGCCTGGCTCGACCTGCCGGTGCAGGTCGGCATGGCGGCCGCGCTGTTCACCGGCGTGCTGCTGCTGTTCGCGCCGCGCCGCCTCTGCGCGGCGCTGCTGCTGGTGGGGCTGGTGCTGCAGCTGAGCCTGCTGAACCAGGCGCCCGAGAGCGCCTACTTCGCGCAGACGCTGGCGACGTGGGAGCAGGGGCGATTCATCCGCTTCCACGGGCTGGCCCAGTGGCTGGGGTGGAGCTGGCCTTTCGCGGTGCTGGCCTATGTGGTGGCGGCGCTGTCGCGCCGCAGCGGGGAGAAGGCGAAGGTTGACCAGGGCTGACCAACGCTGACAGAAGCCGACAAGGGCCGACAAAGGTTGAGACCAGGGCCGGCAAAGGTTGAACAGGGCGCTCTGGAAGGGCCGGTCACTAAAATCCTGCGATGCCCAGCCCCACACCCGCCGCACCGACCGGCTACTACGGCCGCCACATCTTCTTCTGCCTCAACGAGCGCAAGAACGGCGAAGACTCCTGCGCCCTGCACAACGCGCAGGAGGGCTTCGACCGCTGCAAGGCGAAGGTCAAGGAGCAGGGGCTTTCCGGGCCCGGCAAGGTGCGCGTCAACAAGGCCGGCTGCCTCGACCGCTGCGCGGGCGGGCCTGTGGCCGTGGTCTATCCGGAGGCCGTCTGGTACACCTTCGTCGACAGCGAGGACATCGACGAGATCGTCGAGTCCCATCTGAAGAACGGCCAGGTCGTCGAGCGCCTCGTGCTGCCGGCCGACGTCGGACGCTGAACTTTTTCGCCGGCCTCTCGCTCGTACCGTGCGTAACCTGTGCCAATGAATTCCCAAACAGAAAAACTCAGCCTCCAGGGCGCCGCCGGCGCAGTCGAGGTGCAGCGCGACCAGCCCGCTGAAACCGCGCGCGGCATCGCCGTGATCGCCCATCCGCATCCGCTGTTCGGCGGCACCATGGACAACAAGGTCGTCCAGACCCTGGCGCGTGCCTTCGTGGCGTGCGGCTGGACCACGGTGCGCTTCAACTTCCGCGGCGTGGGCGCCAGCGAAGGCGTGCACGACGAAGGACGGGGCGAACTCGAAGACATGCTGAATGTCGTCGGCCAGCTGGCGCCCGAAGGCCCGATCGCGATTGCCGGCTTTTCGTTCGGCGCGTTCGTTGCCAGCGGCGCGGTCGAGAAGCTCTGGGCCGAACGCGACGTCCGGCAGATCGTGCTGGTCGGCACGGCCGCCGCGCGCAACGTGGTGGCCCCGCTGCCCGCCGAGGCGCACGAACGCGCGCTGGTCGTGCACGGCGAGGCCGACGACACCGTGGCGCTCTCCGCCGTGATGGACTGGGCGCGGCCGCAGTCACTTCCTGTCACAGTCGTCCCCGGGGGCGGCCATTTCTTTCACGGACAATTGCCGCTCCTCAAAAGTCTCGTTGTCCGCCATCTGCGCGCGGGCATTGCCTGATCGCCTCGCAGGCTTGTTTCCGTCTCTTTCCGCACTCTCCATGAATCGTTTTCTAGGCGCGCTCCGCACGCTGGTCCTTGCCGCCGCCGCATCCGTCAGCCTCATCGCCGCCGCCCAGGTGCCGGCGCCGCCCGAGATCGCAGCGCGCAGCTACCTGCTGCTGGACGTGACCGCGAACCAGATCCTGGCGCAGAAGGACATCGACAGCCCGGTGGAGCCGGCCTCGCTGACCAAGCTGATGTCTGCCTATGTGGTGTTCGACGCGCTGCGGGCCAAGAAGATCACGCTGACGCAGACCATGCCGGTCAGCCCGCGCGCCTGGAAGATGCCCGGCTCGCGCATGTTCATCGACCCGAAGATGCAGGTGCCGGTGGAAGACCTGATCAAGGGCCTGATCGTGCAGTCGGGCAACGACGCCACGGTGGCGCTGGCGGAAGGCGTGGGCGGCACGGTGGAGCACTTCGTCGAGATGATGAACGCCCAGGCCAAGGCGCTGGGCATGAAGAACACCAGCTACAAGAACCCCGAAGGCCTGACGGCGCCCGGCCACACCACGACGGCCCGCGACCTGAGCATCCTGGCGACCCGCCTGGTGCGCGACTTCCCCGAGGAAGCCAAGTACTACGCCATCAAGAAGTACCGCTACCCGGGCACGCCGTCGACCAACGACACCAACCGCAACCTGCTGCTGTTCCGCGACCCGACCGTCGACGGCCTGAAGACCGGTCACACCGAGGCCGCCGGCTACTGCATGATCGCCACCGCCAAGCGCGACTTCCCGAACCTGACCGGCGGGCGCCGCCTGCTGACGATCGTGCTGGGCACCACCGGCGAGACCGTGCGCGCCAACGAATCGCAGAAGCTGCTGAACTGGGGCTACACGGCCTATGACGCCGTTCGCCTGTTCGACGGCGGCCAGCCGGCCGCCACCCCGGCCGTGTGGAAGGGCAAGTCCAACACGCTGAAGCTGGGCCGCCCCGAACCCATCGTGGTCGCCGTGCCGGCGGGCACCGCCAGCAAGATCAAGACCCAGGTGTCGCGCCCCGACCCCCTGGTGGCGCCGTTCACCAAGTACCAGCCGGTGGGCTCGCTGAAGGTCACGCTGGACGACCAGCCGGTGGCCGACGTGCCGCTGGTGGCCCTGGAGCCCGTCGAGCAGGCCGGTATCTTCGGCCGCGCCTGGGATGCCGTGCGGCTCTGGATCAAGTGATCCGGAGGCGATAAACACACAGACGCGGCCGGCGGCGGGGCTTTCGCCACGGTCGGTCTTGCTGTTTCGGACTCGTTTGCTATACTCGTGGGCTTTTCGGAAATTTCCGAAGGGTTTCACGTTTTCGTCATCTCCCGGTTGTTCCTGCGTCACGACAGGAGCGGTTAATAGCCAAAGCCGGGCTGTTTTGGGACTTATTCATTCATGCCAACCATCAATCAACTGGTGCGTCAGGGTCGAACGGTCGAAAAGATCAATTCGAAGAGCCCTGCCATGCAGAACTCGCCGCAACGTCGCGGTGTCTGCACCCGCGTCTACACCACGACGCCCAAGAAGCCCAACTCGGCGCTTCGTAAAGTTGCCAAGGTCCGTCTGACCAATGGCTTCGAAGTCATCTCCTACATCGGCGGCGAAGGCCACAACCTGCAGGAACACAGCGTCGTGCTGGTTCGCGGCGGTCGTGTCAAGGACTTGCCCGGTGTTCGTTACCACATCGTGCGCGGTTCGCTCGACTTGCAAGGCGTGAAAGACCGCAAGCAGTCGCGTTCCAAGTACGGCGCGAAGCGCCCCAAGAAGGCTTAAGCCTTCCTGTCGTCAGAAAACAAGCGGTGTTCGGTTGCCTTGGCGGGCACATCGAACGAAGTGACCCAATGTCGGGTCGAGTAAGTGAGAGTTCGAACTGGCTCTCGCGGTATCGGAAACGGTACCAACTGAAGCAAAGAGGTTAAAAAAATGCCACGTCGTCGCGAAGTCCCCAAACGTGAAATCCTGCCGGATCCCAAGTACGGCAATGTCGAGCTGTCGAAGTTCATGAACGTGATCATGGAAGGCGGCAAGAAGGCTGTTGCCGAGCGCATCATCTACGGTGCTCTCGACTTCATCGAAAAGAAGAACCCGGACAAGGACCCCCTCGAAGCGTTCACCGTTGCCATCAACAACGTGAAGCCGATGGTCGAAGTGAAGTCGCGCCGCGTGGGCGGTGCGAACTACCAGGTGCCGGTCGAAGTGCGCCCCGTGCGCCGTCTGGCGCTGTCGATGCGCTGGATCAAGGAAGCTGCCCGCAAGCGCGGTGAGAAGTCGATGGCCCTGCGTCTGGCCAACGAACTGATGGAAGCCACGGAAGGCCGTGGCGGTGCCATGAAGAAGCGCGATGAAGTGCACCGCATGGCAGAAGCCAACCGGGCGTTCAGCCACTTCCGCTTCTAAAAATCAAACTTCGCTTGGGCGTTGGGTGTCGAGTGTCGGGCGTTGTGCCCTTGCTCGGGGCCCAGCGCTCAACGCATTTCAACCCGAAAGTAAATCATGTCCCGCAAGACCCCCATCGAGCGCTACCGCAACATCGGCATCTCCGCGCACATCGACGCCGGCAAGACCACGACGACCGAACGTATCCTGTTCTACACCGGTGTGAACCACAAGATCGGTGAAGTGCACGACGGTGCCGCCACGATGGACTGGATGGAGCAAGAGCAAGAGCGCGGTATCACGATCACGTCCGCTGCCACCACCTGCTTCTGGAAGGGCATGGCCGGCAAGTTCGACGAACACCGCATCAACATCATCGACACCCCCGGCCACGTGGACTTCACCATTGAAGTCGAGCGCTCGATGCGCGTGCTGGACGGCGCGGTCATGGTGTACGACGCCGTCGGCGGCGTGCAGCCCCAGTCGGAAACCGTCTGGCGCCAGGCCAACAAGTACAAGGTGCCCCGTCTCGCGTTCGTCAACAAGATGGACCGTACCGGCGCCGACTTCCTGCGCGTGCGCCAGATGATGGTGGACCGCCTGAAGGCCAACCCCGTCGTGATCCAGATCCCGATCGGTGCCGAAGAGCACTTCCAGGGCATCGTCGACCTCGTGAAGATGAAGGCCATCATCTGGGACGACGACAAGGGCGTGACCTTCCAGTACGGCGACATTCCGGCCAACCTGACCGATGTCTGCAACGAATACCGTGAAAAGCTCATCGAAGCGGCTGCCGAAGCCAGCGAAGAGCTGATGAACAAGTACCTCGAAGGCGGCGAGCTGAGCGAGGAAGAAATCAAGAAGGCCATTCGCCAGCGCACCATCGCCGGCGAAATCCAGCCGATGCTGTGCGGCTCGGCCTTCAAGAACAAGGGCGTGCAGGCCATGCTCGACGCCGTCGTCGAATACATGCCCGCTCCGACCGACATTCCGCCGGTGAACGGCCTGGACGAAGACGAAGCGCCTGTCATCCGCAAGGCTGACGACAGCGAGAAGTTCTCGGCCCTCGCATTCAAGCTGATGACCGACCCGTTCGTGGGCCAGCTGACCTTCGTGCGCGTCTATTCGGGCGTGCTTTCGAAGGGCGACAGCGTCTACAACCCGGTGCGCGGCAAGAAGGAACGTATCGGCCGTATCGTGCAGATGCACGCGAACAACCGCGAAGAAGTCAGCGAAATCCGCGCCGGCGACATCGCCGCCTGCGTGGGCCTGAAGGAAGTGACCACCGGCGAAACGCTGTGCGATCCGGATGCAATCGTGACGCTCGAGCGCATGGTGTTCCCTGAATCGGTGATCTCGCAGGCCGTCGAGCCGAAGACCAAGGCCGACCAGGAAAAGATGGGCATCGCCCTGCAACGCCTGGCTCAGGAAGATCCTTCGTTCCGCGTGAAGACCGACGAAGAATCGGGCCAGACCATCATCGCCGGCATGGGCGAGCTCCACCTTGAAATCATCGTGGACCGCATGAAGCGCGAATTCGGCGTGGAAGCCAACGTGGGCAAGCCGCAAGTGGCTTACCGCGAAACGATCCGCAAGACCGTCGAAGATGCCGAAGGCAAGTTCGTTCGCCAATCGGGCGGCAAGGGCCAGTACGGTCACGTCATCCTGAAGCTCGAGCCGCAGGAAGCCGGCAAGGGCTTCGAGTTCGTCGACGCCATCAAGGGCGGTGTGGTTCCTCGCGAGTACATCCCCGCGGTGGAAAAGGGCGTTGTGGAAGCGCTGACGCAAGGCGTGCTGGCGGGCTACCCCGTCGTGGACGTCAAGGTCACGCTGCACTTCGGTTCGTACCACGACGTGGACTCGAACGAAATGGCGTTCAAGATGGCCGCCATCTTCGGCTTCAAGGAAGGCGCCCGCAAGGCCAGCCCCGTGATCCTCGAGCCGATGATGGCCGTGGAAGTCGAAACGCCTGAAGACTACGCCGGCAACGTGATGGGCGACCTGTCCTCGCGTCGCGGCATGGTGCAAGGCATGGACGACATGATCGGTGGCGGCAAGTCCATCAAGGCCGAAGTGCCGCTGTCGGAAATGTTCGGCTACTCGACCACGCTGCGTTCGATGTCGCAAGGCCGCGCCACGTACACGATGGAGTTCAAGCACTACGCTGAAGCTCCGCGTAACGTTGCCGAAGCCATCGTGGCCGCTCGCGCAAAGTAATTTCAGGAATGTGGGGCCGTGCAGTGCGCGGCCCTTCTTGTCTGCGATCGTGTGCCCTCCGCTGCCCGTGGCGAAGGAACCAGCAATGCGGTGCAGACATAAAACCAATACACGGGACATGCTCTTTCAAGGATTGAAAAATGGCAAAAGGTAAGTTCACCCGTACCAAGCCCCACGTCAACGTGGGCACGATCGGTCACGTCGACCATGGCAAGACCACGCTGACGGCTGCAATCGCAACCGTTCTGTCGGCCAAGTTCGGCGGCGAAGCCAAGGCTTACGACCAGATCGACGCTGCACCTGAAGAAAAGGCCCGCGGCATCACGATCAACACCGCGCACGTCGAGTACGAAACGGCCAACCGCCACTACGCACACGTCGACTGCCCCGGTCACGCCGACTACGTGAAGAACATGATCACGGGCGCCGCTCAGATGGACGGCGCGATCCTGGTGTGCTCGGCCGCTGACGGCCCGATGCCCCAGACCCGTGAACACATCCTGCTGGCTCGCCAGGTGGGTGTGGGTTACATCATCGTTTTCCTGAACAAGTGCGACATGGTCGACGACGCCGAGCTGCTCGAGCTGGTCGAAATGGAAGTGCGCGAGCTGCTGGACAAGTACGACTTCCCTGGCGACGACACCCCGATCATTCACGGCTCGGCCAAGCTCGCCCTCGAAGGCGACAAGGGCAAGCTGGGCGAAGAAGCCATCATGAAGCTGGCTGAAGCGCTGGACACGTACATCCCGACGCCCGAGCGCGCCGTGGACGGCACGTTCCTGATGCCCGTGGAAGACGTGTTCTCGATCTCGGGTCGCGGCACGGTCGTGACCGGCGCCGTCGAGCGTGGCGTGATCAAGGTCGGCGAAGAAATCGAAATCGTGGGCATCCGCCCGACGGTCAAGACCATCTGCACCGGCGTGGAAATGTTCCGCAAGCTGCTGGACCAGGGTCAAGCGGGCGACAACGTCGGCGTGCTGCTGCGCGGCACGAAGCGCGAAGAAGTCGAACGCGGCCAAGTGCTGTGCAAGCCCGGCTCGATCAAGCCGCACGTGCACTTCACCGCCGAGGTGTATGTCCTGTCGAAGGACGAAGGCGGCCGTCACACGCCGTTCTTCAACAACTACCGCCCGCAGTTCTACTTCCGCACGACGGACGTGACCGGCGCGATCGAGTTGCCCAAGGACAAGGAAATGGTCATGCCTGGCG
>NZ_FOWL01000023.1:0-103256 GCF_900115445.1 Variovorax sp. OK605
CCGCAGGTCGGCCAGGTTCGACAGGATGCGCAGGCGCACCGTGCCGCCGGTGAGTTTCTCCACCAGCGGCGAGACCGATTCGGCCATGGTGTTGACGGTGTTCGCGCCCATGGCGTCGCGCACGTCCACGATCAGGTGCATCACGATCATCGGGCCGCGCGGCGTGTCGGGGAACACGTGCACCTCGATGTCGCGGCAGCCGCCGCCCAGGCCGATCAGCACCTTGTCGCGGCTGTTGGCCACTTCCAGGATCTGGTCGCGCGCGCGCAGCAGCGCTTGGCGCGCGCCGTACGGGTCGGTCACGCCGAGCACCTGCACCTGGGCCCGCATGATCGGGCCGGTGCTGGAGGCATCGAAGCCGCCGCCCTCGCGCGCCAGCTTGGCCATGAAGGAGGCGGCGGCCACCACCGAGGGCTCTTCCACCACCATCGGCACGAGGTACTCGCGCCCGTTCACCAGGAAGTTGCCGGCCACGCCCAGCGGCAGTTCGAAGGTGCCGATGACGTTCTCGACCATGCCGTTGGCGCGCTCCACGCTCAGCGCGCCGGGCGCGGCGAGCAGCGCCACCTCGTCGGCGGTGAGCGAGGCGGCGCGCGCGATGTGTTCGAAGCGCTGGGCGGGTGTCAGCGCGCGGAAGTTGGGAATGCGGGAGTCGGCGACCATCGTTGCGTGTCTCTTCAGGAGGGTTCGGGGGCGGGAGGATCCGGGAGCAGGCAATTTAGGCCAGCTGTACCGCTGGCGGAAGGCACAGTTTGGCGGGACAGTGCGGACAGTCACCCGCATCGGGTGGGTGCTGTGTCACAGTCGAAACCCATGACGACCATCGCCGATTCGCTCGCCAGCACCCTCGAACGACAGATCGCCAGCGGCGCCTACAAGGCCGGCGACAAGCTGCCCTCGCTGCGCGAACTGGCCCAGCTGCACAACTACGCGAAGAACACCGTGGTGGCCGCCTTCGAGCTGCTGGTCTCGCGCGGGCTGGTCGAACCGCGGCGCGGCTCGGGCTACTTCGTGCTGGCGCAACACAAGGCCGCGAAGCCGGCCGAGGAAGACGCCGGCAGCCTCGGCCGCGCGATGGACATCGTGTGGCTCATGCGCGAGCAGCTCAAGACGCAGCCCGACGCGGTTGCGGTGGGCGACGGTTTTCCGCCGGTCGAATGGCTGGCCGACGTGCGGCTGGACAAGTACCACCCCAAGGTGGTCCGCACGGGGCTCGGCGCGCTGTTCCGCTACGGCAGCCGCTTCGGCTATGCGCCGCTGCGCGACCACCTGGTGCGCAAGCTGGCCGACTTCGGCATCGGCGCCGAGCCGCGGCAGATCGTGCTCACGCACGGCGCCAACGAGGCGATGGACATCGTCATCCGTTACTTCGTGCCGCCCGGCGGCAAGGTGCTGGTGGACGACCCGGGCTACTACCCGCTGTTCGGCAAGCTCAAGCTCGCGGGCGCGCAGATGCTGGCCGTGCCGCGGCTGGCCGACGGGCCCGACCTCGAGGCGCTGGAGCGGCTGCTCGTGGCCGAGCGCCCGCGCCTGTTCTTCACGCAGTCGATCGCGCACAACCCCACGGGCTCCGACATCTCGCCGGCCAAGGCCTTTCGCGTGCTGCAGCTCGCGCAGAAGCACGACCTGCTGATCGTCGAGAACGACCCGCTGGCCGACTTCAAGCCCACCTCATTGCCGCGCCTGGCCGCGCTCGACCAGCTGGAGCGCACCATCTACATCGGCAGCTTCTCCAAGTCGTTCTCGGCGGCGCTGCGCGTGGGCTTCATCGCCTGCGGCGCCGACCTGGCGAGCGACCTGGCCGACCTGAAGGCGCTGATCCACGTGAGCAGCTCGGAGTACTGCGAGCGCACGGTGGACGTCATCCTGAGCGAGGGCCACTACCAGCGGCACCTGAACCGCCTGCAGACGCGCCTGGGCGAAGCCACGCGCAACGCGATCAAGCTGTTCGAGTCGGTCGACGCCGAGGTGTTCGCGCGCACGCCGCAGTCGCTCTACGTGTGGGCGGCGCTGCCCGGCGTGGCCGACTCGCTGGCCTTCGCCAAGGAGCTGCTGCCGCGCAAGATCGTGATGGCGCCGGGGCGCATCTTCAACGCCGATTCGACGCAGGTCTCGCGCTGGTCGCGCTTCAACGTCGGCGCCATGGCCGACCCGCGCTTCGCGAAGGCGTTGCGCCTCGCGCTGCGCAAGCGCGTCAGCGACTGACCGTGAAGTCGCCGTGGCGTCCCGCGCCCGCGGCAAAGCGCGCCGCGCCGCGTTCGCCTTCGGCAAACACGATCGGCACGCCGTGCACGCCTTCGTTGCGCAGCGCCTCGGCCAGCGGCAGGTCCCACTGGGCGTAGGCCGACGCGCGGTCGGCCCGCATGCACTGCTGCGGAAACGCGGCGATCTCGCGCGCCAGCTGCTGCGCGGCCGCGAGCGCGCCACCGGGCGGCGTGGTGCGGTTCACCAGGCCCATGGCCAGTGCTTCCGCCGCGCCCACCGGCCGGCCCGTGAGGATCATGTCGAGCGCGCGCGCCATGCCGACGATGCGCGGCAGGCGCACCGTGCCGCCGTCGATCAGGGGCACGCCCCAGCGGCGGCAGAACACGCCGAGCACCGCGTCGTCGTCGGCCACGCGCAGGTCGGCCAGCAGCGCCAGCTCGAGCCCGCCGGCCACCGCATGGCCGGCGATGGCGGCAATCAGCGGCTTCGACAGCGCCATGCGCGTCGGCCCCATCGGCGCGTCGGCGCCGCCTTCGGGGTCGAGCGCGTTGCGCTGCGCGGGGTCGCTCACGGCGGCCAGGTCGGCGCCCGCGCAGAAGTGGCCGCCCGCGCCGGTGAGCACCGCCACGCGCAGCGCGTCGTCGGCCTCGAAGCGCTCGAAGGCTTCGCGCAGCGCGGCAGCCATCGGGCCATTGACGGCATTGCGTTTCTCCGCGCGGTTCAGCGTGATCGTGCAGACGGTGTCTTCGGCTTCGTAGTTCACGTGCTGCATGGTCATGCCTCCGGGGTTCTGGGTTCTGGGTTCGGTGTTCGGTGTTCAGGGCCGCACCACCTGCGCGTCGGCGGGCGCGCGTGCGTGCAGCCGCGCCACTTCGGCCGCGCGCCGCGTGAGCACCGCGCGCTGGTTGATGTAGCCCTTGTCGGTGATCTCGCCCGCGTCGAGGTTCGGCGGCTCGGCCAGCACCAGCGCGCAGGCTGGGCATTGCGAGGAGCCCGCGCCTTCGTCGCGCAGCGCGCGCAGCACGCCGGCGATGCGCTCGCCCATGGCCTCGGGCGACAGCGCCGCCGCCTGCGGGCTGGGGAACACCAGCATGCCGATCTCGTCGCGGTCGTGGCCCGTGAGCACCACGTCCTGCGCGTGCGGCGCCAGCAGCGACACCAGCTTCACGCGCAGCGTGCCCACCGACACCCAGGTGCCGGTGGAGAGCTTGAAATCTTCCGCCACGCGGCCGTTGAAGATCACGCCGTGCGCCGGCTCGCCCGGGTTCGCGAGGAAGCCCGCGTCGCCGATGCGGTAGTAGCCCTCTTCGTCGAAGGCCGCGGCCGTTTCGCGCGGTGCGTCGCGGTAGCCCGGGAACACCGAGACGCCCTTCACGCGCATCTCCAGCTTCTCGCCGTTGGGCACGAACTTCAGCTCCAGCCCCGGCAGCGGCGCGCCGATGCAGCCGGCGCCGTCGAGCTTCCAGTGCGCGGAGGTGATGGCGGGCGAGGTCTCGGTCGCGCCCCACGAGGTGGTGAGCCACAGCGGGCGCGTGGGCCGCACGCGCTGCGCCACCGCTTCGAGCCGCTGCCACGTGGAGGGCGCCAGCGCCGCCGCCGCGTAGAAGGCCAGCCGCAGCCGCGAGAACACCTCGGCGGCCAGCGCGTCGTCGGCTTCCAGGAAGGGCAGCAGCATGTCGAAACCGCGCGGCACGTTGAACAGCAGCGTGGGCTTCACCTCGCGCAGGTTGCGCACCGTCTTCTCGATCAGGCCCGGCGCGGGCCGGCCCTCGTCGATGTACAGCGCGCCACCATGGCACAGCACCATGTGCAGGTTGTGGTTGGCGCCGAAGGTGTGGCTCCACGGCAGCCAGTCGACCAGCACCGGCTTCTCCTGCGCGAGGAAGCGCCAGGTCTGCGCCATCATCTGCTGGTTGGCGCACAGCATGCGGTGCGTGTTGATCACCACCTTGGGCTTGCCGGTGGAGCCCGAGGTCAGCAGGTACTTGGCGTGCGTGTCGGGCAGCACGCCGGCGAAGGCCTGCATGACGGCGGGTGTTTCCTCGGTGGCGAGCAGGCGGTCGAATGGCACCGCGCCCGGGTGCGCGTCGGCGTTGCGGCTGAACACCGTGACGGCTTGCACGCCGCAGCCCGCGAGCGAGGCGCCGTACATCTTGGCGTCCGACGCGTAGACCAGGCCCGGCTGCAGCGCCTGCAGCATGCCGTGCAGGCGCGACGGGTCCTTGGCCATGCGCGAGTAGGCACTCGACAGCGAGCACGCGGTGCGGCCGATGTGCATGGTGGCCAGCATCAGCACCGCATGGTCGATGGCGTTGTCCGAGAGGATCACCACCGGCCGGCCCGTGGGCAGGTTCATGTCCAGCAGCGCCTGCGCCACCGCGCCGACCGCCCGGCGCAGCGCGCGGTAGTCGAGCTTGCGCCAGCCTTCGCCGGTCTCGTCGCGTTCGGCGAAAGCCAGTGCGTCGGGCGTTTCATGGGCCCAGCGCTCCAGCCAGTCGCCGATGCAGCGCGCATAGGGCTTCAGCGCCATCGGCGAGCGCAGCGCGAAGGAGCCGTCGTCGAAGTCGATGCGCACCGTGCGGGGCGGGGCGATCAGGCTCTCATCGAGGAGGAAGTCGGTCATGTTTATGTTCCGTTTTTATTCGGGGCGCGTGCACGGGACACCGGGTACTCCCCCTCCGACAATGTCCCCCGTCGGCGTGATCGCACCCCGAACAGGACACCCGATTCCCCACAGCCCTTTCAGTCGAGCTTGCCGCTATCGGCCTTCGCGCGAATAAGGTTTAACAGCAGGGTGTCGCGGGCGGCTTCGAGGTCGGCTGTGCGGCGTTGACCCAGCTCATCGTCGACGCCTTCCTTCACCTTCTGCTTGAGTTCAGCCGTCATCAGCGGCGCGCCCAGGTCCTTCCACCAGTCTTCTATCGGCCCGCCCAGGTGCGCGAGCACATGCTCGATGCCGCCCGCGCCACCCGACAGGTGCAGGTTCATGAACGGCCCCATCACCGCCCAGCGCAGGCCGGGGCCGTGCGCGATGGCGGTGTCGATGTCGGCCACGCTCGCCACGCCTTCGTTCACCAGGTGAAAGGCCTCGCGCCACAGGGCCGCCTGCAGCCGGTTCGCGATGTGTCCCTTGACCTCGCGCTTCACATGGATCGGCCGTTTGCCGATGGCCGCGTAGAACGCCATGGTGCGCTCGATGGCGTCGGCCGAGGTCTGCTCGCCGCCGATCACTTCCACCAGCGGAATCAGGTGCGGCGGGTTGAACGGATGCCCCAGCACCACGCGCTGCGGGTGCGCGCAGCCCGACTGCACGTCGCTGATGGCCAGGCCCGACGAGCTCGACGCAAGAATGGTGTCCGGCGGCGCCGCCGCGTCCATGCGGCGGAAAAGGTCGATCTTGAAGTCCATGCGCTCGGGGCCGTTCTCCTGCACGAAGTCGGCCACCGACACGGCGTCTTCCAGGCTGTCGTGAAAGCGCAGCCGGTCGAGCGAGGCGCCCTCGGCCAGCCCGAAGCGCTCCAGCGTCGGCCAGTGCTGCGCCACCGCGGCGCGCAGCCGCTCTTGCGCGCCGGGAGAAGGGTCGGTCGCGTTCACGTCCAGCCCATGCGCCAGGAAGTACGCGACCCAGCTCGCGCCGATCACGCCGGTGCCGACCACCGCCACGCGTTTCACGTTCGAAGAAGATGCATTGCTCATGCCGATTTCCACCGCGCGCAGCGGCTCTCCGCCTTGGTTGTCCATGCGGCCTCGCCGCGGATCGGCTCGACCACCTTGTAGTAGTCCCACGGCTCCTTCGACTCGGCCGGGGTCTTCACCTGCATCAGGTGCATGTCGTGCACCATCAGTCCGTCGTCGCGCAGCCAGCCGCCCTTGACGAACATGTCATTGAACTTGGTCTTGCGCAATTGCGCCATCACCTTGTCGGCGTCGTCGCTGCCCGCGGCCTTCACGGCCTGCAGGTACTGCAGCGCGGCCGAGTAGTCGCCGGCGTGGAAGGAGGAGGGCATGCGCTTGTGCTTGTCGAAGAAGCGGCGCGCCCACTCGCGCGACTCGGGGCTCTGGTTCCAGTACCAGCTGTCGGTGAGGTACATGCCCTGCGAGTTCTTCAGGCCCAGCGCATGCACGTCGTTGATGGTGATGATCATGCCGGCCAGCTTCATGTTCTTGCTGATGCCGAACTCCGCCGCCGACTTGATGGCGTTCACCGTGTCGCCGCCCGCGTTGGCCAGCGCCAGCACCTGCGCCTTGGAGCTTTGCGCCTGCAGCATGAACGACGAGAAATCGCTCGCGCCCAGCGGGTGCTTCACCGAGCCCGCCACCGTGCCGCCGTTGGCCTGCACGGTCTTGGTGGCGTCGTTCTGCAGCGCTGCGCCGAAGGCGTAGTCGGCCGCCACGAAGTACCAGCTCTTGCCGCCGGCCTTGACCACCGCGCTTGCCGTGCCGCGCGCCATGGCCACCGTGTCGTAGGCGTAGTGCACCGTGTAGGGCGAGCAGTACTCGTTGGTGAGGCTCGAGGCGCCCGAGCCCACCACGAAGTACGGCTTCTTCTTGTCGGCCGCCACGCCCGCCATGGCAATGGCCGCGCCGGAGTTGACGCCGCCGATCAGCATGTCGACCTTCTGCACGTCGAACCACTCGCGCGCCTTGGCGGCGGCGATGTCGGGCTTGTTCTGGTGGTCGGCCGTGACCAGCTCGATCTTCTTGCCGTCGATGGCGCCGCCCATGTCGGCGATGGCCATGCGGATGGCCTCGGCGCCGGCCGGGCCGTCGTAGTCGCGGTACAGGCCCGACATGTCGCTGATGAAGCCGATGCGGATCACGTCGTCGGACACCTGGGCCGAGGCGCCCTGGGCGAATGCGGTAAAGGCGGCACCCGATGCGAGGGCCAGGGCGGTGCGGGAAATGGTCATGGGGTTTGTCTGCGTTCGCTATGGTTCTTGTGTGGTTCTTGTGTGGTTCTTGTGTCGTTCAGCCCAGCGCGAACTCGGGCCGCGGACCGCCCACGCGCGGCAGCCCCATGATCTGGCGCGCCTCGGCCGGCGTGGCCACTTCCATGTCGAGCTCGCGGATCACCCGCACGATGCGCTCGGTGAGCTGCACGTTGGTGGCCAGCTCGCCGTGGCGGAAGTACAGGTTGTCTTCCAGCCCCACGCGCGCATGGCCGCCCAGCAGCAGCGCCGCCACGTTGGCCTCGAGCTGCGACATGCCGATGCCGCTCACGCCGAAGATCGCGCCCTTGGGCAGCGTGTCGACCATCATCTGCAGGTTGCGCGGCGAATAGGGCATCGCGTTCTGGAAGTTGCGGTGCACGTTCATCACCAGGTTGATGAACCAAGGCTCGTCGTCGTGGCCTTCCTCGATCAGCGTGGTCGTATCCTGCAGGATGTGCGTGGGGCTGAACACCTCCCACTCGGGCTTGATCCCGCGCGCCTTCATGCCGGCGGCCAGTTCGCGCCCGCGGGTGATGGGCGTGTCCATCAGGATCTGCCTGCCCTCGAAGCTCAGGTTGAGCGTGGTGGCGTCCAGCGTGCACATCTCGGCGCCGGCGTCCATGCCCTTGATGCGCTCTTCCCACGCGATTTCCCAGCGGTCGCCGGCCAGCGGCTTGACCATGTCGCCGTGCACGCCGCCGCCGGTGGAGTTGTTGATGACGATGTCGCTGCCGCCCGCGCGGATGCGGCTGTTGATGTCGCGGTACACCTCGGCGTTGCAGGTGGCGCCGTCGTCCGCGCGCCGCGCGTGGATGGCCACCACGCTGGCGCCGGCGTTCCAGCAGCGCAGCGTGTCGGCGGCGATCTCGGCCGGCTGGGTGGGGAGGTGGGGGTTCTGCGACTTGTGCGCCATGCCGCCGGTGGGGGCGATGGTCACGATCACTTTGCGCTTCGACATGGTCGGGGGCTCCTGGTGGCTGGCTGGCTGGATGTTTGCCCGTGGGGGCGCACCATTATTTTTTGGGGCGCTGTCGCACTCAGTCATCGCGACGACATTTGGGGGCAGGGTTTACCTGCGCCAGAAGCTAAAGTTGCCCCTGCCTTTTCACTCTCGCGAAGTTGCGCAAAGGAGCACGCATGAAGTTATTGCCTCTCGTCCTGGTGGCCGCCGCCGCACTCACCTCCAACTGGGCCGCCGCGCAGCCCGGCCCCAGCGCCAGCTGCGCCGCCAAGCGCGACGCCATCGGGCGCGACATCGACGCGGCCAAGGCCGGCGGCCAGACCCAGCGCGTGCGCGGCCTGGAGCGGGCGCTGGCCGAAGTGCGCCGCAACTGCAGCGACGCCAGGCTGGCCGCCGAGCACCGCCAGCGCGTGCGCAGCCAGGAGCGCAAGGTGGCCGACCGCGAGCGCGAACTGCGCGACGTCCGGCGCAAGGGCGATGCCGACAAGGTCGCGCGCCGCGAGGACAAGCTGCGCGAAGCGCAGGCCGAGCTGCAGCGCGTCAAGGACCTGCCGTAATTCCTCCCTTGCCACGCGCGCCCGCCAGTTCATGCCCACGACCAAGCCACCCCTTCAACACGCCTCGCTGACCGTTGCGCAGCTGCTGCAGGGCTCGGCCTGGTTCCCGCTGCTCGACGTGGCGGCGGGCGAGCGCGTGCTCGACGAGATGCGCGAGGTCGAGGTGCCCGCCGGCGCCGCGCTGTGCCGGCGCGGCGACACGCCCGCGCACTGGTACGGCACGCTGGAGGGCTTGCTGAAATGGTCGATCACCTCCAGCGACGGGCGCGCGGTGACGCTGGGCGGGCTGTCGGTGGGCAGCTGGTTCGGCGAGGGCACGCTGCTGCGCGCGCTGCCGCGCTCGGCCGACATCATCGCGCTGCGCACGAGCCGCGTGGCGCAGCTGCCGCTGGAGACCTTCGAGTGGCTGCACCGCACGCAGCGCGGCTTCGACCACTTCCTGCTGCAGCAGATCAACGAGCGGCTGCACTGGTTCATGGGCAGCTACGCGGCGCACCGGCTGCTCGATGCCGACAGCCAGGTGGCGCGTGCGCTGGCGGGGCTGTTCCACCCGTGGCTGCATCCGGGCAGCGAGCCGCACCTGCAGACCTCGCAGGAGGAGATTGCGAACCTGTCGGGCGTGTCGAGGCAGCGGTGCAATGCGGCGCTGAACCGGTTGAAGGAGGCGGGGTTCCTGCGCATCGAGTACGGGGGGATCACCGTGATCGACCTGGAGGGGCTGCGCAGGTTCATCAGCGAGTGACTTGCGCCCTTCGGACCGAGCCAGCGCGGCGACGCGGACTTGCTCCCTCTCCCCTTGGGGAGAGGGCGGGGGTGAGGGCAGCGGCTTTCACTCCACCGCCGCGCCTCATCGAATGCACCCCCTCACCCTGACCCTCTCCCGCAAGCGGGAGAGGGGACCACACGGGTCAGCGCGTGTGGTGCGACACCGCCCGCTCATACACCGGCGTGTCGATCCCTTCCATGCGCGCCTTCAATTGCAGCGCCAGGAACTGCGAGTAGTGCCGCGACTGGTGCAGGTTGCCGCCGTGGATCCACAGGTTGTCGACCTGCGTGGGCTTCCACATGTTGCGCAGCTCGCCCTCCCACGGCCCCGGGTCCTTCGGCGTGTCGGAGCCCAGGCCCCAGCACTTGCCGACCTTGTCGGCGATCTCGGGCGAGATCAGGTCGGCGAGCCAGCCGTTCATCGAGCCGTAGCCCGTGGCGTACACCAGCAGGTCGGCCGGCAGCTCGGTGCCGTCGGTCAGCGTCACCGAGCGTTCGTTCACCCGCTCGATGTTCACGCCGCTCTTCAGGTGGATGCTGCCGTTGGCCACCAGCTCGGAGGCGCCCACGTCGATGTAGTAGCCCGAGCCGCGCCGCAGGTACTTCATGAAAAGCCCCGAGCCGTCCACCCCGAAGTCCAGCATGAAGCCCGCCTTCTCCAGCCGCGCGTACAGGTCGGCGTCGCGCTTCTTCATCTCGTCGTACACCGGGATGTGGAAGGTGTGCATCACCTTGTAGGGCACCGACGCGAAGATCAGGTCGGCCTTGTGGTGGTCGATGCCGCCCTTCACCGCCTGCTCGGAGTAGAGCCCGCCCAGCGCCAGCTCCATCAGCGACTGCGAGGGCGCGATGTGGGTGGACGAGCGCTGCACCATGGTCACGTCCGCGCCGTGCTCCCACAGCGCCGCGCAGATGTCGTGCGCCGAGTTGTTCGAGCCCAGCACCACGCACTTCTTGCCTGCGTAGGCCTCGGGCCCGGGGTGCTGGCTGGAGTGGTGCTGGTCGCCCTTGAAGTTCTCCGCGCCCGCCACCTTCGGCACGTTCGGATAGCCCGACACGCCCAGCGCGAACACCAGCTGCCTCGGCCGCAGCACCACCGTCTGGCCTTCACGCTCGACCGTCACTTCCCAGCGCTGCGTGGCCTCGTCGAAGCGCGCGTTCTTCGCGTTCGTGGAACTCCAGTAGTTGAGCTCCATGATCTTCGTGTACATCTCCAGCCAGTCGCCGATCTTGTCCTTGGGTGCGAACACCGGCCAGTCGTCGGGGAAGGGCATGTAGGGCAGGTGGTCGTACCAGACCGGGTCGTGCAGGCACAGCGACTTGTAGCGCTTGCGCCAGGAATCGCCGGCCTTCGCGTTGCGCTCCACGATGATGGTCGGCACGCCCAGCCGCCGCAGCCGCGCGCCCAGCGCAATGCCGCCCTGGCCGCCGCCGATGACCACCACCTCGGGCTGCTCTGTGTAGCCCAGCGCGGCTTGCTCGTCGAGGCGCTTCTCGAGCCAGTTCTTGCGGCCCTTGTGCACGCCGTGCTCCGCGCCCTTGGCGCGGTTGTCACCGGTCTTTTCCTCGAAGCCCTTCAGCTCGGTCATGGTGGTGAGCAGCGTCCAGGCCCTGCCGTTGCGAAGGCGCAGGTGCCCGCGCCCGCGCGCCACGCGCGTCTCGAACGTGAACCACGCGTCGACCACGCCGTCGGCCTCGGTCGCATCGCCTTCCACCGCGAAGGCCGTGGGCTGCGTGTCGGCCAGCCGCGCCTTCAGCATCGCGCGGATGGCCTCGGGGCCTTCCTGCGTGCGGATGTTCCAGGTGAACGCGACAAGGTCGCGCCAGAAGCCGTCGGGCTCGAACAGCGAGACGGCCGCGTCGATGTCGCTGCGCGCCAGCGCGGCGGCAAAGTCGGCGAGCCATTGGGCGGCGGCCCGGGTCGGGCCGGTGGTCGGGTCTGTCATTGAATGTCTCCGTAGCGTCGTTGATGAATGCGCGGCGAGGCGCGGCGTTCATTGCGCAGCTTTCGTGCCGTGGAGGGCGGCACGGGAAATCAATGACTTGGGCGGGGTTTTGTCGCAGCTGTCGCGGGTGGCGTGCGACACGCGTCGCAAGGGCTACATGCGTTGCGGCGGTGCGATGCCGTGGCGCTTCATGTGGCGGTACAGCGTGGCGCGGCACACGCCGAGTTCAGTGGCGGCCTGCGACACGTGCCATCGATGGCGCTTCAGCAGCGCCAGCAGGCTCGCCGCCTCTGCGCCTGCATTGGGCATGGCTTCGGCGGGGGCCGCGACGGCTCTCGCCGTGCGCACCGGCAACTGAAGATCTTCCGCCCCCACCGCGCCATCGGTGCACAACGCCAGCGCCAGCCGCAGCACATTGCGCAGCTCCCGCAGGTTGCCCGGCCAGTCGTGCGCCAGCAGTTGCTGCATCGCCTCGGCCGACAGCCGCGCCGCCGACCCCATTGCCGCGGCTTCCTCGTTGAACATGCCTTCGATCAGGTAGCGCCTGTCGCTGCGCGCGCGCAATGGCGGCAGCTTCAGCACCGCGCCGCACAGCCGGTAGTACAGGTCTTCGCGAAAGTGCCCGGCTGCCACCAGCTCCGGCAGGTGCCGGTGCGTGGCCGCCACCACCGCGATGTCGACCCGTTGCGGCGACTCCGCCCCCAGCGGCAGCACCTCGCCTTCGGACAGCACGCGCAGCAGCCGCGTCTGCAGCGCCATCGGCATGTCGCCGATCTCGTCGAGGAACAGCGTGCCGCGGTCGGCCTGCGCGATCAGGCCCTTCATGCCCTTGGCGCGCCCGCCCGTGAAGCTGCCGGGCGTGTAGCCGAAGAGCTCGCTCTCGATCAGCGAATCGGGAATGGCCGCGCAGTTCACCGCCACGAAGGGCATCGCCGCGCGGCTGCTGGCGCCGTGCAGCGCGCGCGCCAGCACTTCCTTGCCGCTGCCGGTCTCGCCCTCGACCAGCACGTGGATGCCGCGGTCGACCAGGCGGCGCGCCTGCGCGAGCAGTTTCTGCATGGCCGGGTCGTCGCCAGCGATGCGCTCCAGCGGCGGCAGGCGGTCGGACGGGCGCGCGCTTGCGGGCGCCGGTGAGGGTGCCGAAGCACGCCGCACGCGCGGCGCCAGCAGCGACGCGTGGTACTCGCCGCCACCGGGCAGCAGCACCGTGTGCGCAAAAGGCATCGCCGCGCCGCCGCTGCCGATGCGCCAGACCGCATCCATCGGCATGTGCAGCAACTCCGACACCGCGCCGCTCAGCGCCCGTCCGGCAAAGGCCAGCCGTGCGCCGCCGTTGGAACCCACCAGCGTGCCGCCGTCGTCGAAGGCCAGCATCACCTCGCCCGCCACGTCGACCAGGCCGTAGGCGCTGCCCAGCCGCAGGATCCAGTGGCCGCGGAAGTTGCGCAGGAAATCGGCGTCCTCGATCATCCGCGCGTACATCGACACCAGGTGCCGCACGAGGTGCTGGCTCTCCTTGGCCTCGGGCGAGCGCAGCGCCGACACGTCGAGGATGGCCGTGAGCCTGCCGCTGTGGTCGAACAGCGGCGCGGTGGTGCAGGTCAGCGCGATGTGCGTGGCGTCGAAGTGCTCGGTCTGGTGGCAGGTCATCGGCTGGCGCTCGACCAGGCAGGTGCCCACGCCGCAGGTGCCGGCATGCGCTTCGTTCCAGTCGGCGCCCAGGTAGAGGCCCGCCTTGCGCAACTGGTCGTCCCATGCGGGGTTGCCGATGTAGTCGACCGTGATGCCCTCGGCATCGGTCAGCAGCACCATGTAGCCCAGGTCGGCCACGCGGCGGTAGATGTCTTCCATGCCCGCGCGCGCGGCGCGCAGGAAGTGCTCGAGCTGCTGCTGGTGCGCGCGCACCTCCTGCGCGGGCAGGATGCGCGCGGGGCTCGGCTTCGACGGGTCGAGCCCGTGGTCGCGCACGCAGCGCGCCCACGACTTGTGGACCAGGCTCTGCGCCGGATCGGCCAGCGCCGCGCCGGTGGCGATCGAATAGACGTTGTCGATGTGACGCGATTGCAGGGAAGTCATGCGCAACCTCGCGGAGTGACAGAGTGATGGTGGGGCGCGGCCATCATTCGGCTGTCGCACTGTCGCAGGACAGAGGTGAAACCCGGTGGTCAAGGCCTTCGGTTACGCTTCCTGACGAATACTTTTCCAGCTACGAAGGGGGTTGCGCATGTCAGAGATCCTGCTCGAGGGCTACACCGTCGACGAAGTTCTTCAACTGCCGAATGAAGAGTTCCAGGCCCTCGTCCTGAGAGACGAGCCGCTCGTGTTCAAGGCGGGCAGTGCCGACATGCTCGGCCGGTTCAAGGTCGATGGCGATGCGCTGGTCATGGAGCTTGCACACGTCGACGGCGGTGGTGAAGGCGCCTTGCCGAGCGTGGCGGCGTTGGCCAGCCGCTATGCCAGGCGCCAAGGCCTGGCCTTCGTCGAATGGCGAGTTCATGCGGTGCATTGCGCCAACCCGAATCTCAAGCTCCGGCGTGTCCTGGAACGACGCGGCTTCGTCGTGCGCAACGTTCCGGGAACGGGGGAGTGCTATTGGTTGCGAGCGCCGGCTGATGCGGCGTCGCAAGCGACGCATTGAACCGGCGGTCCCTATGGCATCGCCGGAATCCATTCACCGACTCCTCACCGTGGCCGCGAGGTTGCTCGACAGTGCCGCCTCCGAGATGCGGGACGCCCAGCTCGAACCCGTTCGCGAGAACATCCATCAGGTCGGCGAGATCCTTGCCGCGATTTTCGAGATCGAGCAGAAGATCCACGTGCTTCGACCGGAGCTGAAACCGGCCTACCTGAGCGAGCCTTCACCGTATCTGGAGTCCAACAAGCGGCTCACCCGCTTCATGTTCGAGGCGTGCCAGCTCGAAGATGTTGGCGAGCTCGCGCAAGCCGTCGAGAAGTACGAGGCGTACCTGCTGCTCGAAGACTCCGCACATCACCGCGAGATCGCCGAAGGCGAAATTCGAAGGCTCTTGAAAAGAGACGACGACTGATCTTCTGTCGTGCCGGGTGTCGGCCCTCAAACGCCCAGCAGCTCCTCCAACGCCTGCGGCTGCGCCAGCAGATCCGCCGACGCCCCGTGCCGCACGATCTGCCCCTTCTCCATCACCACCGCCAGGTCGGTGTGCGCCAGCACCTTGCGGTAGTCGCGGTCGACGATCAGCGTGGCGATGCCGGTGGCGCGGATCTCGCCGATCACGCGCCAGATCTCCGCCACGATCAGCGGCGCGAGGCCTTCGGTGGCTTCGTCCAAGATGAGCAGGCGCGGGTTGGTCATGAGCGCGCGGCCGATCGACAGCATCTGCTGCTCGCCGCCCGAAAGCTGCTGGCCGCCGTGCGACAGCCGCTCCGACAGGCGCGGGAAGGTGGCCATCACGCGGTCGAAGGTCCAGGCGCGGCGGCCGTCGATGCCGGCGCGTTCGCTCATCACGAGGTTCTCGCGCACCGACAGGTTCGGGAAGATGCCGCGGCCCTCGGGCACGTAGCCGATGCCCAGGCGCGCCATCTTCTCGGGCGGCAGGCCGGTGACGGTGCGGCCGTCGACCTGCACTTCACCCGAAGCCGGGCGCACGTAGCCCATGACGGTGCGGATCAGCGTGGTCTTGCCCATGCCGTTGCGCCCGAGCAGGCCAACCGAGGTGGCCGCCGGAATGCCGGCGTGCACCCCGCGCAGGATGTGGCTGTTGCCGTAATAGGTGTTGAGGTCGCGAACGATCAGCATCAGTGTTGTTCCTCGCCCAGATAGGCCGTGCGCACTTCGGGGTTCTCGCGGATCTCCCGCGGGTTGCCCGTGGCGATCACGGTGCCGTTGACCATCACGGTGATTCGGTCGGCGATGCGGAACACGGCGTCCATGTCGTGCTCCACCAGCAGGATGGCGTGCGTGGCCTTCAGCCGCGCGAGCAGGGTGAGCATGCGGTCGGTTTCCTCGGCGCCCATGCCGGCGAGCGGCTCGTCGAGCAGCAGCACGCGCGGGTTGGTGGCCAGGCACATGGCCACTTCGAGCTGGCGTTGCGCGCCGTGGCTCATGGTGCCGGCAATGCGCTTGGCCTCGTGCGCGAGGCCGGCCGCTTCGAGCGCGGCGTCGGCCGACGCGGTGCTGGTGGCGCAGGCCTGCGACGACTGCCAGAACACCCAGGGCCTGGGCGTGGCGGCCTGCGCGGCGAGGCGGCAGTTCTCGTGCACCGTGAACTCCGGGAAGATGGTGGTGCGCTGGTAGCTGCGGCCCACGCCGTCGCGCGCGCGCTTCGACTGCGCGCGGCCGGTGATGTCGACGCCGTCGAGCGCGATGCGGCCTTCGGAGGCCTCGATCTCGCCCGAGAGCATGTTGATGAGCGTCGACTTGCCGGCGCCGTTGGTGCCGATGACGGCATGCACTTCGCCCACGTGCAGGTCGAGCGTGACGGCGTTGACGGCGGTGAGGCCTCCGAAGCGGCGCGTGAGCTTGTCGACGGAGAGGAGTGCGGTCATGGTGTGGCTCCTTCCCCTTCCGGGGGAAGGTGGGGATGGGGGCAAGCGGCCTTTGTCGCCGCGCGGCGTTGGAGGCCGCGCGCCCCCACCCCGGCCCTCCCCCGGGAGGGGAGGGAGGAAGTCAGAAGACCGACGCAGGTCATGCGGCCTCCTTCGGCGACAGCCGCTTCACCAGGCCGATCAGGCCCTTCGGCAGCAGCGCCACGAACAAGATGATGGTCAGGCCCAGCGTCAATTGCCAGTGGTCGGCCAGCGGCCCCATCACGGCATGCGTGGAGAAGATTTCCTTCAGCAGGGTGAAGGCGATGGCGCCGATCACCGCGCCGCGCAGGTGGCCCATGCCGCCGAGGATCACCATCAGCAGCACCTCGCCCGAGTTGTGCCAGGCCATCAGCTCGGGGTTGACCACGCCGTCGCGCGAGGCCAGCAGGAAGCCCGCGAGTCCGGCCAGCGCACCGGCCAGCACGAAGGCCGCGAGCTTGTAGCCGTACACGGAGAAGCCCGCCGCGCGCATGCGCTGCTCGTTCACGCGAATGCCGGCCAGCGCCGCGCCGAAGCGCGAGCGGCGCACCAGCGCCAGCAGCGCGTAGGTGAACACCAGCGACGCCAGCACCACGTAGAACAGCACGGTGCGGTTCTCCAGGTCGAGCGCGCCGATGGCGGGCCGCACGTACATGTAGATGCCGTCGCTGCCGCCGCCGACCTTGGTGTCGTGGAACACGAAGAAGGCCATCTGCGCGAAGGCCAGCGTCACCATGATGAAGTACACGCCGCGCGTGCGCAGGCTCAGGGCGCCCACGAACAGCGCGTACAACGCCGCGGCGCCCATGGCCAGCGGCAGCAGCAGCGCGAAGTTGCCGCCGTCGCTGCCCGAGGCCAGCACGGTCACGTAGGCACCGATGCCGTAGAACGCCGCATGGCCCAGGCTCACCAGGCCGGTCATGCCGACCAGCAGTTCCAGGCTCAGCGCGAAGATCGACAGGATCATGATCTTCACGACGAAGTCCGACGCGTAGTTGCCCATCAAAGGGCCGGCCACGCCGATGGCGATGGCGCACACCACGGGCACCAGGAAGGCACTCTTCTTCATGCCTGTCATGGCCTTCTCCCCATCAGCCCTTCAGGCTTCCAGATGAGCACGATGGCCATCAGCAGGTAGATGCCGATGCCGCTCAGGTCGGCGAAGAACACCTTGCCGAAGGTGTCGACGAAGCCCACCAGCAGCGAGGCCACCAGCGCGCCGGTGATCGAGCCGATGCCGCCGATCACCACCAGCACGAAGCAGATGATGAGCACGCTGGCGCCCATGTTCGGGTACACGGAGGACATGGGCGCGGCGATCATGCCGGCCAGTGCCGCCAGCGCCACGCCGGCCGCGAACACGATGCGGTAGAGCCGCTTCACGTCGATGCCCAGGCCGCGCACCATGTCGCGGTTGCTCGCGCCGGCGCGGATCATCATGCCCAGGCGCGTGCGGTTGACCACCCAGTACAGCGCCACGGCCAGCACGATGCAGGCGGCCGATGCGAACAGGCGATACCACGGGTAGCTCATGACGTTGCCCAGCGCGAAGCTGCCGTCGAGCCAGGCGGGCACTTTCACGCCGTGCACGTCGTTGCCCACCAGGATGGAGCGCAGCTCCTCGAACACCAGGATGAGCCCGTAGGTCATCAGCACCTGCTGCAGGTGGTCGCGCTGGTAGAGGTAGCTGAAGAAGGCCCACTCCAGCAGGTAGCCGAAGACGGCGGCGAGCACCACGCCGGCCACCAGCATCAAGAGGAACTGGTCGCCGAACAGCGGCGCCAGCGCGAACGCCATGTACGCGCCGATCATGTAGAAGCTGCCGTGCGCGAGGTTGATGACGCCCATGATCCCGAAGATCAGCGTCAGCCCCGAGGCCACGAGGAAGAGCAGGAGTCCGTACTGAACGGAGTTCAGGCACTGGACGAGGAAGGTTCCGAAATCCACCGTGTGAGATCCCAGTTGAATGTGGTTGCCGCAAGGCGGCTCGCGGCCCGTGAACTCGGTCAGGGCCGCGAGGAAACGAGAGAGTCGATCGAAAAAGCAGGGCAGGCCTTGCGGCCCTGCTGCTTACATGCGGCAGCCGCGTGCCGGGTCGGCCAGGCCCTTGATGGCGGTGTTCACCAGCTTGTTCTCCTTGCCGTCGACCTTGCGCAGGTAGATGTCCTGCACCGGGTTGTGCGACTTGCTCACCGTGAAGGTGCCGCGCGGGCTGTCGATCTTCGCCTTCTCCACCGCGGCCGCGAAGTCGGCCTTCTTCGAGATGTCGCCCTTGGTGGCGTTCAGGCCCACGCCCAGCATCTGCGCGGCGTCGTAGCCTTGCACCGCGTACACGTCGGGCTGCAGCTTGAACGCCTTGGCATAGGCGGTGCGGAAGGCGGTGTCGCGCGGCGTGTTCAGGCCGTCGGCGTAGTGCAGCGTGGTCAGCATGCCTTGCGCGGACTCGCCTTGCGCGTCGAGCGTGCCGTCGGTCAGGAAGCCGGGGCCGTACAGCGGAATGGTCTTGTTCAGGCCGGCGGCCTGGTAGTCCTTGACGAACTTGACCGCGCCGCCGCCCGCGAAGAAGGCGTACACCGCATCGGGCTTGGCCGCAGCGATCTCGGTCAGCAGCGCCTGGAACTCCACGTTGGGGAAGGGCAGCGTGAGTTGCTTGTCGACCTTGCCGCCGTTCTTCTCGAAGCCTTCCTTGAAGCCGTTGACCGACTCGTCGCCGGCCGCGTACTTCCAGGTGATGGTCATCGCCTTCTTCTTGCCTTCCTTCTTGGCCGCGACTTCGCCCATGGCGTAGGCCGGCTGCCAGTTGCTGAACGAGCTGCGGAAGATGTTGGGCGCGCACATCGGGCCGGTCACGGCGTCGGCGCCGGCGTTGGGCACGATCAGCACGGTGCCGCTTTCCTTCGCGGCCTTGGCCATGGCCATGGCCACGCCGGAGTGCACGGTGCCCACGATCACGTCGACGTTGTCGCGCTTGATGAGCTTGTTGACGTTGTCGGTGGCCTTGGCGGGGTCGGACTCGTCGTCGACCTTGAAGTATTCGATCTCGCGGCCGGCGAGCTTGCCGCCTTGTTCGTCCACGTAGAGCTTGAAGCCGTTCTCGATGGCCACGCCCAGCGCGGTGTAGGTGCCGCTGTAGGGCAGCATGAGGCCGACCTTGAGCTTGCCCGTGCCCTGGGCGCCGGCGGCGGAGGCCAGCGCGGCGAAGGCGATGGCCGTGAGGGCCAGGCGTGCGGTGCGAATGGTCATGGAATCTGTCTCCTGTTTTTGGTGATGAAAGAAGTGGCCGCGACGATGACACGATCCGGCTGATCGCGATGCGGGGAATGCCCGCATTCCGGGATTTCGAGCAGCTCGCAGCCGCCGACGCGCGCGGCGATGCCGCGGATCTGCGCGAGCGTGCCGTACTCGTCGTCGATGCCCTGCACGGCGAGCACGGGGCAGCGGATGGTGTCGAGCTCCTGCTCGATGTTCCATTGCCGGAAGGGCGGGTGCAGCCAGATGCGGTTCCAGCCCCAGAAGGCGGAGTCGGCGCTGTCGTGGTAGCGGCCCAGCTTCTTCGGCAGGTCGGTGCCCAGGTAGGCGGTGCGCGCCTTCTCGATGTTCTCCACCGTCACGTCTTCCACGAAGATGTGCGGCGCGAGCACGACGAGGCCTTCGACCTTGTCGGGGAAGCGCGAGGCGTACAGCAGCGAGATCGAGCCGCCGTCGCTGTGGCCGAAGAGCCAGGGCTTCTCATCGCCGAGTTGCAGCGCGGCGAAGAGCGCGGGCAGCACCTCGTGCGCCTGCCGGTGCATGAAGTCGACGTCCCAGATCTCGTCGTCGGCGCGCGGGGTGGAGCGGCCATAGCCGGGGCGCGAGAACACCAGGCCGCGCGCGTGGGCGGCGTCGCACACCTGCGCGGGAAAGTCCTTCCACATGGCGACGGAGCCGAGGCCTTCGTGGAGGAAGACGATGAGCGGGGCGTCTGTGCGTTCGGGAGCGATCCACTGGCACTCGATGCGCACGGGGCGGCCGTGCCAGTCGATGGTGGCGAAGTCGGGCGTGTTCATGGCGTTGCCTCTGGCTGTTGCTCCTTCCCCTTCCGGGGGAAGGTTGGGATGGGGGCAAGCGGCGTCGACAAAGGCAATGCGTATGCAAAGGCCGCGCGCCCCCACCCCAGCCCTCCCCCGGGAGGGGAGGGAGCAAGGCAAGACCGGGCGCGCGTCATGCCTGCTTTTCCTTCTCACGCAACCGGAACCGCTGAATCTTCCCCGTCGCCGTCTTCGGCAATTCACTCACGAACTCCAGGAAGCGCGGGTACTTGTACGGCGCGAGGCGTTCCTTCACGAAGGCCTTCAGCTCTTCCTCGGTGGCGGCGCCGCCGTCCTTCAGCACCACGAAGGCCTTGGTCTTGGTCAGCCCCTCGGCGTCTTCCTTGCCGATGACGGCGGCCTCGAGCACGGCGGGGTGCTGCATCAGCGTCGACTCGACCTCGAACGGCGACACGTAGATGCCGCTGACCTTCAGCATGTCGTCGCTGCGGCCCGCGTAGGTGTAGTAGCCGTCGGCGTCGCGCGTGTACTTGTCGCCGCTCTTGGTCCAGCCGCCCTGGAAGGTGTCGCGCGACTTCTCGCGGTTGGTCCAGTACATGAGCGCCGAGCTCGGCCCGCGGATGTAGAGGTCGCCCACTTCGCCGTCGCCCACGGGGCGGCCGTCCTCGCCGCGAAGCTCGATCTCGTAGCCGTCCACCGGCTTGCCGGTGGTGCCGTAGCGCACGTCGCCGGGACGGTTGGAGATGAACACATGCAGCATCTCGGTCGAGCCGATGCCGTCGATGATGTCGCAGCCGTAGTGCGACTTGAAGCGCTGCGCGATCTCGCCCGGCAGCGCCTCGCCGGCCGACGAGCACATGCGCAGCGCCACGGCTTCGCGCGCGGGCAGCCTGGGCGATGCGAGCATGCCGGCGAAGCCCGTGGGCGCGCCGAAGAACACGGTGGGCTGGTGCTCCACCCAGCGGCGGAAGGTGGCGTCGGGCGTGGGCCGCTCGGCCATCAGCACCACGGTGGCGACCACCGACAGCGGGAAGGTCAGCGCGTTGCCCAGGCCGTACGCAAAGTAGAGCTTGGCGGCCGAGAAGCAGATGTCGTCTTCCGTGAGGCCGAGCACCGGCTTGCCGAACAGCTCGGCCGTCCACCACAGGTTGCCCTGCGTGTGCACCGTGCCCTTGGGCTTGCCGGTGGAGCCCGACGAATAGAGCCAGAAGCCGGGGTCGTCCGATGCGGTGGTCACCGGCGCGGCCAGGGGCTCGGCGGCGGCCAGCGCGGCCTCGAATTCCTTCGCGCCTTCGGGCAACGGCAGCGCGCCCGTGGGCTGCGACACGATCAGCGTCTGCACCTCGTGGCCGCCGCGCGCCATCGCCTCCTGCAGCACCGGCAGCAAGGCACCCGACACCAGCGCGGCCTGCGCGCGGCTGTGGTCGAGCATGTAGGCGTAGTCGTCGGGCGTGAGCAGCGTGTTGACGGCCACCGGCACGATGCCCGCATACAGGCAGCCCAGGAAGCTCACGGGCCAGTCGTGGCTGTCGAGCATGAGCAGCAGCACGCGCTCTTCGCGGCGGATGCCCGCTGCCTTCAGCGCGGCGGCCAGGCGGCGCGCGCGGTCTTCGAGCTGGCCGTAGCTCAGCGTGCCGCGGTCGTCGATGTAGGCGGTGCGCTCGGCGCGGCCGCGGTTGAGGGCGAACAGGTGCTCGGCGAAGTTGAATCGTGTGGGCAGGGTCATGTCTTGTCTCCTTCGGCCGGGTGTTTGTTCTAGAGGCCGAGCGCGGCGAGCACGCCGGGGCTCGCCTGCACCGCGCTGCGGCGGTGATAGAAGTCGAGCGCGCGCAGCCCGCCGAGCTCGGCGCCGCCACCCGCGCGGCCGGGGCCGCCGTGCAGCGACATCGGCATCACGTTGCCGTGGCCGGTGTGGGCCTGCGCCACCTCGGGGGTGACGACGTGCACGCGGCCGTGGCTCGGAGCGACCGACAAAGCGACCTGCGCCAGCGCGGCGTCGTCGCTGCCGTACAGCGAGGTGACGAGCGAGCCCTGGCCGCGGTGCGCCAGCGCCATGCCGTGCGCCAGGTCGCGGTACGGCAGCAGCGTGGCCACGGGGCCGAACACTTCCACGTCGTGCACGCGCTGCGCCGCGTCGGCATCGCGCGCGCCCAGCAGCACGGGGCCGATGCAGGCGGCCACCTTCGGGTCGGCATCGACCAGGGGCTTGTTGCGGCTGTCGTGCAGCACGGTGGTCTGCGAAGCCAGTGCGTCGAGGCCGTCGCGCACCGCATCGAGCTGCGCGCGGCTCACCAGCGAGCCCATGCGCACGCTCTCGTTGCGCGGGTTGCCCACGCTCACGCCGGCGAGCTTGGCGCCGATGGCTTCGGCCGCGGCGTCGTACACCTCGGCCGGCACGAGGATGCGGCGAATGGCGGTGCACTTCTGGCCCGACTTGACCGTCATCTCGCGCACCACTTCGCGCACGAGCAGGTTGAAGGCGTCGCTGCCGGGCGCGGCACCGGGCAGCAGCAGGGCGCTGTTGAGGCTGTCGGCCTCGATGTTCACGCGCACCGAGCGCTCGGCCACGGCGGGGTGCGAGCGAATGATGGCGGCCGTTTCGGCCGAGCCGGTGAACGAGGCCACGTCGAAGGGCTGCAGCGCGTCCATCAGGCCGGCCGAGCTGCCGCAGACGACGGACAGCGCGCCCGCGGGCAGCACGCCCGCGTCGACCACGTCACGCACCATGCGCTGCGTGAGCCAGGCAGTGGCCGTGGCGGGCTTCACGATCACGGGCACGCCGGACAGCAGCGCGGGCGCCGCCTTTTCCCACAGGCCCCATGAAGGGAAGTTGAAGGCGTTGATGAACAGCGCCACGCCGTGCGTGGGCACCTGCAGGTGCTGCGACTGGAACAGCGGCTCCTTGCCGAGCTTCACGGCCTCGCCGTCGCGCAGCGCGCGCACGTCGCCGAGCGTGTCGCCCCACTTGGCGTACTGGCCCACGGTGAAGATCGCGCCGTCGATGTCGACGGCCGAGTCGTTCTTCACGGTGCCGGAGTTGGCGGTGGCGATCTCGTAGTACGCGTCGCGGTTGGCCTGCAGCACTTTCACGATGGCGTCGAGCAGCCCCGCGCGCTGGCGGTAGGTGAGGGCGCGCAGTGCGTTGCCGCCCTGTTCGCGGGCGAAGGCAAAGGCTTCGGGCAGGTCGAGGCCGGTGGCGTCGACGCGCGCGAGCTCGGTGCCCAGCACCGGGTCGAACAGGGGCGTGCCGGCGCCCGATCCGGCCTGCCAGCGGCCGGCGACGTAGTTGGGGAGGAGTTCGGTCATCAGGAGAACTTGATCTGCCCTTCGGGCAGCAGGTAGAGAACGAGCGCGCGGCCTTGGGCCACGGTCGGGCGGTGTGCGGTGCCCGGGCCGTAGACGCACCAGCCCGCGGGCCGTCCGTCGAAGGTGGCGGGGTGGTCGTCCAGCGGCATGATCAGGTCGATCTCGCCGTGGGGGTGCGTGTGGTGCGGGCCGGCGATGTCCTGCATGTCGACCACGTCGACCGAGAAGCGGTGCAGGGCGTCCTCGGCCTTGAAGACGCGGCCGTACCTGATGCCGCCGCCTTCGCGCTCGCACAGCCAGCCTTCGGCGACGCCGCCGATGCAGGCCTGGCGCAGCTGCTCGAAGCTGGCGCTGCCCGCGCCGTGGGTGGCGTTGAGCCACTGGTCGAGCGCGCTGTCGAGCGGCTTGCCGTCGATCTGGGCGGTCAGGCCGGCGATCAACTGGTGAAATGCTGCCTTGCCGGTGGCTGGGTTGCTGCTGTCGGACATCGTGGGGCCTCGAACTTTGGAACTACCTTGCGTGAATGCTGCGTGTGCAGTATCTTGCTTGTGGCCGAACAATAAGCATCGAGACAATGAGTGTCAAGCAATATAGTGCATATATGGTGTTTACCCTGAGCGCGCACAATCCCGGCGAAGAACGAGGAATGGCATGAACGAGCATGTAGACGCGGTGCTGGCCACCGCGCCGGAAGGCGCCGGCAATGGCGCCCAAGCCAACGCCACGGCAGGGGAGGCGAAGAACCCGCTGCTGGCGGCGCTGGGCGACCGCGTGCGCAACCTGCGCGCGCAGCGCGGCCTCACGCGCAAGGCGGTGGCCATCGCGGCCGACGTGTCGGAGCGCCACCTGGCCAACCTCGAGTACGGCATCGGCAACGCGTCGATCCTGGTGCTGCAGCAGGTGGCCGGCGCGCTGCACTGCTCGCTGGCCGAGCTGGTGGGCGACGTGACGACCAGCTCGCCCGAGTGGCTGCTGATCCGCGAACTGCTCGAGCACCGCAGCGAAGCCGACCTGCGCCGCGTGCGCGTGGCGCTCGGCGAGCTGCTGGGCACGGCCTCGGTCGACCCGGCGCGGCACCGGCGCATTGCGCTGGTGGGGCTGCGCGGCGCGGGCAAGTCGACGCTGGGGCAGATGCTGGCCGAAGACCTGGAGATTCCGTTCATCGAGCTGAGCCGCGAGATCGAGAAGCTCGCGGGCTGCAGCGTGCGCGAGATCCACGACCTGTACGGCACCAACGCCTACCGCCGCTACGAGCGCCGGGCGCTGGAAGAAGCGGTGCAGATCTACAGCGAGGTGGTCATTGCCACGCCCGGCGGCATCGTGTCCGACCCGGCCACCTTCAACGAGCTGCTGGCGCACTGCACCACCGTGTGGCTGCAGGCCGCGCCCGAGGAGCACATGGGCCGCGTGGCCGCGCAGGGCGACACCCGCCCGATGGCCGCGAGCAAGGAAGCGATGGAAGACCTGCGCCGCATCCTGAACGGCCGCGCCGCCTTCTATTCGAAGGCCGACCTGTCGGTGGACACCAGCGGGCGCACCCTGTCGCAGAGCTTCCAGGCGCTGCGCGGCGTGGCACGCCAGTCCATGGGACTGGTCTAGGACCCTGAAATCTGAAAAAAAGCACAACAGGCATTGACTTGCCTGTTCGCATGCAGCATGATGCATGTCATCGGAGCAAGAAAGTGCATTATCTTTCCTGTTCACGGTTTCCGAACACAGCCCCCACAGGAGACTCCGCATGACCGACACCACCACGCTCCAGGCGCCCCCGCGCGTCGACTACCGCACAGCACCCGGCCAATACCGCCACTGGTCCCTGAGCTTCGACGGCGCCATTGCCCGCCTCGTGCTCGACATCGCGGAAGACGGCGGCATTCGCCCCGGCTACAAGCTCAAGCTCAACAGCTACGACCTGGGCGTGGACATCGAACTGAACGACGCGCTCAACCGCGTGCGCTTCGAGCACCCCGAAGTGCGCAGCGTGATCGTGACCAGCGGCAAGGACCGCATCTTCTGTTCGGGCGCCAACATCTTCATGCTCGGCGTCTCCAGCCACGCCTGGAAGGTGAACTTCTGCAAGTTCACCAACGAGACCCGCAACGGCATCGAAGACACCTCCAGGCATTCGGGCCTGAAGTTCCTCGCGGCCGTGAACGGCGCTTGCGCCGGCGGCGGCTACGAGCTGGCCCTGGCCTGCGACGAGATCCTGCTGGTGGACGACCGCTCCTCGGCCGTGTCGCTGCCGGAAGTGCCGCTGCTCGGCGTGCTGCCCGGCACCGGCGGCCTGACGCGCGTGACCGACAAGCGCCGCGTGCGCCATGACCTCGCCGACATCTTCTGCACCAGCGTGGAAGGCGTGCGCGGCCAGCGCGCGGTCGACTGGCGCCTGGTGGACGCCGTGGCCAAGCCCGCGCAGTTCCCCGCCGCCGTGCAGGAGCGTGCCTCGCAACTGGCCGCCGGCAGCGACCGCCCGGCCAACGGCAAGGGCGTGGCGCTGACCCGCCTGGAGCGCACCGACAGCGCCGACGGCATTGCCTATTCGAACGTGAACGTGCAGATCGACCGCAGCAAGCGCACCGCCACCATCACCATCAAGGCCCCCACCGGCACGCAGCCGGCCGACGTGGCCGCCATCGAAGCCGCGGGCGCCGCCTGGTGGCCGCTGGCGATGTGCCGCGAACTCGACGACGCCATCCTCAACCTGCGCACCAACGAGCTCGACACGGGCACCTGGCTGCTCAAGACCGAAGGCGACGCCGCCGCCGTGCTGGCGTCCGACGCCGTGATGTTCGCCAACAAGGACCACTGGCTGGTGCGCGAGACCATCGGCGCGCTGCGCCGCACGCTGGCGCGCCTCGACGTGTCCTCGCGCAGCCTGTTCGCGCTGGTGGAAGCCGGCTCGTGCTTTGCCGGCACGCTGGCCGAACTGGCCTTTGCCGCCGACCGCACCTACATGCTGGCGCTGCCCGACGACGCCGACCGCGCACCCAGGCTCACGCTGGGCGATGCCAACTTCGGCTACTTCCCGATGGTGAACGACCAGAGCCGCCTGCAACGCCGCTTCTACGAAGAAGCCGCGCCGCTGGAAGCCGCGCGCGCCGCCGCCGGCAACGCACTCGACGCCGACCAGGCCGTGAAGCTGGGCCTGGTGACTGCCGCGCCCGACGACATCGACTGGAACGACGAGATCCGCATCGCCATCGAGGAGCGTGCCGCCATGTCGCCCGACGCCCTCACCGGCCTGGAAGCCAACCTGCGCTTCGCGAGCAAGGAGAACATGAACACCCGCATCTTCGGCCGGCTCACCGCCTGGCAGAACTGGATCTTCAACCGTCCCAACGCCGTCGGCGAAAAGGGTGCGCTCAAGGTCTATGGCACCGGCGAGAAGGCCGGCTTCGATCTGAACCGCGTCTGAAGACAACCGCAGTCCGAACAACCCAAGGAACAACGATGAGCACGATCAACTACGGCGAGAAGATCCCCAACAACGTCAACCTCGGCGAAGACCGCACGCTGCAGCGCGCGCTCGAAGGCTGGCAGCCCAACTTCATCAACTGGTGGGACGACGTGGGCCCTGAAGGCTCCACCAACCACGACGTGTACCTGCGCACGGCCGTGAGCGTCGACCCGCAAGGCTGGGCCCAGTTCGGCCACGTGAAGATGCGCGACTACCGCTGGGGCATCTTCCTGAACCCGGGCGATGCCAACCGCGAAATTCATTTCGGCGACCACAAGGGCGAAAAGGCCTGGCAGGACGTGCCCGGCGAACACCGCGCCAACCTGCGCCGCATCATCGTGACGCAGGGCGACACCGAGCCCGCCTCGGTCGAGCAGCAGCGCCACCTGGGCCTGACCGCGCCCAGCATGTACGACCTGCGCAACCTGTTCCAGATCAACGTCGAAGAAGGCCGCCACCTGTGGGCCATGGTCTACCTGCTGCAGAAGCACTTCGGCCGCGACGGCCGCGAAGAAGCCGACGCGCTGCTGCAGCGCACCTCGGGTGACGCGAACAACCCGCGCATCCTGGGCGCCTTCAACGAGAAGACGCCCGACTGGCTGGCGTTCTTCATGTTCACGTACTTCACCGACCGCGACGGCAAGTTCCAGCTGGCCGCGCTGGCCGAGAGCGCGTTCGATCCGCTCGCGCGCACCACCAAGTTCATGCTGACCGAAGAGGCGCACCACATGTTCGTGGGCGAGAGCGGCGTGTCGCGCGTCATCGCCCGCACCGCGCAGGTGATGAACGAGCTGAAGACCGACGACGCGCAGAAGATCCGCGCGGCCGGCTGCATCGACCTGGGCACCATCCAGCGCTACCTGAACTTCCACTACAGCGTGACCATCGACCTGTTCGGCGCCGACCAGTCGAGCAACGCCGCCATCTTCTACAGCTCGGGCCTGAAGGGCCGCTACGAAGAAGGCAAGCGCGACGACGACCACGTGCTCAAGGGCCAGACCTACAAGGTGCTGGAAGTGCGCGACGGCCAGCTCGTCGAGAAGGACGTGCCGATGCTCAACGCGCTGAACGAAGTGCTGCGCGACGACTTCATCAAGGACTCGGTGGCCGGCGTGGGCCGCTGGAACAAGGTGCTGGAAAAGGCCGGCATCCCGACGCGCCTGACCGTGCCGCACAAGGCCTTCAACCGCCAGATCGGCGCGCTCGCCGGCATCAAGATGTCGCCGGACGGCCGCGTGGTGAACGAGATCGAATGGGCCGCCAAGCGCGACGAATGGCTGCCGAGTTCCGAAGACTTCGCTTTCGTGGCATCGTTGATGGGCCGCGTGGTGGAGCCAGGCAAGTTCGCCGGCTGGATTTCGCCGCCGGTGATGGGCATCAATCGCCAGCCGGTCGACTTCGAGTACGTGCGTTTCGGCTGATTGGTATTTGGGCATTGCTCCTTCCCCCCTCCGGGGGAAGGCTGGGATGGGGGCAAGCGGCGTGACCACGACAAGCGCCGCATGCCCCCACCCAACCCTCCCCCGAAAGGGGAGGGCTTCAGGAGAGAACGAAATGGACATGGCCGTTGAAGCCGGAGTCATCAAGCAGCACCTGATCGACCCCGAGATCTGCATCCGCTGCAACACCTGCGAGGCCATCTGCCCCGTGAACGCGATCACGCACGACGACAACAACTACGTCGTGCGCGCGGACACCTGCAACGGCTGCATGGCCTGCATCTCGCCGTGCCCCACGGGCTCGATCGACAACTGGCGCACGATGCCGCTGGTGCGCGCGTATTCCATCGAGGAACAGCTCACCTGGGAATCGCTGCCGGAAGAACTCTCGCCCGAGGAGCTCGAGGCCGCCGGCGTGTCCGCCAGCGCCGCCGATGCGGCCGAGGCACCCGCGCAAACCCAGGCCCAGGCCGCCGCCGAGGCGAGCGAGCCGGTCTTCAATTCCGCGCAGTACGGCGCCAGCGTGCCGCCCTGGTCGGCTGCCCACGCGTACACGAATCTGTTTCCGCCGAAGACCCCGACCACGGCCACCGTGGTGGGCAACTTCAACTGCACCGAGGCGGGCTTCGACAGCGAGACCCACCACATCGTGCTCGACTTCGGCGTGGTGCCGTTCCCGGTGCTGGAAGGCCAGTCGATCGGCATCGTGCCGCCGGGCGTGGACGCCATCGGCAAGCGCCACCATGCGCGCCAGTACTCGGTGGCCAGCCCGCGCAACGGCGAGCGGCCCGGCTACAACAACGTGTCGCTGACAGTGAAGCGCGTCACCGAGGACCACGAGGGCGACCCGGTGCGCGGCGTGTGCTCCAACTTCGTGTGCGACCTGAAGGTGGGCGACACGGTGCAGGTGGTGGGCCCCTTCGGCTCGTCGTTCCTGATGCCGAACCACCCCAAGTCGAACATCGTGATGATCTGCACCGGCACCGGCAGCGCCCCCATGCGCGCCATGACCGAGTGGCGCCGCCGGCTGCGCAAGAGCGGCAAGTTCGAAGGCGGCAAGCTGATGCTGTTCTTCGGCGCGCGCACGCAGCAGGAGCTGCCGTACTTCGGGCCACTGCAGTCGCTGCCCAAGGATTTCATCGACATCAACCTCGCCTTCTCGCGCACGCCGGGCCAACCCAAGCGCTACGTGCAGGACATGATGCGCGAGCGCGCCGCCGACCTGGCCGCGCTGCTGAAGGACAGCAGCAGCCACTTCTACGTGTGCGGCCTGAAGAGCATGGAAGAGGGCGTGGTGCTGGCACTGCGCGACGTGGCGAAGGACGCGGGGCTCGACTGGGACACCGTCGGCGCCGCCTTGAAGCGCGAAGGCCGCCTGCACCTCGAAACGTACTAAGCTGCGGCGGATGCAGTTCGCCGACTTCCATGCGGGCCAGGTCATCGAGGCCGGGCCCTACGTGCTCACCGAGGCTGAACTCGTGCAATTCGCGCGGGCCTACGACCCGCAGTGGTTCCATACCGACGCGCAGGCCGCGGCGCAAAGCCCGTTCGGCGGGCTCATCGCCAGTGGGTGGCACACGTGTTCCATCGCGATGCGGCTGGTGGTCGATGCGGTGCTGGCCGGTTCCGAATCGTTCGCGTCGCCGGGGCTCGAACACGTGCGCTGGCCCAACCCGGTGCGGCCCGGCGATGCGCTGCGGCTGGTGGCCGACGTGATCGAGGTGCGCCGCTCCGAGAAGCGGCCTACGCTGGGCATCCTGCGCTGGCGCTGGCAGCTGTTCAACCAGCGCGAACTGCCGGTGCTCGACGTGGAAGTCACCAGCCTGTTCAAGCTCAAGCCGGCCTGCTGAGCTTGCCGCGCCAATGAAAAAAGGCCCGCAACGCGCAAGCGCTGCGGGCCTTTTCACGGGTGACGGGTGCCTGCTTACTTCTTCAGGTCGACCGCACCCGAGCCCTGGGCCTTGCCGTTGGCCTTCACGCCCGCGGCCGGTGCCTTCACCGCGCCGCCGGCCGAGCCGACCGCGCCGGTGGCGCCGTTGAGCGTGCCACCCACGGTGTTGGTCACGCCACCCACGGCATTGGTGGCACCGCCGACAGCGCCCGTGGCACCGCCCAGCACGCCGCCGACCGCATTGCCCGCGCCGCTGGTGGCACCGCCGACTGCACTTCCTGTATTCGCATTGGCCCCGGCATTCGCGCCGGTCGCCGCACCCGCATTGCCGCGTGTGCCTGCGCCCGATGCGTTCACGTCGGCATTGACCCCGACGCCGACCCCGACGCCTTGCGCCTGGGCTGCTCCGCCGATGGCCAGCAGGCCTGCGAGCACGGCGCCGATGAGGATGCGGTTGTGTTGTTGTTGCTTCATGGGTGACTGTTCCTTTCGTAGCATGGTCACGATTCAAGGACCGACCGGGGTTCGATCGGTCCGGGTGCAACCATGGCCGGGCCGTCATCTGTCGCCATGTGCGCCACTGTCGCCCGCGCGTGTGGGACTCGGCTGTCGGCGAAACCGGGCGCTCGGACGTTAGGGGTGCGCATCCGCTTCGGCGGACAAAGGCAGCAGATGGGTGCTGAAGAATGCCGTTGTCTTGCGGTTCACTTCCGGCATGACACCCGCGCGGTCGAAGCCGGGCGGGTCGTTGAGCATGTCGCCGATCAGCCCCGTGAGGCCTGGCGGCGGGGGCGACAGCAGCGCGCCGTGGCCGCCCGCCGGCATGTCGGCGACGCGTTCGCAGCGCGGCAGGCAGGCCGCCAGCACCCGGTCGCTGTGGAAGCGCGGCACCAGCCAGCGGTCTTGCTGCGCGGTGATGAGCCCGAGCGGCACGCGCGGCGCGGCCAGCGAGGCCATGTCGAAATCGGCCGACGAGGGCACGCCCGCCACGATGGCGGCAATGCGCGGGTCGGTGTGCGTGCGCCAGGCGGCGTCGTCGAAGCGGTGGCGAATGACGAACAGCGCCGCCCATTTCTTGAGCCCGTCGAAGGGCCCGCCGGTCAGCCGCGTGATGAGCCCGACGCAGGACTGGAAATCGTCCACCAGGTTCGCCTCGCAATGCTGCTTGAAGCCGGCCGGCGACCAGCGCCCGCCCGCGAGGCTCAGCGCCGTGTGGCCGCCCGCCGACATGCCGTACATGCCGACCTTGTCGAGCTGCAGCAGCGGCGCGAAGCGCGCGTCGCGGGCCACCGCATCGATGGCGCGCGACACCTCGGCCGGGCGCATGGCCCAGCTGTCGGGGCCGGGGTTGCCGTCGTCCTTGTAGTTGTCGGCCTTGTGCTCTGGCATGGCCACGGTGAAGCCCGCGTCGACCAGGCTGCGCGCCAGGTCCGCATGCACCCACGGCGCACCGCCCGAACCGTGCGAGACCACGACCAGCCGGCCGTTGCCGCGCACCGGCGCACCCTGCACCGCCACGTCGAGCGTGAAACGGGCGCGCCGTGTCGGCCGGGCCGCGTCGCTGGACGGATAGAACACCGTGACCGGGCCGTCGCCCGGCGCGGCGGGAATTTCCGCCAGCCCCATTGCGGTCACGGCGGCCGTTGCAGCGTGCACCCAGCCGGACCACAGCGCCAGCAGGCAGATGATGAAATACAGACGTCTTGGCATCGGACTCCTTGTCATCGAGGGCCCATGCCCCCGGCGACTGGGACGATGCCGCGCGGTGCCGGCCGCGTCTGGCCGAAACCCGCCATCGCGGCTTTCGGCCAGCAATTTCAGGATTCGGCCAGCTTCTCTTTGCGGAATTCGGTGGGCGTGAGGCCCGTGGCGGCCTTGAAGGCGCGGTTGAACGGGCCGATCGACTGGAAGCCGGCGGTCAGCGCAACGGTCAGCACCGGCAGCTCGCGCTTCGACGGATCGGCCAGCGCCGCCATCGCCTCGGCCAGCCGGAAGCCGTTGACGAAGGCGTTGAAGTTGCGGTGGCCCAGGCGCTGGTTGATGACGCGGCGCAGCCGGTATTCGGGCACGCACAGCCGGGCGGCGAGGCTGGCGATGCTGAGGTCTTCGCTGCGGTAGACGCGCTCGACGGCCATGGCGTGCCGGAGGGATTCGGTGAGGCGGTCTTCGGCGGGGGCAGGGGCGGGGGCTTGCTCGGATTCCGGGCGCGGCGAGGGTTCGGGTTTGGGCTGGGGCTGGGGCTGGGGCTCGGGTGCGGGCGGCGGTGCTTCGGCGGGAGCCGGTGCGGCGGTGCTTCCTTCTTCCAGCTTTTCTTCTTCTTCATGTGGCGCGTCTGCCGCCACCACCGCCACCACCGCCATCGCTGGCATCGCTGGCATCGCTGGCATCGCGACCGGCGCCTGTACGGCGGGAAACAGCTCCGACCCCGCCAGCCGCAGCATCCGCCAGGCCACCACCGTGACGATCAGCAGCAGCATCGCCGCGTCCGCCGTCGCCGACAGGTCCGACAGCTGCCCATGCGGCGAAGTCAGCCGAACGAGCAGCATGCCCACGCTGTAGCCGACGCCCGTCACCACGATGAACACGCGCAGCCGGCGCCGCCCCTCGACCAGGTCCGCGCGCCACTGCGACGCCGCCGCCATCGCGGCCAGCACCGCGAACACCAGCGGCACCGCGCGCTGCACGCCCAGCGTCACCGGCGCCAGCACCGAGGCGCTGCCCGCGACCACCGCGCAGTTGAGCGCCGCCACCCCTGCCACCGCGAGCCAGGCGGCGACATGCAGCGGCCGCAGCACGAAGTCGTCTTCGAACAAGGCCTGCACGAACACCCAGAAAAGCACCGCATTGCCAACCGACACCGCGACGAACGGCGCCTGCCACCCGCGCGGCACCAGCGCCTCGAACAGCGGCGTCGCGCCGATGACCTGCACGCACAGGCCGAGCGCGAGCAGCGCACCCGCGCGCGCCGCCGCCAGGCGAGGGCGGTCGCGCCCGAGCACCAGCGCCAGCACGAGCAGCAAGGCCAGCAGCACGCCGCGCAGGGCGGCGTCGAGCAAGGTGGTCGGGGTGGGCGTCATGGCGGGACCGATTCTCTCGCCTGTGCCGCGACAAGCGGCGCGGAATTCGCAAGCCCCAAAGACCCTTCGGCGTGCCATGAAAAACTCATGCAACTAATAATGTTGCATGAAACGAGACAGCAAGCTTTCAGGCGTCCTCCACGTGCTGCTGCACATGGCCGAGATGGACGGCCCCGTCACCTCCGAGTCGCTCGCGGCCGCGATGCACACCAACCCGGTCGTCGTGCGCCGCGTCATGGCGGGCCTGCGGCAGGCGGGGTTCGTCACATCGGCCAAGGGCCACGGCGGCGGCTGGGTGCTGTCGTGCTCGCTGGCGGCGGTGACGCTGGGCGACATCCACAACGCCGTCGGCGCGCCCGCGTTGCTGGCCATGGGCAACCGCACCGAGAGCCCGGGCTGCATCGTCGAGCAGGCCGTGAACGCCGCGCTCGACGGCGTGTGCGAGGAGGCCGAGGCGTTGCTGCTGCGGCGTTTCAACAGCATCACGCTGGCCGATCTATCCAAAGACTTCCATCGCCGCATGACGGGCGGCGGTTTCACCTTGAAGGACATTGAACATGCGCTATGACGCTTTGGTCGTGGGCGGCAGCTTTGCCGGCCTTTCCGCTGCCATGCAGCTCGCCCGCGCGCGAAGGAAGGTGTGCGTGGTCGACGCGGGCGCGCCGCGCAACCGCTTCGCCGCCGCCTCGCACGGCTTCTTCGGGCAGGACGGCATGCCGCCGCTGAAGATGATTGCCGACGCGCGCGACAAGCTGCTCGCGTACCCGTCGGTCGAGTTCATCGCGGGCAGGGTGGCGACCGCCAATGCCAATGCCGACGGCGACGAGGGGTTCACGGTGTCGCTGGACAACGGTGACAAGCTCTCGACCCGCAAGCTGCTGCTCGCGTTCGGTGTGCAGGACGGCCTGCCCGACATTCGGGGCATCGGCGAACGCTGGGGCCAGAGCGTGCTGCACTGTCCCTACTGCCACGGCTACGAATTCGGCGACCGCAGGCTGGGCCTGCTCTTCCATCGCGGCGGGCCGCCGGACCACGCACAGCTCATCGCCGAGTGGGGCCCGACCACGCTCTTCCTCAACGACGTCGAGGGCCCCGATGCAGAGGTGTGCGCCAGACTGCAGGAACGCGGCGTGACCATCGAACCGGGACGCATCGCCGGGCTGGAGGGGCAGGGGACGGCCCTGGCCGGCGTGCGCATCGACGACGGCAGGCTGGTGCCAATCGAGGCCCTGTTCGTGGCGCCGCACACGCGGCCGGCCAGTCCGCTGGCCGAGCAGCTGGGTTGCGCCTCCGACGACGGCCCACTCGGCCCGGTGCTGCGCGTCGATGCCATGAAGATGACCACGGTGCCCGGCGTCTACGCGGCGGGTGATCTGGCGATGGCGTTCTCGAACGCCACGCTGGCCTCGGCGGACGGGCTGATGGCCGGCGTGTCGATGCACCGGTCGCTGGTGTTCGGCGTGTGATGAAAACTTTTTTTCCCGAATTCGGAAAAAGGGGAAAAATGCACCCTATAATCTGAGGCTCCGCGGGAGTAGCTCAGTTGGTAGAGCGCAACCTTGCCAAGGTTGAGGTCGAGAGTTCGAGACTCTTCTCCCGCTCCAGATAGTACGAAAAGGCCACCCCACAAGGGTGGCCTTTTTCGTTGGCGCTTCGGATGGCTTCAGCGGTCCGAGTGCTTCAGCAGGTAGCGGTTCGAGATCGCCTTGAACGACAGCCCGCCGTCCAGCCGCTTGAACACCACCCCCTCGCGCGAGGTCGCCGGGTTCAGCGACGGCCCTTCGGCGTACGCCAGCACCTCGTCCATCGACGCGCGGAAGCGTTCGAGCGTGGTCACTTCCAGCAGCGGCACGGTGCGCACCGTCGCGCCCAGCACGCGCAGCGCATCGACGACGGCGTTGCGCTCGTCCCTCCCGCAGTAGCTGCCGCTGTCGATGTCGAACACATCGAACACGTGGAACTGCTGCCCGCGCAGCTTCTCCGGGTTGCCCTGGATGCCCTCGCCGACGATCTCTCCCTGCAGCGCCACGTTGCGCCCCAGCGTCGCCAGCGCTTCCAGCAGGCGGTCTTCCCGCGCCACGCGCCACAGGCTGTTGCCCGGGGTTTCGCGCAGCTGCCAGTTGCGTCCGCACACGCCAGACGTGCCCGCGTTACCCGCGTTGTGGAACACGGTCATGCTCGATCCGTCGAGCTTCACCGTGACTTCGAACGCGAGCCCGTCGCTCGCGGCGAACACCTCCGGCAGGTTCTGGATGCGCTCCTGGTCGGTCTTGGCGATGAAGTCCGGAAACGCGCCTTCCACTTCGCCCGACAGGCAGGCCGGGATCACCGGCTCCCATTTGCCGATGCCGAACAGCGCCGCCCAATCGCGCTGGCGCAGCGCCGGGTCGGCCAGCGCGAGCGCATCGATCTCGGTGAATTGCGACAGCGGCAGGATCAGCCCCTGCGAGATCTGCCCGCGCAGCTTCATCGTGCGAAGCCGCACGCCGCGCTGTTCGTTCCAGGTGATCGCGGACTTCTCGAGGAAGCCGAAGCGCGGATCGTCCAGCGGCAGGAACGCGTCGATCTCGAAGAAGACGCAGCGGTCGCCGGCGGCGAACTCTCCCTTCTTGATGACGACGCTCCAGCCTTCGACGATGGCGCATTCGATCGCGTCGGCCCCGGCGATGGGGCGGACGGCGTCGACGTTGCGGACGGTGACCAGTTTGCGCATGGTTTGTTTTCTCCCTGTGATGAATGCGTGGATGCGTTGACGGTGACGAAAAGAAAAAAGGCCCGGAACCATTCGGTGTCCGGGCCTCTTTTGAAAGAGTGCGGGAGCGCTGCGCGCTATGCGCTGCCTCCGCCCGGTGCGGCGTGATGGGCCGTGTGCTGCTGCAGGCTGTTGGCATGGTCCATGCCGCATGCGACCTCGCCCCCCGCTGTAGGGCGGGCGATGCAGGGGAGGGCGATGACCGATGCGGGATTCACGATGAGGCGTCCGGTGGAGGTGCGGGTTTGTTTGCAGGCGCTCGAATGCGCGAAGGAAGCGGACTGTAAATAGTGTTTACGCCGTCGTCAACCCCTGGCGGGCAACACCGTGCCGCGGCTCTCGCCGAAGCCGATGCGCGCGTGCCCCGGTTTTTCGCACCAGCCGCGCAGCAGCACCGCGTCGCCGTCTTCCAGGAAGCCGCGCTGTTCGCCGTTGGCCAGCGTCACCGGGCTTTGCGCCGCGCGCGCCAGTTCGATGATGGCGCCGGCCTCGCCGGGGCCGGGCCCCGAGATCGTGCCGCTGCCGAACAGGTCGCCGGGGTTCAGGCTGCAGCCGCCCACCGTGTGGTGCGTCACCATCTGCGCCACGCTCCAGTACTGGTGCCTGAAGCTGGTGGACGACAGGCGCGACGGGCCCGTCTTCTCCTTGCGTGCCCTCTCGCTCTCGAGCCAGACCTCGAGCCGGATGTCGAGCGCGCCGCTCTCGCGGTTGCCCGCGTCCTCCAGGTAGGCCAGCGGCTGGGGCTCGTTGGCCGGCCGGGTCCAGGCCTGGCGGTAGGGCGCGAGCGCTTCCATCGTCACGATCCACGGCGAGATCGTGGTCGCGAAGTTCTTCGCCTGGAAGGGCCCGAGCGGCGCCATCTCCCAGAACTGGATGTCGCGCGCCGACCAGTCGTTGAGCAGGCAGATGCCGAAGATGTGGTCGCCCGCGCGCTCCAGCGGAATCTGCTCGCCCTGCGCATTGCCGGTGCCGATCCACACGCCCAGCTCCAGCTCGTAGTCGAGCCGCGCGCAGGCCTGGTAGGTGGGCGCCTTCGCGCCGGGGGCCATGGCCTGGCCCATTGGCCGGTGAAAGCGCTGGCCGCTCACGCCGATGGTCGACACCCGCCCGTGGTACGCGGTCGGAATCCAGCGGAAGTTGGGCGTCACGTCGCCGTCGGGGTTCATCAGGCGGCTGATGTTCAGCGCGTGGTCGATCGAGGTGTAGAAGTCGGTGTAGTCGCCGATGCGCGCGGGCACGGTGTATTCGACCTCGGCCTGCGGCACCAGGCATTCGCGCACTGCCTGCACGGTGGCCACGGGGGCGTCGTTCTTCAGCAGGTCGAACAGCGCGTGGCGCAGCGCCTTCCATGCGCTGGCGCCGAGGGCGAAGAAGTCGTTCAATGCCGGCAGCGCCGCGGCCCGCGCCGCATCGAGCGCCGGGCCGTCGAGTTGCTGGCGCGCGGCCAGCGCCGCCAGGTCGAGCACCTGGTCGCCGATGGCCACGCCGCCGCGAAATGCCTCGCCGCCGCCCACGCGGCGGAACACCGCATGCGGCAGGTTCTGGACCGGAAAGTCGCTGCCCGCCGCGTTCGCCGATTCGACCCAGCTGCGTGCGTGAACGTCGTGCGTGTGGTTGAGGGTGATGCTCATGCGCCGGTCCTCACACGGAGGCCATCAATGCGTCGTCGAAGATCGCCACCGCGCGCGTCCACCCCGCCGACGCGCCGCGGATCTTGTGCGGAAAGCAGCTGATGAAGAAGCCCGTGGGCGGCAGCACCTCGAGGTTGTGCAGCTTCTCGATGTGGCAGTAGCCGATGTCGCGCCCGGCCTTGTGGCCTTCCCAGATGAGCGAGGCGTCCTGCGTCTCGCCGTACTTCTTCGCGGTGTGCACGAAGGGCGCGTCCCAGCTCCAGGCGTCGGTGCCCGTGAGGCGCACGCCGCGCTCCAGCAGGTACATCGTCGCTTCGTAGCCCATGCCCGCGCCGGCCGACACGTAGTCGGGGTTGCCGTAGCGCGAGCCGGCGCGCGTGTTGATCACCACGATCTCCAGCGGGCTCAGCGTGTGGCCGATGCGCTTGAGCTCGGCCTCGACGTCGTCGGCCGTCACCACGTAGCCGTCGGCGAAGTGGCGAAAGTCGAGCTTCACGCCGGGCTGGAAGCACCATTCGAGCGGCACGTCGTGGATGGCGATGGCGGGCTTCTTCTCGCCCAGCGCCTTGTCCATGGTCGAGTGGAAGTGATAGGGCGCGTCCAGGTGCGTGCCGTTGTGCGTCGACAGCTGCACCAGCTCCACCGCCCAGCCTTCGCCGTCGGGCAGGTCTTCTTTCTTCAGGCCCGGAAAGAAGGGCTCGATCTGCTCGTAGGTCTGCTCGTGCGTGAAGTACTGGATCTTCGGCGCGAAGGCCGGCGGGTCGGACATCACGTCGTTCTCCAGGAAGATCGACAGATCGACGAATTGGCGTGGCATGGTGAGGCTCCTTGTGGGGTGTTCGTGTTGGAAAGGGAGGATTCGAGGCATGGGGCGATCAGGGCTGTTGCCAGCGCAGCAGCCGCTTCTCTGCAAAGGCCAGCAGCGCGTTGCTCACGAAGCCGATGAGCCCGAGCAGCACGATGCCGGCGAACAGGTCGCTGGCGCGGAAGGCGCGCGCGGCCAGCAGGATGGCCTGGCCCAGGCCGCTTTGCGAGGCGATCATTTCGCCCACCACCGCCACGATGAGCGCGATGGTCAGCGCGAGCCGCATGCCGGCCAGGATGTCGGGCATGGCGTTGGGCAGGCCCATCTTCCAGATGTACGCCGCGCGCGACATCTGCAGGCAGCGCGCCACTTCCGCCAGCCGCGGCTCCACGGCCGCGAAGCCGTGCACCGTGGCCAGCAGCACCGGCCACATCGCGCCGAAGGCCACCACGAACAGCACCATGCCGGGGTTCAGCCCGAAGATCGAGATGGCCAGCGGCAGCAGCGCCGAAGCGGGCAGCGGGCGAATGAACTCCAGCGTCGGCTGCACCCACGCGCGCACCGAAGGCGACACGCCGATGGCCGCGCCCAGCAGCACGCCGAACAGCGACGCCAGCAGCCAGCCCTCGACCATGCGCCCGACCGTGGCCTGCGTGAAGGCGAGCAGCTCGCCGTTGCCGGTGTTGGCGCTGCCGCCGGAAAGGTTGAGGCTTTCGAGCAGGCTCGCGAAGGTGGCTTGCGGCGTCGGCAGGAACACGCGGCTCACCCAGCCCGCGTTGCTCGCCACCCACCACAGCGCGACGAGCGCCAGCAGCACGCCCAGCGAGCCGAGCCGGTTCAGGCCCGCGCGTTCGTTGCCGCCGTTCATGGCTGCACCCCCATGCGCCGCGCCACCACGCGTTGCAGCAGCAGCATGCCCGCGTTGACCGCAAAGCCCACCACGCCGATCCACCCGAGCCACGCGAGCATCAGCGCGGGGTCGAAGCTCTGCTGCGCGATCATCATCGCGTAGCCCATGCCGTTCGGGTTGGCCGCGATCTCCACCGTCACGGCCACCACCAGCGCCACCGCCACACCCAGCCGCAGCGCGACGAACAGGCGCGGCACGATGGCCGGCAGCACGATCTTGAAAGCCCGCTCGCGCGCCGACAGGCCGAGCACGCGGCTCACCTCGAGCAGCCGGGGCTCGATCTGCTGCACCGCCGACTGCACCAGCACCAGCAACGGCCAGAAGGTGGCGAAGGCGACGATGGCCAGCTCCATGCGCACGCCGAAGCCGAAGCCCAGCATCGCGAGCGGAATCAGCGCCACCGAAGGCACCGGGCGCAGCACCTCGATCGACATCGAGCCCAGCTGCGCCGCGCGGCGCGAGAGCCCGAGCACCAGCCCCAGCGCGATGCCGAGCACCGCGCCCAGCAGCAGCCCGAGCGCGGCCGTGCCCAGCGTGAAGCCGGTGGCCTGCCACAGCGAGCCGTCCATGGCCGCGCCCACGAAGGCCTTGGCCGCCGCGCTCGGTGGCGCCAGCGAGTCGCTGCCCAGGGCCGATGCGCGGCGCGCGTACCACTCGAACACGCCGACCAGCAGCACCGGAAGCACCCACGGGCGCACCCAGCGAAAGAGGCGGCTCTCAGTCATGGCCCTGCTCGATGAAAGCGAACAGCTCACGCCGCAACTGCAGGTACTCCGGATGCTCCTTGGTCGTGAGCTGGTCGCGCGGGCGCGGGATCTTCACGTCGATCATCCGCGCGAGGCTCGGCCGCCCCGGGCCGGGGTTGGCCTGCAGCGCGATCACGCGGTCGCCGAGGTAGATGGCCTCCTCGAGGTCGTGCGTGACGAACAGCACCGTGAGCCCGTCGTCGCGCACCAGCCGTGCCAGTTCGTCCTGCAGGCTCTGCCGCGTGAGCGCGTCCAGCGCGCCGAAGGGCTCGTCCATCATCATCAGCTCGGGCCGCTGCGCGAGGCAGCGCGCAATCTGCGCGCGCTGCTGCATGCCGCCCGACAGCTGCACCGGAAACTTGTGCGCGTGCTTCGCCAGCCCGACCTTGCCGAGCACGTCCGCGATGCGCGGCGCGCGCTCGCCGGCAGGCACGCCGGCCGCTTCGAGCGCGAGGCTCACATTGCCTTCCACCGTGCGCCACGGCAGCAGCGCGCGGCCGTAGTCCTGGAACACGAAGGCGACTTCGCGCGACGGCGCGCTCATCTTCACGCCGTTGCGCCGCACCTCGCCCGCGCTGGCCGTGACCAGGCCGCTGGCCGCGCGCAGCAGCGTGGTCTTGCCGCAGCCGCTGGGCCCGACGATGCAGACGAACTCGCCGCGCGCCACGTCGAACGAAGTGGGCGACAGGATCTCGCGCCCGCCCAGGCGGATGGTCACGCCGTCGAAGCGCAGGAAAGGGGTGGCTTGCATCGTGGGGCTGGCGGGCGGATGGAAGGCGCCGGCAGAAAGCGCGGCGCGCGCAGTGACGGGGGCGGGGACTGCGATCACTTCACCACCAGCTTCGCCACGTCGATGTTGGTCTTGAGCATGTCCTGCTCCTTCATCAGCCCGGTCCAGTAGGCGAGCTGCTTCTCGGTCACCACGGGGCCGGGCGGCGAGACCTGCACCTTGGCCAGCACCTCGGGCGGCAGCTTGATGTACTTGCCGATGGCCGCGCGCACCCTGGCGTCGTTCCTGGCCTGCTGCATGAACGCGCCCGACTCCACCAGCGCCTCGCGGAACGCGCGCGCCGCCGCCGGGTTCTTCGCCACCCATTCGCGCTTGGCCGCGTGCACGATGGTCTGGTTGTTCTCGGGCAGGAAGGTCGAGTAGTACGAGGCCACGTAGCCCGCGCCGCTCTCGGTGATGCGGCTCATGAACGGGTCGGCCGACACCACCGCGTCGACCGAGCCGCCGCGCAGCAGGTCGGCGTGCTGCGGGAACGCCGCCTCGACGAAGTTCACCTTGCGGTAGTCCACGCCGCTGTCCTTCAGCCAGGCGCGAAAGGTCACGTGCAGGAAGGCGCCCAGGCCCGGCACGCCGATCTTCTTGCCCACGCAGTCCTGCGGGCCCTTGATGCCCGAGCCCGCGCGCGCCACCAGGCCGAAGCCGGTGATGGTCTTCGAGGTGAGCCCGCCGCCGGCCACCAGCACCAGGTCGAGCCCGCCGTCCACCGCCTGCAGGAACACCGAGGGCGTGGGCCCGCCGATCTGCAGCGAGTCGGACTGCAGCGCCGCCGGAATCGTCGAGTTCAGCGGAATGAACTTGAGCTCGACGTCGAGGTTGCGCTTCTTGAAGTAGCCCTCCTCGGCCGCCACGAACACCGAGGCGAAGTCGGTCACGGCCGTGTAGCCGAACACGATCTTCGGGTTGGCTTGGGCGAAGGAGGGCAGCGCGGCGCCGGCCGACGCGGCGGCCAGTGCCGACAGCAGGGTGCGCCGTTTCATCGTGGGGGTGATCGTCATGTCTTTTGTCTCCGGGGGGTGGTTCTTGTGCGGGGGGGCTTGTCGGTCGGGGCGGTGGCGGTGGCGGCGGTCCTTGCCGTTTTCACCGTCTTCGGCCGGGGCAGCGCCGCGCGCAGCCCGCCGACGATGAAGTTCACCAGCATCGGCGCCACGGCCGGGTCGGCGCGCGTGTTCTCGCCGCGCGACAGGCGCTCGATGCGGCTGTCGTTCAGGTGGTGCAGCAGCGAGCCCAGCGCGAACTGGTAGCCCCAGGCCGCCTGGCTGCGCGTGGCGTGCGGCAGGGCGACGTGCAATGCGTCGATGTAGGCCTCGGCCAGCGGGTCGAAGTACGAGCGCAGCACGCGGTCGGCTTCTTCGGTGGCGTGGTAGAGCTCGCGCGCCACCAGCAGCGCGTAGTACTCGCCCTCGGCGCTCGCGCGCAGCGCCAGCACGGGCGCGGTGAAGGCGTCGATGATGCGCGGCAGCGTGCGCGGGTCGTCGGCGTCGTTGTCCACCGCGGCCAGGCCCGCGAGCCGCTCCTCGATGGTGTGGCCCCAGTGCTCGAAGATCGCGTGGAACAGCTCGTGCTTCGCGCCGTAGTAGTAGCCCACCAGCGCGAGCGGCACGCCGGCCTCCTCGGCGATCTGGCGGATCGTCACCGCGTGGTAGCCGTGCTGCGCAAAAAGCTTCTCGGCCGCCAGCAGGATGGCGAGCTTGCGGTCGGGGCGTGAAGTCTCTGGGGCGACTGCGGCCGGGGCGGGCGCCGCGGCGCGCGAGCCGCTGCGCCGGACGGGAGGTGTGCGGGTGCTCATCGGGGCGTATTGAACGCTTGTACAAAAACATTGAACACGCGTACAAACCCTGAGGTCAACCCTCATTGAGCACGGTCGTTCGCGGCGCTACGCTCGAACCATGCCCGTTCCGAACCTTGCTCCCGACACCCCTCCCAACATTCCCCAGATCCGCCTCTACCAGCACTGGCTGCGCGAGACGCGCGGCCTCTCGTTCGACGGCTACCACGCCCTGTGGCGCTGGTCCGTCACCGAGCTCGACGCCTTCTGGCAGAGCATCTGGGACTACGCCCGCATCGAGTCGCCCACGCCGCACACCGCGGTGCTCGCCGAGCGGCGCATGCCCGGCGCGCGCTGGTTCCCCGGCGCCCAGGTCAACTACGCGCGCGAGGTGCTGCGCCACGTCGACGCGGCGCATGCGGCCGGCATGCCCGCCATGGTGAGCGACAACGAGCGCGGCGAAGTGCGCGAGATGTCGTGGCCCGAAATGCGCCGCCAGGTGGCCTCGGTGGCGCTCACGCTCAAGTCGCTCGGCGTGCAGCGCGGTGACCGCGTGGCGGCCTACATGCCCAACGTGCCCGAGACCATGGTGGCGTTTCTCGCGTGTTCCAGCATCGGCGCCGTGTGGAGCGTGTGCGCGCCCGACATGGGCACCGCCGCCGTGGCCGACCGCTTCCGCCAGATCGAGCCCAAGGTGCTGATCGCGGTGGACGGCGTGCACTACGGCGGCAAGCCACTGGACCGCAGCGCCGTGCTGCAGGAACTGCGCGGCCAGTTGCCCAGCGTGCAGAAGCTGATGCTGGTGAAGTCGCCCTACGCCGCCAGCCACGTGCCGCACGACGTCGAATGGGTGCACGCCACCGACCGCTACGACGACAAGGTCGCGGCCTTCGAGCCCGAGTGGCTGCCCTTCGACCACCCGATCTGGATCGTCTACTCGAGCGGCACCACCGGCCTGCCCAAGCCCATCGTGCACGGGCAGGGCGGCATCATCCTCACCATGCATGCCTGCGGCCTGCACAACGACGTGGGCGCGAGCTACGGCGCCAACAACTTCGGCGAGCGCTACCACTGGTACAGCTCTACCGGCTGGGTCATGTGGAACTCGCAGCTCTCGGGCATGGCCTTCGGCGCCACCATCTGCATCTACGACGGCAACCCGGCGGGCAGCAAGGACAAGCCCGACTGGGGCGTGCTGTGGCGCTTCGTGGCGCGCCACAAGGTCACCTTCTTCGGCGCGGGCGCGGCCTACTTCACCAACTGCATGAAGTCCGGGCTGGTGGCCCGCGATTGCGGCGACCTGTCGCGCGTGCGCGCGCTCGGCAGCACCGGTTCGCCGCTGCCCGAAGAGGTGCAGCGCTGGGGCTCGCAGCAGATCCTGGGCGCGGGTTCCAAGGAGGTGTGGTGGTGCAACATTTCCGGCGGCACCGACTTCTGCGGCGCCTTCGTCGGCGGCAACCGCGACCTGCCCGAAGTGCCTGGCCAGATGCAGTGCCGCGAGCTCGGCCACGCGGTCGAGGCCTGGAACGAGAGCGGCCGGAGCGTCATCGGCGAAGTGGGCGAGCTGGTGTGCACGCAACCCATTCCGTCGATGCCGCTGTACCTGTGGGGCGACGAAGGCAACGCGCGCTACCTGTCGAGCTACTTCGACACCTACCCGGGCGTGTGGCGCCACGGCGACTGGATCAAGATCGGCGCGGACGGCGGCTGCATCATCTACGGCCGCAGCGACGCCACCATCAACCGCCAGGGCCTGCGCATGGGCACCAGCGAGATCTACAGCGCGGTCGAGGGCCTGCCCGAGGTGCTCGACTCGATGGTGGTCGACCTCGAGTACCTGGGCCGCGACAGCTACATGCCGCTGTTCGTGGTGCTGCGTCCCGGCGTGGCGCTCGACGACGCGATGCGCACGCGGCTGAACAACGCCATCAAGACCTCGCTGTCGCCGCGCTTCGTGCCCAACGACATCTTCCAGGTGGCCGAGATCCCGCGCACGCTGTCGGGCAAGAAGCAGGAGCTGCCGATCAAGAAGCTGCTGCTGGGCCAGCCGATCGAGAAGGTGGTCAACCGCGAGGCCATGGCCAACCCGGGAAGCCTTGACTGGTACGTGGCTTTTGCAGCCCGGCGCGCGGCCACCGCCTCCGCATAATGGGGCGGATGAAAAGACGCACCAGCCTCCTCATGTTTTCCGCCGTGGCAGGCGCCTCGTTGCTGAGTGCCTGCGCAATCCCTTCATCGCCATCTTCCGCAACCGGCGGTTCGGCCGCGCCGCTGCGCGTGAGCGGCAGCGTCACCTACCGCGAGCGCATGGCGCTCGACCCCGCGGCCGAAGTGCTGGTGCAACTGCTCGACGTGTCGCGCATGGACGCCGCCTCGACCGTGCTGGCCGAGCAGCGCATCAAGGCCAACGGCAAGCAGCCGCCCTTTGCCTATGAACTGAAGGTCGATGCCGCGCGCATCGACCCGCGCATGCGCTATGCGGTGTCCGCGCGCATCTCGCGCGGCGAGCAGCTGCTGTTCATCAACGACACGCAGCATTCGGTGCTCACGCAGGGCGCCGGCAGCACCGCCGACCTGGTGCTGGTGCGCGTGACGCAGGCCCCGCGCTGAAGAAGGCTCAGGCGGTCAGCAGCTCGTAGAGCACCATGCGCGTCTGCCGGCCGCGCAGCTCCACCAGTTCCTCGATGCGCCGCGTGTACAGCCGGCCCTGCAGGCCGGCATAGGTCACCTCCGACATCAGCATCTGCGTGCCCAGCTGCTTGTTGATGCCCTCGATGCGGCTCGCCACGTTGATGACGTCGCCGAACGCCGTGTAAGACAGCCGGTCGTTCGAGCCCAGCACCCCCGCGATCACCGTGCCCGTGTGGATGCCGATGCGCGTGCGGAACGCGGGCAGCCCTTCGTCCTGCCACTTGCGGTTGAGCTCGCTCATTTCCACGTGCAGTTCGAGCGCGGCCAGGCAGGCCCGGTACTCCGCGTCGGGCAGGTCGGCGGGCGCGCCCCACAGCACCATGATGCCGTCGCCGATGAACTTGTCGACCACGCCGCCGTGCCGCGCGAACACGCCTGTGGCCAGGTTGAAGTACTCGGTCAGCATGCCCACCAGCACGTCGGTGTCCAGCGACTCCGAGATCGAGGTGAAGCCCTCCACGTCGGTGAACATCACGGTGATGCGCCGCGGCGAGCCGTTGGGCGCAATCGCATGGCCCTGGTCGATGAGCTGGTTGATCACGTCCACCGGCACGAACTTGCTGAACGCCTTCAGGCTGCGCGCCGAGTCGTCCAGCGCCTGGTCGAGATGCTGGATCTCGAGCACGCGGCTGGGTTCGCGCGGCAGGTTGTCCAGCTCCAGCAGGCCGATGCGCCGCGCGATGTGCGAGAGGTTCTCCACCGGCGAGGTGACCAGCTTCGACAGCTTCAGCGACATGAACAGAGAGATCGCCAGGAAGGCCAGCGCCACCAGCAGCCCCCACAGCACGGCGCGGCGCAGGTCGCCCAGCAGCGCGTCCTCGGGCACCCAGCTCACCAGGTGCCAGCCGGTGGCCGGAATGAGCGAGGCCTGTACCAGGTAGCGGCGCCCGTCGAAGGTGAACGCGAAATCGGTGTCGTTGTCGCTGCCCGCCGTGCCGTCGGCCACCATGTGCGCATGCAGCGCGCCCAGCACGCCGTTGGGCGGGGTCAGCGTGTGCAGCGCGCCGGACTGGTCGCTGCGCGCGAGCACGCGGAAGTCGGCGCTCAGCAGGGCGCTGTCGCCGTCGCCGCCGCTGTTGAACTGCCGCACGAACTCCGACAGCCGCCCCAGCGACACGTCGCCCGCCGCCACCAGCGCCTGCGCGCTGCTGTCCGCGTAGCGGCGCTTGCTGGGCAGCGCGTAGGTCACGCCCAGCTCCTGCGCCGCGGCGAACACGTAGGGCTGCGTCCAGATCGGGCCCTGCGCCTTGCGCGCCTGCAGGTACCAGCTGCGCTGCGTCGGGTCGTAGCTGCTGCGGTAGGACTCGATGCGCTGCGTGGCGTAGCGCTGCTGCACGTCGGCCTCGGCGTCCAGCGGCAGCTTGTACTGCCAGGTCTCGGTGGTGAAGTCTTTCGCGCGCTCGATGTGGCGCATGGCCGGCACCGGGTAGCGCAGGGCCATCAGCATCTGGCCCTTCTCGTTGCTCACGTAGATGCTGTCGAGCTCGGGCGACTGCTGCAGCAGCGTCCACAGCAGCTCGGCCGTGCGCTCCGACTGGTCGCCCTCGGGCCGCAGGCTCGGGGCCGTGCCCACCGCGTTGATGACCGACTCGGCCTTCTGCAGGAAGGCCAGCACCTTGTCCTCGGTGCGGTCGTGGTTGGCCTTGTGCGCGGACACGCCGATGCGCGACACCAGCCGCTGCGAGCCCCAGTAGCCCAGCGACACCAGCAGCAGCGACTGGGCCAGCGCCACGGCGCTCACGATGGTGCCCACGTCCACCCGGAACCGGCGCGAGCGCCCGGGGGGAGGTGCCGCGGCCGTGGGGGCGGCGGATTCGATAGGCGGCGTCTGCGCCGCAGCCGGATCTCCGGACGGGTTCTTGTTCATACAGCTCCCTGACAACCACTCGAGCGCGCCCGCTGCGCCGAGGCTGCAGACCGGCCCCCGGGGGACTCACGGCCCCGATCTTTGATGTCGGGGATCCTGGTGGGTGGCCGGAAGCGGCGTGATTTTCGCTCGACTTCGGTTTTTGGGGGATGCAGCGGCGCAACGCGCCTTCCGCAGGGGCTGTACGAGGCCTTCTTGACTCTTCTCTTGCCGCAGCCTATTGCGCGTCGTGGAAGATCAGGCCCAGCGTGTGCCGGTGCCCCGAGCGCACGCGGCTCACGCCGTGGCGCATCGTCACGCGGTAGGTGCCGCGCGTGCCCGTCACGGGCCGCTGGTTGACCGCGAAGATCACCGCCTCGCCCCGCGCGAGCGACACCACCTCGGCGCGCGACTGCATGCGCGGGCGCTGCTCGGTCAGCACGAACTCGCCGCCCGTGAAGTCATGGCCCGGCTCGCTCAGCAGCACCGTGAGCTGCAGCGGAAACTGCAGCTCGCCGTACAGGTCCTGATGCAGGCAGTTGTAGTCGCCCTCGCCGTAGCGCAGCAGCAGCGGGGTCGGGCGCAGCTGGCCCGCGGCATGGCAGCGCGCCAGGTAGGCCGCGTGGTCCGGCGGGTGGTCGGCCGGCTGGCCCATGGCCGCGGCCCAGGCATTGGCCAGCGGCGCCAGGCGCGCGTACAGCGCGCTGCGCCAGGCCGCGAGCTTCTTCGGCAGCGGGTTCGCAAAGTACTGGTACTCGCCCTGGCCGAAGCCGTGGCGCTGCATCACGACGCGGCTGCGGAAGCGGTGGCCCTCGTCGTACATGGCGACGAGCGCGGCGCATTCCTCGGGCGTGAAGACCGGGCCAGCGACGGCGCAGCCGCGCAGGGCGAGGTCGTCTTCGATGCGGGGCCAGTCGAGGGCGTCGACCTGGGAGGCGGGGGATGTCATGGACACAGTGTCCGGTTTTCGAGGCCGGGAAACTCGCCGTTTCCGGACACATCTTTCAAGGCCCGCGAGGTAGATTCCGTGCATGAGCACACCGAACATTCCCAACGACCCGGCCACCGGCGACTGGCAACTCCCCTGGGAGGGCGGCTGCCGCTGCGGCCAGGTGCGCCTGCGCATCAGCGCGCCGCCGCTGCTGGCCATGGCCTGCCACTGCACCGGCTGCCAGCGCATGACGGCCAGCGCCTTCTCGCTGTCGCTCGCCATTCCCACGCCGGGCTTCGAGGTGACGGCCGGCGAGCCGGTCATCGGCGGCCTGCACGGCGACTCGCACCATTGCTTCTGCCCGCACTGCAAGAGCTGGCTGTTCACCCGCACCGAAGGCCTCGACTACTTCGTCAACATCCGCGCCAGCGCGCTCGACCACCACGAGTGGTTCGTGCCCTTCGTCGAGACCTGGACCGACGAAAAGCTGCCCTGGGTCTCGACGCCCGCGAAGCACAGCTTCGGCGCCTTGCCCGCGATGGATGCGTTCCCGGCGCTGATCGAGGCGTATGCGAAAGAGGGCGCCCGGCCCGCGAAGCGCTGAACCCTTGCTGGCAGCCGCAGCCGCAGCCGCAGCCGCGCGGCATGGCGTTCAGCCCGCCTGGCTCAACCCTGCTGCGCCTGTGCCTGCGCCTGCGCAAGCAGCCAGTCGCTGAAGAACTTCAACAGCGGCCGCTGGTCGGCCCGCTCCGGCGTCACCAGGTAGTAGTTGCGCTCGCCCGACAGCGGCCGCGCGCAGGCCACCACCAGCTCGCCGCGCGCCAGTTCGTCGGCCACCAGCATGGTCGGCATCAGCGCCACGCCGAGCCCGTGCGAGGCCGCCGCCGCGAGGATGGAGAACAGCTCGTAGCGCGGGCCGCCGCGCGCGTTGGGCGCGTCGATCTGCTGCGCGTCGAACCACTGGCGCCAGCCGTCGGGGCGCGTGCTCTGCTGCAGCAGCGGCATCTTCGCGATGACGGCGGGCGTCACGGCCTTGCCGCGCGCAAGCAGGGCGGGGCTGCACACCGGCACCACGTCCTCGTGCATCAGCAGCAGCGCGTGCGTGCCGGCCCAGTTCTCGACCTGCGCGGGCGTGCCGGCGTACAGCGCGGCGTCGAACTCGGCGTCGGCGAACAGAAAGGGCCGTGTGCGCGTCTCGATGTGCACCACCACGTCGGGCTGCAGCGCCGCGAAGCCCTTCAGGCGCGGCATCAGCCAGCGCGTGGCGAAGGTGGGTACGGCCGCCAGCGAGAGCGAGCCGCCTTCGCCCTGGTGGGCCATGGCGTCGAGCGCGTCGCGCTCCATCGCCTGCAGCCGCATGGCCGTCTGCCGCGCATAGGCCGCGCCGCTGGCGGTGAGGGCCACGCCGTGGCGCGTGCGGCGAAACAGCGCCACGCCCAGGAAGGCCTCGAGCGTGCCGATCTGGCGCGACACCGCGCTCTGCGTGAGGGCGAGTTCCTGCGCGGCGCGCGTGTAGCTCTCGTGGCGCGCGGCGGCGTCGAAGCACACGAGGGTCTGCAGCGGCGGGATCTTGCGGCGCATGTATGCCTGGAAAGTAGGAATGGAGCGAGGCGCTTCTCAATGAAGATGTGGCTCGAACATCTTGCAAGACATTCTATGAACGCATATCTGGGTGCGCAATCCTCGTTTGCGTCATGGTGCCTGCGTGGCTAGGATCGGCCGATCCCCCTCTTTTTTCTCTTTTCCCCTCTTCCGGAGACAGCACATGGCCGCCAAAGCGCAATTCCACTGGGACGATCCCCTTCTTCTCGACCAGCAACTGACCGACGAAGAACGCATGATCCGCGACGCGGCCAACGCCTACTGCCAGGAGCGCCTGGCGCCCCGCGTCATCGAGGGCTTCCGCACCGGTGAAACCGACCCCGCCATCTTTCGCGAAATGGGCGCGCTCGGCCTGCTGGGCCCGACGATTCCCGAGCAGTACGGCGGCCCCGGCCTGAACTACGTGGCCTACGGCCTGATCGCGCGCGAAGTCGAACGCGTCGACTCGGGCTACCGCTCGATGGCCAGCGTGCAGAGCTCGCTGGTGATGGTGCCGATCTTCGAATTCGGCACCGAAGGCCAGAAGCAGAAGTTCCTGCCCAAGCTCGCCACCGGCGAATGGATTGGCTGCTTCGGCCTGACCGAACCCGACCACGGCTCCGACCCCGGCAGCATGGCCACGCGCGCCAAGAAGGTGCCGGGCGGCTACTCGCTCAGCGGCTCGAAGATGTGGATCAGCAACTCCCCCATCGCCGACGTGTTCGTGGTGTGGGCCAAGGAAGTCAGCGAAAGCGGCACCGTGGGCCCGATCCGCGGCTTCGTGCTCGAAAAGGGCATGAAGGGCCTGAGCGCCCCCGCCATCCACGGCAAGGTCGGCCTGCGCGCCAGCATCACCGGTGAAATCGTGATGGACGGCGTGTTCTGCCCCGAGGAAAACGCCTTCCCCGAAGTGCAAGGCCTGAAGGGCCCGTTCACCTGCCTGAACAGCGCCCGCTACGGCATCTCGTGGGGCGCCCTGGGTGCCGCCGAAGACTGCTGGCACCGCGCCCGCCAGTACACGCTGGACCGCAAGCAGTTCGGCCGCCCGCTCGCGGCCAACCAGCTGATCCAGAAGAAGCTGGCCGACATGCAGACCGAGATCACGCTGGGCCTGCAAGGCAGCCTGCGCCTGGGCCGCATGAAGGACGAAGGCACGGCCGCGGTGGAAATCACCTCGATCATGAAGCGCAACAACTGCGGCAAGTCGCTGGACATCGCCCGCATGGCGCGCGACATGATGGGCGGCAACGGCATCAGCGACGAGTTCGGCGTGGCACGCCACCTGGTGAACCTGGAAGTCGTGAACACCTACGAAGGCACGCACGACATCCACGCGCTCATCCTGGGCCGCGCGATCACCGGCATCGCAGCTTTCGCCAACTAAGAACGCATGACAACGAAGCCCGCAGCACTCGACGGCATCAAGGTCCTCGATCTGTCCCGCGTGCTCGCGGGCCCGTGGTGCACGCAGATCCTGGCGGACCTGGGCGCCGACGTCGTCAAGATCGAACGCCCCGGCGTCGGCGACGACACGCGCACCTGGGGCCCGCCCTTCATCAAGGACGCGGACGGCAACGACAGCGACCAGGCCAGCTACTTCACCGCCTGCAACCGCAACAAGCGCTCGGTCACCATCGACATGGCCACGCCCGACGGGCAGGCGCTGCTCAAGCAGATGGCGGCGCAGGCCGACATCGTGGTGGAGAACTTCAAGACCGGCGGCCTGAAGCAGTACGGCCTCGACCAGGAAAGCCTGCGCGCGGCCAACCCGCGCCTCATCTACTGCAGCGTGACCGGCTTCGGCCACGACGGCCCCTACGCCGAGCGCGCCGGCTACGACCTGATGATCCAGGCCATGACCGGCATGATGAGCATCACCGGCCGTCCCGACGACGTGCCCGGCGGCGGCCCGCTGCGCGTGGGCGTGGCGCTCACCGACCTGTTCACCGGCGTCTACGCCAGCACCGCCATCCTCGCGGCGCTGCAGGTGCGCGACCGCACCGGCGAAGGGCAGCACATCGACATGGCGCTGCTCGACGTGGGCATGGCCATCCTCGCGAACCAGGCCAGCGCCTTCCTCAACACCGGCAAGGCGCCCGGCCGCCAGGGCAACACGCACCCGAGCCTGGCGCCGTACCAGGACTTTCCGACGCAGGACGGCTCGATGCTGCTGGCCGTCGGCAACAATGGCCAGTTCGCGCGCTTCTGCGAAGCGGCCGGCCACCCCGAGTGGGCGAGCGACGCACGCTTTGCCACCAACACGCTGCGTGTGAAGCACCGCCTGGTGCTGATCCCGATGATGGAAGAGCTCACGCGCACCCGCACCACGGCCGCGTGGGTCACGCTGCTCGAAGACAAGGCCGTGCCCTGCGGCCCGATCAACGACATCGCGCAGGCCTTCGACGACGCGCAGGTGCAGGCGCGCGGCCTGAAGGTCACGATGCCACGCGACGCGGGCGACGGCATTGCCAGCATCACCGGCGTGGCGAGCCCGCTGCGCCTGTCGGCCACGCCGCCGGTGCTGCGCCATGCGCCACCGGCACTCGGCCAGCACACGCAGGAAGTGCTGGCGGAAATGGGCATCGACGCCGCCCGCTTCGACGCCCTGCGCTCGGCCGGCGTGGTCTGACGCCGCTGCCATGACAAGGCCGGCATGACGAGCCCGATGCGCCCACCGTTCGCGGTGCTGCGCATCGACCACGTCGTGCTGCGGGTGAGGGACATGGCGCGCGCCGTCGCGTTCTATGCCGACGTGCTCGGCTGCACCGTCGAGAAGCGCCGCGACGACCTGGGCCTGGTGCACCTGCGCGCCGGCGCCAGCCTCATCGACCTCGTCACGCCCGACGGCCCGCTGGGCCGCCAGGGCGGTGCGCTGCCCGGTGCCGAGGGCCGCAACGTCGACCACCTCTGCCTGCGCGTCGAGCCCTTCGACGAGGCGGGCATCCGCGCGCTGATGGCGCGCCACGGCGTGGCCCTTCACGGCGGCGTGCAGAACAACTTCGGCGCCGAGGGCAACGGCCCGTCGATCTACCTGAGCGACCCCGACGGCAACACCGTCGAGCTCAAGGGCCCGGCCGCCTAGCTGCGGCCCGGCCGGTCGGTTGCCCCCTGCGCGGCCGCCTTTCCCCGTCTTTCATTTCCGATTTGTACGCCACTGTGTCCGGCCGGCGCGGCGTACACACGCGCATGCAAATCTGCCGGTGGCTCGACACATCGCGGATACAGCCCGCCGATGTAATTCATGCATCGCCACCGACGACACACACACAGAGGAGGCGATGGTGTTCAACCGACCCCTTCACCCTTCATCTTCGAAAGACATTGCCATGAAAACCACCAAGCTCCTGATCGCCGCCGCCGCTCTTTCCGCTTTCGCCGTCGGCGCCAGCGCGGAGAACTACCAGGGCGTGCTGCAATTCCAGTCGTCCGCCAGCCGCACCGCCGTGCAGGCCGCGGGTGTGGCCGCCGCCCACGTTGCAGACCCGTACGCCGACGGCGCCACCGCGGGCGTGCCCGCCGTCGTGGCCGGCCTGAGCGACCGTGCCCAGGCCCGTGCCGGCGCCATCGCCGCGGCCCGCGCCGGCAACATCTACGCAGACGGTGCAGGCGCCGGCCCCAACGAGCGCTTCGCCAGCACGCTGGACCGCGCCGCGGTGCGCGCCCAGGCCGTTGCCACGGCCCACGGCATCGACCGCCTGGCGCTCTGAGCCCGGCCCGCGCGACACCACTTTCAACACGACCCCCTCTCATCCAAGGAAGCACCATGACCGACAAGCAAGTCCTCTACACCGGCAAGACCCACACCACCGGCGGCCGCCAGGGCGCATCGCGCAGCAGCGACGGCAACCTCGACATCCAGCTGTCGCCCCCCGGCGGCAACGGCACGGGCACCAACCCCGAGCAGCTGTTCGCGGCCGGCTGGTCGGCCTGCTTCATCGGCGCCATGGGCAAGGCCGCGGGCGGCCTGAAGGTCAAGCTGCCGGCCGACCTGGCGGTGGATGCCGAGGTCGACCTGGTGCTGCAGGAAGGCCAGTACCTGCTGCAGGCGCGCCTCAACGTGAGCCTGCCGGGCCTGGACCGCGAGACCGCGCGCGCCGTGGTCGACACCGCGCACCAGACCTGCCCGTACTCCAAGCTCACGCGCGGCAACATCGACGTCGAGCTGAACCTGGTCTGAGCCCCCCGTCGACACGCGCGTTCGCCCCCTGTCTGCCTGTTTGCCTGTTTTCAACGGGCGGGCTCGCGCATAGACTCCGCCTTCTCTGCAACCCAGGCCGGCTTCGCCGCCGGAACGCGACGTATGAGCAGCAGCAAGGTCTTCTTCGACGTGGGCATCTCGCTCGACGGCTACATGGCGGGCCCGAACGCCAGCCCCGGCAACCCGATGGGCGATGGCGCGCGCGCCATGCACGGCTGGATCTTCCAGACCGCCACCTTCCGCGAGATCCTGGGCATGCCCGGCGGCGAGCGGGGTACGCCCGACGACGCACGCGTCCAGCAGGTGTTCGCGCGCGCCGGGGCCTATGTGATGGGGCGGCGCATGTTCGACGAGGGCGAGGTCGCCTGGCCCGAGAACCCGCCGTTTCGCGGCCCCGTGTACGTGCTCACGCATTCGCCGCGCGAGCCGTGGGTGCGCCAGGGCGGCACCACCTTCCATTTCGTGACCGACGGCCTCGCGAGCGCGCTGGCCCAGGCCAAGGCCGCGGCCGGCGGCAAGGACGTGCGCATCTCCGGCGGCGTCGACACCGTCCGCCAGGCCATCCGCGCGGGCTTGCTCGACGAATGCACGATCCACGTCGCGCCGAACCTGCTGGGCGCGGGCCAGCGGCTGCTCGAGGGCCTCGCGCCCGGCGAGATGACGCTGGTGCCCGTGCGCGCCGACGGCTCGGCGCTGGTGACGCACCTGGACTACCGGTTCACCTGAACGAGGCCTGAGCCGTGACGTGAGCGAAGGAGAATGGTGGCGCGCGCTCGCGCACACAACAATTCTTCAGGGAGCTCCCCATGTCCGAACATCCGTTCGCTGCGCGCGTTGCCGCGCGGCTGTCCTTTGCCGTGTCCGCGGTCGCCGCAACCGCGCTGCTCGCCGCCTGCGGCTCGCGCCAGCCGGCCCCGCCCGAGCCGCCGCCCGCCACCGCCACGCCGCGCAACAGCGTCGTCATGCCCGCCGTTGCCTACGGCACCACCGCCAAGGGCGTGCAGCTGACGAAGGCCGACGACGCGTGCGACGTGCCCGCGTCGTTGCGCCAGGCCGTGCAGGACCAGTTGCTCGACCCCTACGAGTTCGTGCTGGCGCCACCGGCACCCGCTGCGGCACAGGCCGCGCCGTCGCTGAAGCTGGAGATCACCGACCTGCTCGCGAATGCGGGCGGCCTGTACGGTGGCCCCAAGATCGTCCAGTTGCGCGGCACGCTGGAGCGCCAGGGCGAAGCGCCCGCCCGGTTCACCGCGCAGCGCCAGATGTTCATCTACTTCGGCATGCCGCGCAGCACCTGCAGCATGGTCGGTGTCGTGACCTACAAGCTGGGCGAGGACATCGCGCAGTGGCTGCTGAAGCCGCTGGACGGCGCGGTGCTGGGCGAGCGCTGAGCACTGCAAGGACATGACGAACCACGAGGCCGCACAGCCGGTTGAAGCGGTTGCGATGGCAAGCGCCTCCGGTGCCGTCGCCTCGGCTGAAGTCGTGCGCGTCGACTACGCGATGCACCGGCTGGAGGTGACCGTGCGCAGCGCGACGCAGGGCACCTCGGTCAAGATCGGCTTCGGCGAGGTCGCGGCCTACCGCGTCATGGACGAGCGGGACTTCGGCGAATACTGGCCTGCCTGCGCGTCGCCCGACGGCCTGCTGTTCCAGATCCGGTCGGGCGGCTGGCTGGCGAAGGAACGGGTTCGCCCCGGCAGCTGCATCGCCTTTCATGGCGATCTTCGCGAGTACCTGGTCGCAGGAATCACCGACTGCGTCTGCGTGCTTTGTGCCGCAGAGCCCACCATCGAGCCGTATCAGGGTGTGGCCTAACCCGCCCGCCCGATGATCGCCACCCCGAACACCACCACCCCCAGCGCCAGGTTCACCGTCACCAGCTGGCGCACCGTGTTCAGCCGCGCCGCGGCCACCGGCCATGCGCTCTGTTCCACCGCGCGCCGCAGCGCCTTGAACACCGACGCGCGGATGTAGACGTAGATCGCGGCCATCACGATCGCGATGCTCATCATGGCTTGCACGCGCCAGTGCACGCTGCGAAAGCCGCCGGTCGCGAGGATCATCGCCACGCCGGTCACGAACAGCAGCGTGAGCGCCGCGTCCACGCCGATGAAGAAGCGCCGCAGCGTCGCGGCCATCATGCGCAGGCGCAGCGGCGGCTCCAGCGTGGCGACGGCGGACGGGCGCACCGCGAAGTGCAGGGTCGCCATGCCGCCGACCCAGAAGGCGGCGCACAGCAGATGGACGAAGAGGGGAACGACGTAGGACATGGGGCCCGATCAGAACACCGAACGGGCCGTCCGCGCAACGCCGTTGCCGCGGGCTATGCCGCGACGCGGCGCTTGCGCGCGGCCGGCCGTTTCTGCGGTGCGGCTGCGGGTGCCGGTGCCGGCACCGCCAGGTCGGTGTAGCGCCGCATGTCGGCCACGATGCGCCGCAGCAGCTCGCTCGCGGCCGGCGACAGCATGCGGCCGTGGCGCGACACGATGTGCGAGCGCCCCTGCGACAGCAGCGGGTTCTTCATCGGCAGCTCGATCAGCTCGGGGTTGGTGGCGCTCGGCGTGAGCGAGATGCGCGTGCCCAGCGTGTAGCCCAGCCCGGCCGACACGAAGTGGCCGAGCGCGCTGAACGAGGTGGTGGTGAGCAGCGACGGCAGCCGCACGCCCTCGCTGATCTCGGCCGCCTCGATGTGCTGGCGCACGCCGAAGTTGCGGTGCAGCGTGGCGCCGGGGTAGGGCAGCAGGTCGGCGAGCTTCAGCGGCCGGCCCAGCTGCGCGAGCGGGTGCGAGCGCAGCACCATCGCCTGGATCGGCTGCGGGTGCGACTGGTGCGAGGTGAGCCGCTCGTCCCTGGGCGGCTGGAACAGCATGCCGATGTGGGCGCGCTCCTCGACCACGCGCCGCACGATCTCGTCGGTGCTGGCCACGTCGAGCTCGACCGTGATCTTCGGGTGCGTGGTCATGAACTCGCGCAGGCTGTGGCGCATGAGCCAGTCGACGTAGCCCTCGCCCGCCACGATGTCGATGTGGCCGCGCTCGATCTTGCGGATGCTGTCCATCTGCGCCATGAGGTGCTGCTTCTGGCTGTTCTGGCGCCGCACGTAGCCGGCCAGCATCTCGCCCGCGTCGGTGGGCACCACGCCGCGGCCGTGGCGCTCCAGCAGCGGCACGCCGCACTCCTGCTCGAGGATGCCGATGGCGCGGCTCACGGCCGAGGGGTCCATGTCGAGCACGTCGGCGGCGCCGCGCACCGAGCCGCTGTCGAGCACCTGCATGAAGTAGCGCACGCGGCGCGTGTCGAGCTTGTCGTCCATCGCCCGGTCTCCTGAGTGTTGCATTCGATGCATCGAATATCCCGATTTACGGTCATTGATGCAAGAGGCCTGCATGCGGAAACTTGCCGGCATTCGTTCCAACCGCGCCAGATGAGCCCCCACCGATGACCTCTGCTGCCTCCGCTCTCGCCACCGCCGCGCCCTCCGGCGCCTCCGGAAAACTCAAGCTCGCGCTCGTCACCCTGGCCATCGTGGCCGCGGCCGAGCTGATCGGGCCGGTGCAGTTCAGCGTCGGCCCCGGCAAGGTGGCGCTGCTGCCGATGCTGTGGGCGCTGCTGATCGCGGCCGTGTGGGGCATCGCGCACCGCCGCGTGCCGGGCGTGGTGCGCGTGGCGACCGCCGAGCAGACCTTTGCCGGCGGCCTGCTGAACGCGGGCCTGCTGCTGTTCGTGGTGAAGCTGGGCCTCACGGTCGGCGCCGCGCTGCCGCAGGTGAAGCAGGCCGGCTGGGCGCTGCTGTTCCAGGAGTTCGGCCATGCGCTGGGCACGCTGGCGCTGGGCCTGCCGCTGGCGCTGCTGCTGGGCATCAAGCGCGAAGCCGTGGGTGCCACCTTCTCGGTGGGCCGCGAGGGCAACCTGGTGATCATCGGAGAGAAGTACGGCATGGCCTCGCCCGAAGGCCGCGGCGTGCTGGCCGAGTACATCACCGGCACCGTGCTGGGCGCGCTCTTCATCGCGGTGCTGGCGGGCTTCATCGCCAGCCTGCACATCTTCGATCCGCGCTCGCTGGCCATGGGCGCCGGCGTGGGCTCGGGCAGCCTGATGGCGGCGGCGCTGGGCGCCATCGCCGCGCAGCAGCCGGCCGAGATGCTGCCGCAGCTCACCGCCATTGCCGCCGCGTCGAACCTGCTGACCACCGTGGCGGGCTTCTACTTCACGCTGTTCCTCTCGCTGCCGCTGTGCTCGTGGCTCTACGGCAAGCTGGAGCCGGTGCTGGGCCGTTTCTCGAAGCGCGGCGCGCAGGATGCGGGCACGGCCGCCGTGTCGCAGGTCAGCGTGGGCCATGGCGGCGCGCTGCCGCTGCGCCACACGTTCATCGCCTGGGCGGTGGTGGGCGGCGGCGTGCTCATCGGCAATTCGCTGACCTACAAGGTGCCGATGCTGGTCTCGCTCGAAGGCATGGCCGCCGTGGTGGCCATTGCGCTGGTGGTCGAGGGCATCAAGCGCCTGCTGCCGCGCCTGCCGATGGTGCTGGTGCTGTCGGTGGTGGCCACCGTGGCGGGCATTCCGGGCCTGTTCCCGTTCTCCGACGCGCTCATCGCCATCACCGCCAAGCTCAACTTCCTGGCCTTCACCACGCCGGTGCTCGCGCTGGCCGGCTTCTCGGTCGCGAAAGACCTGCCGGTGTTCCGCCAGCTGGGCTGGCGCATCGTGGTGGTGTCGCTCACCGCCACGGCCGGCACCTTCCTGGGTGCCACGCTGATCGCCGAATTCTTCCACTGACAAGACAACCCACGAGAGGCCCACGCCATGTACCGCGACCCCGAAATTGCCGAAGACACCCGCGCCCGCATGCTGAGCTGGCGCCGCGACATCCACGCCAACCCCGAGACCGCCTTCGAAGAGCACCGCACCGCCAACGTGGTTGCCAACGCGCTGATGCTCATGGGCCTGCCCGTGCACCGCGGCCTGGCCGGCACCGGCGTGGTCGGCACGCTGAAGAACGGCGAGGGCCCGAGCATCGCGCTGCGCGCCGACCTGGACGCGCTCAACATGCAGGAGCTGGGCACGCAGGCGCACGCCTCCAAATGCGTGGGCAAGATGCACGCCTGCGGCCATGACGGCCACACCGCCATGCTGCTGGGCGCGGCCGAGCACCTGTCGCGCCACAAGCCCTTCAAGGGCACGGTGCAGTTCATCTTCCAGCCCGCCGAAGAGAACGAAGGCGGCGGCCGCGTGATGGTGGAAGAGGGCCTGTTCGACCAGTTTCCGGCCGACGCGGTGTACGGCATGCACAACTTCCCGGGCCTGCCGCGCGGCAAGTTCGCGATCCGCAAGGGCACGATGACGGCCTTTCTCGACACCTTCGAGATCGTCATCACCGGCAAGGGCAGCCACGGTGCCATGCCCGAGACCGGCATCGACTCGGTGGTGGTCTCGGCCCAGCTCATCAACGCGCTGCAGACCATCGTGAGCCGCCGCACCGGCGCGACCGACTCGGCCGTGGTGAGCGTCACGCAGATCCACGGCGGCGACACCTGGAACGTGATCCCCGAGACCGTGGTGCTGCGCGGCACCGTGCGCACGCTGGACGCCGCCATCCAGGACAAGACCCAGGCCGCCATGCAGCAGATCTGCGACGGCGTGGCCGCCACGCATGGCGCCAGCGTGGCGCTGGAGTACCGCCGCGGCTACCCCGGCGTGGTGAACACGCCCGCCGAGACCGACGCCGCCATTGCCGCGGCCGCCAGCCTGGTCGAGCGCGAGCAGGTGCACACCGACATTCCGCCGGCCATGGGTTCGGAAGACTTCGCTTTCATGCTGCAGAAGCGCCCGGGCGCGTACATCGGCATCGGCGCGGGCGAGGGCCCGAACGACCCGAACGTGCACAACCCGTACTACGACTTCAACGACAACATCCTGCCGCTGGGCGCGGCGTACTGGGTGGCGCTGGTGAAGCAGCAGTTGCCTGTACCTGCAGGGGCATGATGCGCTGATGCTGTCCGCCTTCGACATCTTCAAGATCGGCATCGGCCCCTCGAGCTCGCACACCGTGGGCCCGATGCGCGCGGCGCTGATGTTCGCGCAGTCGCTCGCGCCGCGCGGCGTGCTCGCGCGCGTGGTGCGGCTGCGGGTGGACCTGTTCGGCTCGCTCGGCGCCACGGGCCACGGCCACGCGACCGACCAGGGCGTGATCCTCGGCCTGCTGGGCGACGCGCCCGACACGGTGCGGCCCGAAACCGTGCAGCCCCGGCTCGACGCGCTGCGCCGCAGCGGCCAGCTGAGCCTGCTGGGCACCACGCCCATCGCCTTCGACCGCGTGCGGGACATCGCCTTTCGCGGTGAAGAATCCTTGCCCGAGCATCCCAACGCGATGCGCTTCACGGCCTTCGCGCGCGACGGCACCGCGCTGGCCGAGGCCACGTACTTCTCGGTCGGCGGCGGCTTCGTGGTCGAAGGCGGCCAGGCCGTGGCCGAGACGGTGGCCACCGCCGCAACGGTGCCGCACCCGTTCACCACCGGCGACGAGCTGATGGCGCAATGCCGCGCCAGCGGCCTCTCGGTGGCCGCGCTGGTCATGCGCAACGAATGCACGTGGCGGCCCGAGGCCGAGGTGCGCGGCGGCCTGCTGCGCATCTGGGGCGTGATGCGGCAGTGCGTGCAGCGCGGCTTCGGCATCGACAACCCGCTGGCCGCGCAGCCCATGCCCGGCCCGCTGCGCATGCGCCGCCGCGCGAGCGAGCTGCACCGCGAACTGCTGGCGCAGGCCGGCGCGGCCGACCCGCTCGCGGCCATGGACTGGGTCAACGCCTTCGCCATGGCGGTGAACGAGGAGAACGCCGCGGGCGGGCGCGTGGTCACCGCGCCCACCAACGGCGCGGCCGGCGTGGTGCCCGCGGTGATGCACTACTACCAGCGCTTCGTGCCGCAGGCGAGCGACGAAGGCATTGTCGACTTCCTGCTCACCGCGGCGGCCATCGGCATGCTCTACAAGACCAACGCCTCCATCTCGGGCGCCGAGGTCGGCTGCCAGGGCGAGGTGGGCGTGGCCTGCTCGATGGCGGCGGGCGCGCTGGCCGCGGTGCTCGGCGCGACGCCGGCGCAGGTGGAGAACGCAGCCGAGATCGGCATGGAACACAACCTCGGCCTCACCTGCGACCCGGTGGGCGGCATGGTGCAGATTCCATGCGTGGAACGCAACGCGATGGGCGCGGTGAAGGCCATCAACGCGGCGCGCCTGGCGCTGCGCGGCGACGGCAGCCACTATGTGTCGCTCGACGCGGTGATCCGCACCATGAAGCAGACCGGCGAGGACATGAAGTCCACCTACAAGGAAACCTCGCTGGGCGGGCTCGCGGTGAACGTGGTCGAGTGCTGACGCGCTCGGCTCGGCTTTCAGCGTTCAGGGCACGAACATGTCCCACGGCCCCTTGCCCGCCGGCAGCCCGGGCCGCGCGGTGAGCGATTCCAGCGGCTCGCCGGCCTCGAAACGCGCGATCAGTGCCTCGGGCTCGAACACCACGCCCATGAAGTTCTCCGCATAGGCGCCGCCCGCGAAGAAGGCGTTGATGTCCGTCGCGGTCTCGAACACGTCGTGCTGCAGCTCGAGCCGGTGGCCGTCGGGGTCGCGGTAGTACATCGACACCGTCGGCCCGTGGTTGATGCACCAGTAGGGCCGGATGCCTCGCGCGGCCAGCCGGCGGTAGTTGGCCAGCAGCTCGCCCAGCGAGCCGTAGGTGAAGGCGATGTGCTCCAGCCCCGTGCTGGCGTCGGCCTCGTGCTTCAGGCCCGGCGGCGCGATCAGGCCGATGCGGTGGTGCTCGTCGTCGTAGGTCAGGAAGCACAGCATCTCGTTCTCGAACGCGGGCTGGGCCTGCAGCACCTCGAGGTACCAGGCGCGCGAACGCGCGAGCTCGCTCACGCGCAGCACCACGTGCGCGAGCTTGACGGGGCGCAGCGCGGTGCGCGTGAAGTCGGGCAGGGCGCGAGCGGGCAGCGTGCGCGCGGGCGCGGGCATGGGCGTGGCGATGTCGTTCATGGGTCGTCTCCTTTTTGGGGCGCAATGCTCAGGCGGCGGGCTCGGCCACCACGCGGTTCTCGAGGTGGCCGATGCCGTCGATCTCCACGCGCACCACGTCGCCCGGCACCAGGTAGCGCGGCGGGTCCATCAGCCCGCCCACGCCCGCGGGGCTGCCGGTGGTCAGCACGTCGCCGGGCTCCAGCGTGAAGGCGGTGCTCAGCTCGACCAGCATGGCCTCGATGCGGTGGAGCATCTGCGCGGTGTTGCCGTCCTGCCGCAGTTCGCCGTTGACCCAGGTGCGCAGCCGCAGCGCGTGAGGGTCGGCGACTTCGTCGCGCGTCACCAGCCAGGGGCCGAACGGGCCGTGCGTGTCGAAGGACTTGCCCAGCGTGTGCGTGGGCGCGCGCATCTGCCAGTCGCGCACGCTCAGGTCGTTCACCACCACGTAGCCCACAACCATGGCCATCGCGTCTTCGGCGCGCACATGGCGGCAGCGCCGGCCGATGACCACGCCCAGCTCGCCCTCGTAGTCGAACTGGTCGGACACGCGGGGCTTGTGCACCGCGTCGAACGGGCCGGCCACGCACGACACCTGCTTGTTGAACCACACCTGCCCCGGCGCCCGCACCAGGCCCACCTTGGCGGCTTCCTCCAGGTGCGAGGCGTAGTTGCCGCCCAGGCCGAGGAATTTCTGCGGCGCCGGAATGGGCGCGGCCAGCCGCACATCGGACAGCGCCACGCGCGGTGCATCGGCCAGCGCCGCGTGCAGCCACGCCATGCCGTCGTCGCCGCGCGCGAGCAGTTCGCGCAACCCGGCCGGCGCGCCGGGTTGCGCGCTCAGGTCGGCGATGCCGTCGTTTCGGACCACGCCGAAGCGAAGGGCGTCGCGGTGGTGGAAGCTGGCGAGTTTCATGGGGTGTGGAGGTTGACCGTGGCGGAGCGATCGATGATGCTGGTGGAACGAACGCAGAACAATTCGCTGCAAAAGAACGGATCGTTCCGCAGGCAGAACAAAACAGAGCGAGACATGAGCAAGACATGGAAGACTTCAACGACCTGGCCCTCTTCGCCCACGTGGTCACGCAGCAGGGCTTCAGCGCCGCGAGCCGCCACCTGGGCATTCCCAAGTCGCGCCTGAGCCGGCGCGTCTCGCAGCTCGAGGAGCGCATGGGCGTGCGCCTGCTGCAGCGCAGCTCGCGCCGGCTGCTGCTCACCAGCGTGGGCCGGCAGTTCTACGAGCGCTGCCAGGCGACGGTGGCCGCGGGCGAAGAGGCCTTCGACGTGGTGCGCCAGGCCACCACGCAGCCGCAGGGCCTGCTGCGCGTGAGCTGCCCGTTCACGCTCGCGCAGTTCTGGCTCACGCCGCTGATCCCGGCCTTCATGCGGGCCTGCCCCGGCGTGCGGCTGCAGCTGGAGGTGAGCAACCGGCGCGTCGATCCGCTGCAGGAGAACATCGACGTGGTGCTGCGCGTGCGGCGCCCGCCCTTCGAGGATTCGAGCCTGGTCGCACGGCGCCTGGGCGGCACGGTCGACGTGCTGCTGGCGAGCCCGGCGCTGGTGGCGCGGCTCGGCATGCCGCAAACGCTCGGCGAGCTGGCCGCGTGGCCGGTGCTGTCGCTGCCCGCCGAGAACGAGCGCTACCGCTGGACGCTGGAACGCGGTGTGCAGAAAGAGATGCAGGAGTTGTCGTTCACGCCGCACTTCGTCACCGACGACATGTTCGCGCTCAGGCACCTGGCCGAGCAGGGCATGGGGCTCGCGCTGCTGCCCGAGATCATGTGCCGCGACGCGCTGGCCGAAGGCCGGCTGGTGCGCCTGTGCGGCGAATGGGCCTGCGCGGCCAGCGAGATCCAGGCCGCCTTCGCCTCGCGGCGCGGCATGCTGCCGGCCGTTCGCGCCTTCATCGACTACCTGCTGCAAAACCCGCCGGGCGAGGCGGCCGGGCGCACGGGCTTATCCTGAGCGCCCGGATTTTCGCCAGCCCTGCAGACCCCCACAGACGCCCACAGACGCCCACACCAAGAAAGCCGAGGCCCCGCCATGACCCGCACCGTCGCCGAGAAACGCGCCGCCTTCCGCGCCCTGCACGCGCAAGGCTGCTTCGTCATTCCGAACCCATGGGACACGGGCAGCGCGCGCTTTCTCGAAGGCCTGGGCTTCCAGGCGCTGGCCACCACCAGCTCGGGCTTCGCGTGGTCGCAGGGCCAGGCCGACGGCGCCATGTCGCGCGAACGCATGCTCGGGCACCTGCAGGAACTGGTGGAAGCGACCGGCCTGCCCGTGAACGCCGACTTCGAAAACGGCTTCGCCGCCGACGCGCAGGGCGTGGCCGCCAGCGTGCGCCTGGCCATCGAGACCGGCGTGGCGGGCCTGTCCATCGAGGACTCGACCGGCAACGCCGCCGATCCGCTGTTCCCCATCGACGTGGCGGTGGAGCGCCTGCGCGCGGCGCGCCGGGCCATCGACGCGTCGGGTGCCGACGTGATGCTGATCGGCCGCGCCGAGAACTTCTTCGCCGGCCGCCCCGACCTCGGCGACGCCATCGCGCGCCTCAAGGCCTATTCGGATGCCGGTGCCGACTGCCTCTACGCCCCCGGCATCAAGACCCGCGAGCAGATCGCGGCCGTGGTTGCCGCCGTGGCGCCCAAGCCGGTCAACCTGCTGGTGGGCGCGGCCAGCGAACTCACCATGCAGGACATCGCCGAGCTCGGCGTGCGCCGCGTCAGCGTGGGCGGCGGCATGGCGCGCGCGGCCTGGGGCGGCTTCATTCGCGCGGCGCGCACGCTGGCCCAGCAGGGCCGCTTCGACGGCTTCGCGGACGCCGCGGCGGGCAACGAACTCAATGCCTTCTTCCGTCCCTTCGCCGAATGAAGGTACGCAAGTCGAAGGTGCGCCAGTCCGGTTGAAGGCCATGGACGCGCTGCTCACCGAAATCCGCGCCTGCCACGCCTGCGCCGTGCACCTGCCGCTCGGCCCGCGGCCGGTGGTGCAGGCCAGCGCGAGCGCGCGGCTGCTGCTCATCGGCCAGGCGCCCAGCCTCACCGTGCACAGGACCGGCGTGCCATGGGACGACAAGAGCGGCGAGCAGCTGCGCCGCTGGCTCGGCATCGACCGCGCCACCTTCTACGACGCCACGCGCGTCGCGCTCATGCCCATGGGCTACTGCTACCCGGGCCGCGGCACCAGCGGCGACCTGCCGCCGCGCAGGGAGTGCGCCGCGCTGTGGCACGACAAGCTGCTCGCGCACATGAAGCAGGTCGAGCTGACCTTGCTCATCGGCCAGTACGCGCAGCGCCACTTCCTCGGCAAGACGGCGCGCGTTGGCGTCACCGAGACCGTGCAGGCCTTCGCCGACTACGCGTCGCGCTTCATCCCGCTGCCGCATCCCTCGCCGCGCAACACCGGCTGGTTCAAGCACCACCCGTGGTTCGAGAGCGATGTGCTGCCGGTGCTGCGCGAGCGGGTGCGACACGCCCTGGGGCCCGCGCCATCCTTCGTCGTGGAACGAAGCGAGGAGGCGCCTTCGCCGGCACCATAGGGCGCTTTCCCCCTCCACAGAAAGCGCCCCCATGCAACGCGAGGTGATCCGTGTCGAACCGCTGTCGACCTACCTGGACAACTGGAAGGCGCCGACCTCGGTGGTCACGCGGCACGGCGGCACGGTGTACGTGTCGGGCCTGCCGCCGTTCGACCCGGCCACCGGCCAGGTGGCCGACGCACCGCTGGAGCGGCAGACCGAGCTGGTGCTCGACCAGCTCAAGCTGTGCCTCGAAACCGCCGGCTCCTCGCTGGACCACGTGCTCAAGTGCAACGTGTACTGCACCTCGGTGGAGAAGTTCGCGGCGGTCAACGCGATCTATGCGCGCTATTTCCCGAAAGACCCGCCCGCGCGCATCTTCGTCTGCGTGCCCGCATGGCCGGGGCGCTTCGACATCGAGATCGACTGCATCGCCGCCCTCCGCACTGCATTCAACGCCTGACTTCAGGGTGCCGAGGCCACCGAGGCGGTGGCCGCGCCGAAGGGCTGCGCCGCATGGACCACGCGCCCGCCCACCACCGTCATCAGCGAGGTGGTCTTGCCGATGCGCTCCAGCGGCACGGTGAAGAAGTCCTGGTCGAGCACCGCGAAGTCGGCGAGCTTGCCCACCTCCAGCGTGCCGCGCCGGCCTTCGTCGAAGCTGAACCACGCGCTGCCCGCCGTGTACAGGCGCAGCGCCTGCTCGCGCGTGGGCGTTTCGTCGGCGCCGCGCATGGCCTTGCCGCTCACCGTCTTGCCGTCGAGCATCCACTGCAGGGCGACGAAGGGGTTGTACGAGGCCACGCGGTGCGCGTCGGTGCCCGCACCCACGTTCACGCCCGCGCGCAGGGCCGTGCCGATGGGCGGCATGCGCCGCGCGGCCTCGCCGCGCACGGCCAGCGCGCGGTCGCCCTGGAAGTACATCGCGTCCTGCATGGTCCAGCCGATGCCCAGCGCCTTCATGCGCGCGAAGGTCTCGGGCGAGGCGTCGTCCAGGTGGGCGATGGACCAACGCAGGTCCTTCAGCGGCACCTCGGCGTTCAGCTTCTCGTACAGGCCGAGCAGGTGGTCGACCGAGCCGTTCTCCTGCCAGTGGATGGTGACGGCCAGCCTCTGCGTGGCCGCCCATTTCACGAGCTCGTAGAACTTCGCCTTCGCGGCCTCGTCGGGGAAGTTGTTGTTGTACATCGCGAGCGTCACGCGTTCGCCCAGCCCGTTGAACTTCAGCATGTCGTCGCCGAAGCCCATCGGCAGCATCTGCGTGAGGTCGCGGAACTCTTGCAGCTCGGCGCCGGGCTTCTGCGCGAACACGCTGTAGGCCACGCGCAGCGTCAGCGCCTTCTCGCGCCACAGCGCGAACAGCGCCGCGTACTGCGAAGGCGCGATGCTGAAGCCGCCCGGGTCCACCAGCCCGGTGACGCCGAGCCGGTTCAGCTCGGTGAAGAAGGCGCGCGTGCCGGCCAGGTTGTCGTCGTAGGTGGGCTTGGGCAGCTTGTCGAACAGCGCCGAGATGCCGACGATGTCGCCGGTCATCCAGCCCGGTGCGCCGTCGGGCGAGGCCTTCATGCCCGCGGGCAGCGTGCCGGCCGGCACACCCAGCGCCTCGAGCGCCTTGGGCGTCATCACCACCGCTTCGTAGAAGAGCTGCACGTACACCGGGTTGCCGGGCGCGGCCTCCTGCAGCTCCGCCAGGGTCGGGCGGCGGCGCTCGGCGAACTGCTGCTCGGTCCAGCCGCCGGCCACGATCAGCCAGCCGCCGGGGCGCGCGCTGGCTGCGGCGGTGCGGATGCGCGCCATGGCTTCGGCGATGGTGCCCGCGCCGATCCAGTTGACCTCGGTCGAATAGCTCAGCGCGGCGCGCACCGCGTGCATGTGCGAGTCGATGAGGCCGGGGATGACGGTGCGCCCGCCGGCGTCCACCGTCCGTGTGGCGGGGCCCGAGAGCGCGCGCATCTGCGCGGCGTTGCCGACGGCCACGATGCGCCCGTCGCGCACGGCCAGCGCCTGCGCGGTGGCGCCGCCGGCGTCGAGCGTGGCGATCTTTGCATTGGTGAGGACGAGGTCGGCCGGTTGCGCCTGCGCGGCAACGGGCAGCAGGAGGCTGGCGGCAAGGGCGGCAAGGGCCACGGCCATGAAGTGCGTGCGGGCCATGTCAGTCGACCTTGATGCTGGCAGCCTTCACCACCTGTTGCGCCTTGGCCGTCTCGTCGACGATGAACCTGTTGAACTGCGCCGAAGGCATCGTGAAGGGTTCGGCGCCCAGCTTCTCGAGCCGCTCCTTCAGCTCGGGCGACACCATGATCTTCGCGACCTCGGCCTGCAGGCGCTCCACCACCGGCTGCGGCGTCTTCGCGGGCGCGAACAGGCCGACCCAGAACAGGTACTCCGAGCCCGGCACGCCGGCCTCGACCGTCGTCGGCGCACTTGGCAGCGCCGACGAGCGCTTGCCCGTGCCCACCGCGAGCGCCTGCAGCTTGCCGCTCTGGATGAGCGGCAGCGCCGACACCATCGGCGCGAAGAACCAGTCGACGCGCCCGGCCATCACCTCGGTCATGGCCTCGGGCGTGCCGCGAAAGGGCACGTGCTGCGCGTCCAGGCCGGCGGCGAGGCGGAACACCTCGGCGTTCATGTGCGTGGCCGAGCCGTTGCCGGCCGAGCCGTAGTTCAGGCCGCCGGGCTTGGCCTTGGCTTTCGCGACCAGGTCCTTCACGTCGGTGAAGTGCGACGGCGCGGTGACCAGCACGTTGGGCAGGCTGGCCATCGGCGTGATGCCGGTGAAGTCCTTGAGGGTGTCGTACGACAGCCCCTTGTAGATCCACGGGTTCACGAGGTGGCCGGCCGAATGCACCAGCAGCGTGTAGCCGTCGGCCGGCGCCTTGGCCGTGAGGGCCGCGCCCAGCGTGCCGCCGGCGCCGGGCTTGTTGTCCACGATGACGCTGGTGCCCAGCACGGGCCCGAGCTTCTCGGCCACGAGGCGCGCGACGATGTCGGTGCCGCTGCCCGCGGTGAAGGGCACCACGAGCTTGATGGGCTGCGTGCCCGGCCACGGGCCCTGCGCGTGGGCGCCGGGGAGCGCGCAGGCGGCCAATGCCGCGGCCAGCGCCGTTGCCAGCGTCCGCCGGCGGCTCCAGGTGAATGTCTTCTTCATGCGTCTTGTCTCCGTTGATTTATTGGGTTGAGCGATGAATGACTGACTGATGAAAGAAAGGGCCGCTACGGCGGCGGTGCGTGGGGCATCACCAGCGCAACCAGCACGGGCCGGTTGCCGCGGTTTTCCAGCTGGCGCTTTTCGCCGGGGGCGAAGCGGCAGCTGTCGTAGGGCCCGAGCACTTCTTCCCAGCGCGCGCCGTCGATCTCGCCCACCACGTGCAGCTGGCCTTCGAGCACGAGGTAGAGCTTTTCCATGGGCGAGCCGTCCAGGCCGGTGTGGCCGCCGGGCAGGATCTGGCTCATGCCCATCCACATCTGCGTGGAGGGGCCGGCTTCCTTGCCTTGCAGGCGCAGGCAGCGCATGTCGAAATGGTTGGGCGCCTCGTAGTGCGGCGCCGCGTCGAAGCGGGTGACGTGCATGGCGTGGGGTTCCTTGCAGGCGGTTCAGGGGCGCAGCACGACGCGGTCGGTGCTGCCCGAGAGCACCAGCCGGTAGGCGTCGAGCGCTTCGTCGAGCGTGAAGCTGCGCGCGACCGGAAAGGGCTTGAGCGTGCCGCGCTCGAAGCCTTCGCGCATGGCGTCGAGCTGCGCGGTGCTCGCGATGCAGTCCATGGCCAGCGAGTCGATGCCCACGTAGGTGTGCATGCCGCGGTAGAACGCGAAGATGTCGAAGGGCACCGCGCGGTCGTGCGTGGCAATGAAGATCTGCGTCGCGCCCTTGGCCATGGCCTTGTTGGCCGCTTCGAAGTAGGCGCTGCCCACGGTGTTGTAGACGATGTGCGCGCCGCGCCCGTCGGTGAGCTCGCGCACCCGCGCGCCCACGTCGGCGTGGTGGCGCGCGTCGATCGCATCGACCGGCCCGCTCGCAAAGCCCTCGAAGGGGCCTTCGCGCCGCTGCACCGCGATCACGCGCGCGCCGGCCTGCGAGGCCAGCTGCACCGCCGCCTGGCCGACCTTGCCGTTGGCGCCGAGCACCAGCACCGTCTGCCCGGCCTGCGGCATGCCGCTGCGGCGAAAGCCCTCGTAGGCGGTGACGAAGGGCACGCCCACCGCGCCGGCCTCGTCCATCGAGATGCCCTGGGGCTTGGCGCGCAGCGCCTGCGCGGGTAGCACGAGGTAGCGCGCATGCGAGCCGTCGCGCGTGATGCCGACGTCGCCGCCGGAGCCGTATACCTCGCGGCCGATCCACTCGGCGGGGCCGCTCACGACGGTGCCCGCAAAGTCGCGCCCCGGGGTGCGCGGCCACACGGCCTGCGGCATGATGCCCAGCGTCGCCTTCACGTCGCTCGGGTTCACCGCGGCGGCGGCGACGCGCACCACGGCATGGCCGGGCGGCGGCGTGGGTTCGGCCTGGGCAGCGGCTTCGAGCCGCAGCGCGTCCAGGGTGGCGGCCTTCTCGGTCACGCGCAGTGCGCGCGCCGGGTGGGCGGCCTGTGCGGTGTGCGTGGCATGCGTGGTGTGCATCGCGGCGGCGCTCATCGTGCGGCTCCCTGCACGGCGCGGGTGTCGGCCAGGCCCAGCATGGCGCGCGCCTCGCGCGGGTTGGCCACCTCTCCGCCCAGGCTCACGAGGATGTCGCGCGCCTTCGCCACCAGTTGGGCATTGCTCTCGGCGAGCACACCCTTCTCGAGGTAGATGTTGTCCTCCATGCCCACGCGCACATGGCCGCCCAGCAGCCAGGCCTGCGCGACGATCGGGAACTCCATGCGGCCGATGCCGAAGGCGCTCCAGAAGGCGCCGCGCGGCAGCATGTTGCGTGCGTACAGCAGGGTCTCGGGCGTGGGCGCGAAGCCGTACTTCACGCCGAGCACGAAGGTCCACATGGCGGGTCCGTCGAGCGTGCCGTCGGCGATCAGGTCGAGCGCGAGGTTGATGTCGCCCGAATCGAAGATCTCCAGCTCGGGCTTCACGCCGGCCGCGCGCATCACCTGGGCCATGCGCCGCACGTTCTTCGGCGTGTTGATCACCACGTCGGGGCCGGAGTTCATGGTGTTCAGGTCGAGCGAGCACACGTCGGGCCTGATGAGCGCGATGTGTTCCACGCGCTTTTCCGGTGGCAGCAGCGTGGTGCCGGGTGCCGCGACCTTCGGGTCTTCCTCGCTGGGAACGAAGCGCCCGCCGGGGCCGGTCGTGAGGTTCACGATCAGCTCGCGGTTCTCGCGGCGGATGCGCTCCACCACCTCGCGGTACAGCTCGACTTCCATCGAGGGCTTGCCCGTTTCGGGGTGGCGCACGTGGATGTGCACCTGGCTCGCGCCAGCCTCGGCCGCGGCCAGGCATTCGTCGGCGATCTGCACCGGCGTGATCGGCAGGTGCGGCGTCTGCTCCGGCTTCACGAGGTTGCCCGTGACGGCGCAGGTGATGAGGGTCTTGGCGGCGCTCACAGGTGGCGCCCTCCGTCGACCACGATGCGCGTGCCGGTCACGAAGCGCATCGTGGTGGCCAGCGCCTCGACCGTGGCGGCCACGTCGTCGGGCTGGCCGATGCGGCCCAGCGGCGTGGTGCTGGCCATCTTGTCGGCGAACTCCGCGCCGCGCCCGGGCACGAAGCCCGAGGCCACCGCGCCCGGCGACACCGACACCACGCGCACCGCCGGCGCCAGCGCCTTGGCCAGCGCGTCGCCCACCACGTCGAGCCCGGCCTTGGCCGCCACGTAGGCCAGGTTGCTGCCCACGCCGGTGAAGCCGGCAATGGACGAGATGTTGGCCACCAGCCCGTCGCCGCTGGCCTTCAGCATCGGCGCGAAGGCGCGGATGGTGGCGAACACGCCGCGGAAGTTGGCGCGCACCATGTCGTCGATGAGTTCGTCGGTCAGCGCGTCGAGGTCGGCGGCCGGCACGGGCTGCGTGTGGCCCGCGCTGTTCACCAGGATGTCGCAGCGCCCGAGCGTGGCCTGCACCTCGGCGGCGGCGGCGTTCAGGCTGGCCGTGTCGACGATGTCGGCGCGAATGGCGGCATGGCGCTGGCCGTGGGCCGAGGGCAGGGCGGCGGCGCGCGCGGCGCCATCGTCCTTGCGGTGCAGCAGCACGCAGGTGGCGCCCAGCGCGGCCAGGCGCACGGCCGTGGCGTAGCCGATGGCGCCGAGGCCGCCGGCGATGACGGCGACCTTGCCGTCGAGTCGGGATACGGGGTCGAAGCTCATGGGGAGTGTCTCGGGTTGAGTCAGGGAATGGGGGGGCGGGGGAACTTCATCTCGCCGGGTTCGAGCTCGAAGTCGTGGTGCATCGATGCGGTCTTGCCGTCGGGGGCCAGCGCGAAGCGGCCGATCAGCCGGCGCGTCACGCCGAAGGTCGGGTCGCTCTCGAGGTTCTCGTCGTCGTCCGCGAACACCTGCGTGATCAGCACCTTGTGGCCCGGCTTGCTCACCATGAAGTGCAGGTGCGCGGGGCGATTGGGGTGGCGCAGCTGCGCGCGCAGCAGCACGCCGCACGGCCCGTCGGTGGGCACCGGGTAGCCGGCGGGGCGCACGCTGCGAAAGTGGAAGCGGCCCTCGGCGTCGGTGTCGAAGCGCCCGCGCAGGTTCATGTCTTCCTGCGCCGGGTCCTGGTTCTCGTAGAGGCCGACCGGCGAGGCCTGCCACACGTCGACCGTGGCATCGGCCACCGGCCGGCCCTGGGCGTCGCGCACCGTGCCCGTCACTTCCAGCGGAATGCCCGGCGTGCCCGAGCGCGCGATGTTGTCGCCCAGCGCGCAGGCCGGTGCGTTGGCGCGCCAGAACGGCCCGAGCAGCGCGGCCGGCGACTCGCCGTGCGGGTCCTGGTTGTTCTGCAGCGCCACCACGGTCGACACGCCCAGGATGTCCGCCGCCAGCACCACCTCGTTCTTGGTCTCGCCGGTGGCATGGCCGATCGCGACGATGAATTCGAGCGCCTGCTCGAACTCTTCCTCGGTCAGCTTCACCTCCTGGACGAAGGCGTGCAGGTGGCGCGTGAGCGCGTCCATCACGGTGCGCAGCCGCGGGTCGGGCGTGCGCTTCATGGCGTCGAGCGTGAAGCCCAGCACCGAGCCGGGAGAGGTGGCAATGTTCATGGCGGGTCTTTGCAATCGTTTGCACGATGTTAGACCAAATCGCCGAAAAGTAAAATGGCGGGAATCCGGGGTTCAGGAATGAGGGTAAGTCACCCAAGGCCCGCCGTACCGGACGACAATCGTTTGCACCAATGAGCACCCGCCCGCCCGCCCCTTCTTCTCCGACCGCCCCCGTCACCATCCGCGACGTTGCCCGCGCCGCCGGCGTGCACGTGTCCACCGTCTCGCGCGCGCTCAGCCCGGAGAAGCGCTCGCTGATCAGCGACGAGGTGCTGCGCGTGGTCGAGGAGGCCGCGCAGCGCCTGGGCTACCGGCCCAACCGCGCGGCCTCGGCGCTGCGCACGGGGCGCACCCACACCATCGGCGTGCTGGTGCCCGACATCACCAACGCGGTGTTCCCGCCGATCCTGCAGGGCATCGAGGCCAGCGCGGCGGCGCGCGGGTACTTCGTGTTCGTCGCCAACGTGGTCGACCATGCGCTGGCGCGGCCCGTGCTGGAGCGCATGCTGGCGCAGCGCGTCGACGGCGTGGTCATGGCCACCGCCACGCGCGACGACCCGCTGGTCGACTTCGTCACCCAGGCCGGCATGACGGCCGTGCTGGTCAACCGCGCCGACGAAACCGGCCGCCTGCCCGCCGTGGTGAGCGACGACCGGCTCGCGATGAAGCTGGCGGTCGACCACCTCGTGGGCCTGGGCCACAAGCGCATCGCGCACCTGGCGGGGCCGCAGACCATTCCCACCGGCGTGGGCCGGCGCCTGGGCGTGGAGCAGGCGCTGCGCGACCACCGCATGAAGCCGTTGCGCGTGGTCGAGTGCGCAAGCTACAGCCGCGAGGCCGGTGCCGCCGCCATGAAGCAGATGCTGGAGGCCGGTGCCCCGCCGCAGGCCGTGGTGTGCTGCAACGACCTGGTGGCGCTGGGCGCCTACGACGCGTTGCGCGAGGCCGGCCTGCGCGTGCCGCAGGACATCTCGGTGACGGGCCACAACGACATGCCGCTGGTCGACATGGTCGACCCGCCGCTCACCACGATCCGCCTGCCGCACCGCGAGCTGGGCTGGCGCGCGGCCGAGATGCTGTTCGAGGAGATCGACGGCCACTCGATGTCGGCCTCGACCGTGGTGCTGCGCCCGGAGCTGGTGGTGCGCAAGTCGACGGGCGCGCCGGCAGCGGCACGCTGAGCGCTGGCGGGGCCTACTGGCTCACCACCAGCGGGCGATGTCGTCGCTCAGTCCCGCCAGCAGCAGCGCGACGGCGACCAGCGCGACGATGCACTTGGTGCGCCGCGACAGCCCCTGCTTCGGCGCGAAGGCCTCGGCGCCGCCGCTGCTGAAATGCACGCCGCAATGCGGGCACTGCCGCACGTGGCCGAAGATGGGCTCGCCGCAACGCGCGCAGGGCACTTCGCCGGGACCGGGTTCGGGCGAGGGCGCGGCGTCTCGCGCCGCCTGCGCCGCGGCGCGCTGCCTCAGCCGCTGCTGCTCCAGCCGGGCGCGGCGTTCGCGGTGCGCGGCCAGGTCGATGGGTTCGTTAGGCTTGTCGGACATGAACGGAATCAGGTGCGGAATCAGGTGCGAAATCAGGTGCGAAATCAGGTTCAGCGTACCCGCGGCGCGGTCTTCTTGCGAGCGGCCGGCCGCCGCGGCGGCTTGGCCTCCAGCACCAGTTCGGCGGGCAGCTGGTCGTTCCACGATTCGGTGAAGTAGGCGCGGTCGCTCGGCACCAGCTGCGGCAGCGCTTCGCGCAGCAAGGCCAGCGACTGCTCGGCCGCCTTCAGGTCGCCCGCGTGCGCCGCATACCAGGCGTGCTCGAACAGCAGGCTGCAGTGCTGCAGGCCGGGGTAGCGCCGGCGCCCGGCCTGGTGGTCGGCCAGCCGCGCCTGCGCCACCTGCACCCAGCGCGCGGGCCAGTTCGTGGCGTCGAAGGCGTCGGCGAGCGGACCAGCCAGCCTGGAAACGGCGGCGGGGTCGAGCGGTTTCTGCGCGCGGAACTGCGCGAGCGCGGGCGGCTTCTCGTGGTCGCCGGGCCGGCAGTGGCCGCGCGCGATGCGCATCAGGTAGATCGCGTTCCACGCCGAGCGGCCCTGGCCGTCGGTGTGGCCGCAGAGCCATTCGCTGAAGGCGATCCACTGCACCGCGCGGCGCGTGGTGTCGGCGTTGCCGTCGTGCGCCAGCGCGGGCAGGTCGGACAGCCCCACGCGGTCGAACAGCCACGCGGCCATGCCCATGTTGGCCGCCACGTGCTGCGCCGCGTCGAACGAGTGCGACTCGAACGCCGCCGCCAGCGCCTCGCCGAAGCGGCGCAGCGATTCCTCGGCCAGCGCGGCCGCGGCCGGCTTGTCGTCGGCCGCGAGCCCCAGCGCGCGCGAACGGCAGGCCAGCGCCCACAGGTTGCACCACTCGAAGCGCACGTCGGGGTGGTGGCGCAGCACCAGCGCGCGCGCCGCGTCTTCGGCCATGCCGGCCAGCAGCGACTGCGCCAGCGGCAGGTCACGCGCGGTGTAGGCGCACCAGGCCGAGACGATGCATTCCATCGCGCCCAGGTAGTCGTTGCCCGCCACGTGGTGCGCGAGCCGCTGCTTCTTCAGCGCCTGCAGGCGGCGGCGCGCCTGCTCGTTGTCGCCGAGCCGGCGCCACAGCATGGCCTCGTTCAGCGTGACCAGCGCGCGCTGGAAGTCGGTGGCGGCCAGCGTGCCGGCCAAGCGGATCGATTCGAGGGCGCTGCCGTTGCCGTCACTGCCGGCCACCGGCGCCATGAGCCGGCCTTGCCGCGCCGCCTGCTGCGAGGCGACCAGCTGCTTCCAGAAGGCCGCGTCCTGCAGGTGCACCGCATCGGGCGGCGCCGAGCCGGTGGCCGGTGCCGCCTGCGCCTTGCGCGAACGCAGGCCCAGGAACGACGCCACCTCCGCCGCCGTGGCCGCGCGGCCGTCGACGCGCACGCGCACGCGCTTCGCCTCGGCCGCCGGCAGCCAGAACGGGCCCTGGCTGCGCCGCTCGGCGTTCAGGAAACGGGGCTCGCGCTGCGTGTCCTCGCCCCAGCCGACCTCGAGGTCCCAGGCCTTGAAGTCGCGAAACGCGCGGCTCACCACCATGCGCAGCGTGCTGGCGTCCGACACCTCGCCGCGCAGGTCGGCCAGCCGCACGACGCCGTCGGCGGCCTCGTGGGCGTGCTGCATGCGCACCAGCAGCCAGAGCGACTGGAAGGCCGCGCGCCGGTCGTTGACGGACTGCGGCGACGTGAGTTCGATGAACAGGGGGGCGGGTGAAGCAACGGGCTTGGGCACGCCCCGAATTGAACCTCAAAACGGGCGCGATGCCTGAAGAAAAGCGCCGCGCTGCTCAGTACCGGTGGCGGTCCAGCAACTCGGGCACCTCGCTGCGCCCGATGCCCAGGTCGCGCAGCTCGTGCTCGCTCATGCCGGTCAGGTGCCGCATGTCGGCACGCGCACGGCGGCCGTTCACCACGCGGCGGCGCCAGCCGCGCAGGGCATGGATCAGGCGTTGATGAAAGGACGTTGGCTTCGGCGCTGTCACGATGGGCTCCTTGGTTGGGAGCGCCCATCTTCTTGCGGTGCGTGATATTGTGGAAGTTGAGATTTCTGACACCGCCGATCAGCTTTCCTGATACCTGAGAAACCCGCCACCCCATGCGACAGCTCAACCTCGACCAACTGCGCACGCTCATCGCCATCGCCGACCTCGGCACCTTCTCGGCCGCGGCCAAGGCGCTGCATCTCGCGCAACCCACGGTGAGCCTGCACATCAGCGAACTCGAGTCGCGCCTGGATGCGCCGCTGGTGCTGCGCGGCAACCGCCGCATCACGCCCACGGCCGCGGGCGCGGCGCTGGTGGAGCGCGGGCGCAAGCTGCTGCGCGACACCGACGATGCCGTCGAGGCGGTCAAGCGCCAGGCCGAAGGGCGCGTGGGCCGCGTGCGGCTGGGCACGTCGACCGGCGTGCTGGTCGACCTGCTGCCGCAGGTGCTCGAGGCGCTGGGCGAGGCGCACGCGGGCATCGACGTCGAGGTGAGCATTCGCGGTTCGTACGAGGCCATGGAGCGGCTCGCGGCGGGCACGCTCGACATCGGCCTGGTGGCGCTGCCGCAGCCGCCGGTGCGCGGCATCGTGGTCGCGCCGTGGTGCGAGCAGCCCATGATGGCGTTCGTGCCGCAGCGCTGGAAGGCGCCCAGGCGCGTCACGCCGGCCTGGCTGGCGGCGCAGCCGCTGATCTTCAACGAGGCGACCACGCACATGTACCGCCTCACCATGGAGTGGTTTGCCGCGGCCGGCTTCGCGCCGCGCGCGCGCATCGAGCTCAACTACGACGCGGCCATGCGCAGCCTGGTGGCGGCCGGCTACGGCGCGGCGCTGCTGCCGCTGCAGCAGAGCACCGACACGGCGCACAACGAGCGCATGCGGATCCTGCCGGTGACGCCCAAACTCACGCGGCGCGTGGGCATTGCGCACCGCCAGCCCGCGCTGCTCGACGGCGCGACGCTCAGCGTGCTGAAGGTGCTCACGGCGTTCCGCCAGGCCTGAGCACGGGGAGCCGGGTGCTCGGTCGCGTACTCAGTCCCGCGTGGCGGGCCCGTGCGGAATGCCCTCTATCGGGCACTCCGCCGTGCCGATGGTGCTGCGCGTGAACGCCTCCACCTTGTCGCGCGCGGCCTGGGGGTCGTTGACCCACTGCGCATAGAAGTCGAACGGGCAGTCCGCCACGCCCTTGTCGCCGTCGCCCGAGTTGACGATGCCGGTGTAGCCGCGGTGCAGCAGCTTGAACAAGTGGTTCTGCGACTGGCCGTTTTTGCGCGCGTCGCGAATGAGGCCCATCGACAGCTCGGCGTAGTTGATGCCCATCTCTTCCTCGCCGCATTCGCCGAGCGTGCGCCCGTCGAAGCCGATCAGCGCCGAGTGGCCGAAGTACGAGTACACGCCGTCGAAGCCCGCCGCGTTGGCCACCGCCACGTAGGTGTTGTTCATGAAGGCCATGGCCTTGGACACCAGGATCTGCTGCTCCTTGGCCGGGTACATGTAGCCCTGGCAGCGCACGATGAGTTCGGCGCCGCGCATGGCGCAGTCGCGCCAGATCTCGGGGTAGTTGCCGTCGTCGCAGACGATCAGGCTGATCTTCATGCCCTTGGGGCCGTCGCTCACGTAGGTGCGGTCGCCCGGGTACCAGCCTTCGATGGGCGTCCACGGCATGATCTTTCGGTACTTCTGGACGATCTCGCCCTGGTTGTTCATGAGGATCAGCGTGTTGTACGGCGCCTTGTTCGGGTGCTCTTCATGCCGCTCGCCGGTCAGCGAGAACACGCCCCACACGTTGGCGCGGCGGCAGGCGTCGGCAAAGATGGCGGTCTCCTCGCCGGGCACCGTGGCCGCGGTGTCGTACATCTCCTGGGCGTCGTACATGATCCCGTGCGTGGAGTACTCGGGAAAGACCACCAGGTCCATGCCCGGCAGGCCCCGCTTCATGCCGACCAGCATCTCGGCGATCTTGCGGGCGTTGTCCAGCACCTCGGCCTTGGTGTGAAGGCGGGGCATCTTGTAGTTGACGACCGCGACGCCGACGCAATCGCTGCTGCTCGAAATATCACCATGTCTCATGACGCTGCTCCTGAAGGGTGGTTGAGAGAAAAACAAAAAAGCCCGAGCCGGTGTTCAACCGATTCGGGCTTGTCTGTGGGGCGGCGGGCAACGGGTTCGTGTCGTCGGAGCCGATTGTTCTCAACTCGGCGCAGGCTGCACATACGTCATTTCGCTGATTGCGGCGGGGCTCGGCGCGTTATGCATCCGGCCCGCGCTCAGCGCGGCTATCTCGCGGTCCGCGTTCAGCGCGACTGCCTTGTGGCCCGCGCTCAGCGCGGGCGTGCGTACTCCGACTCGATCCACGCGGTGGCGCTCGACGCCGTGAGCCTGAACGCGGGCGACACGTTCACGCTGGCGAGTTCCGTGTCGTCGGCGTCGTCGTATGCGGTGAGGGTGGCCGAGGGGTTGTCCTCGTCGGGCACGATGGCCAGCGTGACGCGCACGCGCTGGTCGTTGCGCGCGGTGACGGTCACGCTCTTGTTGAGCGTGGCGTGCAGGTGCTGCTCGTGGCGGCGGATGACTTCGGCGGCGGTCTTCACCAGCGTGGAGAAGGCGGGGCCGTCCAGCGGCTTGGGGTTCTTCTTGTCGCGGCCCATGGTCCAGGGGCCGACGAGCGCGGGCTCGGGGTCGCCCTGGCGGGTCATCTCGACGGCCCAGCCGTCGTCTTCCTCGTTCTTGATGACGCGGGCGGTCCACAGGCCGTCGCGCCAGAGGCGGGCCTCCCGCAGGGGAAGGGAGTCGGAGTCGGTCGGTTCGGTCGGATCGTTGAGGTCGGTCATTCGGTGGTGTGTGTTCTTGCGCGGGCCATTTTCCCCTGTGCGCCGGCTGCTTCGGGCGCGCCAACGTACTGTTGCAGTCCGCCGGCCAGCGCGTCGAAGGCGGCGCGGCAGCGCGGGCTGTGGCGCAGGTCCTCGTGCATGGTGACCCAGGTGTCGAGCTTCATCGAGAAGGCGCGCGGCAGCAGGCGCACCAGCGCGTCGCTGCGCCGGGCCAGGCCGACCTGGCAGATGCCGATGCCCGCGCCCGCGCGGATCAGCGCGAGCTGCGCCAGGTCGCTGTCGGTGCGCAGCGAGAAGGCGTCGCGGGTGTAGCCGGGCAGCGCCTTGCCCGCGCTGCCCGCGCTGCCCGCATTCGCCGCCTTGACCGCATCGCGCACGAAGGCCGACGGCTGGTCGTAGCCGATCACCGCATGGCCGGCCAGCTCCTCCAGCTTGCGCGGCGTGCCGTGGCGCGCCAGGTAGTCGCGGTGCGCGTGGAAGGCCAGTTCGATGTGGCCGATGCGCCGCGCCACCAGTTGCTCCTGCTTGGGGCGCACCATGCGCACCGCGATGTCGGCCTCGCGGCGCAGCAGGTCCTGTACGCGGTTGGTCAGCACCAGCTCGACCTTCAGCGCCGGGTGCGCCTCGCGCAGCCGCGCCACGATGGGCGGCAGCACCTCCACGCCGATCACCTCGCTGGCCGACACCCGCACCACGCCGCGCACGCCCGTGCCGTGGCTGCTGGCGGCGCGCTCCAGCGAGGCGGCCGTGCTTTCCATGGCCTCGGCGTGGGTCTGCAAGGCCAGCGCCACCTCGGTGGGCAGCAGGCCGACCTGCGAGCGCGTGAAGAGCACCACGCCCAATGCCGCCTCGAGCGCGGCCACGTGGCGCCCGGCCGTGGGCTGGGTGATGCCCAGCGCGCGCGCCGCGCCCGAAAGAGAACCCTCGCGCAGCACGCCGAGGAAGGAGCGGTAGAGCTCCCAGCCGATGTTCGAAGTCATACGGAAATGTATAGCTGCTGGCTCATGTTCGGCAATTCCAATGCAACCTCGCCCAGCCCAGAATTCATCCATCGACACCTTTTCAGGAGCACTTCATGGCACGCAACGACACGGTTCTGGTTCTGGGCGCAACGGGCGGCATCGGCGGCGAAGTGGCGCGCCAGCTGCGCGACGCCGGCTGGGAGGTGCGCGCACTGAAGCGCGGCGCGACCGAAGGCCGCCGCGACGGCATCAGCTGGCTGGCCGGCGACGCGATGGACGCACAGGCCGTGCGGGAGGCCGCCCGGGGCTGTGCGGTCATCGTGCATGCGGTCAATCCGCCGGGCTACCGCCGCTGGTCGGAGCTGGTGCTGCCGATGCTCGACAACACCATTGCCGCCGCCAGGGCCGAAGGCGCGACCGTGGTGCTGCCCGGCACGGTCTACAACTTCGGCCCCGACGCCTTCCCGCTGCTGGCCGAGGACGCGCCGCAGCACCCGCTCACGCGCAAGGGCGCGATCCGCGTCGAAATGGAGAAGCGGCTGGAAGACGCGAGCCGCCAGGGCGTCCGCGTGCTGATCGTGCGCGCCGGCGACTTCTTCGGACCGAAGGCCGGCAACAACTGGTTCTCGCAGGGGCTGGTGAAGGCGGGACAGCCGGTCAAGGCCGTGAGCTACCCGGGCCGCGCCGGCGTCGGCCACCAGTGGTCGTACCTGCCCGACGTGGCGCGCACCATGGTCGAGCTGCTGGCGCGGCGCGACCGGCTCGAGCCCTTCGCGCGCTTCCACATGGCCGGCCACTGGGACGCCGACGGCACGCGCATGAGCGGCGCCATCCGCAAGGTGGCGGCACGCCACGCGCAGGGCGGCGGCGCAGCGGTGCGCGTGTCGGCCTTCCCGTGGTGGCTGCTGACGCTGGCCTCGCCCTTCGTCGCCACCTTCCGCGAGATGCGCGAGATGCGCTACCTGTGGCGCACGCCCGTGGGCATGGACAACGCGAAGCTGGTCGCCTTCCTGGGCCGCGAGCCGCACACGCCGCTCGAAGAGGCCGTGGAGGCGGCGTTGGAAGGCATGGGTTGCCTGGCCGCCGCACCGGCGGTGGTGGCGGCCTGATCCGTCGGCGCATCGGCGCGATCGGCGCGATCGGCGCGATCAGAACACCGACAGCCCCGTGCGCGCCACGAACATCTCGAGCGCCTTCATGCCCAGCAGCGAATTGCCCGTGGCGTCGAGCGCGGGCGACCACACGCACAGCGTGAGCTTGTCGGGCACCACCGCCACGATGCCGCCGCCCACGCCGCTCTTGCAGGGCAGGCCGATGGAAAAGGCCACGTCGCCGGCCGCGTCGTAGGTGCCGCAGGTGAGCATCAGCGCGTTGATGCGCCGGGTCTGCCGCTCGCCTGTGATCTCGGGCTCGCCGTCCAGCGGGTGGGCACCGTCGCGGCACAGGAAGGCCGCGGCGCGCGCCAGCTGGCGGCAGCTCATGCGCAGCGCGCACTGGTGAAAGTACGTGTCGAGCACGCTGGCGACGTCGTTGTCGATCTTGCCGAAGCTCTTCATGAAGTTGGCCAGCGCGATGTTGCGAAAGCCCGTGTCGGCCTCCGACTGCGCCACCTCGTCGTCGAAGCCGATGGGCTCGCCGCACAGGCTGGTCATGAGCGCGAGGATGTCGGCCTTGGCACTGTGGCCGTTGTTGCCGTTGTCGCCGTTAGCCAGCGCCTGGCTCACCAGCCGGTCGGCCACCGCGATGGCGCCCGCATTGATGAACGGGTTGCGCGGTTTGCCCTGTTCGTTCTCCAGCTGCACCAGCGAGTTGAACGGGTTGCCCGACGGCTCGCGGCCGATGCGCTCCCACAGCGTGTCGCCCATGCGCTGCATGGCGAGCGTGAGCGTGAACAGCTTCGACACGCTCTGGATCGAGAACGGCGTCTCGAAGTCGCCCGCGCCGGCCTCCTCGCCCTCGCAGGTGCGCAGCGCAATGCCGAACTGGCGCGCATCGACGCGCGCCAGCGCCGGGATGTAGCTGGCAACGGTGCCGCCCTGGCCGAGTTGCGGGCGCAGGGTGGCCGCGATCTCGTCGAGCACCGGCTGGAATTTCATGGTCTGGGTCATCGGGTTCATGCCGTGCGTTGTACCGCGGGCCGCCGGTTCACCAGCACGATGCCCACTGCGACGCCCGCCAGCGCCACGACCAGCTGCGCCGTGAGCGGCTCCTTCAGCAGCACCACGCCGCACACCAGCGCGAACACCGGCGTGAGGAAGGTGAAGGACGACATCTGCGTGGCCGGGTAGTGCCGCAGCAGCCACATCCAGGTGAGGTAGCTGGCGAAGGCGCCGATCACGGTCTGCAGGCCGATCGAGCCCCAGGCCGCCGCCGAGTACGCAAAGCCCCAGTGCTCGCCGAGCGCGAGCGACAGCAGCGGGCACACCGCGGCCGTCACGGCGACTTGGTAGAACAGCGTCTTCTCGGCGCTGGCCGTGGCCAGCCGCGTGGTGCGCAGCGTGAGCGTGGTCAGGCCCCACAGCGCGCCGGCCGCCAGGGCCATGGCGTCGCCGATGAGCTGCGACGAGCTCATGTGGCCGAAGCCCTCGCTGAACGCCAGCACCACGCCCGCGAACGCAATGAACAGCCCCAGCCACTGGAAGCCGCGCAGCCGCTCGGCCGGCACCCAGCGCGGCAGCAGCAGCGACACCCAGAAGGGCGCGGTGTAGAGAAACACCGTGAGCCGCGAGGCGCTGGTGTGCTGCAGCCCCAGGTAGATGCCCGCGAACTCGCCCGAGAACAGCAGGCCGGCCAGCAGCCCCGGCCACAGCGTGCCGTCGCGCGCGAACAGCGGCACGCCGCGCCACACGCACCACAGCCACAGCAGGAAGGTGGCGCCCACCATGCGGATCGAGGCCTGCCACATCGGCGGCACCTCGGCCACGGTGGTCTTGATGAGGATCTGCTGCAGGCCCCAGAAGGCGCAGCAGGCAATGAGCAGGCCGATGGCGAGGCTGTCGAGGTGGGTCTTGCGCTGGATCATTTGGCGGTCAGTCAATCGCGGCGCGGGGCCGTCAATTCGTCCGATGATCGTATCGCGGCGCCGGGCGTGCCGTGTGACGGCGTGGGCACTGCGCGCAGCCGCGGTATTTCGCCCCGCGCGGCCAGCGGGTGGCCGGGGGGCGGCCTACCTCGGGCCTACCTCGTGGCCACGGGGTAGGGCGGCTTGCCCCGCGTGCCCACCATCAGGTCGGGCACCACCGCCTCCACGTCGGGCAGCGCGCGCGCCGCGCGCTCGAGCTTGCTCGCCAGCGCCGCGTTCGGCACGCAGCCCTGCAGGTACACCCAGCGGCGCTGCACGGTCACCCAGACGCTGCCCTTGTCCACGCCCGGCACGGCCCGCAGCGCGGCGCGCACCTTGGGGGCCAGGGGCTTGTCGTAGCGGTAGGCGTTGCTGTCGGTGCACTTGCCGGCCAGCCAGCAGCTGGTGCCGCGCTCCAGCCGCGAGTGGGTCTGCAGGCGGCGCTCCTCGGCCGTGTAGAACGGCCCCTCGGGCACGGCGCAGGCCGGCAGGCCCGCGGCCACCTGGAAGAACGGGTCGTCGAACCAGTTCTGCTTGACGGGCTCGATCGGCTCGCGCGGTGCCGCAGCTTCCTGCGCCATGCCCGCCTGTGCGGCAAGCAGCAGGACGAGCAGGAGCGCAGGGCGGGCCATTACAAGGGGTGTTCGGTGTAGAAGCGCCCGCCGTGGAACAGCAGCGGCGAGGCGCCCGCGTCGTGCGTGCAGCGCTCCACCTCGCCCACGAAGATCACGTGGTCGCCTTCGTCGTAGCGGCTGCGGTTGAAGCACTCGAAGCTGGCCGCGGCCCCCGCCAGCACGGGCGCACCGCCGATGCCTTCGGTGAAGGCCACGTCGGCCCAGCGGTCGATGTTCTTGGTGGCGAAGCGCTCGGCCAGCGCCTTCTGGTTGGCCGCCAGGATGTTCACCGTGTAGTGCGAGCCGGCGCTCAGCGCGGGCATGGAGCCCGCGGCGCGCGCGAGGCTCCACAGCACCAGCGGCGGCGCGAGCGACACGGAGTTGAAGGAGTTGGCCGTGAGGCCGACCAGCGTGCCGTCGGCCGCGCGCGCGGTGACGATGGTGACGCCGGTCGCGAACGTGCCGAGCGCTTCACGAAACTCGTCGGGTGAAAAGGAGGGCGGCTGGGCCCGTCGGGGAGTGGTCACTGAAAAAGGCAGCAAGGGCTTGGAGGGCAGAGGGCCATTTTGGCTCAGCGACCCGGGGGCTGCTCGGCGGGGCTCATCGATCGGGCCGCAAGCCGGTGAAAAGGCAGTGGCCCCGCCATCTATCCGAAGAACCAGTAGCACACCGCCACGGCCGCCACCACGCCCGCCAGCTCGGCCAGCAGCGCGCAGGCCACCGCATGCCGCGCGCGCTGGATGCCGACCGCGCCGAAGTACACCGCCAGCACGTAGAAGGTGGTCTCGGTGCTGCCCTGGATGGTGGCGGCCACCAGCGCGGGGAAGCTGTCGACGCCCTGGCTCTTCATGGTCTCGATGAGCATCGCGCGCGCCGCGCTGCCCGAGAACGGCTTGACCAGCGCGGTGGGCATGGCGTCGACGAAGCGCGCGTCGAAGCCGCCCGCGCTCACCAGCCAGCGCAGGCCGTGAAGCACGAAGTCCAGCGCGCCCGACGCACGCAGCACGCCGATGGCGCACAGCATGGCGACCAGGTACGGCAGCAGGTTCTTCGCGATGTCGAAGCCTTCCTTCGCGCCTTCGACGAAGCACTCGTAGACCTTGATGCGCTTGAAAGCCCCCGCCAGCAGGAAGCCCACGATCACGCCGAACAGCGTGAGGTTGCCCAGCAGCGACGACAGCGACGCGATGGCCGCCGCCGACAGGGTGCCCAGCAAGGCCATGAAGCCGCCCAGCAGCAGCGCGCCGGGCAGCAGGTAGGCCAGCACCACCGGGTCCCACAGCCGCAGGCGCTGCGCCAGCGCCACCGTGAGCAGCCCGACCAGCGTCGAGGCGCTGGTGGCCAGCAGGATTGGCAGGAACACCAGCGTCGGGTCGCCCGCGCCCTGTTGCGCGCGGTACATGAAGATGGTGACCGGAAGCAAGGTCAGCGACGAAGCGTTGAGCACCAGGAACAGGATCTGCGCGTTGGTGGCCGTCACCGGGTCGGGGTTGAGCCGCTGCAGCTCGCGCATGGCCTTCAGGCCGATAGGCGTGGCGGCGTTGTCCAGCCCCAGCGCGTTGGCCGCGAAGTTCATGGTGATGAGCCCGAGCGCCGGGTGCCCGGCGGGCACGCCCGGCATCAGGCGCCGGAAGAGCGGCCCCAGCAGCCGCGCGAGCCAGCCCACCAGCCCCGCGGCCTCGGCGATGCGCAGGAAACCGAGCCACAGCGTGAGCGTGCCGAACAGCAGCACCATCACCTCGACCGCCAGCCGCGCCATGGTGAACAGGCTCTCGACCAGCGCCGCGAACACGCCCGGGTCGCCCCCGACGAGCCACCGCGCGAGCGCCGCGAGCGCCGCCATCCCGAAGAAACCAAGCCACAAGCCGTTGAGCACGCTTCTTTTCCTTTTTTGCGGGCCGATCATAGGCCGCCATTCCGGGCCGCCGCGAGCTACAGTTCGGGCCATGCGCGCCGTCAACTTCCGCCGAACAGCCGCCCTGGCACTGGGCGCAGCCACCCTCTGGCTGGCCGGTTGCGCGAGCCTGCCGCCGCCCCGGCCGATGCCGGTGGTCACTGCGCTTTCCGCCACGGACGTGTCACAAACCGAACTGGCGCAGCTCGCGGCCAAGGGCACGCCGGGCGGCTCCACGGCGCTGTCGGGCTTCCGGCTGCTGCCGGAGGCGGCCTTCGCGTTCGATGCGCGCATCTCGCTCGCCCGTCACGCCGAGAAGTCGCTCGACGTGCAGTACTACCTGATACAGAAGGACGACGTCGGCCTGCTGTTCCTGAAGGAGCTGCGCGAGGCCGCGGCCCGCGGCGTGCGCGTGCGGCTGCTGGTGGACGACCTGTACACCGGCGGCGAAGACGAGGTGTTCAGCACGCTGTCGGCGTTCCCCAACATCGAGGTGCGCCTGTTCAACCCGCTGCCCTCGCGCGCCAGTTCGCTGTCGGCGCGGCTCCTGTTCTCGCTGACCGACTTCGGCCGCATCAACCACCGCATGCACAACAAGCTGCTGGTGGCCGACAACAGCTTCGCGGTGTCGGGCGGGCGGAACATCGCCAACGAGTACTTCATGCGCAGCACGGCGGCGAACTTCATCGACATGGACGTGCTGTCCAGCGGCCCGGTGGTGCGCCAGATGTCCGAGGGCTTCGACCGGTACTGGAACAGCGAGCACGTGCGCCCCATCGAGCAGGTCGCGCCGCAGCGCCTGCCGGTGGAGGAGGCGCAGAAGCGCTTCGACGCCATCGCGCGCACGGCCGTGCCCGACGTGGCCATGCACCAGCGCGACGTGCTCAACAGGCCGCCGGTGGGGCAGGAGCTCATCACCGGCAACGTGGGGCGCTACTGGGCGCCGTCCACGCTGTTCGTGGACTCGCCCGAGAAGATCACGCGCAAGCCCGACGCCGCCTACGAAGGCAGCGTGACCGAGGGCGCGCTGAACGTCATCAACTCGGCCAGGCGCGAAGTGAAGATCGGCTCGCCGTACTTCATTCCGGGCGCGCACGGCATGGCCATGATGAAGAAGGCCATCGAGGGCGGCGGGCGCATCACGGTGGTCACCAACTCGCTGGGCGCCACCGACGAGCCGCTGGCCTATGCGGGCTACGAGCGCTACCGCGCCGACATGCTGAAGATCGGCGTCACCATCTACGAGATCGCGCCCACGCTCACCGGCCGCTCGGGGCGCTTCGGCGACTTCGGCAAGTCGATCAGCCGGCTGCACGCCAAGCTCGCGGTGATCGACGACGACCGCTTCTTCGTGGGCTCGATGAACCTCGACCACCGCTCGGCCGCGGTCAACACCGAGATGGGCCTGGTCATCGACAGCCCGGAACTGGTGCAGGACTACGACAAGCTCATGGCCGGCGACCGCGTCAACCTCGGCTACCGGCTGCGCCTGGGTCCCGACGGGCGGCGCGTGCAGTGGCTGGAGTACGACGACGCCGGCGGCGACATCGTGCACGAGGACGAGCCGGGCGAGTTCCTCTGGCTGCGCTTCAAGAACTGGCTGCTGCTGCCCATCGTGGGCGAGGAACTGTTGTAGGCAGCCTACCGGCGGGCGCGCTTTGTCATCTCCGGAGGGGGTTAGTGCATTACATTTCCGGTAGAAATGTAAACTTTTGTCACTGCCCCTTGAGGCCCCTGGAGACTTCGACATGACCGTTCCCGTGCCGCGCGAGTCCATCTCTGCGCTTTCGCCGCTTTCCACCAGCCGCCGCCGCGCATTGACCGGGCTGGCCACCGCCGCGGCCGCCGCGGGGCTGGGGTTTCCGGCGTTCGCGCAGGCACGTTCGGTGCGCATCGGCGCCACCTTCGACAACAGCAGTGTCGAGAAGGCCAACGGGCAGGGGCTGTTCCAGGGTTCGAGCGCGTTCTTCGCGGCGCTGAACAAGGCCGGCGGCATCAACGGCACCAAGGTCGAGCTCGTGATGGCCGACGACACCTTCAAGCCCGACGTGGCCAAGGCCAACGCGCTGGCCTTCGAGAAAGACAGCGCGGTGCTCGCGCTGCTGCATCCGCTGGGCACGCGCCAGACCTCGGAGGTGATGGACGCGGTGCCCGGCATGGCCGTGGTGGGCCCCAACACCGGCACCATCTCGCTGCGCAAGAAGAATTCGCCCAACACCTTCTGGGTGCGCGCCAACTACGACCAGGAAGTCGACAAGCTCGTGAGCACGGCCGCCGTGCTGGGCCAGACCCGCATCGGCCTCGTGCATTCGGAAGATCCGCTGGGCCAGTCGGTGCTGGCGGCCTTCAAGAACGCGCTGGCCAAGGCCAAGCTCGAGCCCGCGGTCATCGCGACCACGCCCAACACCACCAGCATGGAAGTGGGCCCCGCGGCCGCCGCCATCGCCAAGGCCAAGCCCCAGGTGGTGGTGGTCGGGCTGGCCGGCACGGCGCCGGTGTTCCTGAAGGCGCTGCGCGAGGCGGGCAACAGCAGCTCGGCCTACGGCCTGTCGATCACGGCCAGCGCGCTCGCGGCCATGGGCGACCTGGCCAAGGGCCTGGGCTTCGTGATCGTGGTGCCGTCGCCGTACTCGACCAAGTTCGAGATCGTGCGCCGCTACCAGGCCGACATGCTGGCCAGCGGCGTCAAGGAGTTTTCGCTGCCCAGCCTGGAGGGCTACATCGACGCCGCCGTGCTCGCCGAAGGCATGCGCCGCGCGGGCGGCACGCTCACGCGCGCGTCGGTGATGTCGGGGCTCGCGAGCATCGAGAACTTCGACCTCGGCGGCCTGAAGATCCATTACGGGCGCACCAACCGCGAAGGCGGGCAGTTCGTGGACGTGGCGGTGATCGGCAGCCGCGGGCAGATGCTGAGCTGAGCCGGCGCTCCCCCGGGGAGCGTCTGCGGATACCTTGGCAAGGGCCGCGCTCTGCGGCGGGGGTGCGCCGGTACAGTGCACGCCCATGGACCTCGACTTCCCGCTGTTCAACGGCCTCCTGCTTCTCGGCTTCGGGAGCTGTGCGGCGCTCGCCCTGGCGGCCTTCCTGTTGTGGCAGCGGGCCGTTTCACGGGGCCGCATCGGCGCGCTGGGCGCGAGCCTCGGTTATGCCCTGTGCGTGGCCGCGGTGCCGCTCGGCGTGTGGTGGAGCATCCGGGCCTTCCTGGAACACCTGCCGGCAGATAAGCCGTCGTTCTGGACGCACCTGGCGGACATCAGCGTGGCCTTCATCCTCTTCGCGTGCCTGTGGATGTCCTGGGCCGTGGCCTTCGTCGTCGCGTGCCTCGCCGCGTGGCGCTTCACGGTCTGTTCGAAGCGGCTGGGGCGGCAACCCCGGGCCTGAGACCTGAGACCGAAGTCGTTTCAGCCGGCCACGCCCTCGGCCACGTCCGTGGTCGCGTCTTGCGCGATCCCCACGCCCAGCAGCCCTTCGAGCAGGCCCCGGTCCGCCGCGAGCGCCGCGCTCGGCCCGGCATGCACCACGGTGCCGCGTTCGAGCACGATGGCCTTGTGCGTCATCTCCAGCGCCAGCACCGGGTGCTGCTCCACGACCACCGAGGCCAGGCCTTCCGATTCGCACAGCCGGCGGATCGCCGCGGCCAGCTCCTCCACGATGATCGGCGCGAGGCCTTCCATCGGCTCGTCGAGCAGCAGCAGCCTGGGGTTGGTCATGAGCGCGCGGCCGATGGCCAGCATCTGCTGCTCGCCGCCGGAGAGCTGGTTGCCGTAGTTGCCGCGCCGCTCGCGCAGGCGCGGAAAGAACTGGTACACGCGCTGCAGGTTCCAGGCGCCGAAGCGCGCGATGACGGTGAGGTTCTCTTCGACGGTGAGCGAGGGGAACACCTCGCGCTCCTGCGGCACCCAGCCCAGCCCGGCGCGCACGCGCTGGTGCGAGGGCCAGCGCGTGATGTCCTCGCCCTGCCAGCGGATGGCGCCCTGCATCACGCGGGTGTTGCCCATGAGCGTCTCGAGCAGCGTCGTCTTGCCCACGCCGTTGCGCCCGAGGATGGCGAGGCTCTCGCCCTGCTGCAGCGAGAAGCCGAGGCGGTTGAGCACCACGGCGTTGCCGTAGCCGGCGGTGACGCCGTCGAAAACGAGTGCGGGCTTGGCGGTTTCAGCCATGGTGGTGCGAGCTTCCCAGGTAGACCTCGCGCACGCGCGGGTCGGCGCCGATCTCGGCGGGCGTGCCTTCGGTGAGGATGCGTCCGCCCACCAGCACCGAGATGCGGCGCGAGAAGCGGAAGACGAGTTTCATGTCGTGTTCGATGAACAGAACGCTGATGTCCTGCGGCAGCGCCGCGATGGCTTCGAAGAGTTCGCCGCTCTCGTCCTCCGGCACGCCGGCGGCCGGTTCGTCGAGCAGCAGGATGCGCGGCCTGGCCGCCAGCGCCAGCGCGATCTCCAGCAGGCGCTGCTTGCCGTAGGCCAGCTCGGCCACGGGCACGTCGGCCAGGCTGTCGAGCCGCAGGGTGCCCAGCAGCGCATGCGCCTCGTCGAACACCGCCGTGCAGCCCTTCAGCGGCCGCCACCAGGTGGCGCCCAGCCCTTCGCGCTCGCTGATGGCCAGCACCACCGACAGGAGCGGCGTGAGGCTGGGGAACAGCGTGTTGATCTGGAAGGTGCGCGCCAGTCCCATGCGCGCGCGCTTGTCGCTCGACAGGCGCGTGATGTCGCGATCGCCCATGTGGATGCTGCCGCTGGTGGGCTTGAACACGCCCGTGAGCAGGTTGATGAGCGTGGTCTTGCCCGCGCCGTTGGGGCCGATCAGCGCCTGCCGCGCGCCGGGTTCGAGCGACAGCCCGACCTCGCTCACGGCATGGAAGGCGCCGAAGTGGATGCCGAGGTTTCGCGTGCGCAGCGTGTGCGTGGTCGAGCCGCTCATCGCGCCTTGCCTCCCGTGCGAACCAGGCGCGAGAGCGCGCCCATGATGCCGCCGCGGCCCAGCATGACGGCCGTGATCAGGAAGATGCCGAGCCAGAACATCCAGTACTGCGGGTTCATGTCGGCGAACCAGTCGTGCACCAGCATGTAGACGATGGCGCCGATCATGCCGCCGTACAGGCGCCCGGTGCCGCCGAGCACCAGGATGATGAGCACTTCGGCCGAGCGGTTGAAGCCGATCGACTCGATGCCCACGAACTGCGTGGTCTGCGCCAGCAGCGCGCCCGCGACGCCGGCCACCGCGGCCGAGAAGGCGTAGGCCATGCGCAGGCGCGCTTCCACCGGCGAGCCGATGGCCAGCATGCGCTTGCGGCTGTCGTGGATGCCGCGCAGCGCCAGGCCGAAGGGCGAGCGCAGCACCAGCCGCACCAGCAGGAACATCGCGAGCACCACGCCGAAGGCATAGCAGAAGGCGGTCTTGCCGTAGAGATCGAAGTCGAAGAAGCCCAGCACCGGTGCAATGACCACGCCCTGCAGGCCGTCGGTGCCGCCGGTGATGCCAGACAGGCGGTTGGCCACCTCGAACAGCAGCACGCACACGCCGATGGTGATCATCAGCCGCGTGAGGTCGGCGCCGCGCACCACCAGGTAGCTCAGCACGTAGCCCAGCACGCCGCACACCGCGAGCGCGAACAGCAGGCCGGTGAAGGGCTCGCTCCAGCCGTACTTGGCGAGCAGGCCGGCCGCATAGGCACCCGCGCCGAAGAAGGCCGCGTGGCCCACGGTGAGGATGCCCGCGTAGCCCAGCGCCATGTCGAGCGACACGGCGAACAGGCCGAAGATCATGACCTGGCTCATCAGCGTGAGCTTGTCGGGCAGCAGGAAGAAGCACGACGCCAGCGCGAGCCAGAAGGCGGCTTCCGCGATGCGCAGCTGCGCGGGGGAAACGGTCAGCGCTTTCATGCGAGCCCCTTCTTCGCGACGATGCCGTTGGGCCGCACGAGCAGCATGACGATCATGAAGACATAGATGAGAAAGGCGCCCGCCTCGGGCAGGTAGTACTTGCCGGCCACGTCGACGATGCCCACCAGCAGCGCCGCGATGAACGGCCCGGTGACGGTGCCCGCGCCGCCCACGCACACCACCATCAAGAAGTAGACGAGGTACTTGAGCGGGAACGACGGCTCCAGTCCCAGCATGCCCAGGCTCAGCGCGCCGCCCAGGCCCGCCAGGCCGCAGCCCAGCGAGAAGGTCAGGAAGAACAGGCGCTGCACGTGGATGCCGGTGCCGCCCGCCACGCGCTGGTTGTCCACCGCCGCGCGCACCATCGCGCCGTAGCGCGTCTTGCCCAGACCCAGCAGCAGCGCAAGCAGAACGGCCACGCCGCAGACGATCAGGAACAGGCGGTAGCGGCCCACCTCCAGGCCCAGCAGCGACACCTGGCCGTCGAGCATCGGCGGCAGCGTGAAGGGCTGCATCGTGGGGCCGAAGAAGTAGGTGAAGGCGGCGATCGACACGAACACCACGCCGATCGACAGCAGCACCTGGTCCAGCGGGTGCGCGCGGTACAGCCGCCGGTAGAACGCGAACTCCAGCACCGCGCCCACCACGGCCGCCGCCACGAAGGCCGCCGCCAGCGACAGGCCGAAGCCCAGGCCGAAGTGGTTCATCAGCACGCTGGCCGCATAGCCGCCCACCATCGCGAAGCTGCCGTGCGCGAGGTTGACGAAGTTCATGAGCCCCATCGTGATGGACAGGCCCACGCCGATGAGGAACAGGAGCATGCCGTAGGCCACTCCATCGAAGATCACGATGCCCATGAATTTCCTGCTTGCTGCTTTCTGCGTGCTGGCTGGCGGACGGAAGGTGTCCCGGTTACTTGGCCGCGGCGGCTTCCTTCGCCGGGTCCTTCACGCGGTCGAACTTGTCGAACTCCACGTTCACCAGCTGGCCGTTCACGCGCTCGGTCTTGCGGATGTACACGGTCTGCACGATGTCGCGCGTGGCCGGGTCGATCTCGATGGGGCCGCGCGGGCTCTCGAAGCTCAGGCCCTTGAGCGCGTCCATGAACTTGTCTCCGGTGGTGTCGCCCTTGGTCTTGGCCAGCGCGAGGTCGATGGCGGCCATGGCGTCGTAGGCGGTCACGGCGAAGTAGCTCGGGCGCAGCTTGGCGCCGTTGTCGGCCGCGAAGTCCTTCACGAACTTCTGGTTCTTGGCCGAGGGGTGAGCGAACGAGTAGTGGTGGCTGGTGACCAGGCCCAGCGCCACGTCGCCGGTGGCGTCCAGGTAGCTGTCGTCGGTGGCTTCGCCCGTGGCGTACAGCTTGATGCCAGCCTGCTCCATGCCGCGCTCCTTCCACACCTTCAGGAAGGCCGGCGGCATCACGCCCGAGGGGAAGAAGAAGAACACGGCCTGGGGCTTGGCGTCCTTGATGCGCTGCACGTAGGCCGAGAAGTCGGGGTTGTTCATGGGCGTGCGCACCTCGCCCGACACCTTGCCGCCGCCGGCGGTGAAGGTCTTCTTGAAGGCGGTTTCGGCGTCCACGCCCGAGGCGTAGTCGGCGACCACGGTGTAGGCGTCCTTGATGCCTTCCTTGAGCATGTAGCGCGCCATCGGGTCGGTGACCTGCTGCACGGTGAACGACAGGCGCGCCACATAAGGCGAGCTGGTGGTGATGGCCGAGGAGGCGGCGTTCATCACGATGGTCGGGATCTTGGCCTGCGTGGCGATGGCGCCCACGGCGTAGGCGTTGGGGCTGAAGTCCAGGCCGGTGAGCACGCTCACCTTGTCGCGCACGATGAGCTCCTGCGCGATGCGCTTGGCGGCGTCGGGCGCGGGGCCGGCGGTGTCCTTCTTGATGATCTCCACGGTGCGCCCGCCCACCTTGCCGCCGTGCTCCTTCAGGTACAGCGCGATGCCGGCGTCGAACTGGCGGCCGTAGTCGGCGTAGGGGCCGGAGTAGGTGGCGATAAGGCCGATGCGCAGCGGCTCGTCGGCGGCCTGGGCCGTGGCGCCCAGCAGGCCGAAGCCGGCCAGCAGCAGGGTCGAGAGAACGGTTCTCTTGGTCATCGTCGTCGTCATGGGAAAACGCCTTTCAGGTGGAATGAACGCGCCCCCTCGGGCGCTGCTGTCGTGTAACCGGATGTGCAACGCGGGCGATGATGCCCGAGCCGCGCTTCAAACCTGGGTATCGGGCACGTGCACCGTGAGGCCATCGAAGGCCGCGGTGACCGTGAGCTGGCAGCTCAGCCGGCTGCCGGGCCGGCGCTCGGACGCCACGGCCTCGAGCAGCGCGCTCTCCATGTCGTCGGGCGGCGGCAGCAGGCCGATGAAGGCGTCGTCCACGTAGACGTGGCAGGTGGCGCAGGAGCAGCAGCCGCCGCACTCGGCGTCGATGCCGCGCACGTTGCCGCGGATGGCGGTCTCCATCACGCTGGCGCCGACCTTGGCGTCGACCTCGCGCGTGGTGCCGTCCTTGAGGATGTAGTGGATCGTGGGCATTCTTGTGGAGGCTCGTTCAGAACATGTCGAAGTACTCGCGGTGTTCCCACTCGCTGACTTCGAGGTTGAAGCGGGCGATTTCCGCTTCCTTGATGTGGCAGAGGTAGTCGACGAAGGTCTTGCCCATCTGCGTGTTGAGCATCTCGTCGCGGCGCAGGCAGGCCAGCGCATCGCCGAGCGAGCGGGGCAGTTGCTCGGCCGGCGTTTCGTACGGCGCATCGGCGGAAGGGCCCGGGTCGGTCCGGTTCCCGATGCCGTCGAGGCCGGAGAACAGCTGCGACGCGAGGTACAGGTACGGGTTGGCCGTCGGCTCGCCCACGCGGTTCTCGATGCGCGAGGCGTTCTGCCCCACGCCGCCGAGCACGCGCAGCATCGCGCCGCGGTTGTCCTTGGCCCAGATCGCGCGGTCGGGCGCCAGCGAGAACGGGCGGTAGCGGCGGTAGCCGTTGATGGTCGGGCTCGCGAGCGCCGCGGCGCCGCAGGCGTGCGCCTTCAGGCCGCCGAGGTAGTGCATGCCGATCTCGCTGAGGTGCTGGCCCTCGGCCTCGGGCATGAACGCGTTCACGCCGTCGCTCTTGCGGCGCAGCGACTGGTGCAGGTGCCAGCCGCTGGACATCACGTTCGGGATCTTCGGGCGGCACATGAAGGTGGCGTGCAGGCCGGCGCGCTGGCAGATCTGCTTGATGGCGCTGCGCAGCAGCACCATGGTGTCGGCGGGCGTCACGCCGGCGGTGGGGCCGAAGGTCAGCTCGAACTGGCTCGGGCCGAACTCGATTTCCAGCGAGCGCAGCGGCAGGCCCAGCGCAATCAGCTGCGAGCGCAGCAGCTCCATCAGCGTGTCGACGCGGTCGTAGCGCAGCTCGGTCAGGTACTGGTGGCCGTGCGACAGCAGCGACACGCGCGGCGGCTCGCCGGGCTGGCCCGAGTCGGCCAGGCCCATGCGCGCGTCTTCCAGCTTGAAGACGTGGAACTCCACCTCCAGGCCGGCGATGAAGTCCAGCCCCAGCGCGTCGAGCTGGCGCACCGCGCGCTGCAGGATCTGCCGGGTGGCGAAGGGGCAGGGCTTGCCGTCGGCCATGTAGGCGTCGCACAGCACCCAACCGGTGCGCGGCGACCACGGCAGCACCTTGAAGGTGGCGGGGTCGGCCACGACGGTGAAGTCGGCGCCGCCCTGCAGGCCTTCGATGGCGAAGCCGCCGTTGGCGCTGAACACCGGGAACACGGTCTTGTGCGAGGTGTCCTTGGCCAGCAGGGTGGAGGTGAGGTTCACGCCCTCCCACAGGGCCGAGCGCGCCTCGGTGGCGACCAGCGTCTTGCCGCGCAGGATGCCGTGCTGGTCGGGCCAGGCGAAGCGGACGAGGTCGACCTCGCCGCTGTCGATGCGGCGCACCAGTTCCCTGGCCTGTGCGTGCTGGTCGTCGGACCACAGACCGAAGCGGTCGACGAATGTGTGGCTCTTGGTGCTCATGGCGTGCGTGCGGTGAGCGGGGTTCAGGCGGCGAGCCGTGCCGAGGCCCAGTCGGACTTCAGGCGGCGCGCGCGGTCGGCCTCCTGCCAGTAGGTCTCGGTGGCGGCCTCGTCGCTGACGTGGCCGATGCCGTCGATGGACGGCGGCCCGGTCATGGCGCTGGCCTGCGTGGCGTCGATGAGCATCGGCGCGGTCTCGCCGGCCAGCGTGGCCTCGATGGCCTTCACCAGCACGCGGCGGTAGGCAATGATGCCCTTGTCGGTGCTGCCCAGGTGCTCGCGCGTGCGGTCTTGAATGGCGCCCTGCGACTCCACCGCCCACTGGTCGTGCACGTTGATGTCGTCGCCCATGCCGGTGTAGGTCTCGGTCAGCTGCTCCGCGATGCTGAAGCCGTAGTTGTTGCGCTTGTTCTTGCGCGAGGTGTAGTCGGGCAGCTCGTAGAGCTTCAGGCGCTGGTCGCGCATCTGCTGCTTGTCGACCGGGCCGGTGAAGCTGGTGAAGACGGCGTACCAGTAGCAATGCGTGTCGTCCACCGGCACGTGCCACTGCGAGATGGTCATCTCCGCGCTCATCGGGATCACGAAGGCCTGCGGGAACACCACGTTCGTCACGCGCACGTGGGTGGTGTCTTCGCTCAGCTTGCGCAGGGCCTTCAGGCGAAAGCCGTAGTCGGTGGGCTCCACGCTGATGTCGGGGCGGTCGTACTCGCGCAGCACCTTGGTGATGGGCATGTCGGAGTCGGCGGAGGCGCCGCGGAACTGCTTGCCGTAGCTTTCCGAGGTGTCCGCGTCCTCGAAGAAGCGGTGCAGGTACGAGGCGTGCGCGGGGTCGATGCCCACCTCGAGCGCCTGCAGCCAGTTGCACTCGAACAGGCCCTTGAAGGCGAAGGTGTGGCTGTCGGGCGCGACGAAGCAGTCGAAGTCCGCAAAGGCCGGGGGCTCGCCCTCGCCGATGTACGCGAAGACCACGCCGGCTTTCTCGACCACCGGATAGGCCGACTGCTTGATGCGGCTGCACAGCTTGCTGGTGGCGGGCTCGGCCGGGGTTTCGAGGCAGTTGCCCTTGGCGTCGAAGAGCCAGCCGTGGAAGGCGCAGCGGATGCCGCCGTTTTCGAGCCGGCCGAAGGCCAGGTCGGCGCCGCGGTGCGGGCAGTCGCGGTCGAGCATGCCGAGCTGGCCGCTCTCGTCACGGAACAGGACGAAGTCCTGCCCCATGAGCTTCACCGGCTTGACCGGGCGCGGGCCCGCCAGCTCGTCGGCCAGGGCCACCGGCTGCCAGTAGCGGCGCAGCAGCTTGCCTGCGGGCGCGCCGGGTCCGACGCGGGTGAGGAAATCGTTCTGCTCTGCGCTGATCATCGTGCGGGCTCCATCGTGGGTGCTGTGGAAAGAGGCTTGCATCCATTGCATGCAACTGTATGCATTGTCTTGGTGATCCTCGATCCAGGTCAAACTTTCATCGGCCAATCTGCCCCGAAATGGGGCTTGCAACGCCTTTGATCAGGGTAAATGCTGACTGTGACGTGTGTTTTTCACACTTGCTTGCATCAAGTGCATGCAACAACCGAGCCAGCCTAAATTGGCTGCGTGCAATGCCGGGCGCGTCTCCTAAAATCGCCCGATGGACTCCCAACAATCCCGCGTGCTCGTGCAACTGCGCGACCTGATCCTCAAGGGCGAATTCGTGCCTGGAGAGCGGCTGGCCGAGATCCCGCTCGCCGAGAAGCTCGACGCCTCGCGCACACCGGTGCGGTTGGCCCTGACCAGCCTGGAGCACGAAGGCCTGATCGAGCAATCGCCCAGCGGCGGCTACCAGATGCGCCGCTTCACGTCGCAGGAGGTGGCCGACGCGATTCGCGTGCGCGGCGTGATCGAAGGCTTCGCGGCGCGCCTGCTGGCCGAGGACGGTGCGTCGCGCCAGCTGCTGCGTGACCTGAAGGAGTGCCTGGACGACGGCGACCGCGCCGTGAACAAGCCCAGCATGGAAATCGACGACTACGCGGCGTACGTCGAGATGAACGACCGCTTTCACAAGCTGATCGTCGACGGCTGCGGCAACCTGGCGCTCAAGCGCGTGATGGACATGCTGGGCGGCCAGCCCTTCGCCGCGCCCAGCGCGATGCTGCCGATGCAGTCGTCGATGGAAGAGGGCCAGCAGTGGATGCGCCAGGCGCACCGCACGCACCACGCGATGGTGCAGGCCATCGAGCGCGGGCAGGGCTCGCGGGCGCAGGCGCTGGGCGAGGAGCACGTCGAGATCGCGCGCATGAACCTCGACTACGCGCTGGAGCGGCCCGAACTCGCGGCCGAACTGATGCCCGGCATCCGACTGGTGTCGAAGAGCCGGGCGAGCTGATCGCCGCGAGCAACCGGGTCGAACTCGCCGGTCTGTAAAAGACTGGCCGGTATTTCGGTGTTCACGTCGTCTGGTTGGCGACGCCCGAGACTAGAATTTCCGCATGAGTGCCACTGCCCCCGCCAAGACCTCGTTCAAGGAACAGATGCTGCAGGCCCGCGAAGAGGCCATCGTGCAGACCGCGAACCGCCTGCTCGCCGAGAAGGGCTTCGAGTCGATGACGGTGGACGAGGTGGCCGCCGCCGTCGGCATCGCCAAGGCCAGCCTCTACAAGCACTTTCCCAGCAAGGAAGACCTGGCCGCCGCGGCCATGGTGCGCATCATGCAGCGCACCCTCGACTTCCTGGCCTCGGTGCCGGCGCAGGACAAGCCCGTCGACAAGCTGCGCGCCGTGGTGCGCTGGGCCATGCAGGTGCAGTTGGCTGGCGAGATGCCGTCGCTGCCGCACCAGAACTCCACCCTGCGCGCCACGCTGATGAACAACCGCGGCTACCTCGACCGCCTGGTGACCATCAGCGACAAGCTCGGCGGCTGGATCCAGGCGGCGCAGGCCGACGGCTCGCTCGACCCGAAGCTGCCGGCCATCGCCGTGCTCTACACCTTGTTCGCGCGCGCCTGCGATCCGGTGCTGGGTTTCCTGAAGGCCGGCGGGCTGCAGACGGACGAGCAGATCGTCGACCTGGTGCTCGCGACCTGCTTCGAAGGCATCGCCGCGCGCTGAGCGGCTTGCGCCCGCGCCTCAGCTGCTGAGCGCGCGCCGCGGCGTCACCACCGCTTCCACCGCCGCGCCCACGGCCAGCAGGCGGTGGTCGGTGTTGCCGATGCTGGCCACCATCAGCCCGACCGGCGCCGTGCCCGCGTCGTGGCAGGGCACCGAGAGCGCACAGCCGTCGAACAGGTTCACCACCGAAGGGTTGCGCAGCATGCGGGCGTTGATGCGGTAGTACGTGTCGTCGTCCTTCACCACCTCGGCGATGGGCGGCGCGGTGTCGGGCGTGGTGGGCATCAGCATCGCGTCGTAGCCGGCGGCCGCGGTGTTGATCGAGCGGATGAACTGGCGGCGCAGCGCCAGCAGCTGCAGGTAGTCGGGCGCGGTGATGGTCTCGCCGGTCTTGATGCGGGCGAGCACGCGCGGGTCGTATCGGGCGGCGCCGTTCTTGATGAAGTCGCGGTGCCAGGTGAAGGCTTCGGCCGCGGTGATCATGCCGCGCGGGTTGATGGTCGGCGCCTTCGCGAACTCCGCCATCGGCAGCTCGGTGACCGTGGCGCCCGCCGCCGAGAGCTTGGCCAGGGCCGACGCGAAGGCCGCGGCCACCGCCGGCGACAGGTCGTCCTGGAAGAAGGTCTTGGGCACCGCGAAGCGCAGGCCCCGCAGCGGCAGCACGCGCAAGGGGCGCGGCAGCTCGGCGGCCAGCACGGCGTCGAGCAGGGCGCAGTCTTCGACCGTCCATGCCATCGGGCCGGCGGAGTCGAACGAGGTCGACAGCGGCATCACGCCGTCCAGCGGCACGCGCCGCTGCGTCGGCTTGAAGCCCACCAGCCCGTTGAGCGCGGCCGGAATGCGCAGCGAGCCGCCTGTGTCGGTGCCGATGGCGCCGGCCGCCATGCCGTCGGCCACCGAGATCGCGCCGCCCGAGGTGGAGCCGCCCGGGATGCGGCCGGTGGCGCGGTCGAAGACGTTCTTCGGCGTGCCGTAGTGCGGGTTGACGCCCAGCCCGGTGTAGGCGAACTCGACCGTGTTGGTGCGCCCGACGATGATCGCGCCGGCCCGGCGCAGCCGCTCGACCACGATGGCGTCGCGCGCCGCGGGCGGCTGGCCGGCCAGCACGACCGAGCCGCCGAGCGTGGTGATGCCGGTTTCGTCGAACAGGTCTTTCAGCGAAATCGGGATGCCGGCGATCGGCGAAGCGGCGGGGCGGCCGGCCTTGCGTTCGGCGTCCAGCCGCGCGGCGGTGCTGCGGGCCGTGTCGGCGTGCACGCGGATGAAGCTGCGCGCGCCTTCGCCCGCGGGGTTCTGGATGGCGGCCAGTGCTTCTTCCACCAGCTGGCTGCTGGTGAGCGTGCCGGCGGCGAGGCGGCGCGCCATCTCGGCCATCGACAGCTGGCCCATGGCCTTGCCGGTGCTTGTACCTGTACCCATCCCCGTGCCGTCCCCCGGACCCTGGGCGAACGCCCGCGAGCAGATGCCGAGCAGCCCGGTGGCCGCGGCGGCGCCCGCGGTCTGTTTCAGGAAGGTGCGTCGTTGTTCTTGCTGTTGCGTCATGGCGCTCTCTCCTCCATCGGTGAGATGGTCTCGAACCAGTCTACACAGCGGTCGCGGCGCGCACGTTGCCGGCCGTTACGGTGTTACCGGTCGTGGCGCCGTCGGTTCAGCGCACGTCGATCAGCAAGTGGGGCTTGAAGCCTTCCTGCTCGCCGTTTCGCGCATAGCCCAGCGGGTTGGCCACGACGCGGCAGCCGTTCTTCACGTAGTCGGACGGGCAGTGCAGGTGGCCGTGCAGCCACAGCCTGGCGTGGGGCAGCAGCTCGTCGAGCGCATTGCAGAAACCGGCCGTGCCGGGCGTCAGGCCGTAGCGCGGATCGCCGCTGTCGAGGCTGGGCGCGAAGTGGGTGATGGCCACCGTGGTGCCGTCGAAAGGTTCGGCCAGCGCCTGCGCGAGCCAGCCTTGGCAGGCCAGTCCCTGCTCGCGAAGCTGTTCGGCGAGGAAGAGCTTGCCGTTACGCATGGTGGCTGCTTTTTCAAGGTAGAAATCGGCTGCGCGCATCGCCTTGCCGCGTTTCTTCAGCGCCTCGCCCAGGCTGTCGGTGGGTTCGGCCAGCGCGTCGAAGTCGGCCCAGAGCGTGGTGCCGACGAAGCGGATGCCCCCGATGACGCGGGTCTCGCGCTCGAGCCAGAGGATGTCGAGCTCCTCGCAGAGGGAGCGCAGGCGGTCGTGGGTCTCGTCGAAGTCGAGGTTGTCGTACTCGTGGTTGCCCGGCACGTAGATCACCGGGGTCGGCCAGCCGTTGCGCGGCGAGAAGCGGCCCAGGCCGAAGTCGGTCTCGGTCAGCCGGGAGCGTTGCTGGTAGGAGCCGATGTCGCCCGCCAGGATCAGCATGTCGGCGCCCGGGACGGGCTCGGCATGGAAGCGGGGATGGGACTCCAGGTGCAGGTCGGACAGCAGTTGCAGCTTCATCGTCGGGGCAGTCTAGGTGAATTGCCCCATGCATGAAGCGCATAAGGTTGAGCTTGTTTTACTAGGGATAACCCTTATTCTTGAAGCATCAACCACTCAGAGCACGGCCACAAGCCGCGCAACACCATGTTCAGCCTCATCGCCCAAGTGGCCCGTTTCTTCCGTTCCTCGACCGCCACCGCCCCGGCCAGCCATGCCGCCGCGCTGATGGAAAGCGCCGACATGCGCGCCGGCCGCGGTGCGCACCACGCGCAGGAACTGCGCGCAGCCGCCAGCGCCTGGCTCAGCGTCGTCCGCTGATCCACCTTTCGGTCAATCGGGCACCTTCTGCCCGAGGACCGAGCCGGCGAAAGCCGCGGCTGCGGAGCGCAACAGCGCCGTGCGCAGCCACTCATGTGCGTGCCCATGCTGGGCGCGCCGATGCCAGATGGCATCCACGTGCACCGGCGGCTGGTCGAACGGCAGGTCGCGCAGCACCAACTGGTCGTCGATGCCGGTCACGGTCACGAAGTGGCGCGGCAGCACGGTCAGCAGGTCCGAGTTGGCGACCACCCGGCCCGCCGTGAAGAACTGGTTCACCGTCACCACGATGCGCCGCTCGCGCCCCATGGCGCCCAGCGTCTGGTCGATGAAGCCGTAGGGCCGCCCCGAGAAACTCACCAGCAGGTGCCGCGCCGCGCAGTAGTCGTCCAGCGTGAGGGGCGCCTTGGCCAGCGGGTGGTCCCGCCGCATCACGCATACATATTGACCCAGGTAGAGCCGCTGGGTCTCGAACGCCACCCCCACGCCGGACTGCCCGCGCGCGGCGAGGCTGGCGATCACCGCCGGGAAATAGCCGATGGCCATGTCCACCTCTTCCAGCTCGAGCATGCGGCGGGGGTCGCGCGTGGTCAGCGGCAGCACGCGCAGCGAGATGGCGGGCGCCTCGGTTTCTGCGATCTGCACCAGCCCGGGAATGAGCTCGGCCGCCGTGGCATCGGCCATGGCCAGCAGGAAGGTGGTGTCGGCCGTGCCGGCGTCGAATTCACCAGGCGCCAGGGTGTGCTGCAGCAGGCGAAGGGCGTCGCGCACGGTCGGCCACAGAGCCAGGGCACGGGGCGTGGGCTCCACCCCGGCGCCTGAGCGCTTCACCAGTTCGTCTCCCAGCACCTCGCGCAGGCGGCGCAGCGCATTGCTCACGGCCGGCTGCGTGATCGACAGGTTGCGGGCGGCGCGTGTGAGGTTGCGCTCTGCCATCACCTCGTCGAAGACGCGGAGCAGGTTGAGATCAAGCGTGCGAAAGTTGACGTCCATCAGTGATGTGAATGATAAACATCAGAAAGATAAAGTGGAAACGCACTAGGGTAAGCCCTAATATCACTGCATCGGCCTTGTTCGCCACCACTGATTACCACCGTTCCTCAGGAGGGACACATCATGACCAGCTTCGTTCACGTTGACCAACCTACCGTCCACCCCGGCGTCCGTCGCGCCGAAGTCCTGTTCGGCCAGATCCAGGCCGCCCGCGCCGGCGCCAATGGCGCCCGCCCGCTGATCGCCCTGCTGATCATCGCCATTGCCGCAGCCGTGCTGGTGGTGACCGACTCGCTCGTTTCCAACTGGAACGAAGGCGGCCTGCTCGCCGTGTGGACCGTGTTCTGCCTCGCCGCGATCGCCTTGTTCGCACTGTTTGCCGGCTCGGTCCGCGAAAGCAGCATCGGCGCTGCCTTGCGCGCTGCTTCCCAACGCCGTGCAGCTGCACGTGCCGACGCCCGCTTCCTGGCGACCGCCCAGAGCGACCCGCGCGTGATGCAGGAACTGCAAGCCGCCATGTGGCGCCAGCAGGAGCAAGGCACCGTGGACGCCGCCGACGTCGCCAAGATCGACGGCCTGGCCCGCATGAGCGCCCGTTCGCAGGAAGTGCGCATGCCCACGCTGTACGAAGCAATGCGCCGCATGAACAGCTCGCGCTATTATTAATAAGCAAGCGACCTGCTGGAATCAAAAGCCGCCTTTGGGCGGCTTTTTTATTGCCGGTTCCAGTGAACGGAAGTGAGAAGGCTTGGTGTGGCGCTCTTCTATTAGTAGGACCAGGTGCTCGCCAGGGAAACAGCTTGCTTCTATTGAGGAGAGCAACGGCTTGGAACGATAAAAAGTTTGCTGTTCGTTGACCGAAGTGTCGAAAACTGTGCATAATCGAGGGCTCGGCTGACAGCGCATCGCAAGATGTTGCAGCGATCAGGCTCTTCGGGGCGAGCTCTTAGGAGTTGATTGTGTGGGTTGAGAAAAAGGTCTTCGAAAGTTGACGTTGTTTGAAAAAACAGTGCATAATCGAAGGCTCCGCTGAAAAGACTTCAGCAAAACGCGATGAGAGTTGCGGATTGCGGAAAGAAAAGAAAGCGAAAAAAGTTTGACGGTACTTAAAAAATCGTGATAGACTACAAGGCTTCGCTGATCGCAGCAAAGCAAACGAAGACAACGACAAGTTGCTTCGGTG
>NZ_FOWL01000010.1:0-37700 GCF_900115445.1 Variovorax sp. OK605
GCGCACGCGGCCGGCTTTGAGCAGCGCCGCCAGGCCGGTCTCGCCGTTGCCCGCGTTGTTGTTGACGACGGTGAGGTCCTTGGCGCCCTGCTCGACGAGGCCGTCGATGAGCTCGTTGGGAATGCCGGCCGTGCCGAAGCCGCCGATGAGAACCGTGGCGCCGTCCTGGATGCCTGCCAGGGCATCCGCGACCGAGCGCGCGATCTTGTTGATCATGAAGCTTGTCTCCGGGTGAAAGGAAAAAAGAACCAGAAGAAGAACCCGAACCGCGATCCCGCCGATTTTGCGAACCGCCGATTTGTTCGTCTAAAGAACATTTGTTCGTATAATGAATTCTAGAGAGGATCGCGCACCATGGCAACCCACCCGACACAACCCGACACACCCTCCCCCGCCCCGGGCGACAGCTACGTGCAGTCGTTCGCGCGCGGCCTGCAGGTGATCCGTTCGTTCAGCGCGAACGCGCCGCGCCAGACGCTCAGCGAAGTGGCCGCCGGCAGCGGGCTCACGCGCGCGGGCGCGCGCCGCATCCTGCTCACGCTGCAGACGCTGGGCTATGTGGTGACCGACGGCAAGCTCTTCACGCTCACGCCGCGCATCCTCGACCTGGGGTTCGCGTACCTGTCGTCCATGCCCATCTGGAACCGCGCCGAGCCGGTGATGGAAGCGCTGGTGCAGCAGGTGCAGGAGTCGTGCTCGGCCGCGGTGCTGGACGCGACCGACATCGTCTACGTGCTGCGCGTGCCCACGCAGAAGATCATGCGCATGAGCCTGGGCGTGGGCTCGCGGCTGCCGGCGTACTGCACGTCGCTGGGCCGGCTGTTGCTGGCCGACCTGGACGACGACGAGGTGCGCGCGCGGCTGGAGGCCTCCAGCATCGAGGCGATGACCAAGCACACGGTGACCGATGTCGACGCGCTCATGGCCAAGGTGGGGCAGGCGCGCAAGCAGCAGTGGTGCCTGGTGAATCAGGAGCTGGAAGAAGGCCTGATCTCGGTGGCCGCGCCCATCGTCAACCGGCAGGGCCGCATGGTGGCCGCGCTGAACATCAGCGGGCAGGCCAACCGCACCAGCGCGAAGGTGATGCAGGAGACCATGCTGCCCGCGCTGGTGGACGCGGCGCAGCGGGTGTCGCAGCTGCTTTAGCGGTGCTGGGGCTCAGACCCCGAGCGCTGGCAGTGCGGGGGCTCAGCCCTCGGAGTGAATGCCCTTCATGATGATCACGCCGCCCAGGCGCGTGGTGTCGGCGCGCATGCGCTTGGCCAGCGTGTCGGGCGAACCGGGCTGCGCCTGCCAGCCGGTCTTGAGCAGGGCCTGGCTCACGTCGGGCGAGCTGATCACCTCGACCAGTGCCGCGTTGAGCCTGGCAACGGCCGCGGGCCTCATGCCGGCGGGCGCGGCCAGCGCGGTCCAGATCTCCAGGTCGGCACCGCGCACGTCGGCGTCGCGAATGGTTGGCAAGTCACCGGCCAGCACGCTGCGCTCGGGCGACGTCACGCCAATGGCCTTGATCTTTCCGGACTTGATGTGCGGCAGGGCCAGGCCCGGCGGCAGCAGCGCCAGCTGGATCTCGTTGGCCAGCAGGCCGGCAATGACCTGCGGGTTGCCCGTGTAGGGCTTGTGCTGCGCGGTGATGGCCGCGCGGCTCTTGATGAGTTCCATGCCCAGGTGGCCCACGGTGCCCACGCCGGGCGTGCCGTACTTGCCGCCGCTGCCCAGGTTGCGCACCCACAGCAGCTGGTCGGCCGCGGTCTTGCCTTCGGCATTGCCCGACACCGCCAGCACCAGCGGCGCCGTGCCGATGAGGCCGACGGGCGCGAAGTCTTTCTCGGGGTCGAAGGGCAGCTTGGGGTTGAGCAGCTTGGCAATGGTGAGGTTGCCGTTGATCAGCGCGCCGATGGTGTGCTCGTCGGTGGCCTTGGCCACCAGGTCGGCCACGGTGTTGCCGCTGGCGCCGGGCTTGTTCTCGACCACCACCGGCTGGCGCAGGATCTTCGACAGGGGCTCCGCGATGGCGCGGGTCGCGAGGTCGGGTGAGGCGCCAGCGGGGAAGCCCACGAGGATGCGCACGGGCTTGGTGGGCCAGGCGGGTTCGCTGGCGGCGGGAGCGGTGCGTTGGGCCCACGAAGCCTTCGCGAAGAGCGAGGCGGCAACGGCTGCCGCGCCGCCTTCGAGCAAGCGGCGTTTGGTGATCGTCAAGGTGACTCCAGAGAGTGAAAGACCGGGAAATGCAGGTGCGTTGCTGACAGCGAGCTGACGAACGTGCTTACAACACGTTACAGGATCATGCTGCATTGCGCAAGTCAGACGGAAGCTTGCAATGGGGCTTTCACGGGGTGCGCACGGGTGGCACCTGCAGCAGCTTGCGTTGCGTGGGAAACAACGACCAGCCCCAGCGCTGCTGCGCGTAGCCCCACAGGCCCTGCTTGAAGAACAGCGTGACGAGGATGGCAAGCAGCCCCAGGCCCAGCAGGTACCAGGTGCCGTAGTCGCTCAGGAACTTGTTGAGCGCCCAGAAGATGAGCGCGCCCACCAGCGGCCCCTCGATGCGGCCGATGCCGCCGATCACCACCATGAAGATGGCAAAGGCCGTCCAGTTGACGCTGAAGGCCGCGTCGGGGCTGATGCGCAGGTTGCCCACGAAATACAGCGCCCCCGCCAGCCCCGCGCCGAAGGCCGCCACCACGTACACCGCGAGCTTCATGCGCGCGACCGGAATGCCCTGCGACTCGGCCGCCACCTCGTTGTCGCGGATGGCCAGCAGCGCCAGGCCGCGCTTGCTGCGCAGGAACAGGTACACCAGCGCAACGGCCGCGACCACGCAGGCCAGCGCCATCCAGTAGGTGGTGCTTTCGCGCGTGGCCTTGTCGATGCCGCGCAGGGCCGTGAGCGTGGTGCCCGAGCCCCCGCCCACCGCCGACACGTTGGCGAAGCTCAGGCGGAACACCTCGGCGATCACCCAGGTGCCGATGGCGAAGTAGCCGCCCGACAGGCGGAACGCCACGAAGGACACGGGTATCGCAACGAGCCCCGCCGCCAGCGCACCCAGCGGTATCGCAACGAAGGGGTTGAGCCCCGCGAAGTTGCCGAGCATCAGCATCACGTAGCCGCCGAAGCCGAAGAAGGCCTGCTGCCCGATGCTCACCATGCCGCCGTAGCCCGCGAGCAGGTTCCACATCATCGCGAAGATGAAGTAGCAGGCGATCTCGACGAACTCGCGCATCCAGCTCGACTCGCCCCAGAACGGAAGGCTGGCCGCGACCAGCACCAGGGCAACGCCGATGGCGAGTACCGCACGGCTCGCGGCGGTCGCGCGCTCGACGGCGATGAGGGGTGGGGGCATGTTCGTCATTCGCGTGGTCCGCTTCATCCGCGTGTCTTGGGAAAGAGCCCCTGCGGGCGCAGCACCAGCACCACGAGGAACACGATGTGCCCGGCCCAGATGCCCCAGCCCGGGTCGAGCCGGAAGCCGATCTGCTGCGTGACGCCGAGGATCATCGCGCCGGCCAGCGTGCCCCAGAAGGAGCCCATGCCGCCGATGATCACGGCCTCGAAGGCGAAGAGCAGCAGCAGCGGGCCGTCGGACGGCGACACCGTGGTGCGCATGCCCTGCAGCGCGCCCGCCACCGCGATCAGCACGAACGCAATCGCGGTGGCGAAGGCGTAGACCTTCTTCGCGTCGAGCCCCATGAGCTCGGCGATCTCGCGGTCGTCGGACACGGCGCGAAACGACCGGCCCAGCGCCGTGCGCGCGAAGAGCCACTGCAGCGCGCCCGTGGCCGCTACAGCGACCACCAGGACGATGAGCGGCAGCACGCCGACGGACAGCGCGTCGCCCAGCGCCACGCCCTGCGTGCTGAGCCCGCCGGTCTCGATGGCGCGCGGGTCGGCCGAGAACAGCTCCAGCAACAGGTTCTGGATGACGATCGACAGGCCGAAGGTCACCACCAGCGAAGGCAGCGGGTCCTTGCCGAGCGTGCCGTTGAGCACGAAGCGCTGCAGCGCGTAGCCGAAGCCGAAGGCCAGTGGCAGCACCGCGAGCGCCACCAGCCACGGCGCCGCCGCGCCCGTCAGCGACACGCCCCCGATGACGGCGAACGCGCCGAGGATGATGAAGTCGCCCTGCGCCGTGTTGGTGAGCCGCATGACGCCGAACATCAGCGACTGGCCCAACGCGAACAGCGTGTAGAGGCCGCCGAGCAGCACGCCTTGCACGAGGGTTTCAAGCATGGGCGGCCTCCGTGCCTGTGCCCATGCCACTGCCGAAATAGGCCTGCGAGATCTGCTCGCGCGTGAGGTCGTTCGAACGGCCTTCGAGCGATACACGGCCTTCCTGGAAGCAGTAGATGCGCTGCGACACCTGGCGCGCCATCGTCACGTCCTGCTCGACGATGACCACCGTCATCCCCTCGCCGGTGATGGTGGGCATGGCCGCGTAGATCTCGCGGATGACGATGGGCGCGAGGCCCAGCGAGAGTTCGTCGCACAGCAGCACCTCGGGGTTGCTCATGAGCGCGCGGCCGAGCGCGACCATCTGCTGCTGGCCGCCCGACAGCGAGGTGGCCGGCTGGTGGCGCTTCTCCGCGAGGATGGGAAACAGCGCGTACAGGCGCTGCAGGTTCCACGGCCCCTTGCGCGCCGCGGTGGCGCCCATCAGCAGGTTTTCTTCCACGCCGAGGCTGGGGAACAGGCGGCGGCCTTCGGGGACCATGGCGAGGCCGCGGCGCACGATGTCGCCGGGAGGCAGGCCTCCGATGGATTCGCCCTTGAAGCGGATCGCTTCGCGCGGGGCGCGCACGAGGCCGGTGAGGCTTTTGAGGAAGGTCGATTTGCCGGCACCGTTGGCGCCGATGATGGCGACGAGCTCGCCTCGGGTCAGCGAGAAGTCGATGCCGAAGAGGGCCTGGGCGTCGCCGTAGAAGGCCTGGAGGGCGTGGGTGTCGAGCAGAGCGGTCATGGTCTTTGCTCCCTCCCCTTTCGGGGGAGGGTTGGGGTGGGGGCCAGCGGCGTTCGATGAGGCACCGGGGCGAAACGAGCGCCGTCGTGCCCCCATCCCAGCCTTCCCCCGGAGGGGGAAGGAGCCATACGACGACAGCGCGCGCTCATGCTTCCATCCCCATGTACACCCGCCGTACCTCCGCATCGTTCATCACCACCCGCGGCGCCCCCTCCGCCAGCTTCTGCCCGAAGTTGATGACGAACAGCCGGTCCGCCAGCGACAGCAGCGCATGCACCACATGCTCGATCCAGATCATCGTCACGCCGCGCGCCTTGATGCGCTTGAGTTCGTCGACCAGCACCGCGGCCTCGGGCTCCGTGAGGCCGCCCGCGATCTCGTCGAGCAGCAGCAGCTGCGGTCGCGTGGCCAGCGCGCGCGCCAGCTCCAGGCGCTTGCGGTCCAGCAGCGTGAGCCCGCCCGCGGGCTTGTTGGCATGCGCCATCAGTCCCGTCTGCGTCAGCACCTCGTGCGCCGTCTGCCAGGCCTCGCGTTCGGTCTGCTGCCCACCGAAGCACGCGGCCGTCACGAGGTTCTCGAACACGCTCATGTTGCCGAAGGGCTGCGGCACCTGGTAGCTGCGGCCGATGCCCGCGTGGCAGCGCTGGTGCGGCTTGAGCCGCGTCACGTCGCGGCCCGCGTACTCCACGCGCCCCGCATCAGCGCGCACGTCGCCCGAGATGAGGTTGAACAGCGTGGTCTTGCCCGCGCCGTTCGGCCCGAGGATGCCCAGCGTCTCGCCTTCGGCCACCGACAGCGTGATGTCGTCGGTGACCTTCAGCGCGCCGTAGGACTTGCTCACGGCATGCAGTGCCAGCAGCGTCATGGCGTTCTTCTTCAGAGCAGCCGCAGCGTGCCGCCGGTGGGAATGTTCGTCGCGGCCTCGTTGTTCACGATGGTGAGTTCGACCTTGTACTTCCTGCCTTTGCCCCACTGGCCGAGCACCAGCGGCGTCTTGCTCACATTCTTGAACGGGCCCTGGCCGCCCCACTTCACCGGACCGACCACCGAGTTGATCGAGGTCGCGGCAACCGCATCGCGCACGTCCGAAGCCTTCAGCGACCTGGCGCGGCCCAGCGCATTCGCTGCCACCTCGAACAGCGCATGCGCGAAGCCGATGGGCTGCGTCCACTGCTTCTTCGCGCCCGCCTCGTAGGCCTCGGCCAGCGCCTTCGCACTCTGCTGCGTGAGGCTGGACGTGAACGGATGCGACGGGCTCCACCACACCTCGGTCGACAGGCCGTCGCCCAGCTCGCCCAGCGCCTCGATGGCGCCCGGGAACAGCAGCGCCTTGCCCAGCGTGATGACCTTCGGCTTGAAGCCCTGCTGCCGCGCCTGCGTGAGGAAGGTCTTGGCGTCGGGAGGGATCACCACGCCGGTGACGATCTCGCAGCCCGCGCTCTTGAAGGCCGCAATCTGCGCGCTGAAGTCCTGCGTGCCGTTCTGGAAGCGGCCGGGGTCGGTGAGCGTGAAGCCCATCGCCGCGAGCGGCTTGGGAAAGCCCAGCTCCTTGTCGCCCCACGCATTGCCGTCGCCGTCGTTCGGGAACAGGCCGCCCACCTTCTTGTTGGTGGCCAGCGTCTTCCAGCCGTTGGTGAAGTTGGCGATGACGTCTTCCAGCCCCCAGAACATGTGGTACGTCCAATTGAAGCCCTTCGCCGGGTCGCCCTTGCGCCCGAAGAACCACGGCTGCCACGGCACCACGCTGGAGATGCAGGGCACCTCGTTGAGCTCGCACGCATCGCTGACGGGGTTCGCGGTTTCGGGCGTGCCGGCCGTGAGCACCAGCGCGACCTTGTCCTTCAGGATCAGGTCGTTGGCCACCTCGCCCGCGCGGTTGGGGTTCGATTGGCTGTCCTTCAGCACGATCTGCACCGCGTACTTCCTGCCGCCCACGCCGATGCCGTCCTTGAAGGCGGTCTTCATCTGGTCGATGACCCACTTGTCGGCCTCGCCGAAGGGCGCGAGCGGGCCGGTCTGCGGCGACACGTAGCCGATCTTCAGCGTGTCGGCCGCGAACACCCGCGGTGCCGCGCCCGAGGCCACCAGCGCGGCCGTGGCCTGCGTGAACTGCCTGCGATTGAATGTCATGGCTGTCTCCTTCTCTTGTATGTATGTGCTTGCCGCAAAGGGCCCCGAGGTCAGCGCGCGAAGTGCGGCGGTATCTGCGCGTCGACGTTCACCCACACGCTCTTGACCTGTGTGTACTCGCGCATCGCGTCGAACCCCATCTCGCGGCCGTAGCCGCTCTGGCCGACGCCGCCAAAGGGCGAGCCGGGGTTCACGCGCTTGTAGCTGTTGATCCACACCATGCCGGCGTGCAGGTCGCGCGCGACCTTGTGGGCGCGCTGCAAGTTGTTGGTCCACAGGCCGCTGCCCAGGCCGTAGTCGGTGCCGTTGGCGATCTGCATGGCTTCTTCGTCGGACTTGAAGGTGAGCACGGTGACGAAGGGGCCGAACACTTCTTCCTGCGCGACGCGGTCCTTGTACGACCTGGCGCGCATCACGGTGGGTTGCACGTAGCAGCCCCCGGCCAGGTCGCCGCCGGGCGACTGGCCGCCCGCGAGCAGCTCGCCGCCCTCGCCTTGCGCCACCTCGACATAGCTCAGCACGCGTTCGCGGTGCTGCGCGCTCGTGAGCGGGCCCATCTCGGTGCTGTCGTCGAGCGGGTTACCGAGGCGTATGGACTTCGCGAGCGGAATGAACTGCGCGAGGAACGCATCGGCGATCTTCTCGTGCAGCATCAGCCGCGAGCCCGCGATGCAGGCCTGCCCCTGGTTGTGGAAGATGGCCCACGCGCTGCCGTTGACGGCGGCCTGCAGGTTCGCGTCTTCGAACACGATGTTGGGGCCCTTGCCGCCGAGCTCGAGCTGCACCTTCTTCAGGTTGCCCGCGCTGGCCTGCACGATGCGCCGGCCCGTGGCGGTGCTGCCTGTGAAGGCGATCTTGGCGATCTCCGGGTGCTCCGCGATGTACTGGCCCGCCACGCTGCCCAGGCCCGGCAGCATGTTGACCACGCCGGGCGGCAGGCCCGCCTCGGCCATCAGCTCGGCGATGCGCAGCGACGACAGCGGCGTGATCTCCGCCGGCTTCATCACGATGCAGTTGCCGGCCGCGAGCGCGGGCGCCATCTTCCAGCTGGTGAACATGAGCGGAAAGTTCCACGGCACGATCTGCCCGACGATGCCGACGGGCTCGCGCAGCGTGTAGTTGAGAAAGCCCTCTTCCACCGGAATGGTCTCGCCCTGGAACTTGTCGGCCATGCCGCCGAAGTAGCGAAAGCACGCGGCCGTGCGCGGCACGTCGAGCCGGCGCGAATCGCGGATGGGGTGGCCGGTGTCCAGCGACTCGAGGCGCGCGAGCTCTTCGGCATTGGCCTCGATGAGGTCGGCGAGCTTCAGCAGGATGCGGCCACGGTCGGCTGCGGCCATGCGGCTCCACTTGGGGAAGGCGCGCTTCGCGGCAGCCACGGCCTTGTCGACGTCGGCCTTGCCGGCCAACGCGACGTTGACGATGGGCGTGTTGTCGTGCGGGTTGAGCGTGGCGAGGGTCTCGCCGGACTCGGCGTCGACGAAGCGGCCGTCGATGAAGAGTTGGTGGCGTATGGAAGAAAAAGGCATGAGCGTTCCTCTCCCTCCCCTTGGGGGGAGGGTTGGGTTGGGGGCATCTTCAAAGAGGGCGCGGGCTCGCAGAGCCCCCACCCCAGCCTCCCCCCCGGAGGGGGAGGGGGCAAGACCGGTCAGAACTCGACCGGAATCTCCGGGCTCTCGCCCTTCTGGATCTCGAACACCAGGCTCGGCGACCCGTTCTCCCACACCAGCAGCATCGAGCGCTTCGGGCTGAAGCCCTGGTGCCGGCAGTAGGCGGGCATGGCGGCCATGTCGCCCGCCTTCATGATCACGCGCGCCATCGGCCGGCCGGTGTTCTTGTCGCCGCAGTCCCAGTGGATCTCGTCGGTCATCTGGAAGAACCACTCGACGCGGTCGTTGCCGTGGATGATCGGCAGGATGTGCTCCTCGGTCGTCGGGCACATGTAGCTGTGCTTCACCACCGAGGTGAAGCTCGGGTTCCACGTGACCTGCGAGCGGCTCAGGAAGCCGAAGAGATTGAAGGCATGCACCTCGTTCTCGAAGCCCGGCTCGGGGTGCAGCTCGGGCTCGCCCTGCGGCACGTCGGCGAAGGCGCGGTTCACCGGCGCGCCGCGCGCGTCGCTGCGCAGGTCGAGGTCGCCCTTCAGGCCCACGCAGCGCTTGGCCAGCTCGCGCGCCCGGGTGATCTTGGCGGTGTTGTTGCCGCTCTTGCGGCCGTAGGGAGAGCCGGTTTCCTGCGGCGCCGCGAAAGGGTCGAAGCTCTCGTTGGTCCAGTCGTCGAGCATGGCCTCGAAGGTGGCGCGGATCTGCGCGGTGGGGAAGTTCTCGAGCAGGTCGATGCCCGCGTCCTTCATGGTGCCGTTGAAGCTGCCGGCGTACAGGTCGACCGATTCGTAGTGATTGACCGTGCCGAACACGTCGTCGAAGTTGACCCAGCCGTAGAAGAAGCCCCAGGCCACGTCGCGCATGAGCGCGCGCAGGTAGCTGCCGGCGTCCATGGTGTGGCTCATGGGACGGCCGTCGCGGGTCTTCCAGCCGATGTGCACGAAGTATTCGTCGCGGCGGAAGCGGAAGCTGCCGAGCGAAAAGTCCTTGTAGCCGAGCGTGGCGTCGGGCTGCGACGCGATCACGCGGGTGAGTTCTGCGGGGGCGTTCATGGTGTTTTCCTCAACTGGTCTTGAATGTTCAAGTGCCGTGTCTTTCGTGGAACACCGAGGAACCGGCTTTGCCGGGCCGCCGGTGTTGCCCCCGGCAGGGGGTTGGCGAAGCGACACGAAGTGCGCGCAGCCTGGGGGCGAGTCAACGTGACTGGCAGATGTCGGCCCACTTCTCCACGCAGAGGTCGCCCTTGCAGCTCTGCAGCACGATCACGCCCGGCTCGCCGGCGCTGCGGAACTGGTACGCGGTGTTCTTCGGCAGCAGGCCCTGGTGGCCGCGCGAGAGCTTCATCCAGCCCATCTTCTTGCCCTTGGGTTCGCCCTGTACGAGCACGGCGCCGTTCTTCTCCGTGTCGGCCACCGCCTGCACGGCGTCGAGCTGCACCAGGTGCACTTCGACGTCGCCGTCCATCACCAGCGCGAACTCGTCGTGCGCACAGGTGTACCAGGGCGAGGTGCCCTCGGCGCGCAGCGTTTCCAGCACGTAGATCTGGTTCTGGCCGAACACGACCTTCTCGTACGGCCGGCTGATGCTGGCGATTTCGAAGCAGTTGGAAAACGCGTAGTGGCGCACGTCGTCGTCGATCGGTTCGACGTGGCCTTTCTCGAAGTGCTTGAGCGACCCGAAGCGGGTCTGGTAGGCGGCGGTTGTCATGGCTTGTCTCCTGGTGTCTCTTCGGATGAGCGAACTCTAGGAGCCCGGCGCCGCCGCCGGTAGGGACCAGTTTGGAAGCGGATTGTTCGGCGCTTCCGAATAATCGCGGGGGTTTACCCCTGTTCGGGCCCTCGCCCCTCCAGCGGCTGCTACGACCTCAGCCGCTGGAGCGGCTGAACTCGATGAGCTCCGCCGGGATCAGCCCGCGCTCGATCAGCGTGGCGTCCCAGGGCGGCACGCGCGTGAAGCGCGTGGCGATGTGCTCGATGAACAGCCGCAGCTTGAGCGCATTGCGCGACGTGCCCGCATACACCGCGCTCAGCGAAAACGACGACAGCTGGTGCTCCGGCAGCACCACGCTCAGCTCGCCGCGCGCAATGGCGTCGCCCGCCACCAGCGTCGGCAGGCAGACGATGCCCGCGTGCTCCAGCGCGTATTCGCGCAGCAGGTGCACGCTGTTGGTCAGCAGCGCGGCGGCCAGGTAGATGGTGATCTGCTCGCCCTGGTGGTGAAAGGTCCAGCGGTCGCGCGTGGGGTAGCCCGAGTACAGGCCCAGCTTGTGGCGGTGCAGCTCGCGCGGCGTGGCGGGCGTGCCGTGGGCTTCCAGGTAGGCCGGCGTGGCGCACAGCACGCGGCGCACCGGAAACAGGTGGCGCGACACCAGCTCCTGCGAGGCGGCGGGAAAGATCTGCAACGCGCAGTCGACACCCGCCTTCACCGGGTCGGCCACCGCGTCGCTCACGATCAGCTCGAGGTGGATGTCGGGGTAAGTGGTCTGGAACTCGCGCAGCAGCGAAGCGAAGCGGCCCAGCACCATGCCCGTGAGCGCATGCACGCGCAGCGTGCCCGAGGGCGTGCCGCGCGCGTCGCGCATCTGGTCGACGATGTCGTTGGCGCGGCCCACCAGTTCGGTGCAGTCGCGCAGGAAGGCCTGGCCCATGTCGCTCAGGCGGACCACGCGCGTGCTGCGGTGGAACAGCGGCGCGCCCAGGAACTCCTCCAGCTGCTTCACCCGCGTGGTCACGACCGAGTTGGCCACGCGCAGCTGGCGCGCGGCTTCCGCGAAGCTCTGGGTCTGCGCCACACGAACGAAAGTTTCAATGCTTTGGAGTCGATCCACGGCGGCACTGTACTGCGGGGCGGCGCGTTGCGGGCGCGCCTCACGACTGTTGTCATCCCTGTGTCTGAAGGTTAACTGCCCCACTTACAATGCCTGCCGCATCTCCCACCCCTACGAGGTCTTGTCCGCAATGCCCAAGAGCCCCTGGCCGCGCGCCCGTTTCAGCCTTTCTCCCACCGTGCGAGCCCTTGTCCTGGCCGCTGCGGCCTGTGGCGTGGCCGTTCCCGCCCTTGCGGCGCTCGAGCACGAGGAAGTCGACAAGCTCATGCAGGCCGGCAAGCTCGACGAGGCGATGACCAAGGCCGACGCCTTCCTGAAGGACAAGCCGCGCGACCCGCAGATGCGCTTCCTGAAGGGCGTGATCCAGCTGGACACCGGCAAGCGCAACGAGGCCATCGCGGCCTTCACGCAGCTCACGCTGGACGCACCCGAGCTGCCCGAGCCGTACAACAACCTCGCGGTGATCTACGCGAGCCAGAACCAGTTCGACAAGGCGCGCAATGCGCTCGAAAGCGCGATCCGCACCAACCCCAGCTACGCCACCGCCCAGGAAAACCTCGGCGACGTGTATGCGCGGCTGGCCAGCCAGGCCTACAGCAAGGCCCTGCAGCTCGACCAGGGCAACACGGCCGTGCAGCCCAAGCTGGCGGTGATCCGCACGCTCTTCACGCCGACCCCGCCGGGCGGCAAGCCGGCGGCGCTGGTCGCCTCGGCCGCCACAACCGCTACGGCACCCGCGCCTGCACCGGCCCCCGTGGCCAAGGCACCGCCGCCGGCCCCGGCGCCCGCACCGGCCGCCCCGCCGCCGGCCAAGGTCGCGGCCGCGCCTGCGCCCGTGGCCGCCGCGCCCAAGGCGCCCGAGGCCGCAGCCCCGGCACCCGCACCTGCACCCGCTGCGGCGGCAGCCCCCGCGGCCAGCACCGCAGCCAATGCCGAGATCGAATCCGCCGTGCGCGCCTGGGCCTCGGCCTGGGCCAGCCAGGACATGGACCGCTACCTCGCGGCCTACGGCAACGACTTCGCCCCCGGTGGCGGCCAGAACCGCAAGAGCTGGGAGCAGGACCGCCGCGCGCGCATCGTCGGCAAGTCGAGCATCAGCGTGAACATCGAGAACCTGGCGATCAAGGTCGACGGCGATTCCGCCACCGCCAAGTTCCGCCAGATCTACCGCGCCGACAACCTCAATGTCTCCAGCCGCAAGACGCTGGAAATGCAGCGCTCCGGCAATCAATGGCACATTCGCAAGGAAAGCGTCGGCGGCTAGTGGCAGACATCGTCCGGCCGGGCCGGCTCCTGAATCCTCCGTTCCGTCCGCGCAGCGGACAGCTGCTTGCAGCGCTGATGACCGCATCGGCGCTGATGCTGGCAGCTCCCGGCGCCGCGCGCGCATCGACCGCCGGCCACAAGCCCGCCGCCCCCTCGTCGAAGACGAGCGGCGCTGCCGGCAAGGCCAAGCCCGCAAGCGCCAACCGCGCCAATGCGCACGCCGCCGGCAACCGCGCACCGGCCAAGGCGCAAATGCAGGCGAAGGGCAAGAAGGCCGCAGCGCCCGAAGCCAAGACCGCCGCCAGGCCCGCACGCCGGGCCGCCGCCCCGCTCCAGGAAGCCAGCAACGCCGAAGCCCGCCTCATCGCGGTCTACGAGATGTTCGGCCGCGGCCAGACCCGCCCCGCGCTGGCCAAGGCGCGCGACCTCGTGCGCGACTATCCGAACTTCCAGCTCGCGCAGCTCGTCTACGGCGACCTGCTCGCGGCGCAGGTGCCGCCTTCGAACGCCCTGCCCGACACCGCCAGCATCGCGAAGATGCGCGGCAACCCGGCCATGGCCGACCTGCACGAGGAATCGAAGCGCCGCCTGCAGGCGCTGCGCGAGCGGCCGCCGGCCAACGCCATTCCCTCGCAGTTCCTGGCGCTGTCGACCCGCAGCCGCTACGCCATTGCCGTCGATGCCTCGCGCTCGCGGCTGTACCTCTTCGAGAACAGCGACAAGGGCCTGAAGCTCACGGCCGACTACTACATCTCGGTCGGCAAGTCGGGCACCGACAAGCTCACCGAGGGCGATGCGCGCACCCCGCTGGGCGTGTACTACGTCACCAGCAGCCTCGACCCGAAGTCGCTGAAGGACTTCTACGGCGCCGGCGCCCTGCCCATCAACTACCCCAACCCGTACGACGTGCGGCGCGGACGCACCGGCGGCGGCATCTGGCTGCACGGCACCCCGCCCCAGCAGTTCGCCCGCGCGCCGCTGGCCAGCGACGGCTGCGTGGTCATGGCCAACCCAGACCTCAAGCAGCTTTTGCGCAAGGTGCAAATTGGCGCGACCCCGGTGGTGACCGCGCGCAGCCTGCAATGGATTTCGCAACCGCAGGCGGAAAAAGAAGCGCAATCGATTGCGGGCGCAATAAACGGCTGGAAAGATTCGCGGGCCGCCGGAAATGAAGCGCAATTGAAGAAATTCTATTTGCCCGATTTTCAGCGCGTCAGCAAGAAATCCACCGACGGTATTTCGGCTGTCGATGACGAAGTGAAATACGCGCAGGGCAAGCGCGTGCAGCTCAAGGACCTGTCGTACCTGCACTGGCGCGACAGCGAAGACACCATGGTGGTTACCTTCGGCGAGGTATTCGAAGGGGAGAAGAGCGGGCGCTCACGGCGCCAGTACTGGCTGCGCCAAGGCAGCGAGTGGAAGCTCTTCCACGAGGAAATCCTCGGCTGAAGCCCCCTGCCCGACCAGGGCACCCCCATCAAGTCGTGACATTTTGCTCACGCATTGGGGCTTTTTCAGGCGTTACATCTGGCCCTTTGTGGCCCCATGCTACGTAACGTGTAACGGGTTTTCGCCCGTAACACGCCGCATTCGCACGTTCCCATCGACGTAACGCACCCTCCCATCTTCATGGGAGGTAACACAGTGCTTACAGAGGGAAAAATCAACCTGACCGCCATCGACCTGCTGACCCGGCCCGCGCCGGGATCGGCCGGAAAAAGGCTGGCAGCCATCCTGCTTACTCCTTTCGGCTAGCACGCCAAAAGGCTACGACTTGGTAGTTTCTCTTGTTGATACACAGAGTTACGCTGTATAACATTCATGTCGTCAGCCTTTGTTAACACTTCCTGGAAGGGGAAATCATGCTCAGCTCTATTGCTCGTTTTTGGCGCGATGAAGAAGGTGCTACCGCAATTGAATACGGAATTATTGCGGGCCTGATGGCAATCATCCTGATCGGGATCTTTTCCGAAACCACCGGTATCGGCAAGGCGCTGATCGATATGTTCGCGTATATCGGAGGCAAGCTTCCCACCAAGGATTGATTTGCGCGCGGATTCCGTCCTGCTGATCTGGCTGGCCCTGATTGCCGTCCATGACTTCCGCAGGCGCACTGTTCCCAACTGGCTCGTGTTGGCGGGCGCCGCGGCGGCGCTCGCACAACTCGCCTTCGGGCATCAGCCCGTGGGCCTCGGCTGGACGGACGCACTGCTCGGCTTCGCCGTTGGATTCGGCGCACTCCTGCTTTTCCACGCCGCAGGCGTCATGGGAGCGGGCGACGTGAAGTTCGCAGGCGCTCTCGGCCTGTGGGTCGGCCCCATGGCACTCATCCCCATCTGGGTCGGCGGCAGCCTCATTGCCGCCCTCCACGGCATTCTTTGGCTGGCGCTGCACCGCTGGCCCGTGTTTCCCCGGCTCGCGTTGATGCTCGCGCACCAACGCCCTGCTGCCGACGGCACGGCGCCGTCCGGGCGCCGGGCTCGTGTCGTTCCCTATGCAGCCTATCTGGCGCTGGCCACCGCGGCATGGCTGATCTGGGGGCGACAGAGTTGATCGCACGCGCCGCGGCAATGCCGCCGGTGGTCCGATTTCCGTTGCCTACCTTCCTTCTTCTACACGCCGCTCATGATCCATCTCACCAAGATAGTCGCCGCCATCCTCGTGCTGCTTGCCATCGCGCTCGGCGGCTATGCATGGATGCTCAGCCGCCAGGCCCCTGCGCCTGAAAAGACGGCAACGGCCGCGGCAGCGGTTCCCGCAAAGACCCAGGTGGTGATGACCTATGCGGTGGTCGTGGCATCGAAGCCGCTGCCGGCGGGACAACCCATTGCTGCCAACGCGCTGCGTGTCGAGCGCCTGCCGATCAATCCCGCCGGCGCCTTCCAGGACGCATCGGACGCCGTCGGCCGCGTGCCGGTGATGGACCTCGGCGAAGGCACGCCGCTGCTCCAGGGCCAACTGGTCTCGGGACTCGCATTGCGCGTGGCGGAAGGCGAGCGCGCGGTGGCCGTCAAGGCCGACGAGATCATGGGCGTCGGCAACAAGGTGCAGCCCGGCGACTTCGTCGACGTCTTCGTGATGCTCAAGGCGGACAGCAAGGACATCGACCGGAGCCAGGCGCGGCTGCTGCTCGCACGCAAGCGCGTACTGGCATTCGGCAGTGCCTCCGTCGACGGCTTGCCGCCCAAGGGCGCGGACGCCAAGGCCGGCACGGCACAACCGCCGGCGCAACGCACGGAAGCCGCAAGAACCGCCGTGCTGGCGGTCACGGTCGACGAAGTCAATCGCCTGACGATCGGCGAATCGAGCGGGCGGCTGCTGCTGGCACTTCGCAATCCGAACGACGTGGCCGAACCCGATCCCAAGCTCTTCGCGGAGCTGCCGACCGCATTGCAACCTGCGCCCGCCAAGCCAGGCGCACCGCGACGCGCCCCTCTCGAAGGGCTGGACAAGGCACAGGCCGGCCTGGCCGCGGTGGATTTCGTTTCCGGCGGCACGGCCGACAGCGCGCGCCGCGCGAACGCCGTGGCCCGCAACGCAGCGCCGGCAACCCCGGGCCCTCGCGGCGCCTCTTCCGCACGGGGAGGCACCGAAGTCGAAGTGATCCGCGGCGAGCGCAGCGAAACCATGCGCTATTGATCGGCCAGACCCCATGACCGTCCAAGTTCAAGAAAGAAAACACATGCCGCACCTGTCCTGCCAATCCGCAAGGAATCGGCGGCCCCCGTTTCGTCTCGCGCTCGTTGCGCTGTGCCTGACCTCCTTCAGCCTCCTGACGCCGCTCTCGCAGGCCGCAGGCCCCGAGACGAAAACCCCTGCGGCTCGTCAGCAACCCGTGCCGCTCGTGATGCAGGCGGGAACCCAGCAGGAACTGCTGGTCGACAAGGGCATCGACCGCATGGCCATCGCCGACGAGGCGGTGGTCGGTGTCACGCTCACGCGCAAGGCGGTGGGCTCCGCCGGCGCGCGACTCATCATCACGGGCAAGGCGGCCGGCCGCACGACCTTGATGGTCTGGGAAAAAGGCAATGCCGCAGCCACCACGTATGCCGTCGAAGTACGGCGCCGCGCGGCGGTGCTGACGGGCTCCACCGACAGCCTTCCCGCGCACCAGCAAGCCACCGACGTTGCCCTCTCCAGCACCGACGACAAGACTGCGCTGGTCGATCGCTCCGTCGTCAACGTTCGCAGCCACACGGTCCAGGTCGAGGTCAAGGTCGTCGAATTCAGCCGGAGCGTGCTGAAGGAAGCGGGCTTCAACCTCTCCTCCTACGGCCCCAACAGCCACGGCTTCAGCTTCAGCAACAGCACGCCGAGCGGCGTGCTGGCCGATGCATTCAGCCTTGCATTGGGCTTCGGCAATGCCAACAAGGGCCGAGGCATGTCGCTGACGCTGAACCTGCTCGAAGGCAACGGCCTCGCCCGCGTGCTGGCCGAGCCCACGCTGGTGGCGATGTCCGGCCAGAGCGCGAGCTTCCTGGCCGGCGGAGAGTTGCCGATTCCGGTGCCGCAGAGCCTCGGCGCCACCACCATCGAGTACAAGCCGTTCGGCATCGGCCTGTCGGTCACCCCCACCGTACTGTCGAACGAACGCATCGTCCTGAAAATCGCGCCGGAAGCGAGCGACCTCGACTACACCAACGCACTGAGCATCGACGGCGTTGCGGTTCCCGCCATCACCACGCGCCGCGCGGACACCACCGTCGAGCTCGGAGACGGCGAGAGCTTCGTCATCGGCGGCCTGGTGAGCCGCACCACGTCGTCCAATGTCGACAAGGTGCCGCTGCTCGGCGACATCCCGGTTCTCGGTTCGTTCTTCAGGCAGAACAAGTACCAGATGAGCGAGAAGGAGCTGGTGATCATGGTGACGCCGCACCTGGTCAAGCCGATCGCCCGCAACACCGATCTCACGCCGTTCCTGCCGGGCACCGCCGAACAACGCGACGGCGCGGTGTGGCGCTCGATCTTCCTGGGTGGCGCAGCCAACACCGCGCTTCCTGGTTTCTCGCGCTGAAGAGACACCGGCTTGAACGCCAGAAATGCTGACCTCATGAACGCACCACGCGACAGCATTCCAGAAACGGGCGCCGAGACCTACCTGTTCGCCTCGAGCAACGGCAGCCACATCACGTGGCTGACCGATGCGCTCGGACGGCTGGGCTCCGTGGTCGTGCTTGCCCCGGACACCCAGTCGATCGACGAGCGCATCGCGCTGCTCGGCCCCGTCGCCATATTCATCGACTTCTCATCCGAGCAGATGGCCGGTGCCGGCCAGCTTCACCAGCGCCTGAAACGGGACTGGCCCGCCTTGCCGGTGCTTGCCATGGGAACGTCGGCCGAACCCGCTGCGATGCTCGCGGCGCTGCGCGCAGGCGTCGACGATTTCGTCGACGTCGCGGCGGCGCCGGCCGAGGCCGTGAGCACATTGAAAACGCTGCTCGAGCGGCGCAGCAGCCTGCAGGGCGGCAGCCGTGGCAGCACGCTCGCGCTGCTGGGCGCGCGTGCCGGCCTGGGCGTGACCACGCTGGCCACCAGCCTGGCATTGATGCTCAACGCCCAGTTGGCCCAGGCACCCGCACGGCCGCCGTCGCGCGCCACGCGGCACGGCGTGGCCCTGCTCGACCTGGGCCTGCCCGCACGCGACGGCTTGCTGTACCTGGACACGCAGAGCGGGTTCAGCTTTGTCGACGGCGTGCGCAACCTGCGGCGGCTGGACCAGACGCTGCTGCACACCGCGCTGGCGCACCACACCAGCGGCGTGGCCGTGCTGCCGCTGCCCGCGAGCCTCGCGCAAGTGCGCGAGATCTCGCACGCCGACTCCGTCGCGCTCATCAAGAGGCTTGCCGATTTCTTCGACTTCCAGATCGCGGATCTCGGCGGCTTCTCGACCATCGACTTCATCGCGCAGACGCTGCGCGAAGCGCAGCAGGCCTGGGTCGTGTGCGACCAGAGCATCGGCGCCATCGTCTCCACTGCCAACTTGCTGAAAGAGCTCCGCGCGCGCGGCATCGAGACCGAGCAGCTCTCGCTGGTGGTGAACAAGTTCGACAGCCACGTCGGCCTGTCGGCGAAGGACATTGCCGAGCGCCTCGAGCTGCCGCTGCTGCATGTGCTGCCCGCTCGCAGCGCGCAGCTGCTCGCCGCGGCGAGCCGCGGCGAAATGCTGGTGCGGACCTCGCGCAACGACCCCTACGCGCAGGCCGTCACGGGCCTCGCCCGGAGCCTGCACCAGCAGTACATGGCCGCGTCGGGCCAACCGCCGGCGAAAGATCAGCGCTGGGTTGCACTGATGTCGCAAATCACCGGGCTCTGGAAGAGTTCAAACGAAAGTTGAGCCAATGTCCACCGATATCGAATTTGCCGACGACGATCAGGCATTCATCAATTCGCAGCAGTTCCAGGACATCAAGAGCTGGACGCACGACCACCTGCTCAGCCGCATCGAGGAGCTCGGCGCGGAGTTCGGCCGCTGGTCGCGCGCATCGATACAGCAGTTCGTCGAACTGGAAGTCGACAGCTTCGTGCGCCTGCGCCGGGTGCCGATCAACGACCGCGAGATGCAGCTCATCGCCGATGCGCTCACCAAGGAACTGGCGGGCTTCGGGCCGCTGGAGGACCTGCTCAACGACCCGGCCGTCGAAGACATCCTGATCAACGGCCACACGAACGTGTACGTGTCGCGCAACGGCATACTGGAACGCGAGACGCTGCGATTCGCCGACACCGAGCACGTGATGCGCATCGTGCGCCGCATCCTCGCGCCGCTGGGCCGCCGGCTCGACGAAGCCAACCCGATGGTCGATGCACGGCTGCCCGACGGCGGGCGCATCAACGTCATCATCGAGCCGCTGGCCATCGACGGGCTCTCGGTGTCGATCCGGAAGTTCCGCAAGGAACCGCTCACGCCCGCGGACCTGGTCAAGCTGGGTACCTTCGATGCCGGCATGGCCCAGCTGCTCGAGATCGCCGTGCGCTCGCGCTGCAACATCCTCGTCAGCGGCGGCACGAGTTCGGGCAAGACCTCCCTGCTCAACGCCCTTGCGAGTTTCATCCCGCCGGCCGAACGGGTGATCACGATCGAAGACACGGCCGAACTCTCGCTGGGCCACACCCACGTGGTGCGCCTCGAAAGCCGCCCCGGCGGCTTCGACGGGACCGGCGTGGTCTCGATCCGCGACCTGCTGCGCAACAGCCTGCGCATGCGGCCGGATCGCATCATCGTGGGCGAGGTGCGCGGCGCCGAAGTCATCGAGATGATGCAGGCGATGAACACCGGCCACGAAGGCTCGATGGGCACCATCCACGCCAGCTCGCCGCGCGAATGCCTCTACCGCCTGGAGATGCTTGCGGGCTTTGCGGGCTACCAGGGCAGCGAAGTGAGCCTGCGCCGGCAGATTGCCAACGCCATCGACTTCATCGTGCAGATCGGCCGCATGTCGGGCGGCCAGCGGCGCATCGTGTCGCTGAGCGAAATCACCGGCGTCAACGACAACGTCGTGGCAATGCAGGAGCTGTACCGCTACGACCCGATCGTGTCGCCGGACGGCGAAGAACGCGACCGCTGGATCTCCCTGGGCATTGCGCCTCACTCGCCGAAGATCACGCGCTTCCGCCAGCTGATGACGCGCGCGCAAGGGGATCGTCGTGGATGAGATCCTGCTGAGCATCCTGTGCCTTGCGCTGCTGCTCGCAGCGGCAGGCATGCTGCTCTGGCAATGGGCGCGCGGGCGCCAGGAACGGCAAGCGGTCCAGCGCCATCTGGCCCAGCAGCTCGAGGCCAAGGCCGTGGCCGTTGCGGTGGAGGCTTCGCTGTCGGCTTCGCCACGCACCTCGTTCATCGACGCGCCCGGCAACGGCATGGCCGCCGATCCGTGGATCAATGCCGACGGCGAGCCGCCGGTGGTGCCCAACCGAAAGGCACGCCTCCAGGCGTTGCTGCCGTCCTGGCTGGAAGGCGCTGTGTCGGTGCAGCTGATCGCACTGGCCGCCGTCCTGATCCTGGCCCTGAGCACCGTGGCCGGCTCGCTCGCCGGATGGATCAGCGCCGTCGGCACGTTCGTGGTCCTGCTGGCCTTGTCGGTGTTCGGCCTGTGGCTTCGGCTCCAGAAGTTCCGCCGCCACCTGGTCAGCCAGCTTCCCACGTTCATCGATGCGATGGTGCGCCTCATCACCATCGGCAATTCGACGCAGGCGGCCTTCCAGCTGGCGATTCCGTCGACGCAGGCGCCACTGCAACACTATCTCGAACGCGCGGCGAACCTCGTGCGCGCGGGGGTGGACCTCGACCGTGCGTTGCACCAGACGGCGGCCAGCGTGCGCGTGGAGGAGATGTACCTCCTGGCATCCATCCTCGGCCTCGGCGTGCGCTACGGCGGCCGCGCGGACCTGCTGCTGGAGCGCGTCGCGAACTTCATGCGCGACCGCGAGCAAGCCCAGCACGAACTCGTCGCCATGTCGGCCGAGACACGGCTGTCGGCGTGGATCCTCGGCCTGCTGCCGTTGGGCGTGGGCGGCTTCATCATAATTTCCAACCCGGGCTACTTCCTGCGGATGTGGCACGACCCCACAGGCCAGATGATGATCTTCGGCGCGGTGGGCCTGCAGTTGCTGGGTACCGTGCTGCTCTATCGCCTGGCGAGGTTGACATGACGTTCACTCCCACGCAGCTCGCCATCGGCAGCCTCATGCTGCTGGCACTGGGCCTTTGCACCGCGGCCGCCGGGCTGCTCGTCAACGAGTTCCGGCGCGCGCAGCGCGGCAAGGCCATCGGCCGCGCGCTTCACCGCGACGATGCGGCCGTCCTGCCGGCCGTCGATGGACTGTCGGAGGTCGAGGCCGCAAGACGCGCGGACGCCGACCTGCCGCTGCATTGGCTCAACAGCCGGCTCGGCAAGGCATTGGTCGCCGACGAAGACCGGCGCCTGATCGACCAATGCGGATTTTCCTCGGCGCGGTCCCAGCTCGTTTTCCTGGTGACGCGTGTCGGGTTGGCGATCCTGCTGCCCACGGTGGCGCTGTTGTTCTGGCCCGGAGAGGTATCGACGAGAAAGCTCACGATCATTGCGGCGTCGGGCATCGCCATCGGTTTCATGCTCCCGAAATGGCTGCTAGGCCGGATGGCCGCCAAGCGGCGCGAGCGGGTGGCGCATGAGCTGCCGCTTTTCATCGACCTGCTGCGGCTGCTGCAAGGCGTGGGGCTGAGCCTCGACCAGAGCCTGCAGATCATGGCCACCGATTTCGCGCACGTCATGCCTGTGCTGGGCTACGAGCTGACGCTCGCCAACAGCCAGTACAGCCGCGGCCGCACCCGAGAGCATTCGCTTGCACGCCTCGGCACGCTGCACGCCAACGAGAACCTGGCGGGCATGGTCTCCCTGCTCGTGCAGGTCGATCGCCACGGCGGCGCCGTGCAGGAACCCCTGCGCATCTTCAGCGACCGGCTGCGCGAGCACCGCAAGTCGGAGATGAAAGCGCGCATCGGCAAGATCACGGTGAAGATGACCGGCGTGATGGTCAGCACGCTGTTGCCGGCCCTCGTGATCGTGACCGCCGGCCCAGGCTTCATCGCCATCATCCGTTCACTGGGAGCCATGTCCAAATGAACTCATTCCTGCAAGACGCCAGGTACACCGGCGCGCTGTTCGTCGCTCTCCTTGCGCTGGCCGGCTGCGGCGGGCCCAAGGGCCTGTACCCGGCGGCCGCCGATGCGCAACAGCGAATGGCCGCGGAGACCGCCGCGACGCAGAAGAACGCGGCGAGCATCGACACCGTTGCAACCTACATGAAGCTGGTCGAGCAGATGCAGACGGACGGCCTGTGGTTCGCCTCGCTCGCACACATCGACGCACTCGAGCAGCGCTGGGGCGTGTCTCCCGAATCGAGCCGCATGCGTGCCGACGCGTTGCGCCAGACCGGCGAGACCGCAGGCAGCGAAGCGGCCTACAAGCGCCTGATCGGCACGCCCCTGGAGGGCGCCGGCTACCACGGGCTCGGTCTGCTGGCGGGCGGCCGCGGCGACTATCCCGCGGCGGTTGCACTGCTGCAGGAAGCGCAACGCCGCAACCCCACCGATGCCGTGCTGCTGAGCGACCTGGGCTACGCGAACCTGCGCGCCGGATTCATCGCTCAGGCACGCCTGCCCTTGATGCAGGCCCTGCAACTGCGCTCCGACAATCCCCAGGCGCAAGCCAATCTTGCGCTGTACCTCGAAGTCACGCAGCAGAAGGCGCAAGCCGATGCGTTGATGGAAGTCCATCGCATGTCGCCCGCAACACGCGCTGCCATCCGCGAAAGCGCACGACAGCTGGGCACCGCGCCCCTCGCGGCAGTGCAGCCGGCACCGCGGGCAGTGAAGGTGGAAGCCTCGACCCCCGACGACAACGCGACGCCGCTCAAGCTGAAGGCCGCGCGCTGGCCCGGCATGGGCGGCCAGCAAGCCAATGCAGGCGCAGCGACTTCCCGCAGTTCGATCTCACGAGGTACAGAATGAAGAACACCTTTCCCCGACTGCGCGCCGACTGGCCGCTGGCCGGAATCTCTCTCGCGCTGATCGCCACCATCGCCTCGGCACAGGGCGCGCCAGCCGCGGTCGAGGCGAAGCCGGTGGCCGCGGCATCGGCCGATGCAGCGCGTCCGGCGGCACCCGCCGCCCAGAACGCGGGTGCACCCGCACAAGACGGCATGCCCCAGGCAACGGCAGAGGAAGATGCGCTGTACGACGAAGCGCCGCCGCTGCAGGTGGGTGACGCCGCAACGAGCTTGCTCGCATGGCAACGCGATGGCGCGATCGCATCGCCCACGGCGCGGCCGATTGCGGGCGATGTCGCGCGCCGCAGCTACGAGCGTTACCTGAAGAGCTTCGAATACCCGATTCCCGAACGGCTGAACTCCACCGTCAAGACCGGCGGCAACAGCTCGAGCGGCAGCCGGTAGCGCTTGCGCGCCCTGCCCTTCGAATCACGGAACGCCATGAGACTCTCGCGCCCCCGGACGAACCCGCGCCACCAGCGCGGCGTCTATGCGATCGAGTTCGCCGTCGTGTTCCTGATCTTCTTCACGCTGCTCTACGCGATCATCTGCTACGGCGTTCTCTTCGCGATCCGCTTCGGCCTGCAGAACGCCGCGGAGGACGGCGCGCGCGCTGCCCTTCGCTACCAGGTCAGCGCAACCACGCGAGCCACCAAGGCGCACGACGTCGCACGCGACCAGGCCAGCGGCCTGCTGGCCGTTGCGCCCACCGTGGACGCCAGGATCTGCCAGGTGGCGAGCAACGACTGTTCGGCCACCCGTGTGTGCAGCATCCTCTGGGAACAGCGCTGCCAGATCGTGGTCACCATCACGGCGTCGGGCCTGAAGGACATGCTGCCGCCGCTGCCGGCATTCGCAGTGCCCGACACACTGGTCGCCAAGGCGAGCATGCTGCTCGACGGGAGGTCGCCGTGAGGAAGCACCCGACGATGGCACTGCAACAGGCCCGACTCGCAGGCAACGGCCGGTGCGGCCCGTATCGCCAGCGCGGCGTTGCAGCGATCGAGTTCGCGTTCACGTTCACGTTCCTGTTCCTGGTCATCTACGGCATCGCCACCTTCGGTTCGGTGCTGTACGTGCAGCAGGCCGTGTCGCGGGCTGCCGAAGACGGTGCGCGCGCGCTGTCGCAGCCTTCCATGATGGGTCTTTCCGACGAGAGCATTCGCACGCAGCGGGTGCAGAGCATCATCCATGAATCGTTGGCGGGTTCGCTCGTCGTGCCGGAGGCCAGCAATGCCGACATGGCAAGCCGCCTCGGCTGGATCAAGACCCACGTGAACGTCAGCGTGCTGCTCACGGGCGCGGGAGGTTCGTCACCCGCCACCGGCGCGGTCGTGACCGTGGCCTATCCGTACAGTGCCAACCGCCTGCTGCCCTCGTTGCCTCTCCTGGACACCAGCCGCTGGATGCCGGACACACTGACCGGCAAGACAACCGCCGTGCTTCCGTCCTGAAAGGCACGACATGAGACACCCATCGGAATCATCCCGCCAACGGCATCGCGGCTCGATCGTGGTCAACACGGCCATCGCCATGAGCCTGATACTGATCGTTCTGATCAGCACGGAGCTCGGCTATCTGTTCTTCATGAAGCGGGAGCTCCAGAAGACAGTCGACCTTGCCGCCCTGGCGGGAGCCCAGGCACTCCAGCCCTCCGCCTGCAGCCCCGCACAGCAAGCGGCCAAGGCCAACGCGGCGAAGAATTTCCCGGTCGGCGTCGATCCGCTGACGGACGCCGAGGTGGAGTGCGGCAACTGGGACCCGGTGTTTCGTGCGCCCCCCATTCACTTCGGCGCGCCGAATGCCGGGGAGAAGCTGAATGCGGTGCGCGTCTCCATCACGCGGCGCCCGTCGATGCTGCCGCTCTCGTTCACCGGAAACGCCCAGCACTCGATCGTCGTTTCAGCCGTCGCCTACCAGTCGATTCCGCAGGCGGTGCTCAGCATCCGGAGCACGCTGCTGGCCGTCGATGCCAGCAAGTCCGCACTGCTGGACGCCGTCTTCGGAAAGCTCCTGGGCGGCAGCGTGGCGCTCACCGTGGCCGGCTGGCAGGGCCTCGTGACCACCCAGGTCAACCTGCTGTCGTTCCTGGATGCGATTGCGCTCGAGGTCGGCCTGCAGGCGGGGCAGTACGAGCAGGTGCTCAACTCGAAGGTCACGGCGGGAAAGCTGCTGCAGGCACTGGCAACGGTTCTGCAGAAAAACGGCGCGCTGGCGGGCGTGGCCCTCAGCGGCTTCAACGACATGGTCGGGCTGACGACCCAGGTCTCCAATGTCCAGCTCAGCGTTGCCGAGATTCTCGGCGTTGCCACGGGCACGCCCAGCAGCGCGCTGGACCTCAACCTGCAGGCGTTCCAGCTGACCCAGGCGTTCGTCCAGTTGGCGAACAGCCAGAATGCCGTGTCGCTCAGCGCTCCCTCGAACCTGCTGGGCCTTGCCAACGTGGTCACCACCGTCAAGGTCATCGAGCCGCCGCAGACCTCGGCCATCGGCAACCCGGAACTGGCCATGCTCGACCCGATGGGCGAGAACGGCATTCGCGTGCGAACGGCCCAGGTGCGTGCGCTCATTTCGGTGGATTTCACGAGCGCGCTGACCGGCATTACCAACCTGGTCAACGAGGTGCTCAAGCTCACGCAGCCCGTGACCGACCTGCTCAACAGCCTTCTGCATCTGGACCTGGTGGGTGTGTTGAGCAACGTGATCTGCATCGGATGCGAAAGCAAGGTGACCGACCTGCGCCTGGTGTCGTCGCCGTTTCGCATCGACATCAACCTCGACGTGGCGGCGGGCAAGGCGCGCGTCGACAAATACAGCTGCCCCGCCGACGGCAGCAAGACGCTGTCCGTGATTGCGGACACCTCGGCCGCCACGCTGCGCGTGGGGAAGATCGGCACCAGTGCCGCGGACGCCGCCAAGCAAGCCTTCTCCAGCAAGGACCCGCCGAACGTGGAGCCCATTCCGCTGGTCGATATCGGTTCGCTGACTGTCAAGAAGACCTGCCTGGTGCTTTGCTCCTACTCGTGGAAGAAGGGGAACACCTGGGTCGCCGACAAGAACACGGCCGATCGCCAGGCCTTTGCCGGCGGCGGCATCGGCCTGATGACCAACACGCCCGTGCTGGGCTCGAGCGACACGCTCCAGTTCGCGGCGCCCGCGGACGGCAACCTGCCCGACATCTCGGCCGCGCAGCTGCCCACGCCGTACCAGCCCGTCGTCGCGAGCAACCTCGTGGGCAGCCTGAGCCAGACGCTCGCAAGCATCGACATCCACATGTACAAGCCCTCGGTCGACAGTGCGCTGGGCGACCTGTTGGTGGGAATCGGCAGCACCATCGACGTGGTCGTCGGTCTGCTGCGCCAGGTGATCTCCTCGGTTCTCTCGCCTCTCCTCGACCCCCTGGTGAACACATTGATCACCGCGCTCGGCATCGATCTCGCAAAGACCGAAGTGGGTGCACGGCTCACGTGCCAGGGCGGCGCACAACTGGTTTATTGAATCGATCCCTATGAGCGGCGCCAATTTCGACGAACTCGACCTCTTTGTCTGGGAAGGCAAAGCCGACATCCTCGAGCGCATCGCGCGTTGCATGGCCAGCTTCGACGTGGAAGTGATCCGGGCCGACAGCCTGGCAACGCCCGACCCCGAGCGCGGCGTGGCCGCGCGGCCTTCGGTCGCGGTGATCAGCGTGACGGTGATCGACGGCGGCGGCCTGGCGCAGGCGACCGAGCGGCTGCAGGGCATGCCGGTGATCTGGGTGGCCGCGGGCTCGCGCGAGCGCGACTCGCGCACCTACCCGCCCGAGTACCTGCACGTGCTGCCCTTCGACTTCACCTGCGCCGAGCTGCGCACGATGGTCGCCAAGCTGGTGCGGCAGCTGCGCGCGCGCGAAGTGGCACCGCAGGCGCCCGACGTGCTGGTGGCGCACTCCGAGGCCATGAAGGCGCTGCTGGCCGAAGTGGGCGCCTTCGCCGATTGCGACCACAGCGTGCTGGTGCGCGGCGAGACCGGCGTGGGCAAGGAGCGCATCGCGCAGCAGCTGCACCTGGGGCACAAGCACTACAGCAAGGGCGCGTTCGTGGCGGTGAACTGCGGCGCGATTCCCGACGGGCTGTTCGAGTCGCTGTTCTTCGGCCACAACAAGGGCTCGTTCACGGGCGCGGTGCACGCGCACCGCGGCTACTTCGAGCAGGCCACCGGCGGCACGCTGTTCCTCGACGAAATCGGCGACCTGCCGCGCTACCAGCAAGTGAAGCTGCTGCGCGTGCTCGAAGACAACGCGGTGACGCGGCTCGGCGCAACGGCGCCGATCCGCGTGGACTTCCGCCTGGTGGCGGCCACCAACCGCAACCTGCGCGAGATGGTGGCGAGCGGCGAGTTCCGCGCCGACCTGTTCTACCGGCTCGCGGTGATCGAGCTGCACATTCCCAGCCTCGAAGAGCGCGGCGAGGTCGACAAGATCGCGATCTTCAAGGCACTGCTGAGCAACGTGCTCGGCGCCGAGCTCGACGTGCTCGGCGAAACACCGCACTGGCTCAGCGACGCGGTGGCCGAGACCTACTTTCCGGGCAACGTGCGGCAGCTGCGCAACCTCGCGGAGCGCGTGGGCGTGATCGCGCGCCAGTTGCATTGCTGGGACCAGAACCTGATCCAGCGCGCGATCGCGCTCACGCGCGGAACGCCGACACCTTCGCTCTCCGGCGAGCGCGGCGGCATGAACGGCAGCGGCGGCGGCGGTGCGTCGCTGGACGGCAGCAACGACCGCAAGGGCTGGAACAGCGGCGAGCGCAACCGCATCATCGCGGCGCTGGAGATCAACGACTGGAAGCGCCAGGACACCGCGCAGCACCTGGGCATCAGCCGCAAGGTGCTGTGGGAAAAGATGCGCAAGTACCAGATCCTCGACGGCGAACCGGGCATCCCCGAAGACGCCTGACGCCGGCTCAGGGCCCGAGCCGACGCCGGGGCCGAAGGATCGGCATCAAGGCCTCAGGGCGTCGACAGGCGCGGTGTCCTGCGCAGCGCGGGCGCAGCGCCCGCCGGGCCCACGGTGCGCTCGGCCACCGGCTCGCTCGCGCATGCGGTGTTGCTCGAGATGCACAGCGCGCCCAGCAGCCCGTCCTCGGTCAGCACCTGGCGGCTTGGCGCGCCGAAGAGGCGGTCGATCCAGCCGTTCGGGCTCGCGGGGTCGATGCGCAGCTCACCTGTGGTGCGCGCCAGGCGCAGCTCCGAAATGCGCAGGTCGAACACGCCGTCGATGTAGTCGAACAGCAGCGTGTAGTAGTCGAGTTGCGCGTCGAGCACATTGGGCAGGGTCTCGCGGCCGAACTCCATCAGGCGGCGGCGGCCGCGAAAGGCCTGGCCCGCGGTGCTCACGGCTTCCATCAGCTGGCGTTCGCGCTCGCGGCCCGACACGGTGCGCGACCACGAGGCCGAGGTGAGCTCGAACAGGTTGAGCTTCACGCCCTCGAGCTTGGCTTCCTGGTTGGCGACTTCGGCCAATGCCGTGCGCAGCCGCAGCTGCCGGTCGAAGCCGTTGCCGAAGTTCCAGTTGAGTTCGAGCGCGGCGCGCGTCGGGTCCTGCGGCGACACGCCGCGCGGGTCCTTGCTCTTCACGACCACGGCGTCCAGCGTCGGGTACAGGCTCGCGTCCTGCTGGTCGGCCAATGCGCGCGCGCGTTCGATGCGGCCCTGGGCCTCCGCGATCTCGGTGCTGCGCGCCTCGGCGCGGCGCAGCGCCTCGTCCTGCGAAGCGATGCGCCACTGCGGCGGCGCCGCGAGCACGGGCAGCGACTCGGCGTTGGGCGTGAACTTGAAGTAGTTGCGGAACTTGGCAATGGCCTCGTCGCGCTGCGCCGCGAAGTCGGACTCGCGCGCGGCCACCAGCGCACGGCGCGAGGCGGCCATGTTGAGGTCGTTGTCGCCGGTCACGCCCAGCTGCACGCGGCGGGCCTCGGCCTTGGAAAGCTCGGCGACCACCTCGGTGGCCCGGTGCGCGATCTGCTTCTTCAGGTCGAAGCGTTGCACCTGCAAATAAGCGGTGAGCGCGTCCAGCACCACCTTCTGCGAGGTGGTGACCACGGCCTCGTCGTCGGCCTGGCTGCCGGCCTCGGCGGCGCGTTGCGCGGCGCTCAGGGCACCGCCGTCGAGCAGGCTCATGCGCGCCTCGGCGGTGAGCACGGTGTAGCTCTGCGTCTTCGCGCCCTTCTCGCCGCTGTTGTAGTTGCCCGAAGACGTGCCGAGCTTGAAGCGCGGGTAGCGCGCCTGTTTGGCCGCATCGACGCCGTAGCCGCTGGTGTTGGCCGCGGCCTGCGCGGTCTGCACCTCGGGGTAGTCCTGCGACAGCACGATGAGCGCCTGCTTCACCTGCGCGGCGTAGCTGGCCGCGCCGAGCGAGGGCGGGGACAGCCGGCGCGCGAGCATCAGCGAAGGGCCGGGCTGCTGCAGCTCCTGCGCATCCGCCTGCAATTGCGCGAAAGCCGTTGGAGACAGCGCGAAGCTCGCGCACAGTGCTGCGCAAACCACGCCGGGGCCGATGCGGCGCCGGTCGAGCGAGGTGCGGTACTTCATGGTTCGCGGAAGGCTTCGCGCCGCAGCTTGAGCACCGGCCGCAGGAGGTACCAGATGAACGGGTCGGTGCCCACGCGCAGGTCGACCTCCGACTCCATGCCGGAGGTGATGCGGTTCTCGTCGCGGCCCACGTGCGATTGCGACATGCTGATGAGCAGCCGGTAGTACGGCGCGCCGTTCGCAATGGCCGGGTCGCGGTCGGCGTCGGCGGCCACCAGCTTCACCTTGCCGTCGACCGCGCCGTAGCGCAGGTAGTCGTAGGCGGTGATCTTCACGCGCGCCTGCTGGCCCACTTCGATGAAGCCGCGGTCGTTGGGGTTGAGCCGCGCCTCGACCATGATCTCGTCCTCGTCGGGCACCACCTCGAGGATGGCCTCGCCGGGTTTCACCACCCAGCCGGGGCTGGAGTTGCGCAGGCCCTTGACGATGCCGTCGGCCGGGGCCTTCACCACGGTGCGCGAGCGCTGGGTGCGGGCGCGCGCGAGGTCTTCGCTCAGGCTCGCGAACTGCCGCTCGACTGTGGCCAGCTCGTCGGACGCGCGGCGCCGGAAGCGCCCTTCGGCCTCGGCCATCTTGGCCTGCGCCTCGGTGATGGACGCGTTGGCCGAGATCACGCCCTGGCGCGCCACCGCGAGTTCGCTGCGCACGCCCTCGGCCTGCCGGCGCTTCTCGAGCACCTCGACCTGGCCGACCAGTTTCTCGCTGAGCAGCTGTTCGGAAATCTCGAGCTCCTTCTGCATCAGCGCGAGCCGGTCGCCCAGGCCCTTGACCTTGGCCTCCTGCTCGAGCTTCTTGCTGCGCGCCTGCTCCAGGCCCGACACGGCGCCGGCCATCACGCCGCGCTGCTCGAGCGCGCGCGCCTGGTAGGCGCCGGTCTCGCCTTCGAACACGGCTTCGTCGATGTCCGTGGCAAACGATTCGCGCTTGAGCGGCTGGCCGCGGCTCTCGGCGATGAGCCGCACGCGCGTGGCCTGCGTGGCCGCATTGCGCGCGGTGAGCTCCTCGAGGTTGAGGCCGCTGCCGCCCAGGTCGATCTCGACCAGCGACTGGCCCTGCTTGACCTTGTCGCCCTCTTTCACCAGCACGCTGCTGACGATGCCGCCTTCCAGATGCTGGATCGACTTGACGCGGTCCGAGGGGATCACGCGGCCCGGCGCGACGACCACGGTTTCCATCGGGAAGCCGAGGCCGATCAGCGCCAGCACGCCCACCGCGCCGCCGATGAGCCACCGCCTGCGCCTGCCCTGCGGCGAGTTGCGGGCCGCGCGCTTCTCGTTTTCTTCCTGAAGAATCTGCGGCAGATCTGATTTCAAGTCTCGTCCTCGGTCACTCTTCATTGACAAGCGGCGTCACGCCATCGAGCGTGAAGCCGCGGCTGCGGCGCTGTCGTCCGGGTCGCCCACCGCCACCAGCGGCTTCTTGACGCCGAACAGCTTGGGCACCATCACCGCGGCGGTGCCCTGCTCCACGTTGCCCTGCCCCGTGACGTGGTAGACCACGCTGGCGGCGGAGACGATGCGCAGCGAATGCGTGACCACCACCACGGTGCGCACCTTGGCCACCGCGAGCAGCGTGGCGAGCAGGTTGCGCTCGCTCTGGAAGTCGAGGTCGTTGCTGGGCTCGTCGAGCACCAGCACCGAGGGCTTGCGCAGGAAGCTCATGGCCAGCGCGAGCTTGCGCCGCTCGCCCACCGACACGCCGGTGCCCCCTTCGCCGATCGTGGTGCGGTAGCCGTCGGGCAGCCGCGAGATGAAGTCGTGCGCGCCCGAGAGCTTGCAGGCCGAGACGATCTGCTCGTCGCTCTGGCCCGGTGCGCCGCGGCGCATCACGTCGATCAGCGCACCGCCGAACCAGTAGACCTCCTGCGAGAGGTAGCTGATCCAGCGCGACAGCTCTTCGCGGCCGAACTGCGAAAGGTCGTACTCGCCGATGCTGATGATCCCGCGCGTGGGCGCGTACAGGCCCGACAGCAGCTTCACCAGCGTGGACTTGCCCGCGCCGTTGCGCCCGACGATCACATGCAGGCCGCCGGGGCCGATGTCGAGGTCGACGTTTTCCAGCACCGGCTGCTGCGAGTTCCCCGTGAAGCTGAAGCTCACGTCGTTGAAGGTGATGCGCCCGAGCGGCTGCGGCAGCGTCATGCCCGTGGGCGGCTTCTCGACCGGCTCGCGCAGCACGTTCTCCAGCCGCTTGGCCGCTTCCTTCGCGGTGGCCAGCGAGCGCCAGTTCGACACCAGCCCGGCCACCGGCTGCAGCGCCTTGAGCGCCAGCATGTTCGAGGCCACCAGGCCGCCCACCGTCATCCATTGCTCCATGACCGAGATGGCGCCCACGCTCACCACGACCACCGAGAACACGGTCAGCAGCACGGTGGTGCCGTCGCGCGTGGTTTCGATCTGGCCGTTCTTGGTGAAGCTCTCGGTGAGCCAGGCGTTGTAGGTCTGGCGCCACATCTCGATGGTGGGGCCGTCGTTGGACTGCGTCTTGAGCGTTTCGCGCGCGTGGCAGATCTCCGAGGTCATGCGGTCGAGGCCGCGCCCGCGCTGCACTTCCTCGACGCGCCCGGAGCGCACTTCGTCGGCCCACCACCACGCCAGGAACGACATGATGGCCAGGAACAGCGCCACCACCGGCAACACCGGCAGCGCGACGATGCCGATCACCACCAGCGCGAAGAAGGCCATCGGCAGGTCGAAGATCGATTGCGCGAGGCCGCCGGTGACGGTGCCGCGCACCGAGCCCACGTCGCGAAAGTACAGCTGCCAGGACGACGCGGGCCGCGCCTCGAGCGCACGCAGCGGACGCGACAGCATCGAGTTGAGCAAGGCGGCCGACACACCGTGGTCGATGATGGCGCCGGCATTGCGCAGCAGGCGCGAACGGCGCGAGCGCAACCAGAACTCGATGCACAGGAAGAACAGGATGCCGCTGACCAGCGCGGCGAGCGTGGAGAAGCCGCTGCGCGACAGCACGCGGTCATACACCTGGAGCAGGAAGATCGACGGCAGCAGCCCGAACAGGCTGATGGGCAACGAACGCCACGCCGCGCTCTTCACGAGCGGGTAGGCCGCGCGAAACGCCTCGTTCAGCGCACCCGCGTACGGGCTGGCTCCGGGCTCTTCGGGCGTGTCGGCGACCAACTGACTGGGCAAGAGGAACTTGATCATGGAAAAGGGCCGATCCGTCGGGCAATGACGCCTGCTTCATTATCAACTGTTACCCCGTTGTTACAAGGCAAAAATTCACTCGCCGATCACTCGGCAGGACGTCATGTGCGCCTTCATCGGACCGGCCCGTTCCACTTGCACCGGTCCGTGTTGCGCGGGGCTTCCCGTGACCGCGCAACCGACCGGCTTCCCTGACGACTTCTCCCTTGTCTGTTCGCGTGCCCCCTCGGGCAAACCCTGTGCAAGCACCAATGCGATGTTGGCGCACAACAGCATGCACAGCACCCATGCGCACAGCAGCTGCATCCAGCCCAGCCACCAGCGCTTGGCCTGGCGCTGCATGCGCGGCGCGGCCTCGTGTTCGAAGTTCGGTTGCATCAGTGCGGTCCATCTCATGGGAGTGCTTTCAGAACCCGGGCCAGGCGGGACAGGCCGACACCGGCCGAGCTTTTCGCGAGCACCCAATCGCCCGGCTGCAGCAGCCCGCCGAGCGCGGTCGACAGGTCCGACACGTCGACGAACCAGTGCGAGCGGACCTTGGTGCGGATGCGTGCGTGCAGCGCGCGCATCATCGGGCCGCACAGCAGCACGCGGTCGGGTTGCGAGGCGAGCAGCTCGGCCTCGAGGTCGAGGTGATGGCGTTGCGCGGCGGGGCCGAGCTCCTGCATGTCGCCGAGGATCGCCACGCGCCGCGAGGGCTCGCACGGGGCCTGCGACAGCAGCTCCAGCGCGGCGCGCATCGAGCTCGGGTTGGCGTCGTAGGTCTCGTCGATCAGCTTGAAGCTGCCGCCGCCGATGTGAATGGTGTGCAGCGCACCGCGGCCACCCGGCGGCTCGAAGTGCGCGAAGGGTTCGACCGCGGCGCCCAGTGGCAGGCGCAGTGCCTGCAGGGCCGCGAGCGCGGCAACCGCGCTGGCGCCCATGTGGCGCCCCGGTGCGTTGAGCCGCAGCTGGAAGGGCTCGCCCGCCACCAGGGCCTGCACCTCGCCGTGGTCGAAGGCGAGCAGGCGCACGTCGGCGTCCCTGTGTTCGCCGTAGGTGAGGACTTGCAGCTGCTGCGCCAGCGCGGCCTGCGCGAAGACCGCGAACTCGGGCATGTCGCGGTTGAGCACCACGCTGCCGCCCGCGGCCATGGCCTGGAAGATGCGGCTGTCCATGCGCGCGGCGGCTTCCGAAGGGCCGCGGTGCTTCTGCGACGCGGCCGACAGGCCGGTCACCACCATCAGCGACGGGCGCACCAGCTGTGCCGACGCGGGCATCTGCGAGGCGCCCATCTCGAGCACCCAGTAGGCCGCATGCCGCGGCATGCAGGTCATGTTCCAGGCGATGCCCGACGGCAGGCTGATGCTGCCTTCGGGCTGGCCGACCTCGCCCCACACGGTGAGCGCACCGGCCAGCATGGCGGCGACGGTGCCGCTGGTGGCGCCGCTGCCCATGGCGTTGCCCGTGCCGCTCCCAGAGCCCATCGCGCCGGTTGCGGCATTCGCGCCGCTGCCGAGCACGCCGCACACGCGGCCCGTGAACTCGGCGCGCGCATGGTCGCCGAGCTCGAGCACGGCCTGCAGCACGTTGCCCACCTTGAGCACGGGCACGCGCTTGTCCAGGTGCGGCTTGGGGTCGGTGCACAGCACCGCGGCGGCCGGCTGCAGCACGCCCTTGAGCGTGACGGCCGCCAGCGGCGTCTTCGAGGCCCGCGCCTGGTGGTCGAACACCACGCGGCCCTTGCGCATGTACGAGCGCTGCGCCACGCCGGTGGCGCGCCAGCCGTCGTCGGGCCGCACCACCCATTCGCCGCCGGTGACGCGCGCCATCTCGCTGGCGGTCCAGGCGGCGCCGTCGTCGCGCGTGCCGGCGTTGCCGGTGCCGCTGCTGATGCTGCTGCTGGCGCTGCCATTGCCATTTCCGTTGCCGTTCAGGCCGGAGCCGGCGCGGCGCTCCAGCAGGTAGCGGTGGTATGCGGCAAAGCCCGACACGTACTGCTCGACGTCGTCGATGCGCACGCGAAACGAATGATGGCGCACGAAGAACGACCCCACCACCGACGACGGCCGGCGGAAGTACATCGCCATCTCGGGCCAGAAGAAGCCGTTGAGCAGGTAGTGCGCGCGGTAGTCGAGCGCGCGGTAGAACTTCTCGGTGTCGAGCTCGTCGAGCAGGTGCCGCATCGCGGGCATCCCTTCGAGCCGCTGGAGCATCTGCTGCGCGGCCAGCATGAGTTCGAGCAGCGTCGGGAAGGTGGTCTTCCGGTCGAGCACGAAGTCGAGATACCCCGCCACGTTCTGCAGGCCGAAGCGAAAGTACTTCTCCTGCGGGCTCCAGTGCGTGAGTTCGTTGACGCAGCAGCTGAGCCAGTGGTCGTGCGCCTGCCAGTGCTGGCTGGCAATGAAATGCTCGAAGGCCTTCTCGACCGCGGCCAGCCACTGCGGCTCGCGCGTGAGGCCGTACAGGCGCATGAGGCCGAAGACCGCCTCGCCGTCGTAAGAGACGATGCGCGAGGCCTGCTTGACGGTGAGGTCGGCGGCGTGCAGCACGTGGCTGAAACGGCCGGTGGCCCGGTCCTGCAGCGACACGATGCCCAGCGCGAGTCTCTCCAGCAGCGGCAGCCAGTGGCGCGTGTCCATCAGCTCGCAGTACTTCACCAGCGCGAGCACGCAGGCCGCATTGCCGCCGAGCTTGATCTCGCCGCCGGTGTCCACCAGGAACGCCACCACGCGGCCGTCGGCCAGCGTGTAGTCGCGGATCAGCACGCCGGCCAGGTGGTCGAGCGCGCGGTCGATGGCGAAGCGCAGGGTCTCGTCGCGCGTGAGCTCCCACGCCTCGAGCATGGCGTGGAGCGTGCTCGCGTGGCGCATCGCGTCGTAGGTCGGAATGCGGCGGTCGAAGCACGGAAAGTAGCCGTACACGAACAGGCCGTCGCTCTGCACCTGGCGCGCCAGGTACGACGCGCCGCTGCGCACGAGGTCGAGCACCGGCTGCGGGTTGAGCGCGGGCAGTTGCCGGCGGCCCGCGTCGAGCCCCGTGCCCACCAGCTTGTGCACCACGCCGTCGGGCTGGCAGAACACGCCCACCGTGGCCAGCAGGTACACCGGCTGGTCGGCGGGCATGTCCAGCGGCGGCGTGCGTTCGAAGCGCGCCTGGCCGTAGACCTCGAAGTTGCGCGGGTTCACCACCGAATGCGGAATGGTCGAGTCGCCGCACAGCATGGCGTTGGCGTTGAGCTCCTGCTCGGTGAAGGCGAGCGCGAAGTCCTGGTCGAAGGCCAGCCCCAGGCGAAAGTAGTTGCGCTTGACGGCGGTGAGCTGGGTCTTGAACTGGGCCCAGTCCATCGGGCTCGCGCCCTCGACCCAGTCGATGCGCAGCCACGGCGAGACGATGCCGCGTTCGCGCACCCACTGCTCGACCTGCCCCGCGCCTTCGCGCCAGGCGGTCTCGAATTCGGCGGCGCGCGCGTGCACGACATGTGCGCGCTGCGAGCCGTCGCTCACGGAGAAGAACAGCGTGAACGCCGGGTACGGCGCCGGCAGTGCAGCGCACACGGACGCGAGGCGTTCGTGGCAGGCGTGGAGCTGGTCTTTGAAGGACATCATTCGGCCCCGTTCGGATGCGGGAGACCGGTCGCGCCCGTCATCGGCTCTCGCCTGGATGACGTGTGCGCGTGCCGGGGACGGCCGTCGAAATCATCGCGGGGGTCCGGTTCAGCGGTAGCTGAATTCGGCCCGGCGATTGAGCTGATAGCCCTCCTCGGTGAGTTCGAGGGACGCGGGTTTCTCCGTGCCCCAGCTGATGGCCTCGATGCGCTCGGCCGGCACGCCCAGTTGCGTGAGCGCGCGCTGCACCGACTCGGCGCGGCGCTGTCCGAGCGCGAGGTTGTACTCGCGCCCGCCGCGCTGGTCGGTGTTGCCTTCGATCACCACGCGGCTCGCCGGCCGGTTCCTCATGAAGCTGGCATGCGCCTCCACGATCTGGCGGTCCTGCGCGCGGATGTTGTATTTGTCGAAGTCGAAGTAGACGATCTTCGCCACGCCGGCCGGGCCGTTCTGCGGCGGCGGGGCCGGGGCCGGCTCCACCTTCGGCACCGCGGTGGTGGCCTTGTTCGAGTAGTAGTAAGTCGCGTCGTCGCGGCCCGTCTTGGGGGCCGCGCAGCCCACGAGGGCTGCGCCGAGGGCGACGATGGTCAGTATCCGGAAATTCTTTTTCATATCAATCCTTTCGGGGGACAGGCCGGTGGTGGCCTGTCCCGGGTGCAGCGACTCCCTCGCCCCTCCTTCGATGTTCTGGATCAGCCCAGCAGGCCGTGCAGGATGTTGGTCACGGGTGCCAGGGCACCGCCGACCGGGCTGTGCTCGACCAGGCTGGTGATCGGGGTCACCACGTCGGTCACCAGCGGCGTGGCAGCGTGCGTGACGCCGCCCAGCACGTCGCCGACCGGCGAGGAGGAACCCGAGGCACCGGCCAGGATGTCGGTGACCGGTGCGAGCACGTTGGACACCACCGGGGCGACCGCGTCGGTCACGCCGCTCGTCACGCTGGTGACGGGCTCCAGAATGTTGGCCACCGGGCTGCTGCCGCCCGACAGGCCGCCGAGCAGGCTGCCCACCAGGCCGTCATGGCCCAGGAGGCTGCCGACGAGGCCGTCGTTGCCGAGCACACCG
>NZ_FOWL01000010.1:38322-301791 GCF_900115445.1 Variovorax sp. OK605
CGAGCAGGCCACCGTCGCCGTCGAGCACCCCGCCGAGCAGGCCACCGTCGCCGCCGAGGACGCCGCCCAGCAGGCCGCCGTCACCGCCAAGCACGCCACCCAGCAGGCCGTCGCCGGACACGATGTGCGCCACGCCGTCGGTCAGGTAGTCGACCTGCGACGCGACGCCGTTCAGCAGCGCGCTGGTCGTGCCGTTGCCGAGCAGCTGGTCGGCCACCGGGCTCAGCAGGTCGCCCGCCGCGCCCGTCACCTGGCCCACCACGCCGTCGACCGGGTCGAGCACGTTGGGGTTGTTTTCCGAGAAGCTGGTGCCGAGCACCGGGCCCAGCAGGCCGTCGACCGTGTCGGTGACGCCGTCGACCGCGCCGACGACCGGGCCGAGCACGTTGCCCAGGCCCAGGCCGCCCAGCACGCCGTCGTTCAGGCCGTCGACCAGGTTGCCGGCGATGTTGTCGACCGGGTCGAGCAGCGCCGCGCCGGTGCCCGGGGTGCCGCCACCGCCGATGCCACCCAGCACGCCGCCGAGCACACCGCCCAGCAGGCCGTCGTCACCCAGCAGGCCACCGACCGGGCCGTCGTTCCCCAGCAACCCGCCCACGAGGCCGTCGGGGCCCAGCAAGCCGCCGCCCAGGCCGTCGCCGCCGAGCACGCTGCCCAGCGGGCCGTCGCCACCCAGCAAGCCGCCGAGCAGGCCGTTGTCGCCGAGCACGCCACCCGCGATGCCGTCGCTGCCCAGCAGGCCGCCGACCAGGCCGCTGTCGCCCAGCACGCCACCCAGCAAACCGTCGTTGCCGAGCACGCCGCCGACGATGCCGCTGTCGCCCAGCAGGCCGCCGAGCAGGCCGTCGTTGCCGAGCACACCGCCCAGCAGGCCGTCATTGCCCAGCACGCCGCCCAGGGCGCCGTCGCCGCCGAGCAGGCCACCCACGAGGCCGTCGTCACCCAGCAGGCCGCCGACCACGCCGCTGTCGCCGAGCAGGCCGCCGACCGCGCCACCCAGCAGGCCGTCGTCACCACCGAGCAGGCCGCCCAGCGGGCTGCCGGCAACGATTCCGGAGATCCCGCCGTCCTGGCCGAGCAGGCTGTCGACCAGGCCGCCATGGCCCAGCAGTTCGCCGGTGAGGCCGCCACTGCCGAGCAGGCCCGACAGTGCGCCGTCGCCGCCGAGCAGGCCGCCCACGAGGCCGTCGTCGCCCAGCACGCCGCCCAGGGCGCTGCCGTCGCCGAGCAGGCCGCCCAGCAGGCCGCCTTCGCCCAGCGCGCCGCCAAGCAGGCCGCCGAGGGCGCCGTCGTCGCCGAGCAGGCCGCCCACGACACCTTCGTCGCCGAGCACGTTGCCCAGCAGGCCGCCCAGGGCACCGTCTTCGGCCAGCAGGCCACCGACGACACCGTCTTCACCGAGCAGGCCGCCCACGAGGCCGTCTTCGGCCAGCAGGCCGCCGACCAGGCTGCCTTCGCCCAGCGCGTTGCCGAGCAGCCCGCCCAGCAGGCCGTCGTCGCCCACCAGCTGGTCGGTGACGGCGCCGAGGCCAAGGGAGTCGGTCAGGCCGCTGATGATGCCGTTGTCACCGATCAGGTTGGTCAGGCCGTTGTCCAGCGCGTCGGTCAGGTAGTCGACCTGGTGGGCCAGCGAGTCCAGGATGGCCTGGGTGGCGCCGGCGCCCAGCAGCGGGTCGAGCGCGGGGCTCAGCGTGCCGCCCAGCTGGTTCGTGACGTTCTCGACCGCGGTGTCGACCGGGTCGAACTGGTTCGGGTTGTTCGAGTTGAACTCTTCGCCGAGCAACGGCGCAAGCACGTCGTCGAGCACGTCGGTCACGCCGTCGACCACGTGGTTGACCGGGGCGAGCGCACCGCCGAGGCCGAGCGCGCCGCTGGCATCGCCGATGACGTGGCCGAGGAGGCCGTCACCCGGATCGAGGAGGTGGTCGCCGTCTGCGTCTGCGTCTGCGTCTGCGTCGGCGTCTGCGTCGGCGTCGGCGTCGGCATCGGCATCTGCGTCGGCGTCGGCATCGGCATCGGCGTCGGCATCTGCGTCGGCGTCGGCGTCGGCATCTGCGTCGGCATCGGCATCTGCATCTGCGTCGGCATCGGCATCTGCGTCGGCGTCGGCGTCGGCGTCGGCGTCGGCGTCGGCGTCGGCGTCGGCGTCAGCATCTGCGTCGGCGTCGGCATCTGCGTCGGCGTCGGCATCTGCGTCGGCGTCGGCGTCAGCGTCAGCATCCGCATCGGCGTCAGCGTCGGCATCCGCATCTGCATCGGCGTCCGCATCACCGTCAGCATCCGCATCCGCGTCCGCATCGGCATCCGAGTCCGCATCCGCGTCGGATTCGCCGGGGGTGGTTGGGTTGCCCGAGCCCACGAACAGCGGGAACGCGCTGTCGCTGCCGCCGCCGCCACCGCCGCTGAGCGCGGCGCCGAGTGCGGCGGCGCCCAGGGCGCCGAGTGCGAATTCACCCAGCCCGATGCCGCTGCCGGCCGCGAGCTTCTTGGTGACGGCCAGTGCGGCGGCGTCGGCGTCGCTGTCGGGCGGGGTCACCTGCAGGTCGCCCGAGGCGACGTCCACGTTCACTTGTTCAAGGCCGCCGGGCAGCTTGGTCGAGCCGATGGTGGCGTCGGTGCCGCCGGTGAACACACCGGCCAGCGGGGCCTTGTTGGTGGCCGAGCCGGGGAAGAGCACGTTGGCGTGGCCGTCCTGCGGCACGATCACGCGGTCGCCGGGCAACAGCGTCTGATTGCCATCGACGGGAATGCTGACACCGTCGCGCATCACTGCGACCCCCGGCGTGGCATTCGATAATGTGCCGACGCTGGCGGGGCCAGCTGCGGCGGGTGCCGCCGAACCCATCGCGGCGGGACTGCCGAGAGGGGTCACGGTGGCTTGGGCGAGAACCACAGGAGCTGCGCCAGCGGCGGCAAGTCCTTCGGTCGAATTGGTCGATGCTTGTTGAGCGGTCATGGCAGCCTCTGTGAGAAAAGATGCCTACTCAGGGGCAACTAGCGTGCCGCTTTTTCCGAGCCCTTTTCCAGAGACGCTACCCAGCTCGCAAGCTATTGATTTTCAAAGAGATTTTTCCAAAATTAGGGGTTTGTACCAGGCCTTGGAAACAGCTCGTAAGTACCTCGTTCAGCGATTCGTTACGTAACGATGTAACGCGTTGTACCCGGAACGCCCGACACATCCGCAGCCCCCAAAAAGCAAGTTGCCGGCGGGCCGCCACACCCTCCCCCACGCCCTCTTTTTCTCTACCTATATATGTTCAATCCTTCCCAGGAAGACGTGCGCCGCTTCTTCTGCGACGTGTACGCCAAGCACCGGCAGGGCCTGCCGATGGAAGCGCTCGAGACCATCGCCGCCGGCTGGATCGACCAGCACCCCGAGTACCACGAGGACCTGGCCGATGCCGACGCGGCCGTGGCGCGCGTCTATGACGGCTCCAACGGGCGCGAGAACCCGTTCCTGCACCTGTCGATGCACCTGTCGATCAGCGAGCAATGCTCCATCGACCAGCCGCGCGGCATCCGCCAGGCCGTCGAGCTGCTGGCCGCGCGCCGCGGCTCGCTGCTGCACGCGCACCACGAGGCCATGGACTGCCTGGGCCAGATGATGTGGGAGAGCCAGCGCGCCGGCCGGCCACCGGACGGCGAAGGCTATGTGGCCTGCGTGCAGCGCCGCGCCACCAAGGACTGAACGGGCCGGACTTACCGCGCCGCGCCGCGCGGCTTTCGCTGCCGCGGCGGCACCGGCAGCGCGCCCTGCGGCTTCGCGGCCTCGCGCAGCAGCGCGGCCATGGCGCCGCGCAGGGCCGAGGGCTCGGCGTCGCTGCGCTGCAACAGGCCGACCGGCTCCTCGGTGCCCGTGGTCTCGATGCGCAGCCGCACCAGGCGCCCGTCGGCCAGCTCGCCGCGCGCCGCGCCCAGCGGCGTGATCCACACCGCATCGGACACCGCCACCAGCGCGCGCGCCACCGCCACGTCGAGCGTCTGCAGCGCGTTGGTCGGCAGCACCAGCCCGCGCGCCGACAGGAAACTCTCGGTGTTGTGCCGCGGGATGGTGCCCTCGCCGTACACCACCAGCGGGTAGGCCAGCACCGCCTGCACCGACGCGCCTTGCGCCGCCGGCGCCGCCAGCGGATGGCCGACGCGCACCGCGAACACCAGCGGCTCGGTGTGCAGCAGCTCGAAGCTCAGGCCGCCCATGAGCCGCGGCTCGCTCATGCGGCCCACCACCAGGTCGAGCTCGCCGGCGCGCAGCTCGTCGAGCAGCGCGGCGTTGGCGGCGCTCTTCACCACGATCTGCACCTGCGGCCAGCCGTCTCGCAGCCGCGCCAGCGCCACCGGCAGCAGCGCCGGCGCCACGCTGGGCAGCGCGCCGATGCGCAGCCGCTCGATGCGCCCGCCCGCCGCCGGCGCCACCGCCTGCGCGCTGGCGTCCAGCGCCTCGAGCACGCGCAGCGCGTGCGCCAGCAGCTGCTCGCCGGCCGCGGTGAGCCCCTGCACGCCGCGCCGCCCTGCCTTGCTGCGCTCGACCAGCCGCGCGCCCACGATGGCCTCCAGCTCGACCAGCGTCTTCGACACCGCCGGCTGGCTCAGCGCCAGCCGCTCGGCCGCGCGCGCAAGGTGGCGCTCCTGCGCCACGGCCACAAGGCAGCGCAAGTGGCGCAACTGCACGTTGCGCACGAAATCCTGGCGAAGTTCGGCGGGGTTTTTCAATTCCTGCTGGTTATTGAGAACGGAGCAATCTTCAATTTACATCATCGAACGGCGCTTCTAAAGTGGCGGCTTCCGGATTCGTCCCACGACAGGAGACAACGTTCATGTTGACCAAGACCAAAGATCCTCAGGGCGGCTCGCCCGTCCTCACCCCGCGCGACTGGGAAGCCCACCCCAGCTACGTGTACCCGGGCTACAAGTCCACCATGAAGCGCGGCCCGCAGAAGCCGCTGATTCCGCTGAAGGCCTCGCTCGGCGAACTGCAGCAGCCGGTGTACGGCCACGACAGCATCGGCGAGTTCGACCACGACCTCACGCGCAACGCGCGCAAGAACGGCGAGCCGCTGGGCGAACGCATGATCCTCACCGGCCAGGTGCTCGACGAGCATCGCCGCCCGGTGGCCAACACGCTGGTCGAGCTGTGGCAGGCCAACGCCTCGGGCCGCTACGTGCACAAGGTCGACCAGCACGACGCGCCACTCGACCCCAACTTCCTGGGCGCGGGCCGGTGCCTGACCGACAGCGAAGGCCGCTACCGCTTCCTCACCATCAAGCCCGGCGCCTACCCGTGGGGCAACCACCCGAACGCCTGGCGTCCGCAGCACATCCACATGTCGCTGTTCGGCCAGAGCTTTGCGAGCCGCCTGGTCACGCAGATGTACTTCCCCGGCGACCCGCTGCTGCAGTACGACCCGATGGTCAGCGGCACGCCCGAGCGCTACCGCAACCGGCTGATTGCCGACTTCAGCCTCGACATCACCGAAGAGGGCTACGCACTGGGCTACCAGTTCGACATCGTGCTGCGCGGCGCCGACGAGACGCCGTTCGAGAACCGCTGAGCCAGGAGACACAGACCATGCCATTGATGACCGCACAGGAAGCCGACTTCGGCCAGACCCCCTCGCAGACCGTGGGCCCCTACTTCGCCTACGGCCTCACCGCCACGCAGTACGGCTACGACTTCGACCAACCCTTCGACGCCGTGCTCGCGCTGGACAGCGCCAGCGGCGAGCGCATCCGCCTCGAAGGCCGCGTGATCGACGGCGACGGCAATCCGATCAACGACGCGCTGGTCGAGATCAGCCAGCCCGACGGCGAAGGCCGCTACCCGCAGACGCCCGACGAAGCGCGCGCCATGGGATTTCGCGCATTCGGCCGTGTCGGCACCGGCACCACCGAAGGCAACCGCTTCGTGTTCCACACCGTGAAGCCCGGCGCGCAATCGCCCGGCGAAGCACCGCACATCAACGTGATCGTGCTCATGCGCGGACTGCTGCTGCATGCGTTCACGCGCGTGTACTTCAGCGACGAAGCCGAAGCCAACGCGAAGGACGCGGTGCTGCAGAGCGTGCCGGCCGAGCGCCGCCACACGCTGCTTGCCGAGCGCGTGGTGCAGGGCGGCGCGGTGAGCTACCGCTTCGACATCCGCATGCAGGGCGCGGAGGAGACGGCGTTCTTCGACGTCTGAAACGCGCACGACTCGGGGAAAACCCGAGCAACAAAAAAGCCCGCTGCAAGCGGGCTTTTTTGTTTGCGCGGGGCGCCGGATCAGTCGGGGCGGTGGTGCATGCGCGACTCGGGCACCGTCTTCACTTCGCCGGGCAGCGAGCTGATGTAGCTGGCCAGCGTCTTGAGCTCGGCGTTGGTGAACTTCTTCTCTTCGACCTGCTGGCCCATCACCGCGTTCGAGCGGCCCAGGTGCGGGTTGTTCTTCACGCGGTACGACTTGAGCGCGACGAACAGGTAGTCGGCATGCTGGCCGGCCAGCTTGGGCACGGTGCCGTCGTTGGGCGTGTTGAAGTTCGCGCCGTGGCACTTGGTGCAGCTGTTGTCGGCATTGCGCGTGATGAGCGCCTCGACGTTGGCGGGCGTGGCCTTGGCCAGCGTGGCCGGCGGTGCGTCGCCCTGCTTCACGCCGAGCTGGCTGTAGTAGGCCGAGAGGTCGGCGATGTCCTGCTCGGTGAGCGTGTCGGCAATGGCACGCATGGTCGGGTGCTTGCGGTCGCCGCCCTTGTAGGCGGTGAGCGCGGCCGTGATGTACGTGGCGCTCTGGCCCGCGATCATGGGGACCTTGTGGATTTCAGGGAAGCTGGCCTGGTAGCCGATGATGCCGTGGCAGCCCACGCACATCGCAACCTTCTTTGCCCCGTCCTGTGCCTTGCCAGTGACTTGTTGGGCTTCAGCCGAGACCGTCACGCAAGCGACAGCAAGGGCAAACATCGTGGTCAACAACTTGTTCATTTTGCGCGCACAATCTCGTGGAGAGTACAGTTTTTCGGATCAACATTCGATTATATGCAGGGGTCTTCTGGAACCCTGTGCAGGCCAACCCTGAGGCCGCACAACGCATGTCGAGTGTGTTCTTTTCTCCACCCCAGCTTTCGACCCACCCATGAAATTCCAGGGCTCCGACAATTACGTTGCCACGCAGGACCTGATGCTCGCGGTCAATGCGGCCATCACCCTCAAGCGCCCTCTGCTCGTCAAGGGCGAGCCCGGCACCGGCAAGACCATGCTGGCCGAGGAAGTGGCCCAGTCGCTCGGCCTGCCGCTGCTGCAGTGGCACATCAAGTCGACCACCAAGGCGCAGCAAGGCCTGTACGAATACGACGCCGTGAGCCGCCTGCGCGACTCGCAGCTGAAAGACGTCGACGGCGGCGAGCGCGTGAAGGACATCCAGAACTACATCGTCAAGGGCGTGCTCTGGCAGGCCTTCACGGCCGACGAGCCGGTGGCCCTGCTGATCGACGAGATCGACAAGGCCGACATCGAATTCCCGAACGACCTGCTGCGCGAAATCGACCGCATGGAGTTCTACTGCTACGAGACGCGCGAGCTCATCCGCGCCAAGCACCGCCCGGTGGTGTTCATCACCTCCAACAACGAGAAGGAGCTGCCCGACGCCTTCCTGCGCCGCTGCTTCTTCCACTACATCAAGTTCCCCGACGCCGAGACGATGAAGCACATCGTCGCCGTGCACTTCCCCGGCCTGAAGCAGGAGCTGCTCACCGCCGCGATGAAGACCTTCTACGACGTGCGCAACCTGCCCGGCCTGAAGAAGAAGCCCTCGACCTCCGAGCTGCTCGACTGGCTCAAGCTGCTGGTGGCCGAAGACATTCCGCTCGAAGCCCTGCAGAGCAAGGACGACAAGGTGGCCGTGCCCCCGCTGGTGGGCGCGCTGCTGAAGAACGAGCAGGACGTGACGCTCTTCGAGAAGCTCGTGTTCATGCAACGCAACAACCGCTGAGCCCATGAGCGGACAACGTCACTCCACCCGGCAACTGATGAAGCTGGGCGTTGCCCAGGCCGTGCTGTTCGTGGTGGGCGCATTGCTCGGGCGCGGCCTGGGGCTGCTGCTCGGGCTCGACGCCTTCGGCGCCGGCGGCTACGGCAACCGCGAGATCTTCGGCATTGCGCTGGTGGGCCTGGGCGGCGGCGCCGGCGCGCAGGCGGGACGCGTGTGGTACGTGCGCAAGTACGGCGACCCGCGCGGCTGAAGCACACACAACCTGCAAGAGAGTCGGAGAACAGATGGCGTTCGTCGAACCCGTCACGCTGAAGGCCCGCGGCATCGCGCTGGTGCCTCTGTCGTTGGCCCATGAAGAAGGCCTGCGCGCCGCGGCCGCCGACGGCGAGCTGTGGCAGCTGCGCGTGACCTCCGTGCCCGAGCCCCAGGACACGCGCGCCTACATAGAGACCGCGCTGAAGACCGCCGACCGCTTCGCCTTCGCCGTGACCGACGAGGCCAGCGGCACCGTGCTGGGCAGCACCAGCTTGCACGACATTCTTCCGGCCGTGAAGCGCGCCGAGATCGGCTACACGTGGTACGCCGCGCGCTGCCAGCGCACGCACGTCAACACCACCTGCAAGCTGCTGATGCTCACGCATGCGTTCGACGCGCTCGGCTGCAACGTGGTGGGCTGGCGCACCGACAACTTCAACTTCGCCTCGCAGCGCGCCATCGAGCGGCTGGGCGCGAAAAAAGACGGCGTCATTCGCGGCCACGCGATGCGCCGCGACGGCACCATCCGCGACACCGTCATGTACAGCCTGCGCGCGGGCGAATGGCCCGAGGTGCGGGCACAGCTGCTGTACCTGCTCGACAAGCCGCGCGGCTGAACGCAACACCCCCGCGAAACACAAGGAGCGCCCCGATGCTCATCGACTTCTTCTACACCCTGCGCTCGGCCAAGCTGCCCGTGTCGGTCAAGGAATACCTCACGCTGCTGGAGGCCCTGAAGGCCGACGTGGTGGGGCCCAACTCCGACGGCGCCTACGGCATCGACGACTTCTACTACCTCTCGCGCACCGCGCTGGTGAAGGACGAGAAGCACTACGACAAGTTCGACCGCGCCTTCGCCGCCTACTTCAAGGGCGTGGAGATGCTCACCGACTTCACCAAGGAAGTGCCGCTCGACTGGCTCAAGAAGACGCTGGAGCGCGAGTTCACGGCCGAAGAAAAAGCCAAGATCGAGAAGATGGGCTGGGACGAGCTCATGGAAACGCTGAAGAAGCGCTTCGAGGAGCAGAAGGAACGCCACGAGGGCGGCAACAAGTGGATCGGCACCGGCGGCACCTCGCCCTTCGGCAACGGCGGCTACAACCCGCAGGGCATCCGCATCGGCGGCGCGGGCAAGAACAAGAGCGCCGTGAAGGTGTGGGACCAGCGCGCCTACAAGGACTACGACGACACGCAGGAGCTGGGCACGCGCAACATCAAGGTGGCGCTGCGCCGCCTGCGCAAGTTCGCGCGCGAAGGCAACGTGGAAGAGCTGGACCTGGACGACACCATCCACTCGACCGCGGCCAACGCCGGCTACCTCGACATCAAGATGCGGCCCGAGCGCCACAACAACGTCAAGGTGCTGCTGCTGATGGACGTGGGCGGCACCATGGACGAGCACATCCAGCGCGTGGAGGAGCTGTTCTCGGCCGTGAAGACCGAGTTCAAGCACCTGGAGTTCTTCTACTTCCACAACTGCGTGTACGACTTCATGTGGAAGAACAACAAGCGCCGCTTCTCCGAGAAGTTCGCCACCTGGGACATCCTGCGCAAGTACAACAAGGACTACAAGCTCATCTTCGTGGGCGACGCCACGATGAGTCCTTACGAAATATTGCAACCTGGCGGCAGCGTCGAATACAACAACGAAGAAGCCGGCGCCGAGTGGATCCAGCGGCTCACCCACACCTTCCCCAAGTTCGCGTGGATCAACCCCGAACCGCAGGGCGTGTGGCAGTACCGCCAGAGCATCGCGGTGATGCAGCAGCTCATGTCCAACCGCATGTACCCCCTCACGCTGCGGGGCCTCGAGGAAGCGATGCGCATGCTGTCCAAGTAGGACGATGCCGTTTCTCCGGCCGGGGCCTTCAGGAACCGGCCGGCCTTGCTGTCAGAATTCGCCCATGGTCAGGGTGGTTCCAGTTTCCTTGCCGGCGTCATGGCCGGCTTTGCTTTTTTCAGGCGTCCTGCTCTTGCAAGGCTGCAGCCTGCTGCCGGGAAAAGGCAAGGACCCCGCCGATGGCCAGCCCGTGGCGGGCGTCGTGCGCAGCGGGCCCGCGGCGGACAGCGGCAAGGATGAAGACAAGAGCGACAAGGACGGCAAGACCGACAAGGACAGGCCCGCCAAGCGCGACGCCTTTACCGTCGACGTGCGCGGCCCCGAGGACGTGCGCGACTACCTCAAGCTGCACCTGGAGATCCAGCGCTACCGCGAGCTCGACGACCTGGGTGCCACCGAGATCTCGCGCCTCATGGTGGCCGCCGAGTCGAACGCGCGCGAACTGCTCGGCACGCTGGGCTACTTCACGCCCACGCTGACGCTCGAGCTCAACGAGACACCCGAGAGCACCAAGGCCCCGCGCGAGATCGTCATCACCGTGTCGCCCGGCGAGATCGCCAAGGTGAGCAACGTGCAGATCAGCTACGCGGGCGCCATTGCCGACGACCCGAGCGCCGAGGCGCAGCGCGATTCGATCCGCACCGACTGGGCCCTGCGCGCCGGCCAGCCCTTCACGCAACAGGCCTGGGACTCGGCCAAGACCACCGCGCTGCGCAGCCTCACGGCCAAGCGCTTTCCCACGGGCACCATCGAGATCAGCCGCGCCGAGGTCGACGCCGACCGCAGCGAGGCGCGCCTGAGCGCCACCTACCAGTCGGGCCCCGCCTACAAGTTCGGCCCGCTGGTGCTGCGCGGCATCCAGCGCTACGACCCCGACGGCGCGCGCCGCATCGCGCGCCTGCCCAGCGGCCAGGACTACGACCAGCAAAAGCTGCTCGACGCGCAGCAGCGGCTGGCCAGCAGCGGCTACTACGACTCCGTGTTCCTCACGCTGGACACCGACAGCGGCAACCCGCTGGCCGCGCCCGTCATCGCGCAGCTGCGCGAGGCGCCGCTGCAGAAGGTGGTGATGGGCGTGGGCTTCACCACCGACAACGGCCCGCGCCTGTCGATCGACCACATCCACAACCAGGTGCCGCTGCTGGGCTGGCGCGCCGTCTCGCGGCTGTCGGTCGACCAGGACATCAAGTCGCTGAGCACGGAGCTGAACGCCATTCCCGACGACCGCGGCTGGCGCTGGTTCACCGGCGCCGAGCTCAAGAGCGAGCAGTCGGGCAGCTACGTGGTCGACAGCGGGCGGCTGCGCGGCGGGCGCAACAAGTCGAGCGACCACATCGACCGCAGCTACTTCCTGCAGTACGACTACGCGCAGAACCGCGGCATCGACGCCCCGCCCTCGGCCTCGGCCGTCACCGCCAACTGGGGCTGGACCGGGCGCTACTTCGACGACAACTCGGCACCCACGCGCGGCTACGGCCTGGCGCTGGAAGTGGCCGCGGGCTACACGCTCACCGGCATGCAGACGCCCTTCACGCGCACCTATGCGCGCTGGCTCGGCGTGGTGCCGCTGGGCTCGGCCGAAGACAAGGAAACCCGCGCGCGCCGCAGCCGCCTGCAGCTGCGCGTGGAGGCCGGCGCCGTGTCGGCCAAGGACAACGCGCAGATCCCGTCCACCCTGATGTTCCTCACCGGCGGCGACACCACCGTGCGCGGCTACAGCTACAAGCAGATCGGCACCGTGCGCACCGACGGGCAGATCGTGGCGGGCCGCTACCTCGGCGTGCTGAGCGCCGAGTGGCAGCGCCCCTTCGTCTACAAGGACAAGCTCACCGCCTGGGAGAGCGTGGTGTTCGTGGACGCCGGCGCGGTGGCCGACAAGCCCGGCGAGCTCAAGCCCAAGGTGGGCCTGGGCGTGGGCGCGCGCTGGCGCAGCCCCGTGGGGCCGGTGCAGGCCGACCTGGCCTACGGCGTGGACTCGAAGAGATTCCGCCTGCATTTCCGCCTGGGCTTCACTTTCTGATCGGGTGCCGATGAGCAACGACACCGACCCCACGCGCGAACCCACGGCCGCACCCACGGGCGCACCCACGGCCACACCCATGCCAGCCGAGTCGGCACCGGCCGTGACGCCGCCGGCCGTGCCCCGCCCTCGATCGCGCGCACGCCGCGCCGCGCGCGCCTTCGCCTGGACCGTGACCGGCCTGCTGCTCGTGGTGCTGCTGCTGGCCGCCGGCGCGTGGTGGTACATCGGCTCCAACAAGTCGCTGGCCTTCGCGCTCGCGCAGGCCGCGCAGCGCCTGCCGGCCGGCCAGACCCTGGAGAGCCGCGACGTCACCGGCTCGCTGCGCACCGGCGGCCACATCGGCTGGCTCAAGTACCAGAGCGAGAGCATGGCCGTGGAGGTGAACGACGCCACCATCGGCTGGACGCTGGCGCCGCTGTTCCAGCGCAAGGTGCAGCTCGGCGAGGTGCATGCGAAGCAGGTGCTCATCGAGAAGCGCGGCGCGCCCGGCAACGAGCCCGTCAAGCCGCTCGAGCAGATCGTGCTGCCGGTGGAGGTCGAGCTGCCGTTTCGCATCGACGAAGTGCGCTGGGCCGGACCGCCCGTGCTGCAGGCGCTCAACCTGTCGGGCAGCTACAGCTACGACAGGGCCTCCGAGCATGCGCTGGAGATCAAGGGCGTGGACATTGCCGACGGCCACTACAGCGCGCACGTGAAGCTGCAGGGCACCGCGCCCATGGCCATCGACGCCGCGCTCGACGGCCGCGTGAAGGCGCCGCTGGCCGAGGACCACGACATCGACGTGCTGGCCGCCGCCACCGTGAAGGGCACGCTCGCCGGCACCGGCGCGCGCCTGCAGGTGGCCGCCGAACTCAAGCCCGCCGAAGAGAACGCCGACGCGCCCATGGAAGCCAGGCTGCAGGCGCAGATTGCGCCGTGGCTGCCGCAGCCCGTGATCGACGCCAAGGCCGACCTGCGCAACGTCGATGCGTCGAGCCTGTGGCCCGGCGCGCCGCGGACGCAGCTCACCGGCACCGTCGAGCTGCAGCCCGATGCCGACACCGGCCCCGCCGCCTGGAAGGCCTCCGCCGACGTCCGCAACGCCGTGCCCGGCCCGTGGAACGAAGAGAAGCTGCCGCTCGAACAGGTGCAGGCCCGCGTCGGCTTCGACGGCACCAGCTGGACCGTTCCCGAAGCCACCGTGCGCGCGGGCGGCGGGCGCATCGACGCGGCCGGCAAGTGGAGCCCCGCGCCCTCGCCATGGCAGGCCCAGGCCACCGTGCGCGGCGTGCGGCCCGGCGCGCTGTACAGCGAACTCTCCGGCGCGCCCGTGAGCGGCACGCTCAAGGCCGAGCAGAAGGAAAGCACCATCAGCTTCGACGCCGCGCTGCGTGCCCAGGGCGGCGCGGGCAGCAAGGCCCTGCCCGGCTTCGCGCTCGACCGCGCGCTGGCCCAGGGCCAGTGGAAAGACCAGGTGCTCGACCTGCGCACGCTGCGCATCGAGGCCCAGCGCGCCAGCGTCGACGGCAAGCTGCAGGTGCGCGTGGCCGACCAGGCCGCGAGCGGCAAGCTCAGCCTCGTGCTGCCGGGCGGCAGCGCGCAGGTCGAAGGCCGCATTGCGCCGAGCACGGGCGGCGGCGACATCAAGGCCAGCATCGACGACGCCGACACCGTGCAGCGCTGGGTGCAGAGCCTGCCCGGCCTGTCGAAGGTGTTCGCCAGCGCCGGTGCCAAGGGTTCGGCAAAACTGGACGCCAGCTGGCAAGGCGGCTGGCAGACCATCCAGCGCCGGCTGGAAAACGCCAACGCCCCCGCGCAGCGCGGCATCACCGAGCCCAGCCTGAAGGCCATGCTCGGCGTGCCGCGGCTGGAGCTCACACTGCCCGCCGAGCAACCCGGCGCCGCCGCCACCACGGTGCAGCTGAACGACCTGCGCGCCGACCTGGCCGGCAGCCTGGCGCAGGCCACGCTCACGCTGAAGGGCGAAGCCGCCACCGGCACGCAGAAGTTCAACATCGACACCCGCGCCAGCGGCGGCATCGCGGGCGCGGGCCAATGGCGCGCCGCGCTGGCCAGCCTGAAGCTGCAGGCGGCGGACAGCGCCCGCCCCGGCGACCCGTGGGTGGTGGAGCTGAGCCGCGAGGTCACCGCCACCATCCGCACCGCCGGCGGCAACGCGCCGCGCCTGGACATCGAGGCCTCCGCCGCCGCGGCCACGCTGCGCGGCCCCGTGCCCGGCACCGTGCGCATCGACTGGCAGCCGCTGCGCTTCAGCCAGAGCGGCGCGGCGCCCAACCGCGTGTTCCGCGTGCAGTCGAAGGGCCAGCTGCAGGGCCTGCCGATGGCCTGGGCCGGCGCTCTCGGCGCCAACACCACGCTGGGCGAATACGGCGTCAGCGGCGACCTGATGTTCGACGGCGACTGGGACATCGACGCCGGCGACACCCTGCGCGCCAAGGCCCGCATCGCGCGCCAGAGCGGCGACATCCGCGTGCAGGCCGGCGAGGCCGCGCTGGTCACGCGCATCACCAGCAGCGGCACAGGCACCGCCAGCGAACGCACCATGAACTCCGCCTCGGCCGGCGGCGAGGCGCCCAGCACCCCGGCCGGCCTGCGCCAGGCCGAGCTGCGGCTCGACGCCGAAGGCGACGCCGTGCGCGCCACCCTGGCGTGGGACAGCGAACGCGCCGGCAAGATCAACGCCGACATCAACACCCGCGTGCAGCAGCGCGCCGGCGGCTGGCAGTGGGCGCCCGACGCGCCGCTGGGCGGCACCATCAAGGCCGCGCTGCCCAACCTGGGCGTGTGGTCGATGCTGGCGCCCCCGGGCTGGCGCGTGGCCGGCACGCTGGACGCCAGCGCCACCCTGTCGGGCAACCGCGCCGTGCCGCGCTGGAACGGCACCCTGGGCGCCGACAAGCTCGCGCTGCGCGCGCCCGTCGAAGGGCTTGACCTGCGCGACGGCCGCCTGCGCGCCACGCTGAGCGGCGACAGCGTGCAGATCACCGAATTCACCCTCAAGGGCGGCGCCGGCAGCAACGCGCGCATCGGCGGCCAGAGCGGCAACCGCAGCACCGCGGCCAGCGAGGCGCGCACCGACGGCGGCACCCTGTCGGCCACCGGCAACCTCGCCTGGGGCCCCGCCAGCGGCACGGCCTCGGGCATTCGCATGGCGCTGCAGGCCCAACTGCGCGCGCTGCGCGTGCTGGTGCGCACCGACCGGCAGGTCACCCTCTCGGGCGACCTGCAGGCGCGCCTGGACAACGGCCAGTTCAGCGTGCGCGGCAAGCTCAGGACCGACCGCGCCGTCATCATCCTGCCCGACGAGACCGCGCCCAGCCTGGGCAGCGACGTGGTCGTGCGCTCCGCCGCCAAGGACCGCGAGGCGGCCGAGGCGGCGCAGCGCGAGGCCGCCAGCGCCGATGCGCAGGCGGCCCAGGCCCCGAAGGCGCAGACCACCAAGCCGCCGGACATCGTCGTCAACTTCGACCTGGGCGACGACTTCGCGGTGCAGGGCCGCGGCATCACCACCCGGCTGGAGGGCGACCTGGAGATCCGCAGCACCCGGCTGAACGCGCCGCCGCGCATCACCGGCGAGGTGAAGACCGTGAAGGGCCAGTACCGCGCCTACGGCCAGCAGCTCGACGTGGAAACCGGCGTGGCGCGCTTCAACGGCCCGTTCGACAACCCGGCGCTGGACATCCTGGCCATTCGCCCGAACCTGTCGCAGCGCGCGGGCGTGCAGATCACCGGCAGCGCGCAGTCGCCGCGCGTGAAGCTGTATTCGGAGCCCGCGCTGTCCGACGCCGAAACGCTGTCATGGGTCATCCTGGGCCGCGCCTCGGCCACCAGCGGCGGCGAGTCGGCCCTGCTGCAACAGGCCGCGCTGTCGCTCATCGGCAAGATCGGCGGCAGTGGCAGCGGCGGCAGCCTGGCCAGCCGCTTCGGGCTGGACGAACTCGGCTTCAAGGGCCCGGGCAGCGGCGGCGACCTGCGCGAGTCGGCGGTGACGCTGGGCAAGCGGCTGTCGAAGGACTTCTACCTCACGTACGAGCGCAGCATCGGCGGCACCTTCGGCACGCTGTTCATCTTCTACGACCTGACGACGCGGCTCACGCTGCGGGGGCAGGCGGGGCAGACCAGCGGGGTGGACCTGATCTATACGGTGAAGTACGACTGAGGCACCGAATCACGGGCGTCAGGCCAAGCTGGTAAAGTCCGGGCCGCGATTCACCGCAAAGATGTCTTCGTAGTTCAATGGATAGAACGGGGTCCTCCTAAGACTCAGATACAGGTTCGATTCCTGTCGAAGGCACCAAATCATCGCCGCACACCGTCTCACTCCATCGCAAAGCCCGCGTGCCTCATCGGTACAGCGGGTTTTTCTTTGTCTCGCGTTGTCTCACGGCGTAGCGTCCCATATCGGTACTTTGCCGGTACTTCTGTAGGTACCGCGCGGCGACCGTCGAGGCCAACCGTGTCACCGCCAATGTGGGTGGCGACCTGAACATCACGACCTTGCAGGACGTGTGTGACGATGAGGCTGCGACGTGTTGGGCCGCAAATGGCGCGTGCCGGGCAGCGGGCCATGCGGTCATTGGCAGTCTGAGCGGCGGTGTTGATGGCGCAGTTGGCGAGGCTGGCGCGGTGGTGAGTACTCAGGCGGCACCGCTGATCGATCGGGCGGCTATGGCGTTGGTCCTGACGGACGCAGCACACGATGCCGTGGTGGTGGGCCTGACCGCGACGGTCGGTGGTGCGCTGGGCGGCACATTGGGAGCAGCGGGGGCCTTCAACGAGGTCAACAACAACTTCTTGACGGGAAAACAAATCGCTCAAAAGCAGAAGAAACTGGCGGAGTGCAAGTCAAATTGTCTTGCTATTCAAAATAAATGGGATCGGCTCGACATCGAGCAGCAGACCCTGCTCGACGACCTTCAGTCTCAGATATTTCAGAATTCAATGACTGGAGGAGCTGCGTATCTTGAAGGTAAAGATTAAGGAAAATGCATTGAATCCATGCGATGTATACCTGATGAAAAAGGCATTGGGGCGCGATATATTTGCCCTTGGAAGGCCTGCTGCAAGAGGTGTTGTGATTGATGAAAATTGCTACTACCAAGGTTTTCTGGGGTATAGCATTGACAGATTGCTGGGCGTTGCATTGATCATGTCTCTAAGAAGGGGCGGCATCGATGCATTGAACGTCCCCATTAGATACAGGGATGGCAATCTATTAAGCCTGGCAGAGGTCGCTGCCAAAGTGAAAGGGCAAGTGACAAAAGGAAGTGAGGTGCTTCCAGTGGAGGTTGATGTGAATCTGCTTCACCCCATGAGGGTCGCATTTAAAACGAATGCACCGGAATTTTCGATTGCCAATGGTGAGGGCGGGGGCAGGATTGTTGGCGATAGATTGGATGGCCATATTTGGAGTGACCATGAGCAGGCCGAATATGCCTACGACTACAACAATTTGCTATGACCCGGTATGCAATCTATTTTTGCTCCGTTGCACGCCGCTTTCCAAAAAAATAGATGCCGCGTCAACTGGATGGTGAATGCTGGAGAACAGGCGCTTGACCCGAGCGTGCCCAGCAAGGGTACGCTCCAGACATGCCGTCCCCCCTGCTCAGTCTCCTCGTACTCAAGGTCCGTGATCTCGAGGCGTGTTGCGCCTTCTACTCGTCGATAGGCCTCCAACTGGTTCGCGAACGTCACGGGCGAGGACCGGAGCACGTTTCCGCCAACGCTGGCGGGCATGTGTTGCTGGAGCTCTATCCGGCGAACGCCGACACCCCGACACCGCAGGTGCGCCTGGGATTCACGGTGACCTCCGTGGAAGCAACAATTTCAGCGGTCTTGCAGGCTGGCGGCACGTTGATATCGCCGCCGGTTCAGGGTGAATGGGGGCTTCGCGCCGTGGTCTTCGACCCCGAGGGGCATCGCGTCGAGTTTGTCGAGGCAACTGCTGGCGTCGATGCCGAGTCGTCCAAGCCGAACGCAGTTGAAACCTAGCCTGCGCACCAGCGCGCCAGCGAGTTGAAAAGCCGCCTGCCCTGATCGCGCAAGAGGGTACGTCGACGACTGTTTCCGAGCAGTGCCGACACCTCGAGTTCCCTTCGCGTCCGCGCCGCACGACATCCCCCGGCCTCGTCACCCCCGGCAACAAACCCAGTCTTTTGTGACCCCGCGCCCCCCGCAGCACATGCCCCAGCGTTTCGAGAACTACTGGGCATTTCCGTTTCCCGCGCCGCGCGGTTCCTCTCTAAAGTGGACGCCCTCACCACCCAAAGCCTCACCACGCAGGCAAGGAGCGCATCACCTTCCCGCACTTGAATGAAACAGCCGCCTGCCTCGCAGCGGGTCATCGGATGCACGGCTGCACCGATGCAAATGCGAGGTCTCAAAAGGCGACGGCCGGGATGCGTCAACACCCCAGCCGTCTAACCAAGTGAAGTGCCCAAACCTCGAAAAGGAAGCACCCCAAATGGCTCCCCGGAATATAGCCCGCCCCTCCACGCCCCCACCTCCCCCCGAGGCCCCGCCAGACCCCGCGGCACTGCTGGAGGAAAAGAGCACGATGCTCCATTCGCTGCTGTGCTACTGCCACGGCAACGGCCCGCCGCAGCAGGAAGACGCGGGCCCCGTGCACCGCAACAACGTGTTCTGGCTGGCCTCCGTGCTCGCGAAGGACGTGGTGGACCTGGTGCAGGTCTGCCTGAAGCAAGACCGATAGGCGCCAGCCCCGTCATCGCCGTGGGGGTCCCTCGGTCTGCGCTCGCGCCGACCGAGGGAGCTGAGCTAAAGCCTCGGCAACCCGACGCCCAGCCCGATCACCTGCGCACGTAGCTCTTCGCGCCGCTGTCGCTCAGGCAGTACCGCCCGCCGCGCGGCCCGGTGCAGATGCGGCCCGACCGGCAAGAGCAATCGCCGGCGGCACCATTGCCACCATCGGCACCCGCAGGTGCCTGCGGCGCCAGCAGACCACGCATCGCATTCCCGCCGCCCTGCGGCCCCGTGCAGACCTTCTTCGATCCGCTGATCGACCCGTCATTGCACACGAACAACGCACCGGAGCAATGCGACACGCCGCCCTTGCCTCCGGAGCACGGGTAGTTCGCAGCAGCAGCAGTGGAAAAGGCCAGCGCGAACGCGCCGAGCACCAGCAGGACTTTCATGCGGGCGAAGCTAACATCGGCCGCCTCGCACGCGTCTGCGCGTGTTCCCTGCCTTGCCCCATGCTCCTTGCCCTGAAATTCATCGCTGCCATCGCGCTGCTGGCCGCGCTCCACATCACCGTCATGGCCCTGCTCGGCCGCTTGCTGGGCATTGCGATCCGCGAGGTGTCGTTCGGCTTCGGACCGACGCTGCTGGCCGTGGGCGTGCTGCGGCTGCGCGTGTTGCCGCTCGGCGGCGCGGTCGACTTCGACGATTTCGAGAGCCAGCCGCGCGCGGTGCGCGTGCTGTTGCCGCTGGCGGGCGTGGCGTCGCTTGCCGTGGTGGCCTTCGCGCTGCATCCATCGGCGCCGAGCAGCATGGCGCACGGCTTCGCGCAGATCGTGGCCGGCGCGCTGGGCCCGACCTCGCATGCCCAGCAACTGATCGGCGGCGCCGCGCGCGTCGGCATGCTCGGCTTCGTGCCCTTGCTGGGCATGCTGGCCGCCAAGCTCGCCGCGTTCAACCTGATGCCGCTGCCGGCCATGAACGGCGGCGCTGCCCTGCTCGCGTTGCTCGACCCGCAACCGCGCGAAATGCCGCGCTGGAAAGAGACGCTCGTGCAAGGGTCCGCGTGGCTCATGGTTGCGCTGGCGTTGGCGTGGGTCGTTGCCATCGGCACCTTCTTGCTTGCGCACACGCAGTAAAAAGCAGTCAATGCCCAGTCACACGGCGCCGCTCTAATGCGCCCGTGACAAAAGAACACCCAACCTCTCCCCGCCCCCGCAACATCCTCGGCCGCCGCCTGCTCGCGACCTTCACCGTCGTGCTGCTGCTGACCCTCGCGGGCTCCGGCATCGGCATCTGGTCGCTCGCCAAGGTCGACGAGGCCACGCGCGAAGCCATCCAGGAACGCGGCGTGTCCGAACGCCTCGTGGTCGACGCCTACCGGCTGCAGGCCATCAACGCCGAGCGCTACAAGGCGATGGCGTTGAGTTCGGAGCCCGAGGTCGGCGAGATCCTCTCGGCCGACATCCAGGCGACCGCGGCCAAGTACGACGACCTGCTCAAGCAAGTGGGCCAGCGCCTGCAGGACGACGCCGACCGCGCCTTGCTCGCGCAGGCCGACGCCGCCAGCAAGGACTTCGCGGCCGCCGTGAAGGAACTGATTGCCGCGCGCGATTCGGGCCTGACCGAGCGCATTCGCAACGTGTATGCGCAGCGCTTCCAGCCAAGCTCGGCGGCGCTGCTGGCGGCCGTTTCGAGGCTCGCGCAATCGCAGCGCGAGGCCATCGACGGGGCCGGCGTGCGCATTGCCGAACTCAGCGCGTCGGCCCGGCTGGCGCTGATGCTGTTCAGCGCCACCGCGCTGCTGCTGGGCGTGGTGCTGGCGCAGTGGCTGGTGCGCAGCATCAGCCGGCCGATTCGCACGGCCAACGAAACCGCTGAACGCGTCGCCAGCCTCGACCTGCGGCAAGACATCGAAGGCCACGCGCGCGACGAAGCCGGGCAGATGCTGCAGGCCCTGGGCGCGATGCAGGGCGCGTTGCGCGAGCTGGTGCTGCGGGTGCGCGAGTCGGTGCAGAACGTGCGTTCGGCGGCCGGCGAAATCGCGCACGGCAACACCGACCTTTCAGCGCGCACCGAAGACGCCGCGGCCAGCCTGCAGCAGACGGCGGCGGCGCTCGAGCAGGTGATGCGCACGGTGCGCGAGTCGAGCGACGCCGCGGGCGAGGCCGAACGCATGGCCGGCGCCGCCGCCGCGGTGGCGGCACAGGGCGGCGAGGTGGTGTCGCAGGTGGTGAGCACCATGCAGGACATTCACCGCGCCTCGCACAAGGTGGCCGACATCACGGGCGTGATCGACAGCATCGCGTTCCAGACGAACATCCTCGCGCTCAATGCCGCGGTCGAGGCGGCGCGTGCCGGCGACGCGGGGCGCGGCTTCGCGGTGGTGGCGTCGGAGGTGCGGCTGCTGGCCACGCGCTCGGCGGCGGCGGCGCGCGAGATCAAGGGGCTCATCGACGACTCGGTGCAGCGCATCGAGGCGGGAACGGTGCTGGCCGACAACGCGGGCCAGACCATGGGGCGCATCGTGTCGTCGATCGGCCAGGTGGCGGGCACGGTCAGCGCCATCACGATGGCCACGCACTCGCAGATGCAGGACATCGGGCAGATCAACACGGCCGTGGCGCGGCTGGACCAGATGACGCAGCAGAACTCGGCGATGGTCGAGGAGTCGGCCGCCGCGTCGGAAGGCCTGCGCGACCAGGCGCACAACCTCGACACGCTGATCAGCCAGTTCGTGCTGCCGGGCGATGCGTCGGCCAAGGGCGAGTGGGTGCCGGGACAACCGCCCGATGCGGCGGGGCGCATGGGGCACCAGGGGCGTGCCGTGCGGCGGCAAGGCAGGTTGCTGGCGGCCTGAGCGGCGCCGGCCGGTCAACGGGCCGGGGGGCGGTCGGGGTCAGGGAGTCAGCGGATCAGGTCCATCGGCGCGACCTGCGGCGTGACCTTGACGGCGGTGGCGGTCAGCAGCTGGCCGTTCGATTCCTTCCAGCACATGATGGCCATCATGCCCGAGCCCAGCTCGCCCGGTTTCTGGATCGACACCGCCTTCCATCCCTTGCACGCGCCGCCCAAGGTGGTGGGCCGGTCGAGAAACACGTACTCGGTGCCCGCGTCGATGGGCAGCACGCCCACCACGCCGGGGGGAAAGGGTTTGCGCGTCTGCGCGGCGGCCCCGCACGCGACACACGCGACAGTGGCCATGACGATGCCTGCCAGGAAGATCCGTCCCATACCTGTCTCTGCCTCCATGTTGTGGAGGCCCGATGTTACTTTTGCGTTCAGGAGTTCAGGCGCTCAACAGCTCAGGCCCGCTGCCGCCAGGGCTTCTGCGCGCCTTCCGCGGACCGCACCCGCACGAACTGGCTGGCGCGCAGCTTCATGCGCGCCACGGCCGCTTCGAGCGAGGGCTGCTCCATGATCACGAGCTCCCCGTGCCGCAGGCCGTTCAGCGCGATCTCGGCCACGCCGGAATAGCCGCCGCTGGAGCCCTGCTTGAAGTGGAACGAGCAGGACCAGCCGCCCGGAAGATCGACGGAAATGGGATGTGTGGTCAAGGGTGGGCGGGCGCTCGGGGACGGCCCGCCGCAGCGCGGGCGGGCATGTCCCATGGATTGGTTTTCTTGTGGACCCAGTGTCGCCGTGGCATGCACGGGGTCAATCCCATGAATGGGTTATACGGAGCCGAACCTGTCCGGCCCGTCCAGCCCGCTGAGCTTGGCCGGGCTCCGCGCCCACACCGGGGGCAGGCCTGCGCGCACGGCAATGTAGGCACGCGCTCACGCGCTTGAATTGCTTTATCCCGCACGCCGCGCGCACCAGCCGCGCCAACCTTCAGGCTTACCAGTTCAGGAGACACCGATCATGAAAAGCATCATTCTTTGGCTCTGCGGCGTACCGGTGATCGTGATCATCGGACTGAAGATCTTCGGCATCCTCTGACCGCCTGACAGTTTTTGCTCGAACTGCGAGATTGCGGTTCCTCCTCACGGCGCTTCGGCGTCGTTCAGCGCCTCCTCGGAGGCGCTTTTTTTATCCGGCGCCGAGAAGGCGGGAGAGGTGCAAGGGTGGCGAGGGTCGCTCAGTGCGTCTCGCGGCGCAGCTGCTGCACGTCTTCATGCAGCGACTGGGCCCATGCGCGGCGGTCGCGGCCATGCGGGTCCTGCGGCTCGCCGAAACGCACGATGGCCAGCAGCGGCGGCGCGCGCAGGGTGTTCCACAGCGAGGCGAGCAGGTTGTCGTCGTCGATGTAGCGCGGCGCCTGGCTGGTTTCGCCGGTGGCGGCATCGGCGAAGCGCAGCGCGGCGGGCAGCACGGGCGCGCCGGAAGAAATGGCGGCCTGCAGCAGGTTGGCATGGAACGGCAGCAGGCCGCGACCGTCGCTGGTCGTGCCTTCGGGGAACACGCCGATCATGTCGCCGTTGCGCAGCGCCTCGGTCATGTGGTGCACCACGCGCAACGCGTCGCGGCGGCGTTCGCGCTCGATGTAGAGCGTGCCCGAGCCGGTGGAGAGCGTGCCGATCAGCGGCCAGCCCTTGACGTCCGACTTCGACACGAAGCGCACATGGCGCGCCGCATGGATGCAGGTGATGTCTAGCCACGACAGATGGTTGCAGATGAGCAGCACCGGCCCGCCGGACGGCGGCGTGCCCTGCACCTTGAGCGTGATGCCCATGATCCCGAGCATGCGTTTCGACCAGGCCTGCACGCGCGCGTTGCGCTCGGGCTGCGAGAGGCCGGGAAAGGTGAAGCGGATCGTCCACCAGCCGGCCAGCGCATGCACTACCGCATGCAGGAGGCGCCAGCAGGCCTTCAGTGAATGAACCATCGGGGCGCTTTTCTTTTGGTTTTTCTTTTCGGCTTGTCTCGGTCGCCGCTCAGCCGTGCACCACGCGGCCGGCCACCAGCGTGTGGCGCGCGCGGCCCAGCAGCGGGTAGCCGGAGAACGGCGTGTGCTTGCCCTGGCTCTTGAGCGCATCAGGCTGCACCTGCCATTCGAGCGCGGAGTCGGCAATGCACAGGTCGGCCACGCCGCCTTCGACCAGGCGGCCGATGCCGGTGTCCGTGTCGGCGGCGCTCAGCAGGCGCGCCGGCGCCGAGGTGATGACCTCGATGGCGCGCGCCAGGCCCGCGCCGCTGCGCTCGCCCCATTGCAGCGCCAGCGGCAGCAGCAGCTCCAGGCCGGTGGCGCCCGGCTCGGCTTCGGCAAAGGGCAAGGTCTTGGCGTCGGCCTCGACCGGCGTGTGGTCGGACACCAGCGCGTCGATGGTGCCGTCGGCCAGCGCGGCCGAGAGCGCGTCGCGGTCGCCCTGCTGGCGCAGCGGCGGGTTCAGGCGCGCGCGGCTGTCGAAGTAGCCGATGTCGGTGTCGGCCAGGTGCAGCGAGTTGATGCTGACGTCGCAGGTCAACGGCAGGCCCTGCGCCTTGGCTTCGCGCACCAGCGCCACGCCGCGGGCGCTGGAGATGCGGCACAGGTGCACGCGCGCGCCGGTGGCCTTCATGAGCTCCACGATGGTGAAGATGGCGATGGTCTCGGCCGACACGGGCACGCCGCCCAGGCCCAGGCGCGTGGCCAGCGGGCCGCTGGCGGCCACGCCCTTGCCGAGGTCGCGGTCTTGCGGGCGCAGCCACACGGTGTAGCCGAAGGTGCTGGCATACGACAGCGCGCGCTGCAGCACCTGCGTGTCGGCCAGCGGCACGTCGGCCTGGCTGAAGCCGATGCAGCCGGCCTCGGTGAGCTCGGCCATCTCGGTGAGCACGCCGCCGGCCAGGTTGCGCGTGAGCGCGCCCAGCGGGAACAGGCGCGCGCATTGCAGCTTCTCGGCGCGGAACTTGAGCATCTCGACCAGGCCGGGCTCGTCGAGCACGGGGTCGGTGTCGGGCGGGCACACCAGGCTGGTCACGCCGCCGGCAATGGCCGCGGCCATTTCGCTTTCGAGCATGCCTTCGTGTTCGTAGCCGGGCTCGCGCAGCCGCGCGGCCAGGTCCACCAGCCCGGGGGCGACGATGCAGCCCGCGGCGTCGATGGTGCGCTCGGCCTTGAAGCCGGCCGGAATGCGGCCGCCGATGCCGGCGATCTTGCCGTCGGCGATGGCGATGTCGGCCTTGTTGTCGGTGCCCGAGGCGGGGTCGATGACGCGGCCGTTGGTGATATGGATGTTCATGCGTATGGTCTTCCGATGGCGGTCAAGGCCTTTTCGGGAAACACCGTGGAACCGGCTTTGCCGGGCCACCGGTGTTGCCCCCGGCAGGGGGTTGGCGAAGCGACACGAAGTGCGCGAAGACTGGGGGCGAGCAACATGTCTATGCTTCGTTACCTGCGACGATGCTCATCACGGCCATGCGCACGGCGATGCCGAAGGTGACCTGCGGGAGGATCACGCTCTGCTTGCCGTCGACCACGGCGGAGTCGATCTCCACGCCGCGGTTGATGGGGCCCGGGTGCATCACGATGGCGTCGGGCTTGGCGAGCTGCAGCTTCTCGGGCGTGAGGCCGAAGGTCTTGAAGAACTCCTGCGACGAAGGCAGCAGCGCGCCGCTCATGCGCTCGTTCTGCAGGCGCAGCATGATGACCACGTCGCAGTCCTTGATGCCTTCCTCGAGCGTGTGGCACACGCGCACGCCCATGCCGGCCATGTCGGCGGGCACCAGCGTCTTGGGGCCGACCACGCGCACCTCGGCGCAGCCCAGCGTGGTGAGCGCGTGGATGTCGGAGCGCGCCACGCGCGAGTGCAGCACGTCGCCGACGATCGCCACCGTGAGGTTCGAGAAGTCCTTCTTGTAGTGGCGGATCGTGTACATGTCGAGCAGCCCCTGCGTGGGGTGCGCGTGGCGGCCGTCGCCGGCGTTCACCACGTGCACGTGGGGCGCCACGTGCTGTGCGATCAGGTACGGCGCGCCCGACTCGCTGTGGCGCACCACGAACAGGTCGGCGGCCATGGCGCTCAGGTTGGCGATGGTGTCCAGCAGCGACTCGCCCTTGGTGGCCGAGGAGCGCGCGATGTCAAGGTTGATGACGTCGGCACTCAGGCGCTTGGCCGCGATCTCGAAGGTGGTGCGGGTGCGCGTGCTGTTCTCGAAGAACAGGTTGAACACGCTCTTGCCGCGCAGCAGGGGCACCTTCTTCACTTCGCGGTCGCTCACGCTGGTGAAGTTGGCGGCCGTGTCGAGGATGTGCGTGACGATGTCCTTGGGCAGGCCCTCGATCGACAGCAGGTGGATCAGCTCGCCGTTCTTGTTGAGCTGGGGGTTTCGCTTGTAGAGCATTTACTTGCAGGCCTCCCGCCGGGCCGCCCCAAGGGAGGCCGGCGCCCCCTCGGAGGGCAGTGAATACACGAAGTGATGAACGTGGGGGTTCACTTGTTTTCCTCCACCTTGAGGCTGAAGGCGCCGTCTTCGGCGCGTGCGAGTGCGAGCAACTGGGTGTCGGGCAGCGTGAGCGTGGTGGCCGCGAAGTCAGCGGCCACGGGCAGCTCGCGCCCGCCGCGATCGACCAGCACCGCCAGGCGCACGCAGGCGGGGCGGCCGAAGTCGAACAGCTCGTTGAGCACGGCGCGGATGGTGCGCCCGGTGTAGAGCACGTCGTCCAGCAGCAGCACGTCGGTGCCGTTCACGTCGAAGGGCAGCGCGGTCTGCGCGCTGGCCGACAGGCCGCGGCGCGCGAAGTCGTCGCGGTGCATGGCCGAGGAGATGATGCCGGGCGCGCCGCTCAGGCCCAGGTCCTTCTGCAGCCGCTCGACCAGCCAGGCGCCGCCGGAGGTGATGCCCACCAGCCTGGTGGCCGGGCGCATGAGCGTCTTCACGCCGGCCAGCAGTTGGGTGTAGAGCGCCTCGGCGTCCGGAATGGTGGAAATGGAACTCACGGGAGACTCCTCAAAAATTGCTCCAGGATGATGCAGGCCGAGGCGGCATCGGCATCGCGCGCGCCCGAGGACAGGGCCTCGGTGGTGCTGTAGCGCTCGTCGACCTCGAACACCTGGAGATTGAAACGCCCGCGCAGCTGGCGCGCGAACTTCTGCGCGCGGCGGGTGTTCTCGTGCGGGGCGCCGTCGGGGTGGTAGGGCACGCCGATCACCAGCGCGTCGGGTTGCCACTCCTTGATGCGCGCCTCGACCTGGGCGAAGCGCGCGTCGGCGCCCTCGGCCTTGATGGTGGCCTGCGGCGTGGCGGTGCCCAGCAGCCGGTTGCCGCTGGCCACGCCGGTGCGCTTGGTGCCGTAGTCGAAGGCCAGGAAGGTCTGGAAACCGGCGGGAACGGGAGCCGGAACAGGAACGGAAGCAGGAGCGGGCGTGGGCGCGTCGGACATGACGTCGCTCATGCGTGGCCCGCGTCGGGCGACAGCTTCCAGGCCTCGAGGCCCAGCAGCAGCAGGGCCTTGTCGTAGCGCTGCTCGACCGGGGTGTCGAAGATCACGGCCGGGTCGGCGCCGACGGTGAGCCAGCTGTTCTCGGCCAGTTCGGACTCAAGCTGGCCCTCGCCCCAGGCCGAATAGCCCAGAGAGACCAGCACCTTGCGCGGGCCGGCGCCGGTGGCCAGGGCCTCCAGCACGTCCTTGGAGGTGGTCATCTCGAGCCCGCCGGGAATGGTCATGGTCGAGGCGTAGACCGACTCCTCGGGCTTCTCGGCCTGCGTGAAGACCGGCTCGTGCAGCACGAAGCCGCGCTCGGTCTGCACCGGGCCGCCCTGGAAGACGGGGGCGTCGCCCAGCTCGGGGCGGGCCAGGTGAAGCTCGATCTTCTCGAACAGCACCTTGAGGTTGATGTCGCTGGGTTTGTTGATCACCAGCCCGAGCGCACCGCGCTCGCTGTGTTCGCAGAGGTACACGACGCTGCGGTTGAAAGTTTTGTCTTCCATCCCGGGCATCGCTATCAAAAAATGATGCGTGAGGTTCATCGGGGCAGAATCGGCAGCCATATGCCTCCGATTTTACTGGCCGTCGACAAGACCTATCCCAAAGGGCTCATGTGGTTCCGCCGCGACCTTCGCGTCGACGACAACGCCGCCCTCTACCGCGCATTGCGCGCCTGCCGCCAGGTGGTCTGTGTTTTCGTCTTCGACAAGGCGATCCTGGACGCCCTGCCCTCGGCCGACCGGCGGGTCGAATTCATCCGCGAGTCGTTGGTGGAGCTCGAATCCGAGCTGCGCGCGCTCGGCGGCGGGCTGATCGTGCGGCACGCCGCGGCGGTGCAGGAAATTCCGGCCCTGGCCCGCGAGCTCGACGTGCAGGCCGTGTTCGCCAACCGCGACGACGAGCCCGAGGCGCTGGAGCGCGACGCCAAGGTGTTCGGCGCGCTGGCCAATGCGGGCGTGACCTTCCACACCTACAAGGACTCGACCGTCTTCGACCGCGACGAGGTCATGACCAAGACCGGCCAGCCCTACACGGTGTTCACGCCATACAAGCGCGCCTGGCTGGCCAAGGTCGATTCGTTCTTTCTCAAGTCGTACCCTGTGCGCAGCCACGCCGACGCGCTGGTGCCCTCGCCCCCGGCCTACGGCGAGCCGGTGCCCGCGCTGCGCGAGATCGGCTTCGAGAAGACCAACCTCTCGGCGCTGGAGATTCCCACCGGCACCAAGGGCGCGGGCGCGCTGTTCGAGGACTTCTTCGAGCGCATCGACCGCTACGACGAGGCGCGCAACTTTCCCGCGGTGCGCGGGCCCAGCTACATGGGCGTGCACCTGCGCTTCGGCACGGTGTCGATCCGCCAGCTGGCCAGCGTGGCGCACCAGCTCTCGCTGCAGGGCAACCCGGGCGCGGCGACCTGGCTGAGCGAGCTGATCTGGCGCGACTTCTACTTCCAGATCCTGGCGCACTTTCCGCACGTGCGCCCGAACGGCGAGTCGAAGAGCTTCCGCCCCGACTACGACAAGATCCAGTGGCACCACGGCAAGCACGCCGACCAGCTGTTCGAGGCCTGGTGCGAGGGCCGCACGGGCTACCCGCTGGTGGACGCGGCCATGCTGCAGATCAACCAGAGCGGCTACATGCACAACCGCCTGCGCATGGTGGTGGCGAGCTTCCTGTGCAAGGACCTGGGGCTGGACTGGCGGCGCGGCGAGACCTACTTCGCCACGCACCTGAACGACTTCGAGCTGGCCTCGAACAACGGCGGCTGGCAGTGGGCCAGCTCCAGCGGCTGCGACGCGCAGCCCTACTTCCGCATCTTCAACCCGGTGACGCAGAGCGAGCGCTTCGACCCCGAGGGCAAGTTCATCCGCCGCTACCTGCCGCAGCTGGCGGGGCTGTCGAACGCGGCGATCCATTCGCCGTGGACGGCGTCGCCGGTGGAGCTGGAGGCGGCCGGCATCAAGCTGGGCGAGAACTACCCGAAGCCGGTGGTGGACCACGCCGAGGCGCGCGAGAAGACGCTGCAGCGCTACGGCGTGGCGCGGGCGAAGACGCTGCAGAAATAGGCGCCGGGCCGAAGACCTCGGCACCGCAGCAGAAAAAGAAACGGGGCCCGAAGGCCCCGTTTTTCTTTTTGGCTGACGCTCTCGACGCAGCGTCAGGCCGCGGCCGCCAGTGCCGGTTCGCTCGTGTACGCACGCACCAGGCGCAGCAGTTCCTCTTCCGAGTACGGCTTGCCCAGGTAGTGGTTCACGCCCAGCGTGCGCGCGTAGTCGCGGTGCTTCTCGGCGATGCGCGAGGTGATCATGATGATCGGCAGCTCGGCCAGGGCCGAGTCGGCGCGGATGTTGCGGGCCAGGTCGAAGCCGTCCATGCGCGGCATCTCGATGTCCGACAGCACCACGGCCGGGCGTTCCTGCTGCAGCCGTTCGAGCGCCTGCAGGCCGTCGGCCGCGAGCGACACGCGATAGCCTTCGCGCTGCAGCAGGCGCTGCGTGACGCGGCGCACGGTGATGGAGTCGTCCACCACCAGCACGAGCGGGATCTGCGGCACCACCGGCGCCAGGGCCACCGGCTCCTGCGGCGCGCCGGGCTCGCCCGATGCGGCGTGCGCCGATGCCGCGGCCAGCGCGGCGGCCTGGCGCTCGCGCGCCAGTTCGCCGTGCACCGCCGCCAGGGCCACCGGGTTGTAGATCAGCGCCACCGCACCCGACGCCAGCACCGAGATGCCGGCCAGGCCGGGCAGCCGCGCAAGCTGCGGGCCGAGGTTCTTCACCACGACTTCCTGGTTGCCCAGCACTTCGTCGACGTGCAGTGCCACGCGTTGCGCCGCGCTTCGCACGATGACCAGCGTGTTGGTCTTGGTGGCGCTTTGCTCGCTGCGCGTGGAGTGCTGCAGCAGCGCGCCGGCCCAGTAGAACGGCACCTGTTCGCTGCCGAAGGGGTGGCTGTTGTTCAGGTAGGCCGCCTCGAGGTCGGTGGCGCCCACGCGCTGCACCAGTTCCACCAGGTTCGACGGCACGCCGATCGACACCTCGCCCGCGCGCAGCATCACCACGTGCGTCACGGCGGTGGTCAGCGGCAGCACCAGCTTGAAGGTGGTGCCCTGGCCGGCGACGCTGTGCGTTTCGATGCGGCCGCCGAGCGCCGCGATCTGCGCGCGCACCACGTCCATGCCGATGCCGCGCCCGGACAGTTCGGACACCTGGCCCGCCGTGGAGAAGCCGGGCTTGAAGATCAGCTCGGTTGCCTCTTCGGGCGACAGTTCCTGGTCGTGGCCGAGCAGGCCCAGCGTGCGGGCACGCTCGGCGATGCGCTTGTGGTCCAGGCCGGCGCCGTCGTCGCGGAAGCTCACCGAGACGTCGTTGCCTTCATGGTGCAGGTCGATGACGATCAGGCCGCTGGCGTCCTTGCCGGCCTTCTCGCGCGCCGCCACGTCCTCGATGCCGTGGGCCACGCAGTTGCGCAGCAAGTGCTCGAAGGCGGGCGTCATGCGGTCCAGCACGCCACGGTCCATCTCGATGGAGCCGCCGACGATGTCCAGGCGCACCTGCTTGCCGGTGTCCTTCGAAGCCTGGCGCACCACACGGTACAGGCGGTCGGAGATGCCTTCGAACTCCACCATGCGCGTGCGCAGCAGGCCGCGCTGCAGTTCGCGCGTCTGGCGTGCCTGCACGTTCAGGTCGTCTTCCGTGGCCTGCACCGTCTTTTGCAGCGTGCGCTGCACGGTGGCCACGTCGTTGACCGACTCGGCCATCATGCGGGTGAGTTCCTGCACGCGGGTGAAGCGGTCGAACTCCAGCGGGTCGAAGCTCTGCTGCGAGTCCTTGGCTTGCGCCAGGCGGGACTGCATCTGGCTTTCGGCCTGCACTTCGATGTCGCGCAGCTGCTGGCGCAGGCGGTCCAGGTTGCCCGTGAGGTCGGCGAGCGAACCGCGCAGCTGGCCGAGTTCGGCCTCCAGGCGCGAGCGCGTGATGATGACCTCGCCGGTCTGCGCGACCAGGCGGTCCAGCAGCTGGGTGCGGATGCGAACGGCCTGGCCCGTTGCCGAGCGCAGCGGCGAGAGCAGTGCCGGCGCGGGGCGTGGCTGCAGCATGGCGGGCGCGGCGGCTTGGGTGCCGGCGGCCTCTTCGACGCTGCCTGCAACCGATGCGGCCGGTGCAGTTGGTGTGGCCGCTTCGTCGTTCGCCGGCTTGTCGGTGGCCACCTGCACCAGCTGGGTGGCGGGTGCGGAGGCGGCGGCCGAGGCCGAGGCCACGATGTGCGCGAGCTCGACCTGCGTGGCGTCGTCCGCCGCGCGCAGCGCGTCGAAGGTGGCCTGCAGCGCGTCGAGGCGGCCGAGCAGCTTTTCGATGTCGGAGCGCTCGGCGCCCTGGGAACCCAGGACTTCGATCTCGGACTCCATGCGGTGCGCGCGTTCGCCCAGGCGCATGGCGCCGGCCAGTCGTGCACTGCCCTTCAGCGTGTGCAGCGTGCGCAGCACCGACGCGCGCGGCGCGCTGTCGTCGGGGTGGTGCGCCCACTGGCGCAGCGCTTCGCCCAGTTGCGGCAGCAGTTCGGCGGCCTCTTCCTCGAAGATCGGGAACAGGTCGACGTCGACCGCGTCGGCCATGTCGATGGCGTCTTCGGAATCGTCCAGCGCCACGTCGGCGAAGCTTTCGCTGACCACCACCTGTTGCAGCTGCCGGGCTTCGGCGCGCATGGCGAGTTCGGTCGGCATCGGCGAGGCGGCGATGTCGCGCAGCGCCTGCAGCGTGCCTTCGGCCGGATCGCGCAGGAAACCGACGGCGAACTGGTGCAGCAGGCGGCGCAGCTCGTCGGCCGCGGCCACCAGCACCAGGCCCTGTTCACGCGTGCCGCGGCCCTGCATCTGCAGGTGCTGCAGCGCGGCTTCGAGCAGGCGGGCCATGCCCGACAGGCTGTGGAAGCCCACGGTGGCCGAGCTGCCGGCCAGCGAGTGCGCCAGCGCAACGGTCGAATCAGGCAGGCGTTCGTGCGTTTCGAGCGCCCATTCGCCGACGTCGGTGGCGAGCTGGCGGGACCATTCGTCGGCCTCGTTGAGGTAGACGTTGTACAGCGCGATGCCGATGCGCAGCGGACCGATCACCTTGACCTGGTCGTCCGCGCTGACCGCGACGATGATTTCCTCGACGGCCGGCGCGGGGGCGGCGGCGACCACGGGTTCCGGTTCAGGCTCCAGCTGGGATTGCAGTGCCGGCACTTCGTCGGCAACGAGGATTTCCGGCTCGGCGGGTGCCGAGGGAGCCTCGAGGATGGGCGCGATCACCTCTTCGGCCGCGGCCGGGGCGGCGGCGTGGACGGGTTCAGGCTGCGCCTCGACCGTCAGTTCCGGTTCCGGTTCCGGCTCGGCCACGGCGATGACTTCGGCGACGGCTTCGGGCGCCGGCTCGATCGCCAGCAGCGGTTCGGGCTCAGGCTCGGCTGGGGCGACCAGCGCCACGGGCTCTTCGAGCGCCTCGGGTGCGTCCTGCGGCGCTTGCGCGGCTTCGACGACTTCGGGCTCCGCGGCCTGCACGGCTTCCCAGTCGAAGTCGGGCAGCGCCGCTTCGCTCGGGAGGGTCGCCTCGACGGCGGGTGCGGGCTCGACCGATTCAATCGATTCAATCGACTCGACAGGCTCGATCGTGCGTTCGGGTTCCGGCTCGGCCTTGGCAACCACGGGCTCGGCGCGTGCCGGCGTCTTGGCGTGGGCCAGGAAGTCGAACTCGTCGCCGCTGGGCAGGCTCAGCAGCGGTGCCGGCGCGGTGTCCTGCTTCGAGTCGAAGTCCAGGAAGTCGGTCGAAGCGAAATCGTCGTCGCTCTCGGGCGCGGCGGGCTTCTCGGGCTCCTGCCAGGCGATGGTTTCCAGTTCCGGCTCGGCCGGTGCGGCGACCGGTGCGGGCGCCTGCACTTCGTCGACCAGCGACAGGTCGGGCAGCGGGGGCATGACCAGCGGCGCCACAGGCTGCGCAGCCGCCACGGGCTCGGGTGCGGCGACAGGCGTCGGTGCTTCCGCCGCGATGTGGCGCGCGGCGACCGCCAGGGCCTCCGCGTCGGCCACGCGCACGGGCGGAGGCACGGGCTCGCCGGCCAGCAGCGCGTTGGCCACGCGGCTGAACGATGCGGACTGCCAGTTGTGGGCTGCGCCCGAGGCAATGGCTTCGACCCACTCGCTGAATTCCTTCAGCGTTCTTTCGGTGCCCGACAGCAGCTCCGGCGTGGCGGCGCGCTGGTCGGCCAGCCAGGTGTTGAGCACCTGCTCGAGCGACCAGGCCGCGTCACCGAATTCGGTGAGGCCGACCATGCGCGAGCTGCCCTTGAGCGTGTGGAACGCGCGGCGCAGGATCGTGAGTTCTTCGGTGTCGTCCGGGTAGCTGCCGAGCTCGGCGATGGCGGCCAGGCCGGCCTCCACCACTTCGCGGGCTTCGTCCAGGAAGATGTTCTGCAGGTCGTCTTCTTCGAGCTCGGTGACTTCGGTGTCGGGCAGCGCCGACGGTCCGGAAATCTTGTGGGTCCAGCTGTCGGCCTTGTTGCTGAACTCCTCGATCGGCGAGACCTTGGCCTTGCGGTTGGGCGTGGCGAGCGCGGCGAGCTTGGAGGCGATCTGTGCGTCGACCTCCTCGATGCTGAGCACGGACTGCGCGGCCGGCGCCTGCACCGGTGCGGCGCCTTCGGCCACGGGCGTGTCGGTGGCCTGGCGGCCCATCAGCGGCTTGAGCTCGCCGGCTTCGGCGTCGAACACGAACAGGCGCTTGGCCAGTGCGGGCTGGTAGCCCAGCATGTCGATCAGGAAGCCGAGCGCGCCCAGGTTGTTGCCCAGCGCGTCGAAGCCGGCCATTTCCTCGGCCGGCGAGGTGCTCACGAGCATCGCCTCGACGTCGTCGCGCATGCGCTGCACGGTGAGCGCGGCCTGGTCGAGGCCGAGCACGGAGAACACGCCGCGCATCTGCATGAGCTGCGTCGGCACGGTGCGCAGCAGGGTCTTTTCGGCCGGGCGGCGGAAGTACTGGTCGAGCGACTTCTCGAGCTCGCTCAGGTGGCTGCGCAGCTCGTCGACCACGGTGCCCATGGTCTGGCGATCGCTCACGCGGCGGTAGAGGTCTTCCATCCACGGCTCGAGCGGCTCGGAATGGCCGCCTGCGCGCACGCGTTCGATGCGCCCCGACAGCTGCAGCGTGCGGGACGTGAGTTGCGGGTCGCTCGGGTCGAGGTCTTCGAGCGCGGCTTCCAGGTACAGCACCGAGGTGGCGACTTCCATCGCGAGTTCGGTGCCGGGCGCCTGGCCGGAGCGCACGGAGGCGTCGACCGCGTGGTTCAGCGCCTGCACCATCGGCAGGCTCGGCGGATGCAGCTTCTGCAGCGACTCGCCGAGCTGGGCGAAGGTGTCGGCCACCTGGCGCGTGCGGGTGACGTCGCCGCCCGAGAGCGCAGACCACATTTCCTTGGCGGTCTCGATGCGCTTGCGGGCCTGTTGCAGCACCAGCGGATCGAAGCGGCCGAACTGCTCGACGGTGTAGTCGATGTGCGGCTCGTTGGCGATGCCCCAGGCGTTGCGCACGGTGCGCAGCGTGTCGGCGTCGTCGGTGGCGGCAGGCACGCCCTGCGCGCAGAAGAAGAGCAGGTCCTGGCCGAGGCGGTCGGACACCAGGCTGTCGCCGCGCGCGAGCGTGGCGTACTGCAGCAGCACGCGCGAAGCGGCGCGCTTGACGTACGAGTCGGGCGCGATCAGGCCGGTGGCCAGCGCTTCGAAGAAGCCGGCGGCCAGGGTCCAGAAGCTGGCGACGCGGGGCAGCAGCGCGCCGCGTCCGAGGCCCAGGCACAGCGCATGCAGGCGCCGCGCGGCCTGCGGGTCACCGGTCTTGACCATCTGCAGCACTTCGCGGTCCAGCCGCGAGCGCACGGCCGGGTCGTAGGCGACGGCGGCCTGCGTGAACGCGGGCTTGACCTCGACCCAGCGCCAGGTGGCGCCCCACAGGTCGGCCGGGTGCACGCGCTCGTTGCCCACCAGCTCCAGCACGTCGCGGTACTGCGGGAACAGCGCCACCGACGACACGGGCTTGCCGGCCAACAGGGCGTTGAGGAAATCGGTGACGGCGAAGCCGGCACGCTCGATCTTGATCACGGCAGCTTCGGTGCAGCGCAGCGGTTCGGCAATGAAGCCCTGCACCGCGAACTCGATGGCGCCGAGCACCAGCGCGGGCGAGGGATGCCCCACCATCTGGAGGGCGCCGACGGCCTGGTGCAGTTGCTGGCGGGCCATTTGCAGCGGGCCGCTGTCGGGCTCGGCAGCGGTGCCCACGTCGCGCACGAAGCGCCGCAACGACTTGCCCACAACGTCGAGGGATTTCTGGATTTCTCCCAGCACCCAGGCCAGCGGCCCCAGGTCTTCGGTGGCCGGCACGTTGCCGGCAAGAGGGGCCGTGGCAGGGGTTTGAATCGACACGTTGGGTGCTCGCCGTTCTTATCTATCGGGGATCAGGCAATCTTGAAACGGGCCACCGAGCGGCGCAGTTCTTCGGCCATCTGCGACAGTTCGCGCACCTGCTGGGCGGTGGTACGCGTGCCTTCGCCGGTTTGTTCCGTCACGGCAAAAATGTGCTGGATGTTCGCGGCCACCACGTTGGCCGAATCGGCTTCGCGGGAGGCGGATTGCGAAATCTGCTCGATCAGGTCGGCGAGTCGGCGCGACACGCGGTCGATCTCGGACAGCGCGGTACCCGCGTTGTCGGACAGCTTGGCCCCTTCGACCACACCCTGCGTGGAGCGCTCCATGGCGCCCACCGCGTCCTGGGTGTCGGTCTGAATCGCCTTCACCAGCGCCGAGATCTGGCGCGTGGCGTCCGCGGAGCGTTCGGCCAGTCGCTGAACTTCTTCCGCCACCACCGAGAAGCCTCGGCCGGCTTCACCGGCGGATGCGGCCTGGATGGCTGCGTTCAGCGCCAGCACGTTGGTCTGTTCGGTAATGTCCGAGATCAGCTCGGTGATTTCGCCAATTTCCTGCGACGACTCGCCCAGGCGCTTGATGCGCTTCGACGTTTCCTGGATCTGGTCGCGGATGGAGTTCATACCGCCGATGGCGTTCTGCACGGCCTGCAGGCCCGACGATGCGGCTTGCAGCGACTGGCGCGCCACCGTGGCGGACTCTTGCGCTTGCGAGGACACGCCGTTGATTCGCTCGGCCATGGTCAGCACCGACTGGCCGGTTTCGCGAATTTCGCGCAGCTGTTCGGTCGAGGCGGCCAGCAGTTCGGTCGAAGTGCTTTCGACCTGCGACGTGGTTTGCGCCACGCGGGTGGCCGTGTTCTGCACGTTGCCCACCAGCAGGCGCAGTTCTTCCACCGTGTAGTTCACCGAGTCGGCAATGGCGCCGGTGATGTCCTCGGTCACGGTGGCTTCCTGCGTCAGGTCGCCTTCGGCCACTGTCTGCAGTTCGTTCATCAGGCGAAGAATGGCGGCCTGGTTGGCGTTGTTCACGCGGCCGGCTTCGTCGGAAGCCTGCTCGGCCGCCAGACGTTCGCGTTCGGCGACGGCGGCACGTTCACGGCCTTCGCGCACCTGCACGAAACCGATGGCGCCGGCCAGCGCCAGGGCGGCCAGCGACAGCACGAACAGCAGCACGATGGTCCCGGCTCCCAGGCCGGTACGGGCCGAGAGCTTTTCCTGCAGGTCGCCCAGCGCCTTGCGCAGGGGTTCGCTGTCGGTCAGGATGGACGCTTGCGCTTCACGCGCGGCCACCAGGCCTTGCAGGTTGCCCAGAATGGCGGAGGCCTGCGTGCGCATCTGCTCGTAGGTCTTCAGGATGGCTTCGAGCTGTTCGCGCGTCTGCGGGTCGCGCGAGCCGGGGAAGCGCTGTTGCGCATTGCCGTCGAGCAGGCCGCGGGTGGTTTCCTGGAAGGTGTTCAGGTCCTTGCCCAGCAGGAACACGGCGTCGGGGTTCACACCCTCGACCGTGAAGAACTCGTTGGTCGACTTGCCGATGCGCTGCGTCAGCATCACGAGCTGGCCGGCGGCCGAGATCTCGGGCAGCGTGGCGTTCTGCTGCATCTTCAGCGACGCGACGGTTTCCGTCATTTCGAGCAGCGTGGACGACTGCTGGTTGATGTCGCGCAAGGCGGCACCCACCTGGGTCAGGATCTGGCGCTGGGCCAGCACGGCCTTGGCGCTGGTGTCGGCACGGGTGACGAGAGGGTTGATCTTGCTCATCTCCTCGTCGTACTGGTTGCCCACGCGTTCCAGGCGCAGCGAGTCGTCGCCGTTGGTCAGGCCGGCAACGCGGCGCGAGAGGTCGTCCGCGCTGTCCTTCACTTCGACGAACGCCGAGGCGCTGCCCACGAGGGCCTGCGAGATCGACTTGGCCAGACGCTGCGACTGCATCAGCGACTGGCCGGTGGCCGCCACCTGCTGCGCCAGGCGTTCCGCGCGAAGAATGGCGGAGCCGGCCACCAGCAACAGCAGCAACACGACCACGGCCAGCAGGATGGCCAGGATCCGCTGCTGCTTGGCCAGGCCGGAAGCCGCGCGGCCGCCGGAGAGGTCGAGCACGGGCTCGGGCGCCACTGCGGCCGGCTCGTTGGCGGCGTCGCCGCCGCCCGGCAGGTCGAGGTCGCCGAAGCTGGTGTCGGTGGCCGCGCCCTTCCTGGCGAGGCGCACGGTTTTTTCGTCCGGGACCTGGACCGTGTCGACGTCGTCGATCGACAACGTGGAACCGGAGCCGTCGACGCGGGCCTTGTCATTGCCGTTGTTGGCGGGCAGTAATTTCTTGAACTTGTCGGCGATCGAGCTCACGGTCGGTCCTTCAGGTGGTTGCCGGTACGGCGTGCGGAAGCACTGCTACGCACCAATACTCAAAAACTGGGGTTGCTGCGAAAGCGCTTGCAGGTTGACTTCCTGCCAGCGTTCTCCTGCTGCGTCGGTGTACAGCTGCCCGTGCCAGGCAGGTGCTTCTGCGCCCGGGGGTTCGGCGGCCGTGAAGGCCTCCGCGCCCCGCAACCCCGCCAGTCGATCGACCAGCAATGCGCAGTTGACTTCGAGCAGCTCGTTGAAGGCAACGAGCCGCGACTGGATGCGCGCCGCTTCGGTGGCGGCCAGCGCGCGCGGCGCGCCGGCGGCGAACGCCGAAAGCTGCACGACGCCGTACAGGCCGCCGCGCAGGTTGGCAACACCGAGGAACCAGGGTTCCGTGTAGGGCACGGGCTGGGGCGGCGTCCAGGGAAAGATTTCGCCGGCGTGTCCCAGCGGGAAGAGGTACTTGCCCTCACCCGCCTCGACGGCCAGCCACGTGGCGGCCACGCCCGTCGTGCGAGCAGCCTGCAGGCGGCTCGCCAGCCGGGACTGGAAGGCTCTCAGAGCATCGCGATTCGCCATGGACTCGGCGGGCTTTCGGTCAGGCCAGCGCGCTGATCTTGGACATCAGATCGGCTGCGTTGACTGGCTTGACGATGTAGTCGCGGGCGCCCTGGCGCATGCCCCAGACGCGGTCGGTTTCCTGGTTCTTGCTCGTGCACAGGATGATCGGAATCGCGGCGTACTTGGGGTCGCGGACGATGGCGCGCGTGAGCTGGAAGCCGTTCTGGCCGGGCATGACCACGTCCATGAGGATCAGGTCGGGCTGATCTTCTTCCAGGCGGCGCATGGCGTCGTCGGCGTTCTCGGCGGTCTTCACGGCATAGCCGTTCTTCTGCAGCAGGTCGGACAGGAACATCAGTTCCGTCTTGGAGTCGTCGACGACGAGGATTTTTCGAATAGGCATTACTGCGCTTCCTGTTGAACGATGCCAAACTGCTGCACGGCCTGCAGCAGCTGGTCTTTGGTGAAAGGCTTGGTCAGGTAGTCCTGGGAGCCGACCATGCGGCCGCGGGCCTTGTCGAATACGCCGTCCTTCGAGGACAGCATGACGACCGGGACGTTGGAGAAATTGGCGTTGCGCTTGATGATGGCGCAGGTCTGGTAGCCGTCGAGCCGCGGCATCAGGATGTCGCAGAAAATCAGATGCGGCTTGTGGTCGTTAACCTTGGAGAGCGCGTCGAAGCCGTCTTCCGCGAGAAGAACCTCGTGCCCACCCTGCTTCAGAAAAATCTCGGCACTGCGCCGGATGGTGTTGCTGTCGTCGATGACAAGCACCTTGTAACCTGATCCATTCGGGCCCATTGCAAACGCTCCTGCTCATGAGACTTGGAAGCCCGCCGCGCCGACATCGACGCAGACCGCGTAGCTCTATCTATGCCATGCTTTCAGATTTCAACCATTTCGAAGTCTTCCTTGCGCGCACCGCACTCAGGACAGGTCCAGTTCATCGGAACATCGGCCCAGGCCGTGCCTGCCGCGATGCCGTCTTCCGGTACACCAACCGCTTCGTCATAGATCCACCCACAAATCAGGCACATCCAAGTTTTCGTGTTCATCGGAGCTTAAAGTCCTTGTTCATTAAATGCAACGAGTGTATCTATGCGTATCTCACTGGCGGACCGTAAACGTCGCGCCTATGCCACCATCCAGGGGATCCAGCCCGGCGTATGACCATCTACTTACTTCCAGCAGATAACGCCCGCAAACCGGGCGATCTTAACGACCCCTCGCAGGATGACAGCGAGCTGGCCGAACGCGACCTGAATCCCCCCTGCGTGCTGGTGTTCAATGCCAGCGATCCCAGCGGGGCGGGCGGCCTGGGCGCCGACGCCCTCGCCATGGCGTCGGTGGGCGCACACATCCTGCCCGTGGTGACGGGCGCCTACGCCCGGGACACGGCCGAGATTTTCGACCACTTCCCGTTCGACGAGGAGGCCATCGCCGAGCAGGCGCGCGCCATCCTGGAGGACGTCGAAGTGCAGTTGATCAAGGTCGGTTTCGCCGGCACCACCGAGGCGCTGAGCACCATCGCCGAGACCGCCGCCGACTATCCCGACGTGCCCGTGGTGGCCTACATGCCCAACCTGTCGTGGTGGGACGAAAACCTGATCGAGCCCTATCTGGACGCGTTTCGGGAACTTGTTTTGCCTCAAACGACGGTGTTGGTCGGAAACCACAGCACCCTGTGGCGCTGGCTGCTGCCGGACTGGAGCGGGGAGCGTCCGCCCGGCGCGCGCGACATCGCCAAGGCCGCCGGCGAGTTCGGCGTGCCCTACACGCTGGTGACCGGCATGGTGCTGCCCGAGCAGTTCATAGACAACGTGCTGGCCTCGCCGCAGTCGGTGCTCGCCAGCGAAAAGTACGAGCGGCTGGAGGCCGTGTTCGCCGGTGCCGGCGACACCCTGTCGGCCGCGCTGGCCGCCCTGCTGGCCAGCGGCACCGACCTGGTGGCCGCCACCTCCGAAGCCCTGGCCTACATGGACCGCTGCCTCGACGCGGGTTTCCGCCCCGGCATGGGCCATGTGCTGCCAGACCGCCTGTTCTGGGCCGAACCGGAGGACGACGACGACGACGATGCCCCCGACGCCGAGCCCGATTTCGCCCTCCCCCCCCACGACACCCGACACTGATGACCGACCAGAACGACATTCTTTTCGAGCGCGCCCGCGCCGTGATTCCCGGTGGCGTGAACTCGCCCGTGCGCGCCTTCAAGGCCGTGGGCGGCACGCCCCGCTTCATCCAGCGCGCGCAGGGTGCCTATTTCTGGGACGCCAACGACAAGCGCTACATCGACTACATCGGCTCCTGGGGCCCGATGATCCTGGGCCACGGCCACCCCGCGGTGGTCGAGGCGGTGCAGAAGGCCGTGCTCGAAGGCTTCTCGTACGGCGCGCCGACCGAGCGCGAGATCGAGCTCGCCGAGGCCATCCTCGCGCTGGTGCCGTCGATGGAAATGGTGCGCCTCGTGAGCTCGGGCACCGAGGCCGCCATGAGCGCGCTGCGCCTGGCGCGCGGCGCCACCGGCCGCAAGAGCATCATCAAGTTCGAGGGCTGCTACCACGGCCACGCCGACGCGCTGCTGGTGAAGGCCGGTTCCGGCCTCGCGACCTTCGGCAACCCGACCTCGGCCGGCGTGCCGCCCGAGGTGGTGCAGCACACCATCGTGCTCGAGTACAACAACCTGCAGCAGCTCGAAGAGGCCTTCTCGCTGCACGGCAACGACATCGCCTGCCTGATGATCGAGGCCATTGCCGGCAACATGAATTTCGTGCGCGCCACGCCCGAGTTCGCCAAGCGCTGCCGCGAGCTGTGCACGCAGCACGGCGCGCTGCTGGTGTTCGACGAGGTGATGACCGGTTTTCGCGTGGGCTTGCACGGCGCGCAGGGCGTGCTGGGCGTCAAGCCCGACCTCACGGTGCTGGGCAAGGTCATCGGCGGCGGCATGCCGCTGGCGGCCTTCGGCGGCCCGCGCGCCATCATGGAACAGCTCGCGCCGCTGGGCCCGGTCTACCAGGCCGGCACGTTGTCGGGCAACCCGGTGGCCACGGCCTGCGGCCTTGCCACGCTGAAGGAAATCGCCAAGCCCGGTTTCTACGAAGCGCTCGGCCACAAGACGCGCGCGCTGGTCGACGGCCTGAAGGCCGCTGCAGCCGCGGAAGGCCAGCCCTTCAACGCCGACAGCGAAGGCGGCATGTTCGGCTTCTTCCTGATGAAGGACCTGCCGCAGAACTACGCGACCGTGATGACCACCGACAACGCGCAGTTCAACGCGCTGTTCCACGGCCTGCTCGACCGCGGCGTCTACATTGCGCCGGCCCTCTACGAAGCGGGCTTCGTGAGCGCGGCCCACACCGACGAAGACATCGCCGCCACCGTCGAGGCGGCGCGCGACATCTTCAGGAAGCGCTGACGCGCCTTGCGCCGCAGGGATCGACGACCGGGACCGGCCCGGCGTCGGCCTCGAGCACCTCGGCCGCGGCCATGCACAGGTCTTCGCGGAACCTGTCGCTCACCAGTTGCACGCCGGTGGGCAGGCCGTTGCGCAAGCCCATGGGCACCGACAGCCCCGGCAAGCCCAGGATGGCGGTGGACAGCAGCGGGCTCTGCGCATCGAGCAGGCCGCGCATGGCGGCACTGCCCTGCTGGTCCGCGTCGACCGGAAACGGGTGGCGCCAGGACACCGGCAGCAGCACCAGCGGATGGCGCTGCAGGAACAGGGCCCACTCGCGCATCAGCCCCGTGCGCGCGGCAAGCGCACCCATGTAGCCCGCCGTGTCGAACTGCGGCGCATGCGCGTCCATGGCGCGGTAGGCCTCGCGGATGGTCTCGTCGCCGTCGCGCAGCAGCGCGGGTTCGACCAGCAGCCGGCTGTCGGCCATCGTCAATGCGAGCCAGAGGTCCGCGGCCTCGCGCAGGCGGGGCGGTTGCATGGGCTCGACCTGGTAGCCGGCCCGTTCGAGGCTGCGTGCCGCGCGCTGCAGCGCATCGGCCACCTCGGGATCGCAGGCGTAGCCGGGCAGTTCGGTGCACAGCGCCACGCGCACCGGCGCCGCGGCATCCGCGGCCTCGAGCGGCGCGGGCACCCACCAGGGGTCGCGCACGTCGCGCGCGGCCATCGCGGCGAAGGCGATGCGCAGGTCCCGCACGTTGCGCGCGAGCGGCCCCTGAACCGAACTCAGCTGGACCACGGGCGGGCGCTCGCCCTTGCCCGAGGGATTGAACGCGGGCACCCGCCCGAAGCTGGGACGCAGCCCGTACACGCCGCAGGCGTAGGCGGGATAGCGGATCGATCCGCCCTGGTCGTTGCCATGGGCGATGGCGCCGATGCCGACCGCAACGGCCGCCGCCGCGCCGCCGCTCGAACCGCCCGGCGTCACGCCCGCGTCGTGCGGATTGAGGGTGCGCCCGTGGGCGGCGTTGTCGGTGAACCAGCGCATCGAGAACGCGGGCGTGTTGGTGCGTGCTATCACGATGGCGCCGGCACGCCGCAGGTTCGCGACCACCGGGCTGTCTTCGCCGGCCACGACGCTCCGGTACGCCTGCACGCCGTTGGTGGTGGCGTGCCCGCGCTGGTCGACGTTCACCTTGACCGTGACCGGCACGCCATGCAGCGGCCCGGTCTTTTCGCTCTTTTCGCCTTTCGCGAGAGACGCATCGGCCTGCGCGGCTTCACGCAGCGCTTCTTCCGCGCAGCTGTCGACCACGGCGTTCACCTGCGGGTTGACCGCGTCGAGCCGGGCCAGGCTGCTGCGCACCGCCTCGACGCACGAGAGCTCGCGCGCCTTGATGCGCTGCGCCAGTTCGGCAGCGTCCAGTTGCCATGGATGCATGAGGTATCTCCTGGGGAAAAAATGGGAACAGGGAGCGGGCAAGAGGCGGGCGTCAGTCGCCTTTGACGCCCGCGCGCCGGACCGCTTCGGCCCAGCGCGGTGTCTCGCGCTTCATCAATGCGCTGAGCTCTTCCGGGCTCGAAGGCAGTGCCTCGACCGACAGGGCGGCGTAGGCCCGCAGAACGGCCGGATCGGCCAGCGCGGCGCGCAGCGCGGTGTTCAGGCGGTCGACGACCTTGCGCGGCGTTCCCGCGGGCGCCACCATCGCGCCCCACGCGACCACGTCGAAGCCCGGAACGCCGCTTTCGGCCACCGTCGCCACCTCGGGCAGCACCGAGGCGCGCTTCGCGCTGGTCACGGCGATCGCCTTCACGCGCCCCTGCTGCACGAAAGGCAGCACGGCCGCGATGTTCTCTATGGTCACGTCGAGCTGGCCGTTGACCATGTCGCCGACGGCCTGGGTGCCGGTCTTGTAGGGCACCTGCACCATGGCCAGCCCGGTCTCCGCCTTCAGCAGCTCGCCGGTGAGGTGGCCCGCGCTGCCGATGCCGGGCGAGCCGACCGACAGCTGGCCCGGATGGGCGCGGCCGTAGGCAATCAGCTCCTGCAGGTTGCGAACCGGCAGGTCCTTGCGCACGATGACCACGTACGCGTTCGACGAGATCAGCCCGATCGGCACGAGGTCCTTCGCGGGGGCGTACGGCAACTTGGAAAAGAAGGCGGAGTTGATGCTCAGGGTCACCAGGTTGCCGTAGCCGACCGTGTAGCCGTCGGGCGCGGCGGTGACCACGGCCTGCGTGCCGACGATGCCTCCGGCGCTGGGGCGGTTGTCCACGGCGATGGCCTGGCCCAGCTCGCGCCCCATCGCGTCGGCCACCGGCCGCATCGAGACGTCCACGCCCGAGCCCGCGGCATAGGGCACGATGAACTTCAGCGGCCGCTCGGGGTACTCGGCCCACGCGCCCATGGCGGCGGCGGCAAGCCCGGCGACGGCAATGCGGCGGGCCCACGCGGATGACGATGCAAACATGGCGCTGTGTCCTTTGAGAGTTCCGCCGCTCTGGATGGATGGATGGATGGAGCCGGCCGGTTCGCAAAGTCTAGGAAGCGCATCTCGATCGCAAAAGACAATCGCTTGTCGCGATGACAACCTGCGCCTGTCTGGGGATCTCCCGATGGCGCCCCCGGGCAGAATGCGCGGATGAAGGACCACCAGCTCAAGGCCTGGCTGCGACTGGCCGACACCGGCAGCATTCGCGCCGCCGCACGCAGCCTGCACCTGAGCCAGGCCGCGGTGACCAAGGCGATCCGCGAACTCGAGGCCGAGGTCGATGCGCAGCTGGTGCTGCGCAGCTCGCGCGGCATCGAGTTCACCGAATGCGGCCGCCAGCTCACGGTGCGCGCCCGGCTCGCGCACCAGCAACTCGAACTCGCACGACAGGACATCCGCATCCTGCAAGGCGGCCAGCACGGGCGCGTGTCGGTGGCCGTCACGCCGATGGTGTTCCTGGGCGCGCTGCCCGAGGTGGTGCGCGCCTTCCGCAAGGCCATGCCCCATGCGCAGCTCAAGCTGTACGACGGACTGATCCCGCAGGTGCTGCCGCTGCTGCGCGAAGGAATGGTGGACTTCGCGGTGGCCGGCCCCGTGGCCGCGGCGCTCGAAGCCGACTTCGCCTTCGAACGGCTCGACGCGCTGGAGATGGCGGTGCTGTGCCGGCGCGGCCATCCGCTGCGCCACGCCACGCGCTGGGAGGAAGTGGCCGGCGCCGAATGGCTGATGCATCTGGCGCCGGGCAGCCAGCACAGCTTTCTGCTCGAGCAGTACGCCGAGCAGGGCCTGCCGCTGCCGGAGCACCGCATCGAGGTCGCGTCGTTCGGCGTGAGCTGGGGCCTGCTCACGCGCAGCGACGCGCTGATGATCGGGCCCGCGGGCATGCTCGAACTGCCCCCCTACGCGGACATGGTGGAGCGCATTGCGCTCGCCATGCCGGTGCCGCCGCTCGAACTGGGCATCGTGTCGCCGCGCGGCAAGCCCTTGTCGCTGGCGGCCATGCGGCTGGCCGAGCTGTTTCGCAAGTACCTGGCGCGGCCCGCCTGAGCCGGCCGGGCGGCATCACGGCACGGTGTCACGGCACGGTGTCACGGCCCGGCATCACGGCCCGGTGTCACGCATTTCGGGTTTGCGCCGTGTATATTGCCCCGGCACTCGACGAAGCGCACTTCGCGGGCAGCACCAGGGGATCAAGAAAACGCGGCCGCCATCGAAGCGGCCCGCCCAACAGATATCGAGGACGTTCCAGCCCATGACCCCCCTGCGCATGCTGCCGATGCTGAGTGCCCTTCTCCTGCCGGGGCTCTCGCTGGCACAGTCCTTCGAGCCGAAGAACATCTGGGTCAACCCCGGCTTCTACTCGGCCCACTTCGACAGCGGCAAGGGGCTGGAGAACGTGAACCAGGGCCTGGGCTTCGAGTACCCGCTGAGCGACACCTACCGCATCACCGCGGGCACCTTCCACAACAGCGACCGCAAGCAGTCCAACTACGTCGGCCTGTACGTGCTGCCCTTCGAGTTCTACGGTGTCAAGTTCGGCGCCGTGGTGGGCGGCTTCGACGGCTACCCCAACTACCGCAACGGCAACTGGTTCCCGGCCATCCTTCCGACGGCGGCCATCGAAGGCAAGAACTGGGGCCTGAACATCGCGTACGTGCCGACCATCAAGAACCGGCTGTACGGCGCCATCACCTTCCAGCTGAAGTACCGCTTCGGCAACCACGAGTAAGGCTCGCGGCCGCCGGAGTTTTCGCCGCTCAGTGGCGGAAGTGACGCACGCCCGAGAGGACCATCACCACGCCGCGCTCGTCGGCCGCGTCGATCACTTCCTGGTCGCGCATCGAGCCGCCCGGCTGGATGACGCAGCTCGCACCCGCATCGACCACCACGTCGAGGCCGTCGCGGAACGGGAAGAAGGCATCGCTGGCCACGGCCGTGCCCTTCAGCGACAGGCCGGCATGCTCGGCCTTGATGCTGGCGATGCGCGCAGAGTCGAGGCGGCTCATCTGGCCCGCGCCCACGCCCATGGTCATGCCGTCGGCGCAGAAGACGATCGCGTTGCTCTTCACGTACTTCGCGACCTTCCATGCGAACAGCAGGTCTTGCAGCTGCTGCGGCGTGGGTTGCTTCTTGCTGACGACCTTGAGGTCGCTGGCCGCGAGCTCGTGGTTGTCGGCGGTCTGGATCAGCAGGCCCGAGCCGACGCGCTTCACGTCCATCGCGTTGCGGCCGTTGTCCCAGTCGGTGGCGCCGCCCTTGGGCAGTGCGATCTCGAGCACGCGCACGTTGAGCTTGGCCTTGGTGGCCTGGAACACCTCGAGCGCCTCGGGCGTGTAGCCCGGTGCCATCAGCACTTCGACGAACTGCTTGGCAATCTCTTGCGCGGTGGCGCCGTCGACCGGGCGGTTGAAGGCGATGATGCCGCCGAAGGCCGAGGTCGGGTCGGTCTTGAAGGCCTTCGAATAAGCCTCGGCTGCGTCCTTGCCGATGGCCACGCCGCAGGGGTTGGCGTGCTTCACGATCACGCAGGCCGGCACGTCGAAGCTCTTCACGCATTCCCACGCGGCATCGGCGTCGGCGATGTTGTTGTAGCTCAGCTCCTTGCCTTGCAGCTGCCTGGCCGACACCAGCGAACCGGGCGCCGGGTACAGGTCGCGGTAGAACGCGGCCTGCTGGTGCGGGTTCTCGCCGTAGCGCAGGTCCTGCACCTTCACGAAGCGGCCGTTGCTCTGCGCGGGGAACAGCGAGCGCTTGGGCGCGGGCTGACCGATGCTGGCGTCGAAGTCGATGGCCGAGAGGTAGTCGCTGATCGCGCCGTCGTAGTCGGCGATGCGATTGAACGCAGCCACCGAGAACGCGAACTTGGTCTTGTCGCCGAGCTTGCCGTCGGCCTTCAGTTCGGCCAGCGCCACGGCGTACTGCGACGCGTCGGTGAGCACGCCCACGTCCTTCCAGTTCTTGGCCGCGCTGCGCACCATGGCCGGGCCGCCGATGTCGATGTTCTCGATCGCATCTTCGAGCGTGCAGCCGGGCTTGGCCACGGTGGCTTCGAACGGGTACAGGTTGACCACCAGCAGGTCGATGGTGTCGATGCCGTGCTGCTTGATCGCAGCCACGTGCTCGGGCAGGTCGCGGCGCGCCAGCAGGCCGCCGTGGATCTTCGGGTGCAGCGTCTTCACGCGGCCGTCGAGCATTTCGGGGAAGCCGGTGTGGTCGGCCACCTCGGTGACGGGCAGGCCGGCGTCGGCCAGCAGCTTGGCGGTGCCGCCGGTGGACAGCAGCTTGATGCCCAGCGCGTGGAGCGCCTGGGCGAATTCGAGGATGCCGGTCTTGTCGGAAACGGAGATGAGTGCAGTCTGGGCCATGGGATATGCCGTGGAGTTATTTCAAAAGTTTGTGTTCGACCAGCTTCTTGCGAAGCGTGTTGCGATTCAGGCCCAACCATTGCGCGGCCTTCGACTGATTGCCTTCGGCGCGCGTCATGACGACATCGAGCAGGGGCTTCTCGACCACGCGTACGAGCATTTCGTACATGCCGTCGGGTTCGGTGCCGCGCAGATCGCGAAAGTAGCTGTCCAGACTGGTGCGCACGCAGTCTTCGATGTGTTTCTTGCTCATTGCTTCTTCTCTTCTTCTCAATCGACGGCGCAAGCCGCCTCCTCTTCACCGGACAGCTCTTCGTCTGCCTGGTGCTGCACGGGCATGCGGTCCATGCGGTCCGCGAGCCCGTCGAAATAGTCGCCGACCGCGCGCAGCTGCTCGGCACAGTCCTCGATGGTGTTCATCTGCGCGCGGAACGCCTCGCCGTCGGGCAGCGTGCGCACGTACCAGCCGATGTGCTTGCGCGCCGTGCGCACACCGCTGTAGTCGCCGTACAGCGCATAGTGCTCCACCAGATGGTCGAGCAGCAAGCGGCGCACTTCCACCACGAGCGGCGGCGCGCGGTGCGTGCCGGTCTCCAGGAAGTGCGCGATCTCGCGGAAGATCCACGGCCGGCCTTGCGCCGCGCGGCCGATCATCACCGCGTCGGCGCCGGTGGCCGCCAGCACGTCGCGCGCCTTCTCGGGCGAACGGATGTCGCCGTTGGCCACCACCGGCACGCGCACCGCGGCCTTCACGGCGGCGATGGTGTCGTACTCGGCGTGGCCCTTGTAGCCTTGCTCGCGCGTGCGGCCGTGCACGGTGAGCATCTGCACGCCGGCGGCTTCGAAATCACGCGCCAGCTTCACCGCGTTGCGCTGGTCGTGGCTCCAGCCGGTGCGCATCTTCAGCGTGACCGGCACGTTGAAGGGCTGCGCCGCATCGACCACGGCCTGCACGATCTCCAGCGCCAGCGGCTCGTCGCGCATCAGCGCCGAGCCGGCCCACTTGTTGCAGACCTTCTTGGCCGGGCAACCCATGTTGATGTCGATGATCTGCGCGCCGCGCTCGATGTTGTAGACCGTGGCCTCGGCCATCATGGCCGCGTCGGTGCCGGCGATCTGCACCGCGATGGGGCCGGGCTCGCCGTCGTGGTTCGCGCGGCGCGAGGTCTTCAGCGTGCCCCAGAGTTCCTTGCGCGACGTGACCATCTCGCTGACCGCATAGCCCGCGCCGAGTTCACGGCACAGCATGCGGAACGGCCGGTCCGTCACGCCGGCCATGGGCGCGACGAACAGGCGGTTTTCCAGCGTGTGGGTGCCGATCTGCAAGGTCATTTGGAAGGGGAGCGGTGCGCGTTCGGCTGCTGAAAAATGAGGCACGATTGTAGCCACGCCGCATTTCAGCGACTGAAACGATTTGCGGCCTGGGTACCCGAGTAAACACCGGGTCGCCGCGGGGCTTTCGGGGCCTTCTCCCACGCGGTTGCGACGTGAGCACTGCCTATACTTCGCCGACTTCACCCGACCTCATGCAAGCCTGGCTCGACTCTCTCATGGCGCTGCTGGCGCTGCCGCAATACGGTCTCTCGACCTTGTTCGTGGCTGCTTTCGTCTCCGCGACGCTGCTGCCCGTGGGCTCCGAGCCGTTTCTCTTCGGGCTGCTCAAGCTGAACCCCGACATGTTCTGGCCGGCCATCGCGGTGGCCACCGTCGGCAACACGCTGGGCGGCGCGGTCGACTGGTGGATGGGCTACGGCGCGCACAAGGTCGCCGACAAATACTCGCACTCGAAACACCATGTGCGAGTTTTGGGCTGGCTGGAACGGCTCGGCCCGAAGGCCTGCCTGCTGAGCTGGCTGCCGCTGGTGGGCGATCCGCTGTGCGCGGTGGCCGGCTGGCTCAAGCTGCCGTTCTGGCCATGCGTGGCCTACATGGCCATCGGCAAGTTCCTGCGCTACATCACCATGACGGTGGCGCTGCTGCAGATCTTCTGATCAGCTCAGCAGCCCGTAGGGGCCGCCGCGCTCGAGCGCGCGCTTGTACGCGGGGCGCGCGTGAATGCGCTCCAGGTAGGCCATCAGCTTCGGGCGCTTTGCGTCGAGCCCGCCACGCGCCTGCGCCGCTTCCACCGGGAAGCTCATCTGGATGTCGGCGCCGCTGAATTCATCGCCGGCGAACCACTCGCTCTTGCTCAGTTCGCCTTCCATGAAGTTCAGGTGCCCCACGATGTTCGGGTTGATGAACGCGCCCTTGGCCTTGGCCGCGATGGCCTTGGCGATCGGCTTCGCGAAGAACGGCATCTTCGCGGTCTCGATGCGGTCGAACACCAGCTTCAGCAGCAGCGGCGACATCGCCGAGCCTTCGGCGAAGTGCAGCCAGTAGCGATAGCGCAGCGCCTCGGGCGTGCCGGCCGCGGGCGCGAGCCGGCCCTGGCCGAAGCGCTCGATGACGGTCTCGATGATCGCGCCCGATTCCGCGAGCGCGAGTCCGTCATCCGTGGTGACAACCGGTGACTTGCCCAGCGGATGAACGGCCCGCAGCGAAGCGGGCGCCAACATGGTTTGCGGATCGCGCTGGTAGTGGACGATCTCGTAAGGCAGCTCGAGCTCTTCGAGCAGCCAGAGCACACGTTGCGAACGCGAGTTGTTGAGGTGGTGGACGGTGAGCATGAAGGCGGGCCTTGTGAAGGAATTCGGGGCGCGCGCAGTCTACCGAACAACTCTCCCGAAAAGAGCCGCATGGCTCCTTCCAGGAAACACCGAGGAACCGGCTTCGCCGGGCCTCAGGTGTTGTGCCCCCGGGGCAGGAAAAGGCGCAGCGACACGAAGTGCGCGCGGCCCGGGGGGCGAGCCCTTTCAGGAGCTGAACAGGAAGTTCATCACGTCGCCATCCTTCACGACGTATTCCTTGCCTTCCGAACGCATCTTCCCCGCGTCCTTCGCGCCCTGCTCGCCCTTGAAGGCGATGTAGTCCTCGAACGCGATGGTCTGGGCGCGGATGTAGCCCTTCTCGAAGTCGCCGTGGATCACGCCGGCGGCTTGCGGGCCGGTGTCGCCGATGTGGATGGTCCAGGCGCGCACTTCCTTCACGCCGGCGGTGAAGTAGGTCTGCAGGCCCAGCAGCTTGAAGGCCGCGCGGATCAGGCGGTTCAGGCCCGGCTCTTCCTGGCCGATCTCGGCGAGGAACATCTTCTTGTCTTCGTCGTCCATCTCGGCCAAGTCGGCTTCGATCTTGGCGCAGATGGCGACCACGGGGGCGCCCTGCTTGGCCGCGTATTCGCGCAGGCGGTCGAGGTAGGGGTTGTTCTCGAAGCCGTCTTCGGCCACGTTGCCCACGAACATCGCGGGCTTGGCGGTGATCAGCGTGAAGCTCTTCACCAGCGGCTGCTCTTCCTTCGTGAACTCGAGCGCGCGCACCGGCGTGTTCTCGTTCAGCGCGGCCTGGCAGCGCTCGAGCAGGCCGACGAGCTTCTGCGCGTCCTTGTCGCCGGAACGCGCCACCTTGGTGTGGCGGTGCAGCGCCTTCTCGACCGTGGCCAGGTCGGCCAGGCAGAGTTCGGTCTGGATCACTTCGATGTCGGAGATCGGGTCGACCTTGCCGGCCACGTGGATCACGTTCTCGTCGTCGAAGCAGCGCACCACGTTCACCGTGGCATCGGTCTCGCGGATGTGCGCGAGGAACTTGTTGCCCAGGCCTTCGCCGGTGCTGGCGCCGGCCACCAGGCCGGCGATGTCGACGAACTCGACGATGGCGGGCACCACGCGCTCGGGCTTCACGATCTCGCTCAGCTGGGCGAGGCGGGGATCGGGCACTTCCACCACGCCGACGTTCGGCTCGATGGTGCAGAAGGGGTAGTTTTCCGCCGCGATGCCGGCCTTGGTCAACGCATTGAAAAGGGTGGATTTACCGACGTTGGGCAGGCCGACGATGCCGCATTGCAAACTCATGGGAGGTCCTCTTGGGTAACCGGCGATTTTAGGCGAGCATGGCTGCACGCCCGCACGGCGGGGCTTCGGACCCCTTTTTGCCTGCCTTCGGCATCAGGGTTAAACCCGATTAGCAAACGTTTGCGCAAACGTTTCCCTCAGCTAACATCGGAGCCCCCGACCCAGACCGGCGTACCGCTCTGATCAACCACCTCAGGAGACATTCACCATGAAGTTCACCCGCCGTACCCTGCAAAGCGCTGCCGCTCTCACGCTGTTGGGCGCCATTGCCGCAACGCCCGCCTTCGCCCAGGACAAGCCGAAGGTCGCGCTGGTCATGAAGTCGCTGGCCAACGAATTCTTCCGCACCATGGAAGACGGCGCCAAGGCGCACCAGAAGGCCCACGCCGCCGAGTACACGCTGGTGGCCAACGGCATCAAGGACGAGACCGACACCGCCGCGCAGATCAAGATGGTCGAGCAGATGGTGGCGCAGAAGATCAACGCGCTGGTCATCGCGCCGGCCGATTCGAAGGCGCTGGTGCCGGTCATCAAGGCGGCCATCGACAAGGGCATCCTGGTGGTCAACATCGACAACCAGCTCGACGCCGCCGCGCTGAAGGAAAAAGCCATTCAAGTGCCCTTCGTGGGCCCCGACAACCGCGCCGGCGCCAAGCTGGTGGGCGACGCGCTCGCCAAGGACCTGAAGTCGGGCGACAAGGTCGGCATCATCGAAGGCGTGTCGACCACCTTCAATGCGCAGCAGCGCACGCTGGGTTATCAAGACGCCATGAAGGCCGCCGGCGTGACGGTGGTGGGCGTGCAGTCCGGCCAGTGGGAAATCGACAAGGGCAATACAGTCGCCGCCGGCATGATGCGCGAGCACCCCGACCTGAAGGCCCTGCTGGCCGGCAACGACAGCATGGCGCTGGGTGCCGTGGCCGCCGTCAAGGCCGCGGGCAAGACCGGCAAGGTGCTGGTGGTGGGCTACGACAACATCGGCGCCATCAAGCCGATGCTGAAGGACGGCCGCGTGCTCGCCACCGCCGACCAGTTCGCCGCCAAGCAGGCCGTGTTCGGCATCGAGACCGCGCTGAAGGCCATCGCCGACAAGAAGAAGCAGTCGGAAATGCCCGCCGAAGTGAAGACCGACGTGGTGCTGGTCACCAAGGACTCGAAGTAAGCGGCCGCCAAAGTGCAGACGTCGACAGCCTCCGCCGCCATGAATCCCCCTGCCGCCCAGCCCGTGCTCTCCCTGAGCGCCATGGGCAAGGACTACGCGGCGCCGGTGCTGGACGACGTCTCGCTGGTGCTCAACGCCGGTGAAGTGCTGGCCCTCACGGGCGAGAACGGCGCCGGCAAGAGCACGCTGTCGAAGATGGTCTGCGGCCTGGTGCAGCCCACGCGCGGCCAGATGCTGCTCGACGGCCAGCCCTTCGCGCCCGGCTCGCGCCGCGACGCCGAGCGCCTGGGCGTGCGCATGGTCATGCAGGAACTCGGCCTCGTCACCACGCTGTCGGTGGCCGAGAACCTGCTGCTGGACCGCCTCCCCCACAAGACCGGCTGGATCCGCCGCGCCAGGCTGCACGAGCTGGCCGCGCTTCAGCTGGCCAAGATCGGCATGCAGAACATCGACCCGGCCACGCCGGTGGCGCGGCTGGGCATCGGCCAGCAGCAGATGGTCGAAATTGCACGCAACCTGCAGGACGACACGCGCGTGCTGGTGCTCGACGAGCCCACCGCCATGCTGACCCCGCGCGAAACCTCGCACCTGTTCGAGCAGATCGACCTGCTGAAGGCGCGCGGCGTGGCCATCGTCTACGTGTCGCACCGCCTCGAGGAACTGCAGCGCATCGCCGACCGCGTGGCGGTGCTGCGCGACGGCCGCCTGGTCGACGTGCGCGCCATGGCCGGCGTGCGCGAATCCGAACTGGTGCAGCGCATGGTCGGGCGCGAGGTGCACGAGCACGAAGGCCGCGAACGCCGCGTGGCGGGCCCGGTGCTGCTGAGCGCACGCGGCATCGGCCGCGCGCAGGCCGTGCGCGGCGTCGACATCGACCTGCGCGCGGGCGAAGTCATGGGCCTGGCCGGCCTGGTCGGCTCGGGCCGGACCGAACTCGTGCGCCTGCTGTTCGGCGCCGACCGTGCCGACCGCGGCGAGATCACGCTGCACGAGAACGGCAAGGTCACGCACCACGCCCGCAAGGGCTGGCGCTCGCCGATGCAGGCCATCCGCGCCGGCATCGGGCTGGTCACGGAAGACCGCAAGTCGCAGGGGCTGCTGCTGCCGCAGTCGATCCGCGTCAACGCGACGCTGAGCGACCTGGGCGCCGTCTCGCGCGCCGGCTGGCTGCAACCGGCCAAGGAGCGCGGCATTGCACAGAAGCTGGTGGAGCTGCTGCGCATCCGCTCGCGCAACATCGAACAACCGGTGGCCACGCTCAGCGGCGGCAACCAGCAGAAGGTGGTGTTCGCGCGCTGGCTGCACCGCGAATGCAAGGTGCTGCTGCTCGACGAGCCCACGCGCGGCGTCGACGTGGGCGCGCGCGCCGACCTCTATGCCCAGCTCGACCGCATGACCGACGACGGCCGCGCGCTGCTCATGGTGTCCAGCGACCTGCGCGAACTGATGGCCATGTGCGACCGCATCGGCGTGATGAGCGCCGGGCGCCTGGTCGCGGTGTTCGAGCGCGGCGAATGGAGCGAGCAGTCGCTGCTGGCGGCCGCCTTCAGCGACGCCACCGGACGCGCCGCCAATCCGCAGGCGAGCGCCGCCCCTTCAACCGAGTCAACCGAGTCAACCGCTTCAGCCGTTCCCGACCAGGCCCCGGTCACCTCCGACACACCATGAACGCAGCCACCAAACCGACATCGACCGCCACGCCTTCGGCGCCCTCCGCGCTGAAGGGCCAGCTCGGCACGTACCTGGGCCTCACGGTCGTGCTCGTCGGCATGATCGCGCTGTTCGGCTCGCTGAGCGAATACTTCCTGACGCGCGAGACCTTCGTCTCCATCGCCAACGAGATTCCCGCGCTGGCCGTGATGGCGGTGGGCATGACCTTCGTGCTGATCATCGCGGGCATCGACCTGTCGGTCGGCTCGGTGCTGGCGCTCAGCGCCGCAGTCACCGCTGCCGCCATCCTCGAATGGAAGCTCTCGGTGCCCGTGGCCGCGTTGCTCGGCCTGGTCACCGGGCTCATCTGCGGCACGGTCACGGGCGCGGTGTCGGTCGCCTGGCGGCTGCCGAGCTTCATCGTCTCGCTGGGCATGCTCGAAGCCGTGCGCGGCGGCGCCTACCTGGTGACCGACTCGCGCACGCAGTACGTGGGCGACGCCATCTCGGGCCTGGCCGCGCCGTGGATCGGCGGCATCTCCGCCGCCTTCGTGCTGGCCGTGGTGCTGGTGGTGATCGGGCAGCTGGTGCTCACGCGCACGGTGTTCGGCCGGCACGTGGTGGGCATCGGCACCAACGAGGAGGCCATGCGCCTGGCGGGCGTGGACCCGCGCCCCATCCGCATCATCGTGTTCGCCGTGACCGGCCTGCTGGCGGGCCTTGCGGGCCTGATGCAGTCGGCCCGCCTCGAAGCGGCCGACCCGAACGCCGGCGTGGGCATCGAACTGCAGGTGATCGCGGCGGTGGTCATCGGCGGCACCAGCCTGATGGGCGGGCGCGGCTCGGTCGTCAACACCTTCTTCGGCGTGCTGATCATCGCGGTGCTGGAGGCCGGCCTGGCCCAGGTGGGCGCGAGCGAGCCGAGCAAACGCATCATCACCGGCGCCGTGATCGTGGTGGCCGTCATCATCGACACCCTGCGCCAGCGCCGTGCCGATCGCCGCCTGGCTTGACGACACCCCACCTCACGAGGAACTGCAAGAACCATGGCCACCATCAAGGACGTCGCACTGAAGGCGGAGGTTTCCGTCACCACCGTGTCGCACGTGGTCAACGACACCCGCCACGTGAGCCCCAAGGTGCGCGAGCGCGTGGAGCTGGCCATTCGCGAGCTGGGCTACGTGCCCAACGCGATGGCGCGCAGCCTGAAGAGCAACACCACCTCGACGCTGGGCATGCTCATTCCGAACAGCTCGAACCCCTACTTCGCCGAGATCGTGCGCATCGTGGAAGACCGCTGCTTCGGCGCCGGCTACACGCTGGTGCTGTGCAACACCGACGACGAGCCCCACCGCCAGAGCGTGTACCTGCAGGTGCTGGCCGAGCGCCGCATCGACGGGCTGATCGTGGTGTCGACCGGCGCGGGCGACGACCATTCGCTGGTGCAGCAGCTGCACGGCCTGCGCGTGCCGACGGTGCTGGTCGACCGCGAGATTGCCGACCCGAGCTGCGACCTGGTGGAAACCGCGCACATGCAGGGCGGCCTGCTCGCGGTGCGCCACCTGCTGTCGCTGGGCCATAAGCGCATTGCCTGCATCGGCGGGCCGGTGGGCGTGATGCCCAGCGAGCAGCGCATCGAGGGCTGGCGCATGGCGCTGGCCGAGGCCGGCGCCGCCCCCGACATTGCCGACGCCAACTCGCTGCTGTGGCGCGGCGGCTTCACGAGCCAGGGCGGCTACGAGGCGATGCACGCCATCCTGCGCACCGAGAAGAAGCCGTCGGCCGTGTTCGTCTGCAACGACCTGATGGCCATCGGCGCGCTGCGCGCTGCGCATGAAAGCGGCGTGCACGTGCCCGACGAGCTCTCGATCGTCGGCTTCGACGACATCGAACTCTCGGCCTACACGAGCCCCGCGCTCACCACCGTGGCGCAGCCCAAGGAGCGCATCGGCGCGCTGGCGGTCGACATGCTGCTCGAACGCGTCGGCGGCAAGCGCCGCGACGCGCGCAAGGTGGTGCTGCAGCCCGAGCTGTGCGTGCGCGCCTCGACCGCGCGGCACGCGAGCTTCCGCGAGGCCACCGTGCCTGCCAGCGAAACGCCTGCAACGGCAACCCGAAAGTCCCGAACCCCGTGATGTCCGCGAACCCTGTGAGCTCAGTGAACCCGAAGACCGCTTCCAGCAGCCCCCCGCCGCCGCGCATCGTGGTGCTCGGCAGCCTCAACATGGACCTGGTGCTGCGCGTGCCGCACGCACCGGCGGCCGGCGAGACGCTGCAGGGCCATTCGATCGCCACCATTCCCGGCGGCAAGGGCGCGAACCAGGCCGTGAGCTGCGCGCGCGAAGGCGCCCAGGTGCAGATGATCGGCTGCGTGGGCGACGACGCGCACGGCACGGCCCTGCGCACGGCGCTGGAGAACGACGGCATCGACACCACCGCGCTGCGCACCGTGGCCGGCGAGCCCACCGGCACGGCGCTGATCCTCGTGGAGGACGGCGGCCAGAATCGCATCGTGATCGTTCCCGGCGCCAATGCGAAGGTCCGGATCGACGAGGCCGCGCTGCAACGGCAGGTGCAGGGCGCCGCCTTTCTCGTGACGCAGTTCGAGACGCCGATGGACCAGGTCGCGCGCGCCATCGCGGTGGCGCACGCCGCGGGCTGCAAGGTGCTGCTGAATCCGTCGCCGGTGCAGCCCATTGCCGCGCCGCTGTGGCCGCAGATCGACACGCTGGTGGTCAACGAGATCGAGGCCAAGACGCTGTGCGGCCAGTCCGCCGACACGCCGCAGGAAGCGGCGCAGGCCGGCCAGGCGCTGCGCGCCAGGGGCATCGCCCGCGTGGTGGTCACGCTCGGTGCGCGCGGCGCGGTGGCGGTCGACGCCAGCGGCGCGCGTCACCACCCCGCGCCGAAGGTGCAGGCGGTCGACACCACGGCCGCCGGCGACACCTTCCTGGGCGCGCTGGCGGTGGCGCTGGGCGAAGGCCAGTCCTTCGACGAGGCCGTGCGCCTGGGCATCCGCGCCGCGGCGCTGTGCATCCAGCAGGCCGGCGCCCAACCCTCCATTCCGCTGCGCGACGCCGTGCTGCGCAGCCCCATGCCACCCGACTGGACCCCGCTGTGAAACGTACCGCCCTGCTGCATGCCGAACTGTCCCACGTGATCGCCTCGCTCGGACACGGCGACATGCTGGTGCTCGGCGACGCCGGCCTGCCGATTCCCGACGGCCCGCGGCGCATCGACCTGGCGGTGGCGCGCGGCGTGCCGCAGCTGACCGACGTGCTGCAGGCGGTGTTGTCGGAAATGCAGGTGGAAAGCATCGTCGTGGCCGACGAGGCGCTGGACGGTGCGAAGCAGTTGCCGGGCTGGTACCCGCGGTCGCTCGGCATCGCGCCGCAGACGGTGTCGCACGAGGAATTCAAGCGCCGCAGCGCCAAGGCCCGCGCCGTCGTGCGCACGGGCGAATGCACGCCCTACGCCAACATCATGCTGATCGCCGGCGTGCACTTCTGACTTTCGATTTCTCACCTCTGACTTCCGAGCCGCCGGCCCGGCGCCGGTCAGGTCATTCGAACCTGTAGTTCGCGCCCACGGCCTGGCCCACCTTGAGCGTGTATTCCACGCCCTGGATCACGATGCAGTTCATGCCGAAGGTGATGCCGCCGTCCACGCGCGGGTCCTTGCGGTAGGTGCGCAGCATGTCGCCGACCTCCGGGCTGCTCAGGGCCGTGGCCGGGTCGATGTCCGGAATCGGACAGCGCGTGCAGGGCTTGACGGGGCGCAGCTCGGCCTCGCCCTCGGCGGTGCCGATGTGCAGCGCGTCGACGCGGTCCTCGTCGTGCGACTCCATGCCCGCCAGCACGATGTTCGGGCGAAAGCGCTCGATGCCGACCGCGTCGTGGCCGGCCGCGGCCAGCCGCTCGTTCAGGTCGGCCAGCGAGCCCTCGCTGGCCACCAGCACCGGGAAGCCGTCGGCGAACTGGTTCTCGGCCTCCACGCCGTCGGTCCACTTCATGCTCGACAGGCGCTTCTGCTCGGGGTCGAAGCGCACCAGGCGCAGGGTCTGCGGCCTGCCGGGCTCGGAGAGAAAGTCGCTGAACCACTGGGCGGCGATGTCGCCCATGTCGTAGGCCGCCACTTCGTCCTTCCACACGCGCACGCGCACCGGCTTCTCGACCCGGTCGAAGGCCAGGTGCAGCGCCAGCATGCCGGGGGCGCGCAGCACCACTTCCATGTGCTTCATCTGCGGCTTGACCAGCGCCATGCGCGGCAGCTGCCGCTGGGTGACGAATTCGCCCTGGGCGTCGACCACCATCCAGGCGCGGTCGAACTCCAGGCCGGTCTCGGTCAGCAGCATTTCGGGGAGCTCGACCCCGGCGCAGGACTTGACCGGGTAGATGAACAGGCGCGCGATGGTGGCTTCGAGGTCGAAAGCGGGCTGGGACACGGTGGGGGTTCCTTGAAATTCGGCGGCAATTGTCCCGCATCGTGTCTTGCGCGCCGCGGCGGCCGGAAGACCTTCGCTTCCCGGGGGAAAGGCGCGGGGCGCGCCCGGGCGGGCTTGTTCTTACAATCGTTTCATGGCTCTCCCCCCAGAAGTTTGCATTCGCGGCGCCGGCATCGTCGGCCGTACGCTGGCCCTGCTGCTCGCGCGCGAGCGGGTGCGCGTCGCGCTGGTGGTGCCGCCGGCCACGCCGGGCAAGGAAGACATCCGTGACATCCGTGCCTATGCGCTGAACACCGCCTCCCGCACCCTGCTCGAATCGCTGCGCGCCTGGCCCGACGCGGCCCACGCCACCGCGGTGCGCGAAATGCTGGTGCACGGCGACGAAGGCGGCCGGGTTCAGTTCAGCGCCGCGCGCCAGAAGGTCGATGCGCTGGCCTGGATCGTCGACGTGCCCGCGCTCGAACAGCAACTGGCCGACGCGGTGCGCTTCCAGCCCCAGATCGAGGTGGTGAGCGCCCCCGTTGCCGCGCCGCTGACCGTGGTGTGCGAAGGCAAGGCCAGCACCACGCGCGAGGCGCTGGGCGTGAGCTACGAGGTCACGCGCTATCCGCAGCACGCGATTGCCGCGCGCATGGAGGCCGAGCAGTCGCACGACGGCATTGCGCGCCAGTGGTTCAACGACAGGGGAGAGGTGCTCGCGCTGCTGCCGCTCGGCGGCACGCACGGCAAGACGGTGGCGCTGGTGTGGTCGGTCGACCAGCTGCGCGCGCCCGAGCTGCTGGCGCAAAGCGACGAAGCGTTCGACACCGCCATCACCGAGGCCAGCCACCATGCGCTGGGCGCGCTCAAGCTCACGAGCGAGCGCGGCGCCTGGCCGCTGGCCCGCGCCATTGCCGACCGCTGGACTGGCGCCATGCCCGGCCAGCCGAACCGTTCCTGGGCGTTGGCGGGCGACGCCGCGCACACGGTGCACCCGCTGGCGGGCCAGGGCCTGAACCTGGGCCTGGCCGACGCGGCCGCGCTGGCCGAGGTGATCAAGAACCGCGACTACTGGCGCAGCGTGGGCGACCCGCGCCTGCTGCGCCGCTACGAGCGCGCCCGCCGTGCCGACGTGTTGCAGATGAGCCTGGCGACCGACGGATTGCAGCAACTTTTCTCGCACAACCTGGGTCCACTTCCTGCGTTGCGCAACTGGGGCATGCGCGGTTTCGACCGCACGCGCCTGGTCAAGCACTGGATCACGGCGCAAGCCATGGGGCTGAAGGCCTGACGGCCCGCGGCTTTCGCACCTCTTTTTCGAACCGAACCAACGGATCTCCCGATGACACTCGTACGCAACCTCCTTCTCGCCGCCTGCACGCTGGGCGCGGTCGTGGCCGCCACCGCCGGCGAAGCCGAGATCCGCAAGAACCTGCCTGCGCGCATTCCGCAGTTCCCGCCCATCGAGGAAGTGACGAAGGCGCCGGTGCCGGGCCTGTACGAAGTGCGCGTGAACGGCGCGCAGATCTTCTACACCGACGAACAGGGCAACTACCTGATCCAGGGCAACCTGATCGACGTGAAGACGCGCAAGAACCTGACCGAGGAACGCGTGGAGAAGCTCAGCGCGGTCGCATTCGACCAGCTGCCGCTGAAGGACTCGATCAAGATCGTGCGCGGCAACGGCAAGCGCAAGCTGGCGGTGTTCGAAGACCCGAACTGCGGCTACTGCAAGCGCTTCGAGAAGGACATGAAGGCGGTCGACAACGTCACCGTGTACCTGTTCCTGTACCCGGTGCTGGGCCCCGATTCGAACGTCAAGTCGCGTGACATCTGGTGCAGCAAGGACAAGGGCAAGGCCTGGGGCGACTGGATGGAAACCAGTGCCAAGCCGGTCACCGCACCGAGCAGCTGCGACGTGACCGCGCTGCAGCGCAACGTCGATTTCGGCCGCAAGTACAACATCACCGGCACGCCCACGCTGATCTTCAGCGACGGCACTCGCACGCCCGGCGCCATTCCCGCAGAGCAGGTCGAGAAGCAACTCGCCGCCTCGTCCAGCTGATGGCGACGAAGACCCGGACCGCACCGCGCCGCGCCACCGCAGCCGCCACGCCAACCGCCCCCACCGCCCCGGCCACGCCTGCCAAGTCCACCGCAGGCGTGCGCTACCGCGTCGAATGCGCGGACCTGCACGCGCATCTCTTCTCCGTCACGCTCACCATCGATTCGCCCGCCGCGCAGCAGCGCGTGGCGCTGCCGGTGTGGATTCCGGGCAGCTACCTGGTGCGCGAGTTCGCCAAGAACCTGCAGGGCCTGCGCGCCACGCAGGGCCGCCGCAAGCCGGCGTTGATGCAGCTCGACAAATGCAGCTGGCTGGTCGAATGCACGCCCGGCCAGCCGCTGGTGCTGCACTACCAGGTCTGCGCCTACGACAACTCGGTGCGCACCGCCTGGCTGGACACCGAGCGCGGCTTCTTCAACGGCACCAGCGTGTGCCTGCGGGTCGAAGGCCAGACCGACGCGCCGCACGCCATGGACATCGTGGCGCCGGCGCTGCCCGCCGATGCGGCGCGCTGGTCGTGCGCCACCGCCCTGGTACCGGTGAAGGCCGACAGGTACGGCTTCGGCAGCTACCAGGCCTCGGGCTACGACGAGCTGGCCGACAGCCCGGTCGAGCTGGGCGCCTTCTGGAGCGCCGAGTTCGACGCCTGCGGCGTGCCGCACCGCTTCGTGGTCGCGGGTGCCGCGGCCTCGTTCGACGGCGACAGGCTCATCGCCGACACGCAAGCCATCTGCGAAGCCGAGATCCGCTTCTGGCACGGCGACAAGGCCGGCAAGCGCGGCGGCCCGAAGCTGCCGATCGACCGCTACGTGTTCATGCTCAATGCGGTGGACGACGGCTACGGCGGGCTCGAGCATCGCCATTCCACGGCGCTGATCTGCAACCGCCGCGACCTGCCCCAGCGCGGCGAGAAGAAGAAGCAGCCCGAGGGCTACACCACGCTGATGGGCCTCATCAGCCACGAGTACTTCCACACCTGGAACGTCAAGCGCATGCGGCCGGCCGAGTTCGCGCGCTACGACTACAGCCGCGAGAACTACACGCAGCTGCTGTGGTTCTTCGAGGGCTTCACCAGCTACTACGACGACCTGCTGCTGCGCCGCGCCGGACGCATCGACGACTCGGCCTACCTGCGGCTGCTGAACAAGACGCTCAACCAGGTCATGCAGACACCGGGCCGCCTCGTGCAGCCGGTGGCCGACGCGAGCTTCGACGCCTGGGTCAAGTACTACCGCCAGGACGAGCAGACGCCCAACAGCACGGTGAGCTACTACACCAAGGGTGCGCTGGTGGCGCTGTGCTTCGACCTGACGCTGCGCCACGAAGGCAAGGGTTCGCTCGACGACGTGATGCGCCACCTGTGGACGCACAGCGGCGGCGGCCCGATCAGCGAGGCCGACATCGCGGCCGCGCTGGAGGCCGTGAGCGGCCGCTCGTACGCGGACGAACTCGCGCGCTGGGTGCATTCGACCGACGAACTCCCGCTCGCGCAACTGCTGCGCGTGCACGGCGTGGCCACGCTCGAAGACCCGTCGCAGCAGGCGCAGACGCTCGGCATGCGCGTGACCGAAGCCAGCGGCAGCGTGCAGGTGAAGGTGGTGCTGCGCGGTGGCGCCGCCGAGAAGGCCGGGTTCTCCGCCAACGACGAGTGGATCGGCATCGAGCTGCCCGCCACCGGCAAGAAGAGCTCGAGCGGCTCGCAACGCCCGGCGCAGGCCTGGCGCATCGCCAAGCTCGACGACCTCGCGCTGTACCTGGGCGATGCCACGAAGTGCACGGCCATCGTCGCGCGCGACCGCAAGCTCATCAAGCTGCCGCTCGTGCTGCCGGCCGGCGTGACCACCTGGCGCCTGTTCGCGCACGACGCCACCAAGGTGGCGAACTGGTTGAAGGGCTAGGCGCTTTCCGCCGCGGCGGGGTTGCGCACGAACAGCATCGGCTGCGGCTCGCCCACCAGCACGCAGGGCTTGCCGGTGCGCCGGCAATGGTCCTGCACGCGCCAGTAGGCGCCGTGGCTCACGCAGCCGGCCTGGCAGATCACGAGGTCGGCCGCGCGCAGGCTGGCTTCGAGCGCGGGGCCGTCCGCGTCGTCGCCGCCGTCGTGGTGCAGGTAGCGGCCGCCGGCGATCTCGACCAGTTGGCGTGCCAGCGACGGTGCCTCTGCTTCATCCTGGTGGCCGACGCACAGCACGGCCTTCTCGCGCAGGTCGGCCGGCACTTGCGGCGCAGGCGTCATGAGGTGGCGCCGGCTGCCCGGCGCCAGCAAGCCGCTCAGCCGCTTGGGCAGCGCCGCACCCGCGGCGGCCCGCACCGCCAGCTCCTCTCGCACGATGGCAATGGCCGAGTCGCGCGCCACCAAGGCGCCGCGCAGGCGCACGATCTGCGCCTCCAGCCTCTCGACGAGCGCGGCCTGCTCGACCAGCAGGCGCGAGCAACGCTCCTGCACGCGGGCATAGGCCCGCAGCAACACGGCATGTTCTTGCATCGGCAACTCCATGCCGGGCATTCTAGATGAGAGCAATTCTCAACTAGAGACGGTCGCCCTTGCCGCTCAGTGGGAAACCGACTTCGAGAACACGTTCACCACCACCACGCCCGCAATGATCAGCCCGAGCCCCGCGATGGCCGGGCCGTCGAGCTTCTGGCCGAACCACAGCCAGCTCACCAGCGAGATCAGCACGATGCCCACGCCCGACCAGATCGCGTAGGCGATGCCGGTCGGAATGGTGCGCAGCGTGAGCGAGAGAAAAAAGAAGGCCACCACGTAGCCGGCCACCGAAGCCAGCGTGGGCCACAGCCGCGTGAAGCCGTCCGAGCCCTTGAGGAAACTGGTGGCGATCACTTCGGCCACGATGGCGACGAACAGGTAGGCGTAGTTGGAACTCATGGCGGGCACTCTATGGGAACTCGCAGCGCCCTGCCACCCGCACCGGCCATGCTGGGTATAGTGAAGCGCGTTTTTCCCCGTTCCCCCCGTTCCCCCCGGAGACACCATGAGCTACGAAAACATCGAAGTGCGGACCGAAGCAGGCAAGGTCGGCATCATCACCCTCAACCGCCCGAAGGCACTGAACGCGCTCAACGATGCGCTCATGACCGAGCTGGGCCAGGCCCTGAAGGCCTTCGACGCGGACGAGGCCATCGGCTGCATCATCCTCACGGGCAGCGAGCGCGCGTTTGCCGCCGGTGCCGACATCGCTGCGATGGCCAAGTACAGCTTCATCGACACGTACAAGGGCGACTACATCACGCGCAATTGGGAAACCATCCGCTCGATCCGCAAGCCGGTGATCGGCGCGGTGGCCGGCTTTGCATTGGGCGGCGGCTGCGAGCTGGCGATGATGTGCGACTTCATCATCGCGGCCGACACCGCCAAGTTCGGCCAGCCCGAGATCAAGATCGGCGTGATCCCCGGCGCCGGCGGCACGCAGCGCCTGCCACGCGCGGTGGGCAAGAGCAAGGCCATGGACATGGTGCTCACCGCCCGCATGATGGACGCCGCAGAAGCCGAGCGCGCGGGCCTCGTGAGCCGCGTGGTGCCTTACGAAAAGCTCGCCGACGAGGCGCTGGGCGCCGCCCTGGTCATTTGCGGCTTCTCGCAGATCTCGGTGATGGCGGCCAAGGAATCGGTGAACCGCGCCTTCGAAGGCGGCCTGAGCGACGGCGTGATGTTCGAGCGCCGGCTGTTCCACGCGCTGTTCGCCACCGTCGACCAGAAGGAAGGCATGGACGCCTTCCTGAACAAGCGCGCACCGGACTTCAAGAACGCCTGACCGCCCTGATCGCAGGCTCGCCCGGTCGCCTGCCGGGGCCGTTCGTTCAGCGCGCCAGCAGCGAGCGCAGCGCATCGAGCGCCTGCGCCGGCGGCGTGCCGACCCGTGCGGTGCCGCCGGGCTGCGGCGTCCAGCGCACCTGGTCGCCCGCGATCTCGAGCACCGCGACCAGCGTGTCGCCGCGATAGAGCGACAGGCGCGCCTCCACCGGTGCGTCGAGCGATGCATCGGGTGCGGTGGCCGAACGCGCCACGGTGCCCACCAACGCAGCGAGCCCTTCGACATCGCCACGCGCGCGCCGCGCGCCAGCGCCTGAGCTGAAAGACGTCCACCGCTCCAGCGCAGAGAAGGACGACGGTACGGCGGCTTGAAGCGGCGCCGCTTTCGCCGCGCGCGGTGCGCTGTCGCGCAACGCACCGGACGCCTGCGCGTTGGCGCTGCCGCCCTGGCTGGCGAGGGCCGATGCGTCCTGCGATTGGCGCGCGAGCGGTGCGGCGGCAATGGCCGGCGGGGGTGCCGCGGCCGGAACAGGAGCAACAGGCGCTGCGGGAACTGCAGGTGCGGCGTAGGCGCGTTGGCGTTCGCTTTCCACACGCGCTTCGCGGCGTTCGTCCTGTGCGGGTGCGGGCGCCGACTGCTCGGCCACGATGGCTGGAGGCTCAGGGGCCACGGCCGCGGGCGCGGGCGCCGCCTGCTTGCGCGACGGCTGGGCGCGCTCGGTTTCCTTCGCTGACGCTGCTTCGCGCAGCGCCTTGGCGCGCTGCTCGGCTGCAATCGCGGGTGCAGGTGTGGCGGGAGTCGGCGCGGCAGCCGGCGCCTGCTTCGCCGCAGCCGACGGTGGCGGCGCGGGTTCAGGCGCGGTGGCCGCCGCGGGTGCCGCGGGTGCCGAAGATGCGGCAGGCGCTTGCGCTGCGGGCGAAGCCGCCCCGCCGACACGCGCCTCTCCATCAAGCCGCGCCTCGGGCACCGGCTCGCTGCGCCACAGCACGGTGACGAACGCCGCCACGAGCACCGTGGCGAAGGCCGCATTCCAGGGCATGCGCGAACGCGGCTCGCCGCCGCCGAAGAGGCGGCGCCACCACGGCAGCACGCTGGCGCTGTTGGCGGCAGCGCCCGACGCCGGCATCGGCGCCGCGGCCAGGTTGTGCGCCATCTTCAGGATGGCGTCGCGCGTGCGCGGATCGGGCGCGGCGTCGCGGTCGGGCGCGTGGTCCAGCGCGCGGCGCAGCGCCGGGTCGCGCAGGTCATCGCCGCGATCGCGATCGTTGTCGTTGTCGAAGCCGGTGGTGTTGCCGCTCATGCCCGTTGCTCCAGCACCGCCAGGTAGCGCTCCATGCAGGCACGCAGTTTCTGCAAGCCGTAGCGCAACCGGCTGCGCACGGTCTCGAAGCCGATCTCCAGGCTCGACGCCAGCGCCTCGACAGTCAGCCCGTCTTCATGGTGCAGCAGGAACGCGGCGCGCTGGTCGGTCGGCAGTTCGTCGAGGCAGGCCAGCAGCCGCCGGCCCGCGGCGCGCCAGAACGCGAGTTCTTCGGCCGACGGATGCGCGGCCGCATCGACCGCGCCGCGCACCCCGCGCTCGAGCGTGGGCACGGGGTCGCTGTCGTCGTCGGCATGCGCGTCGAGCGTCACTTCGCGCCCGCTCACGCGCAGGCGGTCCATGGCCAGGTTGTGCGCGATGGTGAAGGCCCAGGTGCGCCAGGTCGCGCCCTGCGGCGAGAAGCTCTCGCGCGCCGAGATGATCCGCACCCAGGTGTCCTGGAACACCTCGTCGGCCTGCGCCGCGAGCCGCGCGCCCAGCAGCCGCTTGACGAAGCGGAACAGCCCGCCTTCGTGGCGCGCATAGAGCACGTCGAACGCGGCAGCGTCGCCTTGCGCGTAGGCCAGCATCAACTGGTCGTCGGGCATGGCCTGGCGCTCGAGGGCGTTCTTGGCGGAAGGGGCGCGGGGAAGCGCGGACATCGAAGGATTCTCACCCGAGCTTGTACGGGCGGCGAAAGGCATCGGGGTTCGGAGCGGCAAAAAAAAGATCGCGCGGGCTTAACCCCGTTCCGCACGGCCCGCCGTATCAGCCTGCATCCAACCACCCGGAGTCCTTCCATGACCCACGCTTTCGCCCCTCGGTTCCGCAGGCCGCTCGTCGTGCTGCTGTGCGCCCAATTGCTCCTGTCGGCCTGCGGCGCCACCGAGCCCCCGGCGATGGCCGGTGCCGTGCGGTGGCCGACGCCGGCGCCCGACAGCCGCACGCAGGTGACGCAGGCCGTGCCGAATTTCGAGGCGCCGTCGGCCACCGGCTGCGCACGGCCGATCCAGACGCACGAGACGCCGGGCATGCAGCGCAACGCGCAGCTCGAACGACGCGACACGCGGGAACGGCGCGCGCTGGCCGATGCGTCGGCGCCGCCGGAGGCGCTGCGCAAGTCGTCGCGCGCAGAGGTCGCGGGTGCGCTGGCCGCGCCCGTCGCGCCGATGGCCGAGGCGGCTGTTGCGATGCCTGCGCCTGTTGCTCCCGCCTCTCCTGCTTCTCCCGCCGTGCCGCGCATCGCCGCCCAGCCGCCCGCCCAAGCCCCTCGCCCCGCCAACGAACCCGTCACCGCCGGCATGGTCGACGACAACGCCGACTTCGGCGAGTACACGGCCTTCCGCGAGCGCACGCAGGTGGTCCACCGCGAACGCGACATCAGCGCGCGCTACCTGCTGCAGGTGCGCGACGCGCGCGGCACCGTCGTGCCCGACGCCGAAGTGGCCGTGCAGGCGCCGAGCGGCGCCGCCATGTGGGCCCGCACCGACGCCGGCGGGCGCGCCTGGCTGCACCCGAACGCCTTCGACAAGACGCACAGCGATGTGTATGAAGTCACCGTGCGCAAGAACGGGCGGCAGGGCACGGCCTTCCTGCAGCGCGGCCAGAAGAACGCCGTCGACGTGGTGCTCGACGGCAAGCCCGGCGCGGCGCCGAAGCGCGCACAGCTCGACCTGGTCTTCCTGATCGACGCCACCGGCTCCATGGACGACGAGATCGCCAAGCTCAAGACCACGCTGCGCACCATCGCCGACCAGGTGGCCAAGCTGCCGAGCCGCCCCGACACCTGCTTCGGCCTGGTGGCCTACCGCGACCGCACCGACGACTTTCTTGTGCGCCGCCACGACTTCACCAACGACCTGAACGCCTTCCAGGGCGTGCTCGACAGGCTGCAGGCCGCGGGCGGCGGCGACTACCCCGAGGCCATGAACGAGGCGCTCAACGAGACCGTCCACAAGCTCAGCTGGCGCGGCAACGGCACCACGCGCCTGGTGGTGCTGCTGGCCGACGCGCCGCCGCACCTGGACTACGGCGGCCCGCAGTACGACGACGACATGGTCGCCGCGCTGGGCAAGGGCATCAAGGTGTTCAGCGTGGGCGCGTCGGGCCTGGACAAGCAGGGGGAGTACATCCAGCGGCAGATCGCGCAGTACACGGGCGGGCGCTTCGTGTTCCTGACCTACAAGGAGGCGGCGAACCCGGCGAGCGGTGCGGGAACGCAGACCGTGCACGACGTCGGCAACTACTCGGTGCAGACGCTCGACAAGCTGGTCGTGCGCCTGGTTTCCGAGGAATTGGGGAAGTTGCCGGTGGGGAGTTGAACTCGGCCCAAAACCTGGGCTATAATTTTTGGCTCGGTGCTAAACAGCATTGAACGGCTCTTTAGCTCAGTCGGTTAGAGCGATGGAATCATAATCCACAGGTCCGCGGTTCGAATCCGTGAAGAGCCACCAACAATAAAAGCCTTGCAGGTCAATGACTTGCAAGGCTTTTGTCTTTTCCGCCGCAGAACGAAACCACAGGCGGGTCGGCCTGCGGTTTCCCTGAACGTTCAGAGGTTCTTCAACGTGTCCAGCTGCGCCTGCGTCAGGCCGCGCTGGTAGGCGAAATTGGTCTTGAAGTTGTTGGCGATGTCCGCGGCCACCGTGTCGATCGCGGTCGCTCGCGCGTTGACATCGGCGGCGGTGCGGCCGGTGTCCGTTCCATCCGTCAACAGGAAGTTGACCAGCGTGACGCTGCCTCCCGCCGGCACCGTGATGTTGAACTTGAACATCAGCGCGTCGTCGCCGTCCGGGGTGTGCAGCGCCGTCGCGGACAGGTAGGTCACACTGTCTGCCGCACCGAACACAAAACCGACGTCGCGATCGCCCGGAGAGCCATCCCAGGTGGTCAAGGCCTTCGAGGTGGCACCGGGCGTGGGATAGATGATGCCGCTGCTGTCCGAACCCAGGTCGGATGCGTAGGCCACCTCGGCCACGATCGCTGCCGCACTCGGATTGTGGAAGACGTCGGTGAACCGCCCCCACAGCACATTGGGCTGCGTGTAGAAGGTTCGTTGCACCTCGAGGCCGCCCGCGGTGCGCACGCCGGAGCGCACGTTCTGCGACATCTTGGAAGCCGACACGGTCCAACCTGTGCCCTGCGCCTCGAAATCGCCGTTGACAACAAACTCATGGCTGGAGCCGTCCTGCACCGAGACGTTGTCGATGACCATGCCGCTCACGACCACACGCTGCTCGAACGACAGCACCACCGTCTGCCCGGCGAACGAGGTGAGCGAGGCCGAGCCCCATGTTCCCGTTTCACCGTTCACGTCCAGCTTGTACAGCGTAGCCAGGATCGCGCCCGCCGTGTCGCGCACGACAACTTGCCCAAAAATCGTGTCGTCCCGCAAGCTGCCGAGGTACCGGTTGCCGAAACTGCGATTGCCGACCCAGGACATCGAGATGCCACCGGTCGCGGTGCCGAGGTTCAAGGTTTGCTGCAGGCGCACTTGCGTGCCCGGATGCAGCAACGCGTACCCGCCTGTGCCGACGCCCGAAAAACCAGGGTCGGAAGTGAACGAAACCAGGAGCTGGCCATCCGCCGCGCCCAACTCCGGACCCAGCGCCGTCAGTTCCGCATAGAGCTGGTCCGAAGGGAATACGTCGGTGCTCGCGCCGACCTTTACCGAGAGCGCCAAGGCGGTGTCGAATTGATCGTCGCCACCGTCTTCCAGCGAAAAGTCCAAGTTCAGGTCCCAGACATTGGCTTGGCCGGGCGCTTGCGCGCCGCCGCTGTCGGTGGCGGCGATGGTTTGCAGGAACGCGACGCCTGCGGGCAGCGCCGTCGGCGTCGCCAGCTCCGGTCCGGCCGGCACCACCGGCACCTCCGGCACCACCTCTGGCGGCGCCGGGGGTGCCGCAGGCGGCGGCTCCGCGGGTGGCGCAGCCGCGATGGGAGGGAAAGCGAATCCGCTTGCACCACCGCCGCCCCCGCCACATCCAGCCAACACTGCTGCCCCGACCATCGTGAGAGAAAACTTTCGCCGATCCATTCGCAAGCTCCTGAGTAAGAACTGAAAAGCAGGACGCAGCCCAAAATGCAACCGAAGCGGATCGCATGTAACCAAACGTCCATTCAAGGGGAGCGATTGAATCTGCTTTGGGATTGCGCAGATATCCCCGGAACTAGGGATAAGTGCATCGATTTCGCGAAATTCCGCTGTGCCCGATAATCCGCGCCGATGCCCACGCCTTCCCGCCCCGCACCCCAGGCTCGCGCCACGCGCGCGGGCATGCGGCCTCCCGGCGCCGGGCTGATCCGCTGGGTCCTGCTGTGGTTTGCCCTGTCGATCGGCGTGGCCGTCGCCTCGCCGGTGGTGCACCCGCAAACGGTCGAACTGGTCTGCTCGACCACCGGTTCGGTCAAGGCCATCGTCCACACCGACGACGGCGCGCAGGAGTTCGGTGCTGGTCACATGGACTGCCCGTTGTGCGTGCTGGCCGGCGCGCCGCCGGCAACGCCGGCCGTCGAACTGCCCGTGCTCATGCCGCTGGCCCGTGCGGTCCAGCCGATTGCGTCCGCGCACATCGCCGCGGCCACCGCGGCGCCCTTGCCGGCGCGCGGTCCTCCTTCGCTCTCCTGACCTTTCGTCTTCAGTTCGTCCGCGCGTGATGCCGCCTCCTGGCGAGGCGCATCGCGTGCGTTCCCGCAACGAGCCGGCGCCAGCCGCGGCGCCGCAGAGAGCTTTTCTTCCATGAACCACGTATCCCACACCACCCGCCGCGGCCTGCTGCTGGCCGGCGGCGCAACGGCCGCGCTCGCCGTGCTGTCCCTCGCTGGCTGCGACCGGATCCTGCCCGCCAGCTTCAACGGCGTCGACATCACCGGCGCCAGCTACGCGCAGGACTTCCGCCTGACCGACGCCGACGGCCGCGAGCGCACCCTGGCCGACTTCAAGGGCAAGGCCGTGATGATGTTCTTCGGCTTCACCCAGTGCCCCGACGTGTGCCCCACCGCACTCGTGCGCGCGGCCGAGATCAAGCGGCTGCTCGGCGCGGACGGCGATCGCCTGCAGGTGATCTTCGTCACCGTCGACCCCGAGCGCGACCTGCCGGTCGTGCTCAAGGCCTACACCCAGGCCTTCGACCCCAGCTTCATCGGCCTGTACGGCGACCTGCAGAAGACCGCCGAAACCGCCAAGGCCTTCAAGGTGTTCTACAAGAAGGTGCCCACCGGCTCGTCGTACACCATGGACCATTCGGCCTTCAGCTACGTGTTCGACCCCAAGGGCAAGATCCGCCTCGTGCTGCGCCACGAGCAGGGCGCGCAGGAATGCGCGCAAGACCTTCGCCAGATCCTCGGCAAAGCCGCGTCCGCCTGACTCTCACCTCCAGCCAACCCAAGGAAATCACTTTCATGAAAACCATCGCATACATCGCCCTCACCGCAGCCGCCTTGCTCGCAGCCGGCGCCCACGCCCAGGTCACCGTCAAGGACGCATGGGTGCGCGCCACCGTGCCGCAGCAGCAGGCCACCGGCGCGTTCATGCAGATCAACGCCGCGAAGGACACGAAGCTCGTCTCGGCCACTTCGCCCGTCACGCCCGTGGTCGAGGTCCACGAGATGGCCATGCAGGACAGCGTGATGCGCATGCGCCAGGTGCCCGCGCTCGACGTGCCGGCCGGCAAGACCGTCGAGCTCAAGCCGGGCGGCTACCACGTGATGCTGCTCGACCTGAAGCAGCAGGTGAAGGAAGGCGACACCGTGCCGCTCACGCTGGTGTTCGAGGGCAAGGACGGCAAGCGCGAATCGGTCGAGGTGAAGGCCCCGGTGCGCGCGCTCAATGGGTCGGCGCAGCCCGCGCAGTCCATGGGTCACGGCGACCACAAGCATTGAGCCGGTGAATGCAAGCGGGCAGGCGCCCGTTTGTCAACATTTTGTGAACTAAGACCGAAGAAATACCCTGTTCCGGGTATGGCCCTTGACCACCATGTACACAAGAATGATCATTTGCTAACAATTGTTGACATTTGATCCCGCTCGTCGGCGGGGAGCGCAGACAGGGGATCTTCGGTGCCGCTTACCTACCTGCTCCACCTGGAGCACGCGCGCTTGCCGCTGCACGTGACCGACGCGCAAGACGTCCGGCGCGTGTCGGTGTTGAAAGCCACAGGCCTGGTCGAGGCCGAAATCGATCCGGCGTTCGACCCGGGCGGCAACTACAGGCTCGCCCAGGCCGCGCTGGTCGTGTGCATCACCGACGACGGGCACGCCGAGATCGCCAGCATGCGCAGCCGCAAGCGCGGCGCGAAGATCAGCAGGGCCTCGGCGCCACAGCCGCCAGCCAGGCCCAAGGGTCCGGACGCGCTCGCCTACCTGCACCGGATCGCCGGCGCGTCGTTCCCGCTGCGCGTGGACAACCACGACGAGATCAACTGCATCGAGGCGCTGAAGCAGGCCGGGTTCGTCGACGCGGCCATCAGCCCCGCGTTCACCTGGAAGGACAGCAGCGAACCGCAGGAGCTCGCGATCGTCCGGCGCATCACGCCGCTGGGGCGCGCGCAGTTGAAGCGGGGCAGATAGCCGACGATCCGTGCTTCGAGGAACTACAGCCGCGATGCGGTGCGACCGTTCAGGGCCTGGGGGCGGACAGCGCTTCGCACTGCACTTCAATGTCGGCGTGCAGCATTCCCAGCGAAGCGATCACAAGCCGTTGAAGCGACGCGCGATGCGTCGTGTCGAGCAGAGACCCGACAGCGTCACCACGCTCTTCGTCCCACGCGAGCAATTGCATCAGCGTGTGCGCCCCATCGATCACGTCACGTGCATCGTTGAGGAACGCGGCACGCTGCCGCGCCCGATGATCGAGCCCCTCCAACAGGCTCCAGGCAAACGGCTTGAACTGGGCGCCGGCATGCGCGGCGCGTGATGATGATGATGACGAATCGGCCATGGAGGCCTCCCTTCGGTTCGGCTTTGCAACAACCACGCACCACGCTGCTAAACGAAGGCGGCGGCTCGAACGGGTTAGCAGACCGGGAACCGCTAGGCGAAACCGGCAGGGCGCGAGCCCTCCCATCCGAGCCGCCTAAAAGGAAGCCGGAATAGAAAAGCCGCAACACCATTGCGGTATGCGGCTTTCACCGCGGTTCTTTCGGGCTGCTAAACCCGGCCCCGCTCATCGCAGGGCGGACTGAATGTAGCGGCGCACTCCAGCTGCGTCAACCGGCCGGCGACACGCGCAGGTGCAACGGACTCGCCGGACGCAGCGTCACGTTAAGCACCGGTCGCGGTGCCTCCTGCCCTTCGGGCACCGACAGCACATGGCGTTGCAGCAGCATCGCCGCCACCACGGTCAGCTCGGTCATCGCCAGGTGCTGGCCCAGGCACACACGCGGGCCGGCACCCAGCGGCATGTAGGCCCCGCGCGGCACTTCGGGCGCACCGGGGGCAAAGCGCTCGGGACGAAACGCCAGCGGCTCCTCGAACCAGCGCGGGTCTCGTTGCATGAGCTGCACCGGCACCATGAACATCGTGCGTGCCGGAAACTGCCAGGCACCCAATGTCACTGGCCGTGTCGCCCGACGGCTGAACAGAACGGGCGCGGCGGGATAGAGGCGCATCGCCTCCTGCAGCGTGCGGGTCAGCGCGGGCATCGCAGTGAGGTCTTGCGCCGTCGGCGCGCGACCCTGCAGCCGCTGCTTCACTTCGTCGGCAGCCTTGCGCTGCGCTTCAGGGTTGAAAGCAAGGCACCACGCCCACCACGTGAGCGTGGCCGCGACGGTCTCGTGCCCCGCAAGGAACGCGGTCATGCATTCGTCGTGCACGGCCTGCAACGGCCACGCCGCCGGATCGTCGCGGTGCAGTTGCAGAAGGCGCGTGAGCAGGTCGTCGGGGCGCTCTTCCGGCTCGATGGCCGAGCGCGCGCGCAGGTGGTCGTCGATGAGCGTGCGCAGCATCGCCTTCGCATTGCGCTTGGCGCGCTTCCACGGCATCGCGTCGGGCCAGCTCGCGGGCCAATAGAACTCGCTGTCCGCGGCCGTGCCGACGGTGTGTACGGCCCGCGCGACCCGTGCCGCGTCGTCGCCGATGGGGCGCGAGAACAGCATGCGCACGATCACGTCCATGGCCAGCGTGGTGAGGGCGCTTTCGATCGGCCAGCGGGCCTCGTCGCCGCGCGGCCATGAACGCATCGCAAGCTCAGCCGTCTCCGCGATCGTGGGCACGAAGCTCTGTGTCGATTTCGGCGAAAACGCAGGCTGCAGCGCATGCCGCTTGTCGCGCCACGCCGCGCCCTCGGACACCAACACGCTGTGGCCATGCACCTGCGAGAACACGCGCATGCCGCGCTCCCAGCGAATGAGGGCATCGTGGTTCGCGACCAGCAGCTCGCGCACCAACGCCGGATCGGTCACGACGACCTGATGCTCAGGCCAGATGCGCAGGTGCACCAGGTCGCCATGGCGTTGCTGCCAGTCGCCCAACGTGCCCAGCAGGTCGCGTGACATCTGGTTGAGCAGGCCCCAGCCCGTGATGCCGGAGGGCGGCCCGGGCGGCCAGTGGCCGAGGGGGTGGCGCACCGGTGCACTCAGAGGCGCCGTCGCGTGCATCGGGCACGCGGAGAAAGAAGAAGAAGAAGAAGAAGAAGAAGAAGAAGAAGAAGAAGAAGAAGAAGAAGAAGAAGAAGAAGAAGAAGGAGAAGCGGTGTTCATGCCCCGCATGGTTCCCCGTTTCATGCGCACCGTCTTGAACCGAAACGACACGCGTGCGCGACTGCCTAAACTCGAGCCCGATGGACATCGCTCCCCTGCTTTCCCCCCTCGCCTACCCCGACCCGCTGGCGCGCGCGCCGCGTGTAGGCCCGGAAGACACCGGCCACATCCTGCCGACGCCGCCGGTGCTGCAAGGGGCCGTGGTGGCTGCGATCTCGCGCGACACGCGAGGCCTGACCATGAACGATGCGCAACGCCTGACGCACTTCCCGGCCTCGCCGCTGATGAGCCTGTCGTGGTTCCAGCACACCGAGGCCAGCATGATCGAACGCGGCGATGCACAGCAGCTTTCAAGCTGGCGACCCTCGGGCACCGATTCGACGGTCGTGATTTCAGGAAGCCAGTCGCGCCCGTCGGTCTGCTGGGCGCACGAGAACGGACGCGCCGGCATGATCTGCTTCACTGCGGACATCGCGCGCACGCTGTTCGGCATCGATCCGGCCGCTGTTCACGACCGCTTCGTGCCCGCGCACGAGGTCATGGGTGCCACGTGGTCCCCACTGCTCGACGCCTTGGTCTGGTCCCCCGACGACGCAGCCACACTGGCTGCACTGCGCGACCACATCGCCCCGCGATGGCAGGCCTTGCACGGACGCTCGACCACCGCGCCATCGCTGCGCCAGTTGGGCCGCCACTGGGTCGAGCGCCTCGCATGGCAGGCCCACGAATGGCGCCGCACGCACAGCCCGCGCCAGGTGGAGCGTCGCGTCAAGGCCTTCAGCGGGCGCTCGCTGCGCGACTGGCAATCGCTGGTGCGCACCGAGGGCCTGTTCTTCGCCGCGCGCGAGCGCTACGAGACCGGCCAGCCCTTCGACTGGGCGACGCTGGCGCTCGACCATGGCTTTGCCGACCAATCGCACCTCGTGCGTGCCACACGGCACATCGCCGGTTTTTCTCCAGGTGAATTTGCCGAGCGCTTTGAACATGACGAGTCGTTCTGGATGTACCGGCTCTGGATCTGACTGGCCCCGGACCGGGGTGACACGGCGCATGCGTCGCCTACCACGCTTTCCTTCATTCCTCTCGCCGCGATACACGTCTTTCCGCCCCTCGCGGGAGGCCTGCCTATTCAACAGGCAACGTGGTGGAAACCCACGCCAGCTCTCGCTTCGCCGGGTCGCCTCCCCGCACAACCCACAGAGTTGTCCACAGAAAAATCGAACAAGTCATCGAACCGTCATGCGGATGCCGCGGCCACGTAACCCTTGAACTGTTCGCGCAACTTCGTCTTCAGCAATTTGCCGGTGGCGGTGTGCGGCAGGCTGTCGACGAAAGCCACGTCATCGGGCAGCCACCATTTCACGACGCGGCCTGCGAGGAATGTGAGCAGTTCCTCGCGCGTCACTTCGGCGCCCGCGCGCTTCACCACGATGAGCAGCGGCCGCTCCTGCCACTTCGGATGCGCAACGCCGATCACCGCGGCCTCGGCCACCGCGGGGTGGGCGCTCGCTGCGTTCTCCAGGTCGATGGAAGAAATCCATTCGCCGCCCGACTTGATGACGTCCTTCGCGCGATCGACCAGGCTCACGTAGCCGTCGGCATCGACGGTGGCCACGTCGCCCGTCGGGAAGAAGCCCTCGGCATCGAGCACCGGTCCGCCTTCGCTCTTGAAGTAGCCGCTCGCAATCCACGGCCCGCGCACGTGCAGGTGGCCGAAGGCCTTGCCGTCGTGCGGCAGGCGCAGTCCGTCTTGGCCGACGATCTTCAGCTCCACGCCCCACACGCCGCGGCCCTGCTTCATCTTGATGGTGGTCTGCTCTTCCTTCGACAGCGCGAGGTGCTTGGGCAGCAGGTTGCCGATCACGCCGATGGGGCTGGTCTCGGTCATGCCCCAGCCCTGCACGAAGTCGGCGCCGAAGTCGCGCTCGAAGCGTTCGATCATGCTGCGCGGCGTGGCCGCGCCGCCCACGCCGATGCGCTTCAGGCCGATGGCGCGCGTGTCGATCTCGGGGTGCGCATCGAAGTACTGGAACAGCATGAGCCAGATGGTCGGCACCGCCTGCGAGAAGCCGACCTTCTCGTCGCGCATCAGCTCGTACAGGCTCTGCGCGTCCATGTGCGGGCCGGGCATGACCAGCTTCGCGCCCGTCATGGCGGCGGCATACGGCATGCCCCACGCGTTCGCATGGAACATGGGCACGGCCAGCAGCAGCGTCATCTGCGAGTTCACGCCGAAGGTGTCGGGCGCGCACTCCATCAGCGAATGCAGCACCGTCGAGCGGTGCGAATACAGCACGCCCTTGGGGTTGCCTGTGGTGCCCGAGGTGTAGCAAAGCGAGGACGCGGTGCGCTCGTCGAACTCGGGCCACGCGCAGGCCTCGCTCTGCGCGCCCACGAGCTCGTCGTAGCACAGCAGATTCGGCACGTCGATGGCGGGCATGTGCGCGCGGTCGGTCATGGCGATGAAGGCGCGCACCGTCTTCAGGCCGGGCGCGAGCTTCTCGACCAGCGCGGCGAAGGTGGTGTCGAAGAACAGCACCTTGTCTTCGGCATGGTTGACGATGTAGTCGATCTGCTCCGGAAAGAGCCGCGGGTTGACCGTGTGCAGCACCGCGCCCGAGCCCGACACGCCGTAGTACAGCGCCAGGTGCCGGTGCGTGTTCCACGCCAGCGTGCCGACACGGTCGCCGGGCGCGATGTCGAGCGTCTGCAGCGCATTGGCCACCTGCTTGGCGCGGCGCTGCACCTCGGCGTAGTCGGTGCGGTGCACCGGGCCTTCGACGCTGCGCCCGACGATCTGCGCATGCGGGTGGAAGGTGGCCGCATGGTCGATGAGCGACGAGATGAGCAGCGGGCGGTCTTGCATCAATCCGAACATGGCTTGTCTCCTGTGTAGGGCTGTCGCGCTGCATCGTAGGCAGCGGCCACGGCGCGTCACATCGTCGGAACGGACGATTGAGGGCGCCAGAGGGTTGCCCCTCATAGGCGCCTTCCGCGGCGGTTGGGCCCCCAAGCGGATGCGGGAAATGCGGCAGGGAACGGAACCTGCTTGCACGCAGGGCAACCACGAGGCGCCCGATGCTCATCGCTCAAATCTCCGATCCCCACGTGCGCCCCGCCGGCCAGCTCTACCAGGGCGTGGCCGACTCGAACCGCATGTTCGCGCAGGCCATCGACCACCTGCACGCGCTGGACCGCCGGCCCGACCTGGTGCTGCTGACCGGCGATCTCGTCGACGAAGGCAGGCCCGAGGAATACGCTCAGGCGCGGCGGCTGCTCGCGAAGCTGGCCGTGCCCTGCCTCGTGATTCCGGGCAACCACGACCACCGCGAGAACTTTCGCGCGGCCTTCGCGGACCACGCGTACCTGCCGCGCGAAGGCGCGCTGCACTACTGCATCGACGACCACCCAGTGCGCATCGTGGCACTCGACTCCTGCGTTCCCGGGCTGCACCACGGCGATGTCGATGCGCAGGGCCTGGCGTGGCTGCGGCGAACGCTGGAGGCGCAGCGCACGAAGCCGACGCTCGTGATGCTGCACCACCCGCCCTTCGCCAGCGGCATCCCGTACATGGACCCGTACCGCTGCATGAACCCGGCACCGCTCGAGGCCGTGCTGCGCGGCTTCGACAACATCGAGCGCGTGCTGTGCGGCCATGTGCACCGCACCATGCTGCGGCGCTGGGCCGGCACGGTCGTGTGCGCGTGCCCGAGCAGCACGACGGAAATCGCGCTGCAGCTGGCTGCGGACGCCGCGCCCGCCTCGTACATGGGCCGCCCGGCATGCATGCTGCACCTGTGGGACGCGGCGCAGGGCATGGTGAGCCATGTGAGCCACATCGGGCAGATGGAGGGGCCGTATCCCTTTGCCTGATACGCAATGAAGCGGCCGGCTGCGCCCCTTCGTGGGCAGAATGAACCCTTCCCCGCACATCCGCACATCCGCACATCCTCAGCCCCGCACGCCGCGCCATGCCCCAGCAACGTACCCTTCTCCACGCCTGCGACGCGTTCGAAGTGGCGCACGTTCGCTCGCACCCTGCGCGCTCGCCGGAATGGAGCCAGGTCTACACCGTCGCCTCGCGGCGCATCGTCTTTCCCGCCGGCAGCACCTTGCTGGAGGTGCGCTCCGGCGGCAGCAGCTGGCTGGCCGACGGACTCACGGCCATCCGCTTCGCCGACGGCACGGTCTACCAGTTGCGCCAGGGCATGCCGGCCGCGCGCAGCAGCCTGGTCGTCACCCGGCATCGCGCGGACGCCACCGACGAGGCGCCCGCCTTCTTCCTTCTGTCGCCGAGGTCGCTGTACCAGGTGCACGCCGCACAGCGGCAACTGCGCGCCGACGGCTGCGGCGCGGCACGTGTCGCGTCGCTGGTCGGCGAGCTGCCCGCGTTGCGCCGGCAAGTGCCACAGGCGGGCGCGACAGCCCGCGCCCGGCGCCTGCTCGCGCTGGCCGCGCAAACTGCGCACGGCGAACCGTGCATGTCGCTTCACGACGTGGCCGACGCCGTTTCGCGCTCCCCCTTCCACCTCGCCCGCAGCTTCCGCCAGCAGACCGGCCTGAGCCTGCACCAGTACCGCCAGCACCTGCGGCTCGCCGCGGCCATGGAGCGGCTGGCCGATGGCGACCACGAGCTTGCGGGCATCGCGCACGACCTCGGCTTCTGCAGCCAGAGCCACCTGGGCACGGTGTTCCGCCGCGAAACCGGCGTGACGCTCGGCGAAGCCCGCCGCGTGCTGGGCAGCGCACGAATTTGATAGCCGCCACGCGGCGCGGTCGCGAGACTCGCCGCCATGACGGACCGCCACCTTTGCACCGGCCTGCTGGCCGCACTCGCCGCCGCGCTGGTCGGCAGCGCCTGGCAACTCGTCTCGCGCCACGGCGTGACCACCACGCTCGGCCCGATGGAGCTGGCGCTGATGCGCTACGGCATACCCGCCCTGCTGCTGGCGCCGCTGTGGTTCGGCCGCGCGCGCGGCACCCGCATGGCGCCCGCGGCCTCGCGGGCCACGCTCGCGCTGCTCGTCATCGGCGGCGGCCTGCCCTTCGGCCTGCTGGTGCTGGCCGGCGCGCAATGGGCGCCCGCCAGCCACATGGGCATCTTCATGGCGGGCAGCCTGCCGCTGTTCACCGCCATCGGCGCCCGGCTGCAAGGAGGGCAAGAGGGTCACAAGGGACACAAGGGACGCAAGATCGGCGGCATGCGCCTGCTGGGGCTGGGCTGCATTGCGCTCGGCATGGCGCTGTTCGCGGCCGGCAGCTTTCGCAGCGGCTCGCTCGACTGGCGCGGTGACCTGCTCTTCCTGGCCGCGGCCATGCTGTGGGCCGCCCACTCGCTCGCCTTCGCGCGATGCGGCCTCACGCCATGGCAGGGCGCCGCGTTCGTCAACGGCTGGTCGGCCCTGCTCCTGCTGCCGCTGGTGGCGATCGCGGGTGCGCCGCGGCTGCTGAGCGCGCCGTGGGCCGACATCGCCCTGCAGGCCGCGGGGCAAGGCGTGGTCGCCGGCTTGCTCGGGCTGGTGGTCTACATGGTGGCCGTGGCGCGGCTGGGTGCCGCACGCGCATCGCTCTCCGCGGCGCTGGTGCCGGTGCTGACCACGCTGGGTGCGGCGTGGTGGATGAACGAACCGGTCACCGGCGCGGTGCTGCTGGCGTTGGCGCTGGTGGTGCCGGGCGTCGTGCTGGCGAGCGGCGCGGTGCGCGCGCGCGTGAAGGTGCCGACGCAGGCGGCGTAGCGGCGTCGGGCCGCACGGGCAGAATGCGGCGCATCGTCACCCGCGCCAAGAAAAACGCATGCTCACCGACGCTGTCACAGCAACTCGACCGGAACCGCCGGCCCATTGGCGCTCGGGCACATGAGCGATCAGATTCATCTGCAGCCCGTCGTGACCGTCCTCGCAGGCCCCTTCCAGCCCGATCCGATCAGTGAGATCGTGTCGATCTTCCATGCATCGAACGGATTGCAGATCAAGCTGAAGAGCGCGGACTCCACCGCCGAAGTCGTCTTCCCGACCACGTGGGGATTCAGGGTTCTCGACGAACTCGACCTGACGGAGTTCTGGTCGCAGTGCTCCATGAAGACCGGCTGGTTTTTCGAGGTCACCGGCGGTGGATGGAAGGCGCTCGAAATGCAGCGGACGCACTTTGTCAGCGGCCGCCTTTACGATGATCTGCGCGAGTTTCTTGTCATCGGCACCACCTTCTGCGTGAGCGTGTTGAGCCAGGATGAACCCATGGTCCGGACATGAGCCATCAACACCCACCGTCACCACCGGAGGACCACGCATGAACAAGCCAACCTGCTGGTTCCCCGCCAAGCGCTACGGCTGGGGTTGGGGCGTGCCGACCTGCTGGCAGGGTTGGGCCGTGCTCGCGGTGTACTTCGTGTTGCTCGCCGGCGTGATCTTCACCGTTCGCCCCGAGCGGGAGCCGTTTCACTTTTTGCTCGCTGTCACCGGCCTCAGCGCCGCGCTCGTCGCCGTGTGCTGGCTCAAGGGCGAACCGCCCCGTTGGCGCTGGGGAGAGAAGAAGCGATGAAGGCGAACGCATCGCCGATGCGCTCGCCGGTCGAAGCGACCGCCATTCCCGGCGGCTCGCATCCCTGCATCGCATGGCTCGACGCCTGCGTGACCGATTGATGCGCGGCGCGCGCTTGCGGCTCTGCGCCGCCTGCCTGCTGCTGTGCGCCTTCTGCGCCTCGCCCGCCTTCGCCAACGGCGGCATGCAGTGCGAAGGTGTTCCCTACTCGGCGGAGATCCAGTTCCGGTTGTCGACCGGCGAGCTCACGGAGCTGATCGTCGCGCGCACGAACGGCGCGAACACCGCATCCGAGCGCTTCACGCTGCGCCGGCGGTTCGTCGACCACGAGCGCCAGGTCATGCGCATCGAGGGCGCCGGGCTGGACCGCCCCGCGCACAAGGCCACGCTGAACGCATCGAAGACACGGGGCACGCTGACCTACCGCGGCGCGCAGTACCGGTTGCGTTGCGACTGGAGCAACGCCGGCTGAATCAACACCGGCCGAATCAGGCCGCGGCCATCACCTGGTCGCGCCCCATGGCTTTCGCGCGGTACAGCGCGGCATCGGCCCGTGCCAGCACGTCGTCGACCCGGTTGCCTTCCTCGCCCGCCGCCACGCCGATGCTGACCGCCATGGCACCGACCGCCGCCAGCGGCGAATCCGGCGTGAACGGCTCGCCGACGGCCTGCTTGAGTTGCTGCGCGATGCTCATCGCCTCGGCCTGGCCCGCGCCGCTCAGCAGCACCACGAACTCCTCGCCGCCATAGCGCCCGAGCACCCCCGCATCGCCGATCGCGCGCTGCATGCGGCTGACCGCCTCGCGCAGCACCGCGTCGCCCATCAGGTGGCCGAAGCGGTCGTTGATGTCCTTGAAGTGGTCCAGGTCGATCATCAGCAGCGCCACGCGCCGGCGGCCCGCATGGGCGAACGCGGCACGGCACGCATCGAGCAGCGCGCGGCGGTTGAGCGCGCCGGTCAGCGGGTCGCGCGAAGCCAGGTACTCGAACTCGGTGTGCACGCGGTCGGTGGCCATCAGGATCACCGCGATCGACATCAGCAGCACGGTGAACGAATACATGGTGATGTAGAGCGACTGGATCCACGACGTGTCCAGCAGGCTCTCGCCCGCCATGCCCACCAGCACCGACACGAAGCGCAGCGCGGCCACGGCCGACTGCACGAGCAGCAGGCCGGTCATCAGCCGCTTGCCGAACACCATGCCGCGATCGCGCATGTACAGCCGGGCGTGGAAGAAGAACAGCGCCGACACCGCGAGCGTGACCAGCACCAGGCGAAACTCGAAGTCGGGCTTCACGGCACTGAACCAGAACATGGCCAGCCCGAGGAAGCCGTTCAACAGCGTCCAGCCCCGCGTGTCGCTGCGCCCCAGCAGGAACTTCTGGCTGCCTGAGTAATAAAGAATGCAGGCCTGGAACAGCACGAAGTTGGCGACCACGATGGTGACGAAGTCCGGCAGGAAGCCGCGCCCCGCGAACAGCATGGTGCTCACGAAGGCCACCAGCGGCGCCAGTGCCCAGTCGCCCAGCCCGCCGATGCTCGGCGGGTAGCTGCGGCGCATGAAGAACACCACGAGCGCCATCATCAGGCCCATGATGCCGGCCAGCATGATGACGGAGCGGGGGTCGAGGATGGATGGCAATGCGCCCATGGGCATCGATTATGTTGGCATTGCCATTCCATGTTCCGGGACACCGGTTCCACGAGGGAACCAGGCCCGGCGGTCCCGGTGGACCGCGACGGCTCAGAGCCGCTCGACGATGGTCACGTTGGCCATGCCGCCGCCTTCGCACATGGTCTGCAGGCCGTAGCGCTTGCCGCGCTGGCCCAGGGCATGAACCAGCGTGGTCATCAGCTTGGTGCCCGAGGCGCCCAGCGGATGGCCCAGCGCGATGGCGCCGCCGTTCACGTTCAGGCGCGCCGCGTCGGCGTCCAGCGCCTGCAGCCATGCGATGGGCACGGGCGCGAAGGCTTCGTTCACTTCGTACAGGTCGATGTCGCCGATGCTCATGCCGGCCTTCTTCAGCGCGCGCTGCGTGGCCGGCAGCGGAGCCTCCAGCATGATCACCGGGTCGTGCCCCATCACGCTCATGTGGTGGATGCGCGCGAGCGGCTTCACGCCCAGTGTCTTCAGGCCGCGTTCGTTCACCACCAGCAGGCCGCTCGCGCCGTCGCAGATCTGGCTGGCGGTGGCCGCCGTGCAGCGCCCGCCCTCGGCGATGAGCTTCACGCCCGCGATGCTCTCCAGCGTGGCGTCGTAGCGGATGCCTTCGTCGGCGGTGTGCAGCTCGCCGGGCTCGGTGCCGTCGGCCATGCGCACCGCGACGGGCACGATCTCGCGTTCGAACAGGCCGGCCCGCGTGGCCGCGATGGCGCGCCGGTGGCTCTCGAGCGCATAGCGGTCGAGTTCCTCCTTCTCGATGCCGTAGTTCTTCGCGATCATCTCGGCGCCGGTGAACTGGCTGAACTGCACGCCGGGGTAGCGCCTGGCCATCTGCGGGCTCACGTAGAAGCCCAGGCCGGCCTTCAGCGGCAGCGTGGCGGGCGTGCCCATGGGCACGCGCGTCATGCTCTCGACGCCGGCGGCGATCACGATGTCCATGCTGCCCGACATCACGGCCTGCGCCGCGAAGTGCAGCGCCTGCTGCGACGAGCCGCACTGCCGGTCGACAGAGGTGGCCGGCACCGACTCGGGCAGCTTCGATGCCAGCACGGCGTTGCGCGCGATGTTGGAAGACTGCTCGCCGGCCTGGCCGACGCAGCCCATGATCACGTCTTCGACGAGCGCGGGGTCGGCGTCGGTGCGCGCAACGAGCGCGTCGAGCACCTGCGCGGCGAGGTCGGCCGGGTGCCAGCCGGCCAGGCGGCCGTTGCGCCGGCCGCCGGCGGTGCGCGCGGCGGCGACGATGAATGCTTCGGGCATGGGGAGTTCTCCGGTTGCGTCTGGGGTTCGGAGAATTGTTCGCGCCGGGTGCGCGCGCAGCGTCGTCGGAACGGACGATTTTGGCTGGCCCCTTTCGCGATGGCCGCGATGCCGAGGCGCGAGGGCTTCAGCGGTGGTTGAACACCGGCTTGCGCCGTGCCAGGAAGGCCCGCATGCCTTCGTGCGCGTCTTCGCTGGCGAAGCGCGCATGCAGCTGCCGCCGCTCGAACAGGATGCCCTCGGACAGCGGCGCCTCCCAGGCCCGGTTGACCGACTCCTTGATGGCGATCAACGCCGGCAGCGAGCAGGCCGCGATGCGACCGGCCAGCGCCATGGCCTCCGGCATCAGCGCGTCGTTGGCCACCACGCGGGACACGAGGCCGTAGCGGTCGGCCTCGGCCGCGTCGAGCGTGCGCGCACCCAGGCACATCTCCATCGCCTTGGCCTTGCCGATGGCGCGCGGCAGGCGCTGCGTGCCGCCCGCGCCGGGCAGCATCGCGAGCTTGACCTCGGGCAGCGCGAAGCGCGCGGACTCGGCCGCCAGCACGATGTCGCAGGCCAGCGCCAGCTCGCAGCCGCCGCCGAACGCGAAGCCCGCCACCGCGGCGATGACCGGCTTGCGCACGCGGCGGATGGTCTCCCAGTTGCGCGTGATGAACTCGTCGCGCACCACGTCGGCGTAGCCCCACTCGACCATCGCCGCAATGTCGGCGCCCGCCGCAAAGGCGGTGTCGCCGCCGGTGACGACGATGGCGCCGATGCCCGCATCGGCGTCGAAGCCGAGCAGCGCAGCGCCAAGCGCGTCCATCACCGCGTCGTCGAGCGCGTTGAGCTGCTTCGGCCGGTTGAGGGTGATCACGCCGACGCGGCCGTCGGTGTGCACGCGCACGGGGGGTTGCTGCTGCATCGGATCGCTCCCCTCAGTCGACGACGATCTTCTGCCTGGCGATCAGCGCCGACAGCACCGCGCCTTCGTCGGCCAGCAGCTTGCGGAACTCGGGCGTGTTCATCGCGACCGGCTCCGCGCCCAGGTCCGCATAGCGCGACTTCACGGCCGGCAGGGCCAGCGCCTTGGCCAGCTCGCCGTTCATGCGCGCGAGCACCTCGCCCGGTGTGCCGTTGGGCGCCCACATGCCGAACCATATGTCGAGGTTGGCGCCCGCGAAGCCCTGCTCCGCCACCGTGGGCACGTCGGGGAAGAACGGCGAGCGCTTGGCGCTCACGATGCCCAGCAGCCTGGCCTTGCCGGTGCGGATGTGCGGGAACGCAATGCCGGGGTCGCACACGAAGTCGGCCTGGCCCGAGAGCACGTCCTGCAGCGCAGGCGCGGCGCCGCGGTAAGGCACGTGCTGCACGTCGGTGCCGGTGGCCTGCTTGAAGAGCTCGCAGGCCAGGTGCGGCGGCGTGCCCGTGCCGGCCGAGGCGTAAGAGAAGGTGCCGGGCTTGGCCTTGGCCAGCGCGACCAGTTCGCGCACGTCCTTCGCGGGCAGCTGCGGCTTGGCGACCAGGTACATCTGCGTGCGGCCCACGGTGGCCACCGGCGTGAGGTCGCGCGAAGGCAGCAGCGCCGACTTGAAGAGCGAGGGGTTCGCCGTCTCGACCGAGGTCGGTGCGATCAGGAAGGTGTGGCCGTCGGGCGCCGCGCGCGCCACCTCGGTGGCCGAGATGTTGCCGCTGGCGCCGGGCTTGTTGTCGATGAGCACTGTCTGGCCCAGCGACTCCGAGAGCGACTGCGCGAGGATGCGCGCCATCACGTCGGTGCTGCCGCCGGGTGCGAAGCCGACGACCACGCGAATGGGCTTGCTGGGCCACGCGGCGGGTGCCGCAGTCTGTGCGCTTGCGGCAAAGGCCACGGTCACGCCGGCTGCAATGGCGAGCGTGCGCAGGCGCGCGACGTAAAGGTTGAAAGGCATGTCTGTGTCTCCGTTGCAGTAATGGCTCGATGGCCTTGTGGCCCAGACGGCTGGAAGGCCGGATGGCCGGCCGGCGCTGGGCACCCGAGCGCGCGTCAGGCCTTGCCCGCGCCACCCGATTCGTCCGCGCGCAGCAGTTCGCGCAGCTTGAATTTCTGGATCTTTCCGGAGGGCGTCGAAGGCATGGCCTCGCGCACGATCAACCGCTCCGGGATGTACTGCACCGCCACCTTCTCGCCCTTCAGGAACGCGACGATCGACGCCAGGTCGACGTTGCACCCGGGCCTGGGCACCACCACCGCGCAGGCGCGCTCGCCGAGCCGCTCGTCGGGGTAGGCCACGACGGCGGCCATGCCGATGTCGGGGTGGCGGTACAGCAGCGACTCGATCTCGACCACGGGAATGTTCTCGCCGCCGCGGATGATCACGTCCTTGGTGCGGCCCGCAATGCGCACGTAGCCGCGCTCGTCGATGCGCGCGAGGTCGCCGGTGTCGAACCAGTCCTGCGCATCGGTGGCGTTGAGCTGCGGGCGCTTCAGGTAGCCGCCGAAGTTGGAGCAGGAGCGCAGCATCAGCTTGCCGACCTCGCCCGCGGGCAGCACGAGGCCGTCGACGTCGACCACCTTGATCTCCACGCCGGGCAGCGGGCAACCGTCGGTGTGGACGGAGCGCTCGTCGTCGTCGGCCAGTTGCGTGAGCGTGACCGCGCCGTTCTCGCTCATGCCCCAGGCCGAGACGATCTTCGCGCCCAGCGCGCGGCGCGCCTGCTCGACCAGCGTGCCCGGAATGGGCGCGCCCGCGCAGAGAAAGACCTTGAGCGTGGGCACTTCGACGCCCGTCTCGGCCACGGTCTTGGCCAGGTCCGAGAGGAACGGCGTCGAGGCCATCGTGAAGCTCACGCGCTGCGCGTTGATGGCGGCAATGGCCTGCTTCGGCTCCCAGACGTCCTGCAGCACCACGGAGGCACCGAGCATGATCGGCATCATCAGCCCGTACATGAAGCCGGTCTGGTGCGCCATGGGCGAGGCCATGAGCACCACGTCGGCGGCGCCCAGCCCCAGCCGCTGCGCGTACGGCACGATGTTGGCCATGGTGGTGTTGGCCGAGTGCATCACGCCCTTGGGCTCGCCGGTGGTGCCCGAGGTGTAGATGAGCTGCGTGACGTCGTCGGGCCCCGGCCGGCTGCGCCGGAGAATCTCTTGCGCATCGGCCTCGTTCTCCCATTCGGGGCCGCCGAGCAAGGCGTCGAAGCTGTTCGCGCCGCTGCCGCCGACCACCACCACGTGCGCCAGCTCGGGCAGGCCGGCCTGCAGGCCCATGGCCATCTGCTCGAAGTCGAAGCCCCGGAAGCGCGCGGGCACGATCAGCACCTTGGCCGCGCCGTGCTTGAGCATGAACGACAGCTCGCGCTCGCGGAAGATGTGCATCAGCGGGTTCATCACCGCGCCGAGCCGCGAGCACGCGAGGTAGGTCAGCGTGAACTGCCACCAGTTGGGCAGCTGGCAGGCCACCACGTCGTTGCGGCCCACGCCGAGCCGCGCGAGCCCCACCGCCATGCGGTCGGCCATGCGGCCGAGTTCGCGGTAGGTGAAGCGCGTGGTGCCGAAGGAGGTGCCGAGGGAGGTGCCGCCCCCTTCTCCCGTGTCGACCCGCAGCGCCGTCAGCGCGAGCTTGTCGGGGCTGCGCGCAATGCACGCGTCGAGCGCGTCGTTGATGGTGCGGTCGTGCCACAGCCCCTGGGCCACCATGCGCGCGCGGCGCGCGGGCAGCAGTACAGCGTCGAATTCCATGATGTCTTGTCTCCTCTTGTTGTGAACCCGAAATCCGTGGCGGTGGCGTTCAGGCCGGCACGGCCGAGCGCCCCGCCCGCGTGCGCGCCACGATGGTCTTCATGATCTGGGCGGTGCCGTCGCCGATCTGGAAGCCCAGCACGTCGCGCAGGCGCTGCTCCATCGGCCCGCGGTCGTAGCCGCCGTGGCCGAACATCAGCAGGCACTGGTGGATGGCGTCGTAGGCCAGCTTGGGCGCCCACCACTTGCACATGGCGGCCTCGGCGGTGTGCGGCGCGCTCTTGTCCTTGAGCCACAGCGTCTGCAGGCACAGCAGGCGCGCGGCCTCCACCTGCGTGTCGAAATCGGCAAGCGGGTGCGACACGCCCTGGAATGCCGACAGCGGCTTGCCGAAGGCCTCGCGCTGCGCCACGTACTCCCAGGTTTCCTCGAGTGCCACGCGCGCCACGGCCAGCACCTGCAGTCCGATGAGCGCGCGCGAAAAGTCGAAGCCCTGCATCACCTGCACGAAGCCCTTGTTCTCGTCGCCCAGGCGGTGGTCCAGCGGCACGCGCACGTTCTCGAAGAACAGCGAGCCCCGGCCGATGGCGCGCTGGCCGTGGCAGTCGAAGCGGTTGCGCGTGAGGCCGGGTGCATCGGCAGGCACCAGCAGCGCGGTGACGCCGTGCGCCGCCGATTCCACCGAGCCGGTGCGCCCGAACACCACCACCGCGTCGGCCTGGTCGGCCGCGGAGATGGACGTTTTCTCACCGTTGATGACGTAGGCGTCGCCCACGCGCTCCACGCGCAGCCGCAGGTTGGCCGCGTCCGAGCCGCCGCGCGGTTCGGTCAGCGCAATGGCAAGCAGCGCCTCGCCGCGCGTGAGCCTGTGCAGCCACGGCCGCACCACCTCGGGCCGGCCGTGCTCGGCCAGGATCTGCCCGTTGAGCGAGGCCAGCAGGTTGATGTAGCTCAGGCTCAGGTCGGCGCGCGCAATCTCCTCGTGGATCACGCCGGCCGCGAGGCATCCCATGCCCTGGCCGCCGTGTTCTTCGGCCAGCTCGGGCGCGATGAAACCCATCTCGCCCATCTCGCGCATCAGCGTGCGGTCGAGCACGCGCGTGTCGTCGCGCTCCAGGAAGCCGGGCGCCACGCGGCCGGCGGCGAAGCGGCGCGCATGCTCGGCCAGCGTGGCGAGGTCGTCGTCGATGTAGGGGTTCATCGCGTGTCTCCTGCGGCGGCTACTTCGCGTACCTGCGGAACTCGGGCTTGCGCCGCTCCTGCAAGGCTTTCACGCCTTCGCGCGACTCTTCGGTGTCGTAGTACAGCTTCAGCGCGTACATGCCCAGGCCCGCGATGCCGGCCTGGTGCGCCGTGTCGGCGTTGAAGCTGCGCTTGGCGATGGCCAGCGCCGTGGGGCTGCGCTCGCAGATTTCCTCGGCCCACTTCTGCACCTCGGCGTCGAGCTGCTCGTGCGGCACCACCGCGTTGGCCAGGCCCATGGCCACGGCTTCGGCGCCGCTGTAGCGGCGGTTCAGGTACCAGATCTCGCGCGCCTTCTTCTCGCCCACCACGCGCGCCAGGAAGGCGGTGCCGTAGCCAGGGTCGACCGAGCCCATCTTCGGGCCGACCTGGCCGAACACGGCTTTCTCCGACGCGATGGTCAGGTCGCAGATGGTGCACAGCACGTTGCCCCCGCCGATGGCGAAGCCCTGCACCCGCGCGATGACCGGCTTGGGCACGTTGCGAATGGCGTCGTGCAGCTCTTCCATCGGCAGGCCGATGGTGCCGCGCCCGTCGTAGTTGCCGTTGTGCGCGGACTGGTCGCCGCCGGTGCAGAAGGCCTTCTCGCCCGCGCCGGCCAGCACGATGGCGCCCACCTCGCGGTCGTAGCCCGCGCGGTTCAGCGCACGGATGATCTCGTCGCAGGTCTGGCCGCGGAACGCGTTCATCTTCTCGGGACGGTTGATGGTGATCCAGGCCACGCCGTTGCGCACGTCGTAGAGGATGTCTTCGAAATCTGTCGGGGCCATGTGTGTCTCCTTGGGGGGTATCGGAGGGGTTCAGCCGTTCATCGTCAGGCCGCCCGAGACGCTGAGCACCTGCCCGGTCACGAAGGCCGCGTCGTCGCTGGCGAAGAAAAGAATGGCGCCGGGCAGGTCGCTCGGCTGGCCGATGCGGCCCAGCGGAATCGAGCGCGTGAAGGCTTCCATCAGCTTCTCGGGGTTGCCGGCGCCTTGCTTGTAGTCGGCGAACAGTGCCGTGTCGGTAGGGCCGGGGCACACCACGTTCACCGTGATGCCGTGGCGTGCGTGCTCGCGCGCGATGGTCTTGGAGAAGGCCACCAGCCCGCCCTTGCAGGCCGCGTACACCGCTTCGCCCGAAGAGCCCACGCGCGCCGCGTCCGACGCGATGTTCACGATGCGCCCCGCCTTGCGCGCGGCCATGCCGGGCAGCACCGCGTGGTGCATGTGCAGCGCGCCGGTGAGGTTGATGGCAATGAGCTTGTCCCACTGCGCGGGCTCGGTCTTGGTGAAGGGCTTGAACACGTCCCAGCCGGCGTTGTTGACCAGCACGTCGATGGGACCGAAGCGCTCCAGCACGGCGGCCACGGCGGCGTCCACGCCGGGCCGGTCGGTGATGTCGCAGCGAAAGGCCTGGGCCTGGCCGCCGTCGGCGCGAATCTGCGCGGCCACCGCTTCGGCGGCCTCCAGGTTCATGTCGAACACCGCCACGCGGGCGCCGCCCTGGGCGAAGCGGCGGCTGGTGGCGCCGCCGATGCCGCCGCCACCGCCGGTGACGATGACTGTCTTGTCTTGGAATCGTTGCATCTGGTTCTCCTTGGGTCCGGGGGCTTGCTATATCGTTGGGCGGTCGGGCACCGCTTTTTCGACAATTACGTAAATACGTTGACGTATTATTAGTTGACGACGCGGGGCCGCGCAAGCCTTTCAGAAAGAAAAACCATGGTTACCGCTAGTGAAAACGCTGACAGCACGCGAATGGCGCTCGCCAATCGGGTGTTCTTTCGCCTGTATCAATGTGCAAACATGTTGCATAAAACGGGCAGCCGGGCCGTCGAAGCCGAGGGCCTGACGACGCAGCAATGGGCCGTGCTCGGCGCGCTGTCTCGCGACGAGGCCGAGGGCGGGATGAGCATGGGCGACCTGGCGCGCTACCTGAAGGTCAGCCGCCAGAACCTGTCGGGCCTGGTCAGCCGCATGGAGCGCGACGGGCATGTGAAGACGGCGCCCGACAGCCGCGACCGCAGGTCAAGGCTGGTCACGATGACCGAGTCGGGGCAACACGTGTGGGTGGTCGAGGCGCAGCCGAAGATCTACGCCTACTACGACCAGGTGCTCGAGGGGTTTTCGGTGAACGACGTCACCCACACCCTGCACTACCTGCTGAAGATCCTCGAGAACATGCAGCGGGTGGACAACGCGCAGGGGGGCGCGGAAGAAACGGCGGAGTGAAGGCGCTGCGCGGCGCCATCGAAGCGATCGATGCGCTCAGCGCATTCAGCGCGGCGCCATCCGGATGGCCCCGTCCAGCCGCACGCTCTCGCCGTTGAAGTACCCGTTGGTGATCATCAGCTCCGCCAGCGTCGCGTACTCGGCCGGGTTGCCCAGCCGCTTGGGAAACGGCACCGACGCCGCCAGCGCGGCCTTCACGTTGTCGGGCGCGCCCTGCAGCAGCGGCGTGTCGAAGATGCCCGGCAGGATGGTGTTCACGCGGATGCCCTCGCCCATGAGGTCGCGCGCAATCGGCAACGTCATGCCGACGATGCCGGCCTTCGACGCGGTGTAGGCCGCCTGGCCCATCTGCCCGTCCTGCGCGGCCACCGAGGCGGTGTTGACGATGGCGCCGCGCTCGCCGTCCTGCAGCATCTCCAGCGTGAGCATGCCGGCGGCCGACTTGGCGATGCAGCGGAAGGTGCCCACCAGGTTGATCTGGATGATGCGGTCGAAGTTGGCGAGCGGAAAGTGCTTGATCTCGCCCGTGGCCTTGTCGCGGCTGGCGGTCTTCACCGCGTTGCCGGTGCCGGCGCAGTTGACCAGCACGCGCTCCTGCCCGTGCGCGGCGCGGGCCTTGGCGAACGCGGCGTCGACCTGCTCCTCGGAGGTCACGTCGACCTTGCAGAACACGCCGCCCAGCTCCCTGGCCAGCGCCTCGCCCTGCTCGGCATTCAGGTCGAACAGCGCGACCTTCACGCCGTGCGTGGCAAGGCGGCGCGCGGTGGCGGCACCGAGGCCCGAAGCGCCGCCCGTGACGACGGCGGCCATGCTGGAATCGAGTTGCATCTGGGGGTGTCCTTGAGGTGTCTGGACGGGTTTGTCCGCGGCCAGTTTAGGAAGCAGAATCGCTCGCACGCATCGTCGGAAACGACGGGATTCTCTCCACCGCATGCAGCAGCACCCCACACCCCGGATCCTCGAAACCAAGCTCAGCCCGCCGGCCTTCGTCGCCACGCAGGTGCCGCGCGCGGCCCTCGGCGAAGGCGCCGCGGCGGCGGCCGTGAAACTGGTGCTGGTGCGCGCGCCGGCCGGCTTCGGCAAGACCACCGCCATGGCGCAGATGCGCGAGCGCATGGAGGCGCAGGGCATCGCCACCGCGTGGCTCACGCTGGACCGCGCGGACAACGACGTGTCGCGCTTCCTGCATTGCCTGGCCGAGGCGGTGCAGCGCCTGGGCGTGGAAGCGCCGCGCTTTCACGGCATGCACGGCATGCACAGCACCCAGGGCAGCCACGGCCCCTTCGACGCCGTGGCCGCGCTCGCCGCGCACGACTCGCCCTTCACGCTGTTCCTCGACGACTTCGAGGTGGTGCAGGAACCGGCCGTGCTGGGCCTGGTGCGCGAGATCGTCGAGCACCTGCCGCGCCGCGGGCAGATCGTGATCGGCTCGCGCAGCCTGCCCGACCTGGGCCTGGGCCGGCTGCGCGCGCGCGGGCAGCTGATGGAGATCGACACCGACCGCCTGCGCTTCAGCCTGGAGGAGACCACCGCCTTCTTCGCGTTGCGCCTGGCCCATGCGGCACCGCAACAAGCCACGCACGCCACCGGCGCATTGCCGCCCGACATGCTCTCGCAGCTGCACCGCAAGACCGAAGGCTGGGTGGCCGCGCTGTGGCTCGCGTCGATGGCGCTGGAGCGCCACGGCACCGAGACCGGCTTCGTCGAGCGCTTCTCGGGCTCCGACCGCGCCGTGGCCGACTACCTGGCCGAGGACGTGCTCGCGCACCAGCCCAAGGAGATCCGCGACTTTCTGCTGCGCACCAGCATCCTGCGCCAGCTCGACGCGTCGGTGTGCCAGGCGCTGTGTCCGCGCGTGGACTGCGCGGCCATCCTCGAAAGGCTGGCGGCGTCGAACCTGTTCGTCACGCGCATGGGGGGCGAAGGCGGTGCGGGAGGCGACGGCGACGGCGATGCGTGGCGCTACCACAGCCTGTTCGCCGACTTCCTGCGCGCGCAGCTCGTGCGCGAGATGCCCGGCGAGTTCGAGCGCCTGCACCTCGCGGCCTCGGGCTGGTACGAGTCGCACGAGCGCCCGGTGCCGGCCATCGACCACGCCATCGAGGGCGGCGACCATCCGCATGCGCTGACGCTGCTCGACAGCTATGCGGCGCAGTTTCTCGAGCAGGGCCGCATGCGCATGCTGGCGCGCTGGTTCTCGGCCATTCCGGAACACCAGCTGCGCGAGCACCCGTTCCTGCAGCCGATCTCGCTGTGGGCCACCTGCTTCACGCACGGCCCGTGGGACGCAATGCGCCAGCTCGACAAGTCGGGCTGCCTCGACAGCCCCATCGCCGAGGTGCGCGCGAGCGCCCACACGCTGGTGCCGCTGCTGCTGGCCATGCAGGACCGCCACGACGAGGCCTACGAAGCCGGCCGCCAGAGCCTCGCGCGCCTGCCCACCGGCCTGGCCTTTGCCGACAGCGTGCTGCTCAACGCGATGGCCCACATCCTGGCCGTGCGCGGCGACCCGCACGAGGCGCGCCGCCTGCTCGAGGTGGCGCGGCGCGAGCAGGGCAACAGCAGCTTCAACCGCATGTACACCGAGTCGCTGGCCGGCCTGTTCGACCTGCACGAAGGCCGGCTGCGGCAGGCCACCGCGCGGCTGCGCATGGCCGTCGACTCGACCTACGCCACCCACTCGGCGCATGCCGCGTCGTACAACCACAGCCACGGCAACGCCTGGGCCGGCGTGCTGTACGCGGGCGCGGTGTACGAGACCAACCAGCTGGTGCAGGCCGAGCACCTGCTCAACGTGTACCTGCCGCTGGCGCGCGACGTGGGCCTGCCCGACCACATGATCCTGAGCCACGTGATGCGCTCGCGCCTCGCGTTCCATGCGGGGGACATCGATGCGGCGTTCCAGGCACTGACCGAGCTCGAGTACCTCGGCCACCACCGGCAGCTGCCGCGCGTGGTGGCCGGCGCCAAGCTGGAGCGCTCGCGCATGCTGCTGCTGCAGGGCAACGGCCCCGCGTCGCACGACGAGCTGCAGCGCGCCGACGAGCCCGCGCTGTGGGACCGCGAACGGCGCCAGCGCCTGCCCGCGCACGACCTCGACTACCTCGCGCTCGCCAGGGCGCGCTGGGACATCGCTTTCGGCGACGCGCGCGCGGCGCTGGCCGTGCTCGACGCGGAACTGCACGCCGCGCTGGCCTGCGCCCGCAACCGCCGCGCGCTCACGCTGCGGGTGCTGCGCGCGCTGGCGCTGCAGCGCGCGGGCGACCTGCCGGCCGCGCTCGACCAGATCGGCGTGGTGCTGCAGGCCGCAAGCCAGGAAGGCTTCATGCGGCTGATCCTCGACGAAGGGCCTGCCGTGGGCGCGCTGGTGCATCGCTATGCGGCGGTGCAGCAGGAAAGCCATGCGCACGGCGGCCAGCAGGCCGGCGACCCGATCCTGGCGGACTACCTGCAGCGGCTGCTGCAGGCCGCCGGCCCAGCACCGGCCGGCGAGGCCGAGGCACCGAGCGGCGACGCGATGAAGGAGCCGCTCACGCGCAAGGAAATCCGCGTGCTGCAGCTGCTGGCCGAGGGCTACTCGAACAACGCGATGGCCGAGAAGCTGTTCGTGTCGGACAGCACGGTGCGCACGCACCTGCGCAACATCAACATGAAGCTCGATGCGAAGAGCCGGACGCAGGCCGTGGCCATCGCGCGCAAGCTCGGCGTCATTCGTTAATACCAAAGACAACAAAAATCTTCGGGGACGCCTTTTCATGCGGCGTTGTACTTACCTGTCATCACAACGACTACGGATTTCGGTGATATCCCCCACCCCCGGCAGTCCCTAGCATTTCCCTCGAGATCAGAGCCTTCCAACTGCCGCGATAGCCCAAAGGCGCGTGGCACCCGGAGGAAAGTCGCGCCCAGCGAAGCCACTCAACAGAGAGCGCCATCGAGCTGAAGCCACCATGCCCAAAGGAATTCCCAACCCCGCCGCCATGTACGGCATCTACCTGCGTGCCTGGGGGTACGAGGTGTCGATCGTGCGCAACGGCACCCGTTACTACAAGCAGTTCGGCCGCGCCAGCTACGGCAGCGACGAGCAGGCGCTGCTGCAGGCGCAGGACTGGCGCGACGAGACCGTGCGCAACGTGCCGCCGGTGCCGCGCCGCGCGCGGGCTGAGAAGCTGCGCGTGAACAACACCACCGGCGTGTCGGGCGTCTTCGCTCAGATCGATTCGGAAGGCAAGGTGCGCGCCTGGGTGGCCAAGACCTACCTGGGCCAGGACGAGATCCTGCGCACCGACTTTCCCGTGAACGCGGTGGGCGACGCCGCGCAGGCGCTGGCCATCGAGGAACGCGCGCGCCAACTCGAGCGCATGGCGGGGCTGGCCAGGCTGCACCCGGCCGAGGAAATGATCCGCACGGCGCCGGTGCCGCCACCGACCATCGCCGAGCTGCGCTCGCCCAAGCGCTCGAAGTCGGAGATCAAGCGCAGCACCAACTCCAGCGGCGTGAGCGGCGTGCATTTCAAGTCGCCCAATGTCGGCCACCCGGGCTACTGGCTGGCCATCACGTACACGGCCGGCAAGGGCAGCGTGAGCAAGGCCTTCTCCATCAAGGAACACGGCCCCGACGGCGCCAAGCGCCTGGCCATCGAGGAGCGCGAGCGCCAGCTCGAACAGAAACTGATGCACGTCAGCAACACCGCAGACACCGGCCACGCGCTCACCATTGCCTACCGCAAGGAGCCGCGCCCCCACGGCATGGCGGTTGCCGGGGCGAGGCAGGCGCAGTGAGGACGGCGCGCGGCGACGGCGACAGTGCCGCCGCTGCGAAACCGTCACGCGTCTTGGGTCAGGTGGGTCAGGTCTTGGGTCAGAATAGCTGCGAGAAACGGGCGCCAACGAGCCTCGGGCGACTTGGGGAGTCCATCGAAACCAGCGGCAAGGCCGCTGGGAAGCAAAGCAGCAGCACGTCGAGCATGCCCAAAGGTGTTCCCAATTCCGCCGCCCTGTACGGCATTTGTGCCAGGCCCTGGGGTTTCGAGGTTTCGTTGATCCGCAACGGCGTGCGCTATTACAGGCAGTTCGGCCGCGCCAGCTACGGCGGCGAAGAGCAGGCGCTGCTGCAGGCCCAGGACTGGCGCGACCACATCGTGCGCAGCGTGCCGCCGGTGCCGCGCCGCGCGCGGGCCGAAAAAATGCGCGCCAACAACAGCACCGGCGTGCCGGGCGTGTTCCACCGGCTCGCGCCGGGCGGCCGGGTGCGCGGCTGGCTGGCCAAGACCTACATCGCGCAGGACGAGATCCTTCGCGCCGACTTTCCGGTCGCGGGCCTGGGCGACGCGGCGCAGATGCTGGCCATCCGCGAGCGCACCCAGCAGCTCGACCGCATGACGGGGCTGGTGCACCTGCACCCGGCCGAGGAGGCGATCCGCATGGGGCTGTCGGCGCATGCGGGCGGCCCGCGCGCGGCCAAGCGCTCCAAGTCCGAGATCACGCGGCGCAACAACACCAGCGGCGTGAGCGGCGTGCACTTCAAGACGCCGAACCCGAACCATCCGGGCTACTGGCTCGCCATCACCTACAGCACGGCCAAGGGCAGCGTGAGCAAGGCCTTCTCGGTCAAGGCGCACGGCAGCGACATGGCCAGGAACCTGGCCATCGCCGAGCGGCAGCGCCAGCTGGCCGAGAAGCTGCGCGCCGATGAAGCCGCATCGGCGCAGGCGGCGGCTGCGTCGCCGCTCGAACCCGCCAAGCCCCGCAAGGGCCGTGAACCAGCCGAGTCCCGCGCGCCAGGGAAGCCCAGGGCCCGCGCCACCTCCGGCCCCAAGCGTCCCCACTGATCCTGCGTGCCTTGCCCCTGCTCCGGCCTCGCCGATGCGCGGGGCCCGGCGGCCCCCGCATGCCCGAACCCATCTCCCAGCCCCGCCCCGAAGGCGGTGACTCCATGACCCACAAATCACTCCACCAACTGCTGCGCGTCGCGTCGCACCTGCTCGACCAGGCCGCGGCCGACATCCGCGCGGCCGACCTCGCGCCGGTGCCCGACAACATCCAGCGCATCGGACGCGCGCTGATCGAAGTGATCGAGGTGCAGCGGCAGATCTACACGGCGCAGCCCGAGCTGCAGCCCAAGTCGCTGGCCGCGTCGCCGCGCGAGCTCGAGGCCAACCGGCTCTTCACGCAGTTCACGCTGGAGGCGCTGGAGCTCGAGGACGCGGGCGACCCCGAGGCCGCGCGCGAGAAGTACACCGAGTTCATCGGCCTGTCGCCGTCGTACCCGCACCGGGAGATTGCGCGGGCGGAGATCCGCCGGCTGTCCTGAGGGCCGCCCTTTTCGGCGGCCCTGCTCGCCTTCACATCGCCCGCGAGATCACCTCTTTCATGATCTCGTTGGTGCCGCCGTAGATGCGCTGCACGCGCGCATCCGCGTACATGCGCGCCACCATGTACTCGCTCATGAAGCCGTAGCCGCCGAAGAGCTGCAGGCATTCGTCGAGCACGCGGCCCTGCGTCTCCGAGCCCCAGAGCTTGGCCATGGAGGCGGTGGCGGTGTCGAGCGTGCCGGCCACCAGGTCTTCGACGCAGCGGTCGATGAAGGCGCGGCCCACCTTGATCTGCGTGGCGATCTCGGCCAGCTTGAACTTGGTGTTCTGGAACTCGGCAATCGGCTTGCCGAAGGCCTTGCGGTCGCGCACGTAGCCGAGCGTGGCCTGGTAGGCGCCTTCCATGGTGGCCAGCGCGCTCAGGCCGATGATGGTGCGCTCGTACGGCAGGTCGCTCATGAGCTGGAAGAAGCCCTGCCCCTCCACGCCGCCCAGCAGCGCGTCGGCGCCCACGCGCACGTCGTCGAAGAAGAGCTCCGAGGTGTCCTGCGCCTTCATGCCGATCTTGTCGAGCACGCGGCCCACGCGAAAGCCCTGGCAGCCCTCGGTCTCCACGATGAGGATCGACGTGCCCTTGGCGCCCTGCCCCGGGTCGGTCTTGCACACCACCAGCACCACGCCCGCAAGAAAACCGTTGGTGATGAAGGTCTTCGAGCCGTTGACCACATAGCCGCCGTCCGCCTTCTCGGCGCGCGTGCGCACGCCCTGCAGGTCGGAGCCCGCGCCGGGCTCGGTCATGGCGATGGCGCCCACCATCTCGCCGCGCGCCAGCAGCGGCAGGTAGCGGCGCTTCTGTTCGTCGGTGCCGTGGTTCAGGAAGTAGTGCGCCACGATGGAATGCACCGAGGTGCTCATGCCGTTGAGCCCGCGCCGCGCGGCCTCCTCGTAGAACACGGCCTCGTGGCGGAAGTCGCCGCCGCCGCCGCCGAACTCCTCGGGAATGTCGGCGCACAGCAGCCCGAGCGAGCCGGCCTTGCGCCAGATCTCGTGGCCCACGTGGCCGCGCTTGCGCGCCGCCTCGTCGCCGGGAAGCATCTCGGTCTCGATGAAGCGCACCACGTTGTCGCGGTACAGCTCCAGGTCTTCGTCGCTCCATGAGCGGCGGAAGTCGATGGACATGGGGTCTCCTTGGTGGTCTCGTTCGTTTCGCTTGTCTTTGTTGCGCGTCCGGTCTCAGCCCACACGGCGCGAGCGGCCGGCCCAGTAGGGGTCGCGCAGCTGGAACTTCTGCAGCTTGCCCGCCGCCGACAGCGGCAGCGCGTCGCGGAACTCCACGCTGCGCGGGCACTTGTAGCCGGCGATGTGCCCGCGGCAATGCGCAATGACATCCGCCGCCTCCAGCGCCATGCCCTCGCGCCGCACGATCACCGCATGCACGCGCTCGCCCCACTTCTCGTCGGGCACGCCGATGACGGCGGACATCAGCACCTGCGGCAACTGCGCGATGGCGTTCTCGACCTCGGCCGAATACACGTTCTCGCCGCCGCTCACGATCATGTCCTTCATGCGGTCGACCACGTACACGAAACCTTCTTCGTCCATGTAGCCGCCGTCGCCGGTGTGCATCCAGCCGCCGCGCAGCGCGGCCTCGGTTTCCTGCGGCTTGTTCCAGTAGCCCTTCATCACCATCGGCCCGCGCGCGACGATCTCGCCGACCTGCCCGTGCGGCAGTTCGTGGTCGTCGCCGTCGACGATGCGCAGCTCGGCGATCGAGATGGGCGTGCCGGCCGAGCGCAGCAGGCGCTCGCGCTCGGGCCCCGGCCGGTGGCAATGCGGCGCCAGCGCGGTGACCACCGGCGACAGCTCGGTCATGCCGTAGACCTGCGCGAACGCGGTGCCAGGAAAGGCGCGCATGGCCTGGTCGAGCAGCGCGGCGTCGATGGGCGCCGCGCCGTACGACAGCAGGCGCAGGCTCGACAGGTCGAACTCCGCGAAGCGCGGGTGCTCGATCACGCGCTTGATCATGGTCGGCACCAGGAACATCTCGGTGATGCGCGCCGACTGCAGCGTCTGCAGCACGGCCAGCTCGTCGAACATCGGCACCACGTGCACCGGCACCAGCCGCAGCAGGCTCTGCAGCGCGACGCCGCAGCCGGCCACGTGGAACATGGGCGCCGCGACGATGGCGGCGGCGTCGTGCGTGTCGCGCGGCAATGCAGCCACCGTGCCCAGCGCGTTGATGCACAGGCTGGCGTGCGTGAGCATCACGCCCTTGGGCTGGCCGGTGGTGCCGCCGGTGTACATGATGGCGGCGAGCTCGTCGCCGCCGTGCGGCGCGTCGTCGACCGGCACGGCCTCGGCCAGCAGCGCCTCGTAGCCCAGCATGCCTTCGGGCACGGCGGCGTCGCCGCAATAGACCACCGTGCGCAGCGAGCGGGACAGCCCGCGCAGCGCGGGCACCATCGGCGCGAACAGGTCGTCCACCAGCAGGATGCGGGTGTCGCAGTCGTCCAGCGAGTACGCCACCTCCTTCGGGTTCCAGCGGATGTTCACGGGGTTGATCACGCCGCCGCCCCACCAGGTGCCGAAGAAGTATTCGACGAAGCGGTGCGAGTTGAGGCTCAGCATGCCGACCCGGTCGCCGCGGCCCATGCCCAGGCGCTGCAGCACGCCGCCCAGGCGCGCGACGCGGTCGGTGAACTCGGCGTGGTCGAGCCGCCTGGCGCCGCACACCACGGCGGTGGCGCCGGCCTTTTCGCGGCGGCCCTTGTGCAGGGGCTGGGTGAGGAACATGGGTGAGGTCTCCGTGGTCGTCGTTGTCTTGTCGGGCGTCGATCGGGTCAGCGGATCACGGCGTGCACAGCGGCGCGATGGCCTCGGCCGCCACGCCCCAGCGGCGCAGCACCGTCGGGCCGTCGTCGCGCGCCGTGGCGGGCGGCACCACCGGCGCGGTGCGGCTGAAGCGCGGCGCGGGCGCGGGCTGCACCACGCCCCCCACGTCGGCGAAGGTGCCGCGCGCCACGTTGTGCGGGTGCCGCGGAGCCTCGTCCCAGTCGAGCACGGGCGCGAAGCAGGCGTCGCTGCCTTCGAGCAGCAGGCACCACTCGTCGCGCGTGCGGGTGCGGAACACGTCGGCCATGCGCAGCTTGAGCAGCGGCCAGCGGTCGGCGTCCATCTGCGCGTCGAAGGCGGTGTCGTCGGCGATGCCGCAGCGCTCGCGCATGAGCGCGTAGAACTGCGGCTCGATCGCGCCCACGGCCACGTACTTGCCGTCGGCGCAGGCGTAGGTGTCGTAGAAGTGCGCGCCGCCGTCGAGCATGTTCTCGCCGCGCTGGTTGCTCCACTGGCCGGCCGACTTGAAGCCGTACATCATGGCCGACAACAGCGCCGCGCCGTCGGTCATGGCGGCGTCCACCACCTGCCCCTGGCCCGACTGCCTGGCCTCGTGCAGCGCCGCGAGGATGCCGAAGGCCAGCAGCATCGCGCCGCCGCCGAAGTCGCCCACGTAGTTCAGCGGCGGCACCGGCGGCTCGCCCGCGCGGCCGATGGCGTGCAGCGCGCCGCTGATGGCGATGTAGTTGATGTCGTGGCCCGCCGCATGCGCCAGCGGCCCGTGCTGGCCCCAGCCCGTCATGCGGCCATAGACCAGCTTCGGGTTGCGCGCGTGGCAGGGCGCGGGGCCCAGGCCCAGGCGCTCCATCACGCCGGGGCGAAAGCCCTCGATCAGCACGTCGGCCCGCGCGATGGCGTCGAGCACCGGCTGCGCCGCGCCTGGCGCGCGCAGGTCGACCTGCAGCGTGCTGCGCCCGCGCGCCAGGATGTCGTGCGCGTCCGCCCGGGTGCCGGGGCGCGCGATGCGGACCACCTCGGCGCCCATGTCGGCGAACAGCATCGCGCAGAACGGCCCCGGGCCGATGCCCGCCATCTCGATGACCCGCAACCCCTGCAACGGACCTGCCATGTCTGTCTCCTTCGGCGCCGCGGCGCGCGCCTGTCGTGTGGCGGCATCTTGGCGCGCGGACGGCCGGGGTGCATCGTCGAAAGCGACGAATGCACGCGCGCCGGTGCCCGCGCGGGGCCGGCTCAGCCCGCGCGAAGCCGCGCCACGCGGCGCAGGTGCCACGACGGCGGGCCGAACTGGCCCTCGATGAGCGTGGCGCGGCGCACGTAATGGCCCACCGCCAGCTCCTCGGTCATGCCCATGCCGCCGTGCAGCTGCACCGCGCCCTGCCCCACGGCCCTGCAGGCCTTCGCGGCCGCCACCTTGGCGGACGAGACGGCGCGCGCGCGTTCGGCGGGCGGCGCGGTGCCGATGGCCTCGCCCACGCTGGCGGTGAGCGCGGCGGCCAGCTCCAGCGCCATGTGCATGTCGGCCAGCCGGTGCTGCAGCACCTGGAAGCTGGAGATCGGCACGCCGAACTGCTTGCGCTGGCGCACGTGGTCGAGCGTGTCGCGCATCAGGCGGCGCATGACGCCGACCGACTCGGCGCACACGGCCAGCGTGGCCTCGTCGAGCGCCTGCTCGATCTGCGGCAGCGCGCCGCCCTCCTCGCCGAGCAGGGCACTGGCGGGCAGGCGGACCTTGTCGAAGGCGATGTCGGCGGCACGGCCGCCGTCGCGCGTGGGGTAGGCGCGCAGGCGCACGCCGGGCGTGTCGGCGGGCACGACCAGCAAAGAGAGCCCGGCGGCGCTGCGCGCGCTCACGAGGAAACGGCTGGCCCATGGCGCGGCATGCACCAGCGCCTTTCGGCCGTCCAGGAGAAAGCCGTCACCTTCGCGCGCGAGCTCGGACTTCACGTCGGCGCGGTCGTGCCGGCTTTGCGGTTCGGCGTGCGCGAAGGCCAGCACGGCCTGGCCCGCGACGACCCGCGCCAGCAGCGCATCGGCCTGCGCGCCGGGGTGGCGCTGCAGCAGGCCCGCGCCGATCACCATGGTCGACAGGTAGGGCTCGGCCGCGAGCGCGCCGCCCAGCGTTTCCATCAGGGCCAGGTGCGCCGGCATGCCGCCGCCGAGGCCGCCCTGGGCTTCAGGCAGCGCCGCGCCCAGCAGGTCGAGTTCGCGCGCCAGCCCTTGCCAGAACGGCGGCGGCGCGTCGCCGGCATGGCGCAGCGCATGCAGCCGCTGCTCGAAGCCGTGCCGGTCGTCGAGGTAGCGCGCGAGGCTGTCGCGCAGCATCGAGAGGGTGTCGTCCTGTTCGGTGAGAGTGGGCATGGGAGGCACCTCAGTTCGCCAGCAGGTGCGCCGCGACGATGTTGCGCTGCACCTCGTTGGAGCCCGCGTAGATCGACGCGGCACGGTCGTTGAGGTAGGCCGACATCGAGAACACGGCCTCTTCGGGAATGGGCAGCTCGCCCTGCAGCCCGTCGTCCAGCGGCAGGTCGACCGCGGCATGGTGCGCGGCGATTTCCACGCCGAGCTCGGTCAGCCGCTGGCGCAGCTCGGAGCCCAGCACCTTGCCCATGGAGGGCCGGATGCCCGGCGGCTCGCCACGTGCCTGTGCGCGCAGCGACTGCAGCTCGGTGGCCTCGAGCGCGTCGATGGCGCATTCGGCGTCGGCGAGGCGCAGGGCCATGTCGTCGGCCTCGTGGGCATCGGACGATGCTGCGGCAAAGGCCGCGTCGGCCGCCGACTGCAGCCGGCGCAGGCGCGCGCGCAGCATCGGCGCCCAGGCACCGCCGCGCTCGTGCTGCAGCAGGTACTTGGCGATGGTCCAGCCCTGGTTCTCCTCGCCGATGAGCCCGTCGGCGGGCACGCGCACGTCGTCGAAGAACACCTGGTTGAGCTCGTGGTCGCCCGAGATGCTGATGATCGGGCGGATCGTGATGCCCGGCGCCGGCAGGTCGAAGCAAAGAAAGCTGATGCCCTGCTGCGGCTTGCCGCCCGAGGCGGTGCGCACCAGGCAGAACATCCTGTTGGCGTACTGCGCGTGGGTGGTCCAGATCTTGGTGCCGTTGAGCACGTAGTGGTCACCGTCGCGCACCGCCTTGCACTGCAGCGACGCCAGGTCGGAGCCCGACTGCGGCTCCGAGTAGCCCTGGCACCAGTAGTCCTCGCCCGAGCGGATGCCGGGCAGCCAGGCGCGCTTCTGCGCCTCGGTGCCGAAGGCGATGATCACCGGCGCGACCATGCCGGGCCCCATGGGCGCGCGCTGCGGCGCGTCGGCCGCGGCCAGCTCGGCCGCGAAGAGGTAGTGCTGCATCGGCGTCCAGCCGGTGCCGCCGTGCGCGACCGGCCACTGCGGCACGCTCCAGCCGCGCCCGGCAAGGATGCGGTGCCAGCCGTTGCCCTCGGCGTAGTCGCTGAAAATGCCCGAGCAGCGCCGCCCCGCGGTGCGCAGTTGGGGCGTCAGCTCACGCGCCAGGAAGTCTCGAACCTCGTCTCGGAACGCGGTCTCCGCCGCCGTGAGTGCCCAGGCCATGGTGTTGTCTCGCTTCGGGAATACCGCGCGAGTGTGACGCCGGCCGGGCTGGCCGGCATCGTCGGATCGGACGAAAGGGTCGCCGGAGCGACAGCGCCCTGGCGTCAGCCGTCAGCCGTCAGCCGTCAGCCGTCAGCAGTCAGCAGTCAGGCCGCCACGGTCTCGCGCGGCGCCGCGGCCTTGGCCGAAACCGGCATGTGCTGCGCCCAGTCGATGATCTCCAGCGTGCCGTCGGCATGCTCGGCCAGCGCGGTGAGGCTTTCCACCCAGTCGCCGTCGTTGCAGTACAGGATGCCGTCGATGTCGCGCATCTCGGCATGGTGGATGTGGCCGCACACCACGCCCTGCGCGCCGCGGTTGCGGGCCTCGCGGGCCACGGCCGCCTCGAAGTCGCCCACGTAGCTCACGGCGCGCTTGACCTTGCCCTTGAGGTACTTGGACAGCGACCAGTACGGCAGCCCCATGCGCGCGCGCAGCGAGTTGAGGTGGCGGTTGAGCTTGAGCGTGAACTCGTAGAGCGAGTCGCCCACGTAGGCCAGCCACTTGGCGCACTGGATCACGCCGTCGAACAGGTCGCCGTGGATGATCCAGAGCTTGCGCCCGTCGGCCGTCTCGTGGATCCACTCTTCGGCCACGTCGATGCCGCCGAAGTTGTGGTGCAGGTACTTGCGGGCGAACTCGTCGTGGTTGCCCGGAATGAAGATCACGCGCGTGCCCTTGCGCGCCTTGCGCAGCAGCTTCTGGATCACGTCGTTGTGCGCCTGCGGCCAGTACCAGTGGCGCTTGAGCTGCCAGCCGTCGATGATGTCGCCGACCAGGAACAGCGTCTCGCACTCGGTGTTCTTCAGGAAGTCGAGCAGCGCCCGCGCCTGGCAACCGGGCGTGCCCAGGTGCAGGTCGGAGATCCAGAGCGTGCGGAACCGCAGGGGCTCGCGCACGTGGTCTTCGTCGTCCGGCTCCAGGGCCCGGGTCGCGGTGTCGCGCCATGCGCGAAGGAAAGCGTCGTCGCGTTGCATGGACGGGTAGGCTCCCACTGCCCGATGACGGCGCGATGGCACACCCGTGACATCCCGGTGACGCGTGGCCGCCCGGCAACGACACAATCCCGCGATGCGCCCTGGCCAGATCATCGTTCTCGCGACCCCCGTCTTCCTTCTTCTCATCGCCCTCGAGTTCGCGGTCGGCCGCGTGCGCGCCAAGCGCGGCACCGGGCAGGACACCTACCGCCTGGCCGACGCCGTGAACAGCATCGGGCTGGGCATGCTGAGCCAGATCAGCGCGGTGCTCACGGGGCTGCTGCGCATCGGCATCTACACGGCCGTGTACTCGGCGGCGGCGCTGTTTCCGCAGGAGGCCGCGCGCGACTTCTGGAGCGCCTGGTACGGCTGGCTGCTGGCGCTGGTGTTCTACGACCTTTGCTACTACTGGCTGCACCGCATGGGCCACGAGTCGGCCGTGCTGTGGGCGGCGCACGTGGTGCACCACCAGAGCCAGCACTACAACCTGTCGACCGCGCTGCGCCAGACCTCCAGCGGCGCGCTGCTGGGCTGGGTGTTCTACCTGCCGATGGCGGTGGCGGGCGTGCCGCCGCTGGTGTTCGGCGTGGTGGCGCTCGTCGACCTGCTCTACCAGTTCTGGGTGCACACCGAGCAGGTGGGCAAGCTGGGATGGTTCGACCGCTGGTTCTGCTCGCCGTCGAACCACCGCGTGCACCACGCGGTGAACGACCGTTACCTGGACCGCAACTACGGCGGCATCCTGATCGTGTGGGACCGCCTGTTCGGCACCTTCCGCGAGGAAGACGAGCGCTGCGTGTACGGCACGCGCGGCGAGCTGCGCAGCTGGGACCCGCTGTGGGCCAACGCCGAGGTGTACTGGGGGCTGGCCAGGGATTCATGGCATGCGCGCAGCTGGGCAGACAAGCTGCGCGTGTGGTTCAAGCCGCCGGGCTGGCGGCCGGCCGACGTGGCCGAGCGTTTTCCCAAGACGATGTTCGACATTTCGAAGGTGACGCGCTACGAGCCGGAAGTGGGCCGGGGCGTGCAGTGGTTCGCCGGGCTGCAGTTCGTGGTGCTGTTGGGCCTCGTCGCAGTTTTTCTGTGGTTCTCCGACACGGTCCCGTTGCCGCAGGCGGCCGTGTGGCTCGCCGCGCTGACGGCGGGGCTGTGGGCCGTGGGCGGGGTGCTGCAGGGGCGGCTGACGGTGACCGAGGTGTTGCTGATGGAGGCCTCGGCGCTGGCCACGGCGAGCGCGGCGCTGGGCCTCGAAGGACTGCATCACGTCTGCAAGCCGCTGGCCTTGGGCATCGCGATCTTTCTGGTCGCTCGGCGGGCGATGGTGCGCGGCGCGGTGACGGCCTTCGACGGGATGCTGCTCGCGGGGCTGGTGGCATCGCTCGCGGGCGACGTGCTGCTGATGGGGTCGGCCAGGCTGTTCGTGCCGGGGCTGGTGTGCTTTCTGCTGGCGCACCTGGCGTACATCGCGCTGTTTCGCATCGGCGTCGGGCTGTTTCCGCGGCGCGGGGTGCTGGCGGTGACGCTGCTGATCGGCGCGGGGATGTATGCGTTTCTCTGGCAGGGCGGGTTGCCCGTGGCGCTGCGGGTGCCGGTCGGGGTCTACGTGGTGGTGATTGCATGCATGGCGGCACAGGCCATCGGTCGCGCGGCCGTGCTGCGGCGCCGGGACCCGGCCGCGCCGTGGGTGGCGGTGGGCGCCTGCTTCTTCATGCTGAGCGATTCGCTGCTGGCGACGAACCGGTTCGTGACGCCGCTGCCGCTGGCGTCGCTGTGGGTGCTGGGGACGTACTACGCGGCGCAGATATTGATCGTGCGGCACGCGCGCCAAGCGGCCTGAATGGGTGTTGCGCTCTCCCCTCCCGGGGGAGGGCGGGGGTGGGGGCACCCGGCGTCTGCATCGGGCGCTCTGCGTGCCCCCTCCCGACCTCCCCCCGGAAGGGGGAGGAGCAAGACCGGATCAATCCACGCAGCGCTGGATTTCCACCGTCGAGTGGCGGATCTCCTCGTGCATCGAGAAGCAGGCGCGCACCTCGTCGGCCGTGAGCGTGAGCGAGTGCGTCACCACCGTCAGCGCGCAGGCATACGCATCGCGCCCCACGCGCCACACGTGCAGGTCGGCCACGCGGGTTTCCGATGCGGCCAGCATGGTCTCGACGCCTTCGCGGATTTCTTCCGTCACCGGGTGGTCCATCTCGCGGTCGAGCAGCACCTTGCCGGTTTCCTTCAGCAGCCCCTTGGCCCACATGGCCACCAGCACCGCGCCGACGATGCCCATCGCCGGGTCGAGCCAGGCCCAGCCGTAGAACCAGCCACCCAGCAGCGCGGCGATGGCCAGCACCGAGGTGGCGGCGTCGGCCACGACGTGGATGTAGGCCGAGCGCAGGTTCAGGTCGTGGCCGTGGTCGTCATGCGCGTGGCCGTGATCGTGGCCGTGCCCATGGTCATGCCCATGGTCGTGTCCGTGGTCATGCGCCCCGCCCAGCAGCCGCGCGCAGACCAGGTTGACCACCAGCCCCAGCACCGCCACCGAAATCGCCTCGGGGTAGTGGATGGCCGAGGGCGACCACAGCCGCTCGAGCGAACCCACCACCATCAGCGCCGCGATGCCCAGCAGCACCAGCGCGCTGGCAAAGCCGGCCAGCACCTCGATCTTCCAGGTGCCGAAGGCGAAGCGCGGGTCGCGCGCATAGCGCCGGGCGGCCGCGTAGGCGAAGGCGCTCAGGCCGATGGCCAGTGCGTGCGAGCTCATGTGCCAGCCGTCGGCCAGCAGCGCCATCGAGTTGAACCACCAGCCCGCGCCGATTTCCACCACCATCATCACGGCGGTGATCCACATCACGAGGCGGGTGCTGCGCTCGGCGGAGCTGTTGTCGCCGCCGAAGTGGTGGTCGTGCTTCCAGGCACTCAGGTCATGGGTGTGCATGGGGAGTCAGGCTCAAAAAAGATCGGGGCCTTCGGCGCGGCCCGAAGGCGGTACCACGCCCAGGTGGCGGTAGGCGGCGAGCGTGGCGATGCGCCCGCGCGGCGTGCGTTGCAGGTAGCCCTGCTGAATGAGGTAGGGCTCGATCACGTCCTCGATGGTGTCGCGCTCCTCGCCGATGCTGGCCGCCACGTTGTCCAGCCCCACGGGGCCGCCGTCGAAGCGGTGGATCACGGCCTCGAGCAGCTTGCGGTCCATCAGGTCGAAGCCCTGCGGGTCGACATCGAGCATGGCCAGCGCCTTGTGCGCGATGTCTTCCGTGATGCGGCCGTTGCCCTTCACCTCGGCGTAGTCGCGCACGCGGCGCAGCAGGCGGTTGGCGATGCGGGGCGTGCCGCGCGAGCGGCGGGCGATCTCGAAGCCGCCGGCCGGGTCGGTCTCGACCTTGAGCAGGCGGGCGCTGCGGGTCACGATGAGCGCGAGCTCGTCGGGCGTGTAGAACTCCAGCCGCGCGACGATGCCGAAGCGGTCGCGCAGCGGGTTGGTCAGCATGCCGGCGCGGGTGGTGGCGCCCACCAGCGTGAAGGGCTGCAGGTCGAGCTTGATGCTGCGCGCCGCGGGGCCCTCGCCGATCATGATGTCGATCTGGTAGTCCTCCAGCGCGGGGTACAGGATTTCCTCGACGACCGGGCTCAGCCGGTGGATCTCGTCGATGAAGAGCACGTCGTTGGGCTCGAGGTTGGTCAGCAGCGCCGCCAGGTCCTTCGGCTTCTCGAGCACCGGGCCCGAGGTCTGGCGCAGGTTCACGCCGAGCTCGGCCGCGATGATGTGCGACAGCGTGGTCTTGCCCAGGCCGGGCGGCCCGAAAAGCAGCACGTGGTCGAGGGCTTCCTTGCGCTTGCGCGCGGCGCCGATGAAGATCTCGAGCTGCTCGCGCACCTTGGCCTGGCCGACGTACTCGTCGAGCAGCTTGGGGCGCAAGGCACGCTCGATCGCCTCTTCGTTGGGCGAGGCGGGGGCGGCGGACACCACGCGTTGGGGGGCGGGCGCGAAGTCGTCGGTCTGGATGGTCATTGCGAGGGGGTTCTTCGAAGGCGAGTTTAGTGCCTGCCACACTGGCAGAATGCTCCGGCCGTGTATCCGGCCATATAACAAACGAGGGGAAGCCAGCACGTGTCGATCTACGAACTGAAGCCGCGTTTCCAGGCCCTGCTGCGGCCGCTGGTGGTCCGACTGCATGCGATGGGCGTCACCGCCAACCAGGTGACGCTGGCGGCATGCGTCGTCTCGGTCGCCCTCGGGCTGTGGCTCTTCTTCTCGGCGCCCTCCCTTGCAGCCTTCGCGCTCATCCCGCTGTGGATGTTCCTGCGCATGGCCTTCAACGCCATCGACGGCATGCTGGCGCGCGAACACCACCAGCAAAGCAAGCTGGGCGCCTTCCTCAACGAACTGACCGACGTGGTCTCCGACGCCGCGCTGTACCTGCCCTTTGCGCTGGTGGCGCCGTTCAGCGGCTTCTGGGTCGGCACGGTGATCGTGCTGGCCGGCCTGAGCGAATTCGCCGGCGCGCTGGGCCCCACGGTGGGCGCCTCGCGCCGCTACGACGGCCCGCTGGGCAAGAGCGACCGGGCCTTCGTGTTCGGCGCGCTCGGCCTGTACGTCGCACTCGGCGGCCCGCTGCCGGGCTGGACGGGCTGGCTGATGCCGCTGCTCGCGGCGCTGGTGGCCTGGACCACGGTCAACCGCATCCGCCGCGCGCTGGCGGAAGCCGGGGCCGTGCCGGCGGCACCAGGCTGAGCGCGGCGGCACCGCAAGACAAATCGACCAATAAAAAACTCACAGGGATTCAATGACAGACACAACCAACATGGCGCCTTCGCGCGTTCCCGAAGAACGCCAGTTCCAGACCCACGACGGCGAATCGCTGTTCTACCGCCGCTGGCCCGCCACGGGCGCCGCGCGGCGCGGCGCCATCGTGCTGTTCCACCGCGGCCACGAGCACGGCGCGCGCATGGCGCACCTGGTCGACGAGCTGAACCTGCCCGATTTCGACTTCTACGCCTGGGACGCGCGCGGCCACGGCCGCTCGCCGGGCCAGCGCGGCTACAGCCCCAGCTTCGGCACCTCGGTGCGCGACGTGCAGACCTTCGTGCAGCACATCGGCAGCGCGCACGGCGTGCCCGAGCAGGACATCCACGTGGTCGCGCAGAGCGTGGGCGCGGTGCTGATCGCCACCTGGGCGCACGACTACGCCCCCAAGGTGCGCGGCCTCACCCTCGCCTCGCCGGCCTTCAAGGTGAAGCTGTACGTGCCGTTCGCGCGCGCCGGCCTGGGCCTGATGCACAAGCTGCGCGGCCTGTTCTTCGTGAACAGCTACGTGAAGGCGAAGTTCCTCACGCACGACCCCGCGCGCATCGCCAGCTACGAGAGCGACCCGCTCATTTCGCGGCCCATCGCGGTCAACATCCTGCTGGGCCTGTACGAGGCCGCCGACCGCGTGGTGGCCGATGCCAACGCGATCACGCTGCCGGTGCAGCTGCTGATTTCCGGCGCCGACTGGGTGGTGCACCACAAGCCGCAGCACCAGTTCTTCGAGCGCCTCGGCAGCGCGGTGAAGACCAAGACCGAGCTGCCGGGCTTCTTCCACGACACGCTGGGCGAGAAAGACCGCGCGCCCGCCGTGGCGCAGATCCGCGAGTTCATCCTTCAGCGCTTCGACGAGCCGGCCGTGCCGGTCGACCGCCGCGAGGCGCACCTGAGCGGCGACACGGCCGACGAGTCGCGCGCGCTGGCCGAGCCGCTGTCGCCGCTGTCGCCGCGCGGCGCCTACTGGGCCATGACCCGCGCCAGCCTGCGCCTGGGCGGCACGATGTCCGACGGCATCAAGCTGGGCCATGAGACCGGCTTCGACTCCGGCAGCACGCTCGACTACGTGTACCGCAACCAGCCGAAGGGCAGCTCGGCCCTTGGCCGCTCCATCGACAACACCTACCTGAACTCGATCGGCTGGCGCGGCATCCGCCAGCGCAAGATCCACGTCGAGGAGCTGCTGCGCATCGCCATGGAGCGCCTGGCCGAAATGCACCGCGAGGTGCGCGTGATGGACATCGCCGCCGGCCACGGCCGCTACGTGCTCGACGCGGTGCAGGCCAGCCCGGTGAAGGCCGCCTCGATCCTGCTGCGCGACTACAGCGACATCAACGTGCGCGACGGCCGCGCGCTCATCGCCGAGAAGGGCCTGGAAGACGTCGCGCAGTTCGTGCAGGCCGACGCCTTCGACCGCATGAGCCTGGCGAGCGTCACGCCGCGGCCCACGCTGGCCGTGGTGTCGGGGCTGTACGAGCTGTTCCCCGACAACGAGATGGTGCGCCGCTCGCTCGCGGGCGTGGGCGACGCGGTGGAAGACCGGGGCTACCTGGTCTACACCGGCCAGCCGTGGCATCCGCAGCTGGAGATGATCGCGCGCGCCCTCACCAGCCACCGCCAGGGCGAAGCCTGGGTGATGCGCCGCCGCACCCAGTACGAGATGGACCAGCTGGTGGAAGAAGCGGGCTTCCGCAAGATCGACCAGCGGGTCGACGAGTGGGGCATCTTCACGGTGTCGCTGGCGGTGCGCACCGAGCGATGAGCGCAGCGGCGCGCGGCACCGAGGCCTTGCAATGACCGCCTGGCTGGCACAGCGGCCCTGGAAGCGCGCCGCCGCCTGGCTGGTATTTTTGGGGCCGTTGTTCTACGCGACCTACGGGTTCGCCAACTGGTGGGCCACCACGCGCGCCAGCGTGCCGTCGATGGCCTTCGCGTGGGAGCGCCATGTGCCGTTCTGGCCCTGGACGATCTTTCCGTACTGGACCATCAACGTCTTCTACGCGCTGTCGCTGTTCCTCGCGCGCAGCAAGCACACGCTCGACCGGCACGCGCTGCGGCTGGTCACGGCCACGCTCGTCGCCTGCACCTGCTTCATCCTGTGGCCGCTGCACTTCAGCTTCGGCCAACCGCCGGTGGACGGGGCGCCGGCCTTCCTGTTCAACGCGCTGCGCGGCTTCGACCAGCCGTTCAACCAGGCGCCTTCGCTGCACATTGCGCTGGCCGTGATCCTGTGGGACTGGTACCGGCAGTTCCTGCGGCCGCTGTGGGCGCGGCTGGTGCTGCATGTGTGGGCCTTCGCCATCTGCGCGTCGGTGCTCACGACGTGGCAGCACCACTTCATCGACATTCCGACCGGCGCGCTGCTGGGCATCTTCTGCGTGTGGCTGTGGCCGCTGGAGCGCGTGGTGTCGATGCCTCGCGCCTGGCAGCGCACGCGCGACGCGCAACGCTGGAAGCTGGGCGGCTTCTATGCGGCGGGCGCGGTGCTGTGCCTGGCCGCCGCGCTGTACGGCGGCGGCATCGCGCTGTGGCTGGCCTGGCCGGCCGCGTCGCTGGCGCTGGTGGCGCTCAACTACATCGGCTTCGGCGCGCGCGGCTTCCAGATGAACCGCCATGGCCGCATGGGCTGGGCGGCGCGCTGGCTGTTCGCGCCCTACCGGCTCGGCGCGGCCATCAATGCCTGGCTGTGGACGCGCAAGCTGCCGGCCTCGGTCGAGGTGGTGCCCGGCCTGCGGCTGGGCCGCCGCCCGACGCACGCCGAATGGCTGGCCGCCGGCCGGCCCCGGCTGGTGAGCCTGTGCGCCGAGCTGCAGCTGCCGGCCGGCGTGCCGCATGCGCGCTGCGTGCCGCTGCTGGACCTGACGGTGCCGCCCACCGTGCGGCTGCAGCGCGCGGCGGCAGTCATCGAAGGTCAGCGGCGCAACGCTGCAAGCGCCACGCACCGTGCAGAAGGCGCTACGCACCGTGCCGAAAGCGCTACCGTATGGGTCTGCTGCGCGCTCGGCTTCTCGCGCAGCGCGGCCGCGTCCATCGCCTGGCTGGGCCGCTACGGCGCGGCCGGCGGTGTGGCGCAGGCCGAGGCCGCCGTGCGCCGTGCCCGCCCGCAGATCGTGCTGCGCGGGGCATGGCTGGCGTCGCTGGAACCCCTGAAGCCGCTGTCGAAGCTGCCGGAGGTCCCACGCCATGACTGACAACGAACGCACCACCTGTACCGCGCTGGCCGGCCTGCTGCGCGCCGCCGCGCTGCTGGCCCTCTGGGGCTTCGCGCTCACCTGCATCGCCGCGCTGGTGCTCGCACTGACGCTGCGCTCGCTCTCCACCACGGCCACCATGGCGTTCGGCGCGGTGGTGGTGCTGGGGGCGCTGGAGCGCTACTTCGCGTTCCGCCTGCGCTTCGACGAGGCGCTGTTCGACGGCCTCGCGCGCAGCACCGTGACCTCGCTCGACGCGCTCGACAAGGCGCTCGCCTCGCTCGGGCTGCGCGATGCGCCACAGCACCAGCAACCGCACCAGCCGCCCACGCGCGCGCTGGAAGACCGCGTGCAGGGCACGCGCCAGCTCATGCAGCGCCACGCCATCGTGGTGGCCTGCCAGAGCGCCATGTTCCTCCTCGCCTTGATGACACAGGACCTCTCTTGACCGCAGAAGACAACAAGAACAACGACAAACCCGAAAGCACCGTGCTGCGGCGCGGGCTCGCCATCGTGGCGGGCAAGCTGATCATCGGCGCGGCCGGCCTGCTGACCGGCGTGCGCGCCATCTGGTCGGGCACCAGCCCCAAGGCCGAGCAGACGCTGTACTTCGCCAACCACACGAGCCACGGCGACTTCGTGCTGCTGTGGGCCACGCTGCCGCCCGACCTGCGCGCGCTCACGCGGCCCGTGGCCGGGCAGGACTACTGGGAAGCGTCGAAGCTGCGCAACTTCATCGGCCGCGACGTGTTCAACGCGCTGATGATCCGGCGCGACGGCTCGGGCCAGGGCGGCAACCCGGTCGACCAGATGAAGGAGGCGCTGGAAGGCGGCGACTCGCTCATCATGTTCCCCGAGGGCACGCGCAACACGGGCGACGACATCCTGCTGCCGCTGAAGAGCGGCCTGTTCCACCTGGCGCGCGCCTGCCCGCACGTGCGGCTGGTGCCGGTGTGGATCGAGAACCTCAAGCGCGTGCTGCCCAAGGGCGTGCTGGTGCCGATTCCGCTGGCCTGCACGGTGCGCTTCGGCACGCCGCTGGTACTGGCGCAGGGAGAAGACAAGGTGTCGTTCCTGGCCCGCGCGCGCACGGCGATGCTGGACATGCGGCCCGAGTACGACCGCATCGACACCAACGGGCAGAACAACGGTGGGAGCGCCGCATGATCGAACTCTCCCCCTTCGCCTGGACCACCTTCAAGCTCTTCGGCGGCGTCTTCGGCGTGCTGGTGCTGGCCTCGGCCATCGGCGCGGTGCTGAAGTGGCGCGTGGCGCACGGCCAGCCGCACTCGGTCATCGACAACCTCAACTCGCGCGTGAACGCGTGGTGGGTGATGGTGGCGGTCATCGGCATCGCCTTTGCCTTCGGCAAGGGCGGCGTGATCGTGCTGTTCTACCTGATCTCGTTCTACGCGCTGCGCGAGTTCATCAGCCTGGCCTACACGCGGCGCGGCGACCACGGCGCCATTGCGCTGGCCTTCTTCGTGGCGCTGCCGGGCCAGTACTTTTTGATCTGGATCGACTGGTACGGGCTGTACTCCATCTACATCCCGGTGTATGCCTTCCTGATCCTGCCCATCCTGGCGGCGGTGGGCGGCGACACGCAGCGCTTCCTGGAACGCACCTCCAAGATCCAGTGGGGGCTGATGGTGTGCGTGTTCTGCATCAGCCACGTGCCCGCGCTGCTCACGCTGCAGATTCCGGGCTTCGAGGGCCGCAACCTGCTGCTGATCGCGTTCCTGGTGATCGTGGTGCAGGGCAGCGACGTGTTGCAGTACGTGTGGGGCAAGCTGTTCGGCAAGCGCAAGGTGGCGCCCGAGCTGTCGCCCTCCAAGACCTGGGAAGGCCTGATCGGCGGCGTGGCGAGCGCCACCGCGCTGGGCGCGGCGCTGTACTGGGCCACGCCGTTCAACCCGTGGCAGGCGGCGCTGATGGCGCTCACCATCTGCCTCATGGGCTTCTTCGGCGGCCTCGTGATGTCGGCCATCAAGCGCGACCGCGGCGTGAAGGACTGGGGTTCGATGATCGAGGGCCACGGCGGCATGCTCGACCGGCTCGACTCGGTGATCTTCGCCGCGCCCATCTATTTCCACGCCCTGCGCTACTGGTGGGTGCCGTGAGCACCGGGCGCGTTCAGCACGACGCGCCGCTCGAATGCGCCGACGCCGCGGCCTGGACGCGCTGGCTGCGGCGCCACCATGAGAGCGCCGCCGGCATCTGGCTGCGCATCGCGAAGAAGGGCTCCGGCATTGCGTCGATCGACCATCCGCAGGCGCTCGAAGAGGCGCTGTGCCACGGCTGGATCGACGGCCAGCGCAAGAGCGACGACGCGCAGTACTTCCTGCAGCGCTTCACGCCGCGCACCCCGCGCAGCATGTGGTCGCAGATCAACCGCGACAAGGTGCGCAAGCTCATCGACGACGGCCGCATGCAGCCCGCCGGGCTGGCCGAGGTGGCGCGCGCGAAGGCCGACGGGCGCTGGGACGCGGCCTACGAAGGCGCCAGCGTGGCGACCGTGCCGCCCGACCTGCAGGCGGCGCTGGACGCCAACAGGAAGGCCGCGAAGTTTTTCGCCACGCTCGACGCGCGCAACCGCTATGCGGTGCTGTTCCGCACGCAGGGTGCGAAAAAACCGGAGACCCGGGCGCGCCGCATTGAAAAGTTCGTCGAGATGCTGGCGCGGGGCGAGAAGATCCACCCCTGAGGGCCATCGCCGCGCATCGGCCGGTGCCGTCTCGCGTTTTTCCGCCTCGCACCCGAGGGTAAGCAACATGTTCAAGCGAGGCCTGCTCCCCCACACTGCGTCGTGATTGGCACGGTTTCTGCTCGTCAGGTCGACGATGGCCGCCGCGCCACCGCGCACCATGACCGAGCTCCACTTCACCCGACAACTGACCACCGAGGCCCAGGCACAGGCTTCCAGCGTGGACGCCTGGGAGCAGCGCTACGAGCAGCTCTCCAACGGCCGCTTCGCCGGCCTCTCCGAGGACCTGCACCTCGACTACGTCCAGGTCTTCCACGAGCACGCGAACCAGACGGTGCTGCAGGCGGGCCACGGCCGGCCCGGCACCATCGCCTTTGCCGTGACCCAGGTCGAGCAGCCCGGCAGCTGGTATTGCGGGCATGACATCGGCGGACGCCGGCTGATCGCCCTCTCCCCGCAGCGCGAGTTCGAGCTGCTCGCGGGCGCCGGCATGGACCTGATGGCCGTGTGCATCGACGCCGCGCCGCTGTCGGAGCTGGCCGCCACGCTGTTCGGCCCCGGCTTCGAACTGCGCCTGCCCGAGCCGGTGCCGGTGCGCGAACCCGGCTTCGACGAGACCGAATTCACCCGCCTGCTGGGCGCGGCCCTGACGCTGGCGCGCGAGAACCTCACCCAGCTGGAGCAGCCCGCCGCGCGGCACATGCTGTCGCTCTCGCTGGCCGACGCCGTGCTGCACTGCATCGGCTCCGACGCCTTCGAGGCCGAGCTGCCCGCCAGCACGGTGGCGCGCCGGCACATCGTGGCCATGGCGCGCGAGTACATGCACGCGCACGCCGACGAAGCCATCAGCGTGCCCGACCTGTGCACCGCCACCGGCGTGTCGCGCCGTGCGCTGCAGTACGCCTTCGAGGACGTGGTGCACCTGAGCCCCGTCACCTACCTGCGCGTGATGCGCCTGAACCGCGTGCGCTGCGAGCTGCAGACGCGCGTGCGGGACACCATCGGCGACGTGGCCGCGCGCTGGGGCTTCTGGCACCTGTCGCGCTTTGCCAGCGACTACAGCCGCCTGTTCGGCGAACTCCCCTCGGCCACGCGCATGCGCTGGCTTGCCAAATCCGGATAACGCTCCACGGGGTTGCGACCTTAACTTCGCTGTTGTTCACCACAACAACATGCGAAGAAGGATGCAGCCATGCGCAGCAGCTACCACCGAACGCCCCGCAAGGCCACGCAACGTTTCCTTGCCACGGCGCTGGCACTGGCCCTGGGCGCCGCCGGCGCGCTGGGCGCAGGCAACGCTTTGGCCCATGGCGGCGCGGCCCACATGGTGCCGCTGAAGAAGACCGTTGAAGACTTCGGCGCCGCGGTGCGCTGGGACGGCTTCGGCGGCGTGTTCACCATCTCGCGCAACGGCACGCTGGTGCGCGTCAAGCCGGGCTCGAAGACCGCGCTGATCAACGGCCAGCCGCTGCAGCTCGACGTGCCGGTGGTCATGCGCAAGGGCGCGGCCTTCGTGTCGCACGACTTCATCAACCAGGTGTTCCAGTCCAACCTGGACAAGACCTTCGTGGTCGAGCGCGTGGCCAACCCGCTGAACCCGCTCACGGCCGCCGAGATCCGGGCCACGGTCGACGTGCTGAAGGCCTCCGGGCGCTACAAGCCCGGCCTGCGCTTCACCGAGATCAGCGTCAAGCGCCCGCCGAAGGACCAGGTGTGGGCCTTCGCGCTGGCCGGGCAAGCGGTGCAGGCGCCGCGCCAGGCCGAGTTTGTCGCGCTCGACGGCAAGAAGGTGATCGAGGGCACGGTCGACCTCGCGGCACGCAGCCTCACGGCCTGGAAACCGGTGGAAGGCGCGCACGGCATGGTGCTGCTGGACGACTTCGCCACGGTGCAGAGCGCCATCGAGGCCAGCGCCGACTACGCCAGGGCGCTGGCCGTGCGCGGCATCGCCGACGTGAAGAAGGTGGTGGCCACGCCGCTGACCGTGGGCTACTTCGACGGCAAGGACTCGCTGCGCCAGGAAGACCGCCTGCTGAAGGTGGTGAGCTACCTGGACGTGGGCGACGGCAACTACTGGGCGCACCCGATCGAGGGGCTGGTGGCGGTGGTCGACCTCGAGCAGAAGAAGATCATCAAGATCGAGGACGGCGGCCTGGTGCCGGTGCCGCTCAAGCCCACGCCCTACGACGGGCGCGACCGCGCGGGCACACCCGCGCCCAAGCCGCTGGACATCACCGAGCCCGAGGGCAAGAACTACACCATCGCCGGCAACACGCTGCACTGGCGCAACTGGGACTTCCATGTGCGGCTCGACTCGCGCGTGGGGCTGGTGCTGTCGACCGTCACGTACAACGACAAGGGCACGAAGCGCAAGGTGATGTACGAAGGCTCGCTGGGCGGCATGATCGTGCCCTACGGCGACCCCGACACAGGCTGGTACTTCAAGGCCTACCTCGACTCCGGCGAGTACGGCATGGGCACGCTGACCTCGCCCATCGAGCCGAACAAGGACGCGCCGCAGAACGCGGTGCTGCTGGACGCCACGCTGGCCGACTACACCGGCACGGCCACCCAGGTGCCGCGCGCCATCGCGGTGTTCGAGCGCTACGCCGACGCGGAATTCAAGCACCAGGAAATGGGCAAGCCCAACATCAGCGTGGAACGCCGCGAACTGGTGGTGCGCTGGATCAGCACGGTGGGAAATTACGACTACATGTTCGACTGGGTGTTCGCGGAGAACGGCACCATCGGCATCAACGCGGGCGCCACCGGCATCGAAGCGGTGAAGGGCGTGAAGTCGCGCACCATGCAGGACGCCACCGCCGCCGAGGACACGCGCTACGGCACGCTGCTGGACCACCACATCGTGGGCACCACGCACCAGCACATCTACAACTTCCGCCTCGACATGGACGTGGACGGCGAGGCCAACTCGCTCACCGAGGTCGACCCGGTGGTGCTGCCCAACACCCGCGGCGGCCCGCGCACCAGCACCATGCAGACGGTGCAGCGAACGGTGCAGAACGAGCAGCAGGCGGCGCAGAAGTTCGACCCCTCGACCATCCGGCTGCTGAGCAACCCGGCGAAGAACAACAAGGTCGGCAACCCGGTGTCGTACCAGCTCATTCCGTACGCGGGTGGCACGCACCCGATTGCCAAGGGCGCCAACTTCGCCAAGGACGAGTGGATCAACCACCGCCTGAGCTTCATGGACCGCCAGCTCTGGGTGACGCGCTACAACCCCGACGAGCAGTTCCCCGAAGGCAAGTACCCGAACCGCTCCGACAAGGACACGGGCCTGGGCCAGTTCACGGCCGACAACCAGGACATCGTGAACACCGACAACGTGGTGTGGCTCACCACCGGCACCACGCACGTGGCGCGCGCGGAGGAGTGGCCGATCATGCCCACCGAGTGGGTGCACGCGCTGCTCAAGCCCTGGAACTTCTTCGACGAGACGCCGACGCTGGGGCTGAACCGCCCCGCGAAATGACGGACCGCGACCGCACACCGAACAACGACACCGCACGCACCGACATGAACCCCCGCTCTACTTCACATCCGTCTTCGCGCCCCAAGCTCGCGCAACTCGCGCGCGCCACCACCGCGCTGGTCGCCACGCTCGGCATGGCCGCCGGCCTGCAGGCGCAAGCCCAGGCCCAACCCGCCGCGCCGCAGGACGAAGTCTTCGGCCGCTACGAAGACCTGATGACGCTGCCGCCCGAGCTGCAGGCCCCCACCTACCGCCACATGGACCGGCTGTACCCGACGCGCACCATCCAGCGCGGCACGCATGTGCACCCGCTGCCCGAGGGGAAGAAGATCGACGTGAGCTACCAGGTGGGCGATCAGCGCTACGGCATCGACGAGTTCATGGCACGCAACCGCACGGCCGGCCTGCTGGTGCTCAAGGACGGCAAGGTCGTGCTCGAGCGCTACGCCATGGGCAACGACGCGAAGACGAAATGGCTGTCGTTCTCCGTGGCCAAGTCGCTGTCTTCCACGCTGGTGGGCGCGGCGGTGAAGGACGGCTTCATCGCCAGCCTCGACGACTCGGTGGTCAAGTACGTGCCCGCGCTGCGCGGCTCGGCCTACGACGAGGTCACGGTGAAGCAGGTGCTGCAGATGAGCTCCGGCGTGGCCTGGAACGAGGACTACCTCGACCCCGCGTCCGACCGCCGCCAGATGCTGCGCGCGCAGCTCGCGCAGGAAAAAGGCGCGGTGCTGAAGTTCATGGCCCAGCTGCCGCGCGTGGCGCCGGCGGGCACCCGGTTCAACTACAGCACGGGCGAGACCTACCTGGTCGGCGAGATCCTGGCGGGTGCCATCAAGCAGCCGATCAGCGCGTACCTGTCGAAGAAGATCTGGGCGCCCTTCGGCATGGAGGCCGACGCCTACTGGCAGCTCGATTCGCCCAACGGCCAGGAGTTCACCGGCAGCGGCGTGAACGCCACGCTGCGCGACTTCGGGCGCTTCGGCCTGTTCGTGCTCGAAGGCGGCGTGGCCGGCGGCAAGCAGGTGCTGCCCGCGAACTGGATCGCCGACGCCACGCGCGCCGACCCGGCGCAGCGCCTCGCGCCCGGCACGCTCAAGGGCTTCGAGCCGATGGGCTACGGCTACCAGTGGTGGACCTTTCCGGTCGGCGAGAAGGCGCTGCCCAACCTCGACGGCGGGCTGTTCGCCGCGCTCGGCATCTTCGGCCAGCAGATCTACATCAACCCGAAGGAGAAGCTGGTGGTCGCGATCCACAGCACCTGGCCCAAGCCCATCCACGGGCCGAGCCTGGTCGAGACCGACGCGCTGCTCGGCGCGCTGACGGCCGCCCTTCGCAAGTAGGCGCGCAGCCGTCGCACAGCAAATGCACGGCAGGCGCACAGCAGGCGCATTCCGCAGATTCAAGAACAACACACAGACGGATTCGAGATGAATGACTTTGCAACCCCTTCGTTCACGCCGGGCGACAACAGCCGCCGCGGCTTCCTCAAGCTCGGCGCGGCCGTGCTCGCGGCGCCCGTTGCGCTGAACGCGACGGCGCAAACCGCCGGCGCCACCGCGCGCTCGCAACGCGAGATCACCGGCTGGAGTGCTGTTCAACTCTCGCAAGCGATCCGGTCGCGCAGCGTGTCCTGCGTGGAAGTGATGGGCGCGTACCTGGCGCAGATCGACCGGCTCAACCCGAAGGTCAACGCCATCGTGTCGCTGCAGGCGCGCGACGGTCTGCTGGCGCAGGCCGGCGAACGCGACACGCAATTGGCAACCGCCAGGGCGGCGGGCCGCAACGTCGGCTGGATGCACGGTTTTCCGCAGGCGCCGAAGGACCTGACGAACACCGCGGGCATTCCGACCACGCAGGGCTCGCCGATCTTCAGGAACCATGTGCCCAAGGCCGATTCGATCATCGTCGAGCGCGCGCGCAAGGCCGGCGCGGTGCTCATCGGCAAGACCAACGCGCCCGAGTTCGGCCTGGGCTCGCACACCTACAACAAGGTGTTCGGCACCACCGTCAACGCCTACGACACCACCCGCAGCGCGGGCGGCAGCAGCGGCGGCGCGGCGGTGGCCCTGGCGCTGGACATGCTGCCGGTGGCCGACGGCAGCGACTTCATGGGCTCGCTGCGCAACCCCGCGGGCTGGAACGACGTGTTCGGCTTTCGCCCTTCGGCGGGCCGCGTGCCCTACGGCCCGACCGGCGAGGTGTTCATCCAGCAGCTCGGCTACGAAGGCCCGATGGGCCGCAGCGTGGGCGACGTGGCGATGCTGCTGTCGACCCAGGCCGGCTACGACCCGCGCACGCCGCAGTCGCTGAAGGACGACCCGGCCGTGTTCGCGCAGCCGCTGGCCAGGGACATGAAGGGCGCACGCATCGGCTGGCTCGGCGACTACAACGGCTACCTGCCGATGGAGGCCGGCGTGATGGACACCTGCCAGCGCGCGCTGAAGCACTTCGAGACCATTGGCTGCACTGTCGAGGCGGTGCAGCCCGACTTCTCGATGGAACGGCTGTGGAAGACCTGGCTGGTGATGCGCGGCTTCATGGTGGCGGGCATTGCGGGCGGGCTGTACAACGACCCCAAGCTGCGCCCCCTGCTCAACGAGGCGGCGGTGTGGGAGATCGAGAACGGGTTGAAGCTCAATGCGGCCGATGTCTACAAGGCTTCGTCGGACCGCTCGGCCTGGTACCAGGCGCTGCAGGCGCTCTACCAGCGCTACGACTACCTGGTGCTGCCCACCGCGCAGGTGTTCCCGTTCGACGCCAGGCTCGACTGGCCGAAGACCGTGGCCGGCAAGCCGATGGACACCTACCACCGCTGGATGGAAGTGGTGATCGGCGGCACGCTGGCCGGCGTGCCGACGCTCGCGGTACCCGCGGGCTTCGGGCCCGGCGGCTTGCCGATGGGCCTGCAGGTGATGGGCCGGCCGCAGGCCGACCTGGCGGTGCTGCAGCTGGGGCATGCCTACGAGCAGGCCAGCGGCTACACGGCCAAGCGCAGCGCGCTGCTCGCTTGATGCCCATCGCCATCGCTCGCGCGCACCGCAGGGCCTTTCTCGGCGCGCTGCCGGGCCTCGCCGCGATGGGCGTGTGGCCTGGCGCTGCGTTCGCGCACGATGCGCATGCAGCACATGGCCAGCCTGTGAAGGATGCGGTGGTACCGATGAAGCAGCCCGAAGGCCCGGTCACGGACCGCGCACCGGTCGGTGCGATTCCGCTGCAGCTGGCCGACGGGCGCAAGGCGAACCTGCAGGCGCTGCTGCGCGGCCAGCTCACGGCCGTGCAGCTGATGTTCACCGGCTGCGGCACCACCTGCCTGCTTCAGGGCGCGCTGTTCGCGCAGGTGCAGGAACAGCTGCGTGCGCGCCAGGTGAATGCCCGTCTGCTGTCGATCAGCATCGACGCGCTCGGCGACGATGCCAAGGGGCTGGATGCGTGGCTGACCAAGTTCGGCGCGCAACGCGATGCATGGACAGCCGCGGTGCCCGAGCTTCGCGGCGTGGAGCGCATGCTCGCGGCGTTCCAGCTCGGCAGCGCGCAGGACGCGGTGCCGCACCTGAACCGCGTCTTCCTCTTCGACCGGCGCGGCGCGATGACCTGGGCGACCGCGGTGGACCCGCAGCCGGCCCAGGTCACCGAGTTGCTGTCACGCCGCGCCTGAACCTCAGGAGAAGATCACCTGGGCGTCGGTGTATTCCTTCAGCCCCTCTTCCGCGAACTCCACGCCGAGCCCCGAAGCCTTCACGCCGCCGAAGGGCGCGTTGGGCTGGATGGCGCCGTGCTTGTTGATCCACACCGAGCCGCATTCCATGCGGCTGGCCACGCGGCGTGCGTGCTCGATGTCGCTCGACCACACCGAGCCGCCCAGGCCGTTCTCGCTGTCGTTGGCCGCGCGAATGGCGTCGTCCACGTCCGAGTAGCGGATCACGGGCAGCGCGGGGCCGAACTGTTCCTCGTCGACCAGCGCGTCGCCGTTCTTCAGGCCCGCCACGATGGTCGCGGGGAAGAACAGGCCCTCGCCCGGCTCGCCACCGGTGAGCAGCTGGCCCTTCTTCTTCGCGTCGGCCACCAGCCGCGCGACCTTGTCGAACTGCATGCGGTTCTGCACCGGGCCGAGCACGTTCTTCTCGTCCATGCCGTCGCCCATGGGCACCTTCTTCGCGAAGGCCGCGAGGTGCTCGCACACGTCGTCGTGGATGCGCTCGTGCACGTACAGGCGCTTCATGGCCGCGCAGGTCTGGCCGTTGTTCAGGAAGGCGCCCCAGAAGAGGCCTTCGGCAATGGTCTTGGGGTCGGCGTCGGGCAGCACGATGCCGGCGTCGTTGCCGCCGAGTTCGAGCGTGAGCCGCTTCATGGTGCGCGCGGCCGACTGCATCACCTTCTGGCCGGTGGCGCAGGAGCCGGTGAACACGATCTTGCGGATGACGGGGTCGGCCGCCATGTCGGCACCGAGGTTCGAGGTGCGGTCGTCGCAGCTCACGCTGTTGACCACGCCCTCGGGCAGCACCTCGTTGAGCAGCTCCACGAAGCGCAGCGTGGCCAGCGGTGTGTACGGAGAAGGCTTGATGACCACCGTGTTGCCCGTGCGCAGCGCCGGCAGCACGTGCCACACGGCGATCATCACGGGGAAGTTCCACGGTGTGATCGAGCCGACCACGCCCACGGGCTTGCGGAAGATCTCGACGCGGCCCTGCGCGTTGTCCTGCAGCACGCGCGGCGGCAGCGACAGCGCCGCGGTGGCGCCGGCCCAGGCGGCGGCGCCGCCCATTTCCCAGCGCGAGCCCAGGCCGTTGAGCGGCTTGCCCTGCTCCAGCGTGAGCAGGCGGGCGAGTTCCTCGGCGTGCGCGCCGATCTTCTCGGTGACGGCCCGGCAGGCGGCGGCGAGTTCGTCATCGGGCTTCTGCGACCAGCTGGTGAAGGCCTTGCGGGCGGCGGCCACGGCGGCGTCGAGGTCGGCGCGAGAGCCGTTGGGCGCGGTGCCGACCACCTGGCCGTTGGCGGGGTTGCGCACCTCGAAGGAGGTCGCGCCCTGCACCGCGCGGCCGCCGATGGTCATTCTTGTCTCTTGCATTCTTTGTCCTCGTTGGGTTGATGCTGGAACGCACCGCCGCATGGCGGGCGCCGGCCCAATGTAGGAAAAGCAAGGCCCTGCGTCTTGGAGCAGGACGTCAGCGCATGGACTCAGGCGTCAGTGCAGCGGCGGGTCCGGCTCGACGCGGCCCAGTTGCCCGGGCGGCACGCCGAAGCGCTTGCGGAACTCGCGGTGGAAGAAGGACAGGTCGTTGAAGCCGCAGTCGTAGGCCACCACCGAAACGGCCACCGCCGGTGCGCCGCGCTTGGCGGCGGCTTGGAGCGACGCATGGGCGGCGGCCAGCCGGGCGTCGAGGATGTGGCGGCTCGGGGACACGCCCAGCGACTCGAAGGCGCGCTGCAGCAGGCGCGGCGACACGCCCAGGTGCCGCGCGAGGTCGCCCGCGTGGAAGGCCGGGTCCTGGAAGTGCAGGGCCACGTGGTCGAGCGCCTTGCGCAGCACGCCTTCGCCGGCGCTGCGCGCGAGCGCCGGCACCTGCCGGGCGCGCTCGACCAGCACCGAGCCGAACACGCCCAGAAAGGCCTCCACCAGGTGCGCGTCGTCGCTCTGCCCGCTTTCGAGCATGCGCGCCAGGATGGCCCGCATGGCGAAGCCGAGCGCGTCGCCGCGCCGCACGCAGACGCCGCCCTGCAGCGCGGGGCCGAAGCGCGCGAGCATGTCGGCGCGCGGCAGGTGGACCGACACCTGTTGCGAGCAGGCGCCGTCGTAGACGAATTCGGAGGGGCGCGCGGAATCGATCAGCACGATGTCGCCGGCCTGCACCGCCACGCGCTGCTCGCCCTGGCACATGAGCGCGCCGCCGTGGTCCTGGAACACCAGGAAGAAGTGTTCGCGGTCGTCGCCGCGAATGGCGCGCGCGTCGCGGTACACGCGCTGCAGGTTCTGGCCGATGAGCGCAAAGTCGACACCGCCCGCGCGCCGCACCTCGATGCCGCCCGACACGGTGTGCTGGCGCGGCATGGGCACCGCGGCGAAGTTGCCGCAGACGGCCTGCAGGCGCGGGCCGACGAGTTCCAGCGGCATCTCGGCACGCATCAGCGGCGTCAGAGGCATCAGGGGCATCAGGGGCATCAGGGGCATCAGGGCGCCGCCTGTCACGGCGAGCGGCATGGCGCGGATGGCCGGTGCGGGAAACGGGGAAGCGCTCACGTCGAGGTGTCTCCTTGCAGCGCATGCTCGCCGGGCTTCCAGGGGCCCATGGCCACCCCGGCGTTCCACAGCGCGAGCGCGCCCGGCAGTATGGCGCGGCTGCCGATCCTTGCCACGCCCCGCTTGCGGATCTCGCGGTTCAGGCGCGACGAGAAGGCGGTGATCTTGCCGAAGTCCCAGGCGCCGACGTCGCCCATTTCCGGCAATGTGGCCGACCAGGCCTGCGCCCGCTTCAGGGTGTTGTGGTTGGTGTGCGAATCTTCGAGCCGCGTGTCGCCTTCGGGCAGCGCGCCCAGGTAGAGCTGCACGAGGCCCCAGCCGTCGGCGTTGTAGCGAAAGGTCGCGCCACCGCAGGCCTTCGGGTCGAGCGACACGCGCCGCGGCACGAACGGCGGCCCGGCCCCCGGCACGTAGAGCTGCAGGTGAACGGCGCGCCACTTCCCGCCATGGGGATAGCGCCGCTCGAACTGGGCGAGCACTTCGCCCGCCGAGTGGAAGCGCCTGAGCGGCTGCCCGAAGTCGGAGGCCAGCTCGTGCACCTCGCAGGCACCGTCGGCCAGCAGCCACGCGAGCAGGCCCTCGTGGTCTTCGGGCGTGGCGTAGAAGTCGCAGTTCGGCATGCCTGTGCGCCCTCTCGCGTTCTTACTTGGCCAGCGACTTCAGCGCCATCTTGATGCCCTCGCTCACCGTCGCGTCCTTCGGCAGCGCCTTGAGCGCGAGCGCGGCTTCCTTGTCGCTGTAGCCCAGCGCGATCAGCGCCTGCAGGATGTCGGCCTGCGCGTCGGAGGCGGCGTGCGCGGGCAGGCCGATGTCGGCGCCCAGCTTGCCCTTGAGCTCCAGCAGCAGCCGCTCGGCGGTCTTCTTGCCGATGCCCGGGATCTTCACGAGCCGGCCCAGCTCCTGCGTGGTGATGGCCTGCGACAGCTCTGCCACGCTCATGCCAGAAAGCAGGCCCAGCGCGGTGCGCGGGCCCACGCCGGTGATCTTGATGAGCTGGCGGAAAGCCCCGCGCTCCTCTGCGGTGCCGAAGCCGTAGAGAATCTGCGCGTCCTCGCGCACCACGAAGTGCGTGAGCAGCGACACGCGCTCGCCGGTGGCCGGGAGGTTGTAGAACGTGCTCATGGGCACGTCGACCTCGTAGCCGACCCCGTTGCAGTCCACAACCACCTGGGGGGGATTGCGCTCGGCCAGCGTGCCGGTCAGTTTGCCTATCATGGGTGCCCTTTTTCCTTGAAATGTCCGGCGTGATTCTGCGACACACCTTTACCCCACTGAACAACTCGCGCCTCGGCCACCTGTGCGGACCCCTGGACGCCCACCTGCGCCGCATCGAGGAAGCCCTGGGCGTGAAGATCGCCCACCGCCACGAGCAGTTCAAGGTCGACGGCCCCAAGGCCACCGCGCAACGCGCCATGGACGTGCTGCAGGCGCTCTACGAGATCGCCCAGCGCCCGATCGACGCGGCCGTGGTGCAGCTCACGCTGGCCGGCGACGGCTCGATGCTCGAGGGCGACGAAGACGCCGCGATGCTGGTCACCCGCCGCGCCGACCTGCGCGCGCGCACGCCCACGCAGGCGGCCTACCTGGACAACATCGCCAAGCACGACATCACCTTCGGCATCGGCCCGGCCGGCACCGGCAAGACCTACCTCGCGGTGGCCTGCGCGGTCGACGCGCTGGAGCGCGCGGCCGTGCAGCGCATCGTGCTGACGCGCCCGGCCGTGGAAGCGGGCGAGCGCCTGGGCTTCCTGCCGGGCGACCTGACGCAGAAGGTCGACCCCTACCTGCGCCCGCTGTACGACGCGCTGTACGACCTGATGGGCTACGAGAAGGTGCAGAAGGCGTTCGAGCGCAATGCGCTGGAGATTGCGCCGCTGGCCTTCATGCGCGGTCGCACGCTGAACAACGCCTTCGTGATCCTGGACGAGGCGCAGAACACCACGCCCGAGCAGATGAAGATGTTCCTCACGCGCATCGGCTTCGGCGCGCGCGCGGTGGTGACGGGCGACGTGAGCCAGATCGACCTGCCCAAGCAGCAGCTGAGCGGCCTGATCGACGCCGAGCGCGTGCTCAAGCGCGTGAGCGGCATCGCCATGACGCACTTCACCAGCGCGGACGTGGTGCGCCACCCGCTGGTGGCGAAGATCGTCGACGCCTACGACGGCCAGCGCAAGCGCGCGGGAGCCCACTGACATGGCGGCCTCCAGACTTCCGGCGCTGTCGCTGTCGCTGCAGTTCGGCCGCTTCAAGGGCGTGGAGCGCCACCGCGCCGCGCTGCCGCGCCACAGCGTGACGCGCTGGATCCGCCATGCGCTGGACATCGACGGCGAGATCACCGTGCGCATCGTCGATGCCGACGAAGGCCAGCGCCTGAACCGCGAGTTCCGCGGCAAGGACTACGCGACCAACGTGCTGACCTTCGACTATGCGCAGAGCCCGCTGGTGATGGCCGACCTGGTGCTGTGCGCGCCGGTGGTGGCGCGCGAGGCGAAGGAAAACCGCAAGACGCTGGCCAACCACTACGCCCACCTGCTGGTGCACGGCACGCTGCATGCGCAGGGCTGGGACCACGAGACCAGCGAGGCCGACGCCGACGAGATGGAGGCGTACGAGATCGAGATCCTCGCGGAGATGGGCATCCGCAGCCCTTACTGAACTGCGGCGCCCCTGCGTCACTCGAGCGTGATGTTGCGCTCGCGGATCACCTTGCCCCAGCTGCTGCGGTCGCGCTCGATGTACTGGTTGAGCTCGGCGTCGGTGCGCGGCGATTGCACCAGCAGCGACTGCGCCTCGACCAGGCTGCGGAACTGGGCGCCCTGCATCACCTTGTGGATGGCCGACTGCAGCGTGGCCGACACCGCGGCCGGGGTGGCCGCCGGCACGGCCACGCCGAACCAGGTGGCGGCATGGAAGCCGGGGAAGCCGGCCTCGGCCACCGTGGGCACGTCGGGCAGCGACTTCACGCGCTCGCTGCCCGTGACGGCCAGTGCGCGCAGCTTGCCGGCGCGGATGTGGGGCAGCGAGGTGCTCACCACGTCGACCATCAGCTGCGTGTCGTTGCCCAACAGCGCGGCCAATGCGGGCGCGCTGCCGTTGTAGGGCACGTGCACCAGGTCGATCTGCAGTTCGCTCTTGAGCATCTCGCTGGCCAGCTGCAACGGATTGCCCAGCCCGACCGAACCGTAGTTCAGGCGCCCGGCATTGGCCTTGGCGTAGGCCTGGAACTCCTTGAGCGTGCGCGGCGGCGCCTTGTCGTTGGTGACCACCACCAGCGGCGCCTCGGCCGCCACCGCCAGCACGCGGTAGTCCTTCTGCGGCACGTAGCTCATCTTCTTGTAGAGCTGCGGGTTGAGCACCATGCTCGCGCTGCTGGCCAGCAGCAGCGTGTAGCCGTCGGCCGGCGCGCGCGCCACGCCGCTGGCCGCCACCATGGTGTTGGCGCCGGGCTTGTTGTCGACCACCACGGCCTGGCCGATTTCCTTCGACAGTTCGGTGGCGAGCGCGCGGCCCACGATGTCGGCCGAGCCGCCCGGGGTGTAGGGCACGACGAGCTTCACGGCATGGTCGGGGTAGTCGGCATGGGCCGAGGCGGCCAGGCCGGCGAGCAGGGACAGCGAGAGCGCGATGCCGCGCAGGAGAGGGGTCTTCATTTGTCTCTTCCAGTCTTTGTTTTGGGGGATGCGAAAACGGTCCATGGGGCCTGCTAGACGCGGCGCGCCTGGCCCTGCCAGTGCAGGTCGCGCAGGCGGCGCTTGGCGATCTTTCCGTTGTCGTCGCGCGGCAGCGGCGCCATCTCGATGCTGCGCGGCACCTTGAAGGACGACAGGCCGGCCTGCAGCCAGGCACGCAGCGCTTCGCTTTGCAGATCGGTGCCGGGCACGGCCTCGACCACGGCATGCAGGCGCTCGCCGTACTCGGCGTCGGGCACGCCGAACACCGTGCAGTCGGCCACGCCGGGGAAGGCCAGCAGGCGGTGCTCGATCTCGGCCGGGTAGATGTTCACGCCGCCGGAGATCACCATGTCGGACGCGCGGTCGCACACGTAGAGGTAGCCGTCGGCGTCGAGGTAGCCCATGTCGCCCAGGCTGATGAAGCCGTCGCGCTCGATGGCACGGCGCGCGGCGTCGTTGTGGCGGTAGCTGAAGTCAGGGTAGGCGGGCTGGCGCACGTAGATCAGGCCGATCTCGCCGGTGGGCAGCGGCGCGCCCTGCTCGTCGAGGATGCGCACCTGCGCGTCGAGCACCGGGCGGCCGGCGCTGCCCGGGCGCGCGAGGGCTTCCTCGGCGCCGATGGAGGTGATCATGCCGGCCTCGCTGGAGGCGTAGGTCTCGTGGATCACCGGGCCGAACCACTCGATCATGGCGCGCTTGACGTCGGGCGCGCAGGGCGCGCCGGTGGAGGCCACGAAGCGCAGCGACGACAGGTCGTAGCGCGCGCGCACCTCGCTCGGCAGGCGCAGCAGCCGCACGTACATGATGGGCACGAGGTAGACGGTGTCGATGCGGTGCTGCGCGATGGCGGCGAGCAGCGCCTCGGCGTCGAAGCGCGCCATGAGCACCACGCGCTCGGCCAGCAGCAGCGCGTTCTGCAGGAACAGGCTGGGGGCGCTGTGGTACAGCGGCGCGGGCAGCAGCGCGCGGCAGCCCGCGCGCAGGCCGAAGGTCAGCGCGACCACCTCGCGGATGCGGGCCTGGCGCGCCTCCAGCTCGGCCACCGGGATCGGATGGCGCACCACGCCCTTGGGCCGCCCGGTGGTGCCCGAGGTGTAGGCCATGTGGCCGCGCGGCGAGACCAGCGGGCCGTCGTACGGCGCCTGCGCGGCCAGCCAGCTTTCATAGGGCCTGGCGCCGGGCGTGCGCGCATCGCCCGCGGCCAGCAGCGCCGTGCCCTCGGGCACGACATGCGCCACCGCATCGAGCAGGTCGCCATGGGCCAGCAAGGCGCGCGCGCCGCTGTCCTGCAGCAGCACGCCGACCTCGTCGGGCGTGAAGTGCCAGTTGATCGGGCAGAAGTAGATGCCGGCCTGGCGGCAGGCATGCACCACGTCGACCTGCGTCTCGTCGTTGCGCAGCAGCACGGCCAGCACGTCGCCCTCGCGCAGGCCCAGGCGCAGCAGGCCGCCGGCCAGGCGCGCGCCGCGCGCGAGTTGCGCGGCGGCGTCGAGCACGCGGCCTTCGAAGTGAAATTCGGGCCTCACGGTGGTCGTCGTCATGCCGCGCCGCGCTGCGCCTTGTCGGACGCGTTCAGGGCCTGGATCTTCTCGCGCGCAGCCTGCCAGTCGGCGTCGCCCCATTCCTGGTACTGCGTGAAGTAGGCGCCGTTGGCCAGCGCGTCGGCGCCGTCGAGGGTGATGGTCTGGCCGTTGATCCAGCTGTTCTGCGGTGCCAGCAGGAACGCGGCGAGCCGGCCGATGTCGCCGCCCTCGCCCAGGCGGCGCGTGGGGTTCTGCGTGGCCATGGCGTTTTCCTGGCTGTCGACCGGGCGCAGGCGGCCCGACGCGCCGGCCGTGGGAATCACGCCGGGCGCAATGGCGTTGAGCCGGATGCCCTTGGGGCCCCACTCCACCGCCAGCGACTTGGTCATGACGTCGATGCCGGCCTTCGACATGGCCGAGGGCACCACGAAAGGCGCGCCGGTGGCCACCCAGGTGACCACGATCGACAGCACGCTGCCGCCGCGCCCGGCCGCGATCCAGCGCTTGCCCGCGGCCTGCGTGGCGTAGAAGGTGCCGCGAAAGACGATGTCGGAAATGGCGTGGAAGCCGTTGGGCGACAAGTCTTCGGTGCGGCTGATGAAGTTGCCGGCGGCGTTGTTGACCAGGCTGTCGAGCGGGCCGTGGCGCGTCCAGATGGTTTCCATCATGTCGTCGACCGCCTGCGGCGAGCGGATGTCGAGCACGTGCGTGCCGACGGTCACGCCGAAGCGCGTGCGCAGCCGCTGCGCGGCCTCGTCGAGCACGCTGGCACGGCGCCCGCACAGGTGCAGTTCGGCGCCCAGCGCGGCCAGCTGCTCGGCCATCGCGAAGCCCAGGCCGGTGCCGCCGCCCGTGACAAGCACGCGCTGGCCGGCGAACAGGCCGTCCTTGAAGATGTTGTCTGTGTCCATGGTGTCTCCGGGGAATCTGGTGGCATCGATCTTTATCGTTCACCCCGGTTCATACAATTCCCGTTCATTGACTCAGTCTGTATCTCCTGTGTTGACAATCCGATGGACTTGGACCTGAACCTGATCCGCACGCTGGTGGACATCGTGGACGCCGGCAACCTGAGCGAGGCCGCGCGCCGGCGCGACGTGACGCGCTCGCAGATCAGCAAGGAGCTGAAGAACCTGGAGCGGCAGGTGGGCGCCACGCTGCTGCGCCGCACCACGCGCAAGCTGGCGCCCACCGAGCAGGGGCGCACGCTGTACGAGCACGGGCTGCGCATGCTGGCCGAGGTGGAGTCGGCGCGCGCGGCCATCGACCGCCTGGGGCAGACCGTGCGCGGGCACGTGCGCATCAGCATCCCGACCGGGCTGGGCGAGTTCTTCGTGGGGCCGCGGCTGCTCGACTTCCAGCGCGCGCACCCGGAGGTGTCGCTGCGGGTGCTGTTCTCCAACCGGGTGTTCGACCTGATCGGCACCGAGATCGACATCGCGCTGCGCATCACCTCGGAGCCGCCGCTGGACCAGGTGGCGCGGCGCATCTGCGCGATCCGCTGGGGGCTCTATGCGGCGCCCTCGTACCTCGCGGGGCACGCGCCCATCGCCGAGCCGGAAGACCTGGCGGCCTGCGTGGTGCTGTACGTGCCGGGGCCGGAGCGGCATTTCATGATGCCGATGCACCGGGGAGCGCAGCGGCGCGACCTGCGGCTGAAGCTGAACCTGCAGACCGAGCACTTCCCCTACCTGCGCAGCGCGGTGCTGGCCGGCACGGGCATCGGCCTGCTGCCGCGCTACGCGATGACCGACGACGTGCGGGCCGGACGCGCGGTGCCGGTGCTGCCGCAGTGGGAGCCCGAAGGGCTGGGCAATGCGCTCTACATCCTGACGATGCCCGATCGGCACCCGTCGCACGCCGCGGTGGCGGTGATGGACTACCTGCGCGAGGTGCTGGCGTCGATGGACGACGGCGATGTGCCCGATGTGCCCGATGTGCCGGCGGCTACGCCGTCATCTGCAGCGGGATCGTGACGGGGCCGTCGTTCAGCAGGTGCACCTGCATGTCGGCGCCGAACTCGCCGGTAGCCACCACCGGGTGCGCGGCGCGCGCCTGCGCCACGAAGTGGTCGTAGAGGCGTCGGCCTTCGTCGGGCGGCGCGGCCTGGGTGAAGCTGGGGCGGTTGCCGCCGCTCACGTCGGCGGCCAGCGTGAACTGGCTCACCACCAGCAGGCCGCCGCCGATGTCCTGCACGCTGCGGTTCATCTTGCCGGCCTCGTCGGAAAAGATGCGCAGCTTGAGGAGCTTGGCGAGCATGCGCTCGGCCAGCGCGTCGGTGTCGCCGCGCTCGGCGCACAGCAGCACCAGCAGGCCGGCGTCGATGGCGCCGACGGTGCGCCCTGAAATGTCGACGCGTGCATTCGCGACGCGCTGGAGAACGGCTTTCATAGGGGGTGGTGTTCGCCGGCCTGGGTGGCGCGGGCTTCCATGGTGAGGGGCAACAGCTGGATGGTGACGCGCAGGCCGGGCACGGCGTTCATGAGGGCCTGCTCGAGTTCGTCGCGCATGCTGGCGGCGTGCTGCAGCGTCCACTCGCCGGGCACGTGCATGTGCAGGTCGGCGAAGCGGCGCTGGCCGGCGCTGCGGGTCACCATGTCGTCGAAGCGCAGCCGCGTGCCCTCGGGCGTGCGCGCGGCGAAGTCGCCGATGGTGGCGCGCACGGTGGCCAGGGTCTCGGGGTCGACGGCTTCGTCCATCAGGCCCTGCGACGAGCGCCACACCAGCTTGACGCCCTCGCGCACGATGTTGAGCGCCACGCCGATGGCCAGCAGCGGGTCGAGCCAGAGCCAGCCGCTGAGCTGCACGCCGACGATGCCCACCACCACCGCGGCCGAGGTCCAGACGTCGGTCATGAGATGGCGGCCGTCGGCCTCCAGCGCGATGGAACGGTGCGTGCGCGCCGCGCGGAACAGCAGCACGGCCAGGGCGCCGTTGAAGGCCGAGCTGAGCACCGACAGCGCCAGGCCCCAGCCCAGTTGCTCGAGCGGCTGCGGCGACAGCAGGCGCTGCACGGAGACCCAGAGGATCGCGATGGCGGCGCCGACGATCAGGATGCCTTCGAAGCCCGAGGAGAAATACTCGGCCTTGTGGTGGCCGTAGGGATGGTCGTCGTCGGCGGGGCGTTCCGCGATGGTCACCATGGCCAGTGCGAACATCGCGCTGGCGAGGTTGACGAAGGACTCCATCGCGTCCGAGATCAGCCCCATCGAGTTGGTCAGGTAACCTGCATAGCCCTTGAGCAGGATGGTGATGAGCGCAACCGCAACGGAGACGCGAAGCAGCGTCTTAGGGGTAAACGTCATGGGAAATCCAGCTGGAATTGGGGAAATGGCCACGCGAAAAGCGGTAAAAGGCCGCAGGAAGAACCTGAATTATCGGGTGCGTGTCTACATGTAACGCCTTCGGCTTAGTATTTCTGCCCATTGCGAAACATTCTTCGCAGACAGTCAGACCCGGATGATGAAAAACCTACTGATCGCCTTGTACAGCCTCGCCATTGTGGGCTCGGCCACGTTGGCCCAAGCCCAGCCCCAGACCCAGACGCCGCCGGCGGCGCCGGTCGCAGCGCCCGCCGCAGCACCAGCAGCCGCTGCCGCAACGCCGGCACCCGCGGTCACAGTGCCTGCCGCGGCGCCGCCCGCAACCACCGCCAAGGCCGACCTGCAGGCCGGCTTCGTGAAGTCGGTGCGCGGCAACGTGCAACTGCTCAACGGCTCCGGCACCACCCGCGCCGCGAACCCCGGCGACGCGCTCGGCGCCGTCGACCGCATCGTGACCGGACCCGACTCGTCGGCCTCCGTCGTGCTGCGCGACGACACCACGCTGGTGGTCGGCCCCTCGTCGCGGCTGGACCTGAAGGAGTTCCACTTCGACAGCACCACGCACGAAGGCGGCATGCTGGTGTCGCTGCTGCGCGGCTCCATGCGCATGATCACGGGCCTCATCGGCAAGACCAACCCCGACGCGGTGCGGGTCGAAACGCAGACCGCCACCATCGGCATTCGCGGCACCGACTTCATCGTGCAAGCCGACGGCCAACCATGAAGATGACGATGTCCCGACCCGGCTCCCGCCTCGCCCTGCTCACCGTCACCCTCGCGGCCGCGTTGCTCGCCGCCTGCTCCACGCCCGGCACGCGGGTGGTCCTGCTGCCGCAGGCCGACGGCAGGCCTTCCGCCGTGGTGGTGCGCGCCAAGGATGGCGAGGAAGTGCTCTCCCAGCCCTACCAGCGCGCCACGGCCGCCGTCGGCGCGCGCGGCGCCCCGGTCGTCGACCAGGCCGACGCGGCCAAGGTGCAGGCCGAGAACAAGCCGCTGTTCGACATGCGCCCGCCCCCGCCGCAGCGCTACACGGTGTACTTCGAACTCGGTGGCACCACGCTGACGCCGGCGTCGCAGCAGATCATGAACGAGGCGCTGGCCGCGGCGCAGTCGCGCAGCGGCAGCGACATCGTGGTGACGGGCCACACCGACACCAAGGGCAGCGGCGAGCAGAACGACCAGCTGTCGCGCCGGCGCGCCCAGGAAGTGGCGCAGCTCTTCGTGGAGCGGCAGTTCCCGGCCAAGCGCATCGAAGCAGTGGGCCGCGGCGAGCGCGAGCTGGCCGTGCCAACCGCCGACGAGGTCGACGAGCCGCGCAACCGTCGCGTGACGATCGAGGTCCGCTGACCGGCGTTTCGCGCCGGTCAGGTCAAACCAGGTCGGATCAGCCCAGCGTGACGCGCGCGAACTTGCGCTTGCCGACCTGCACCACATAGGTACCGGCAGGCAGCTTCAGCGCCTTGTCGCTGATCACGGCCGAATCCACCCGCACGCCGCCGCCATCGATCAGGCGATTGCCTTCCGAGGTCGAAGGCGCCAGGTTGGCCTGCTTGAGCAGTTGGGCAATGCCCAGCGGCGCCCCCGACAGCGACACCTCCGGGATTTCGTCCGGCACGCCGCCCTTGCTGCGGTTGATGAAATCCTGCTCGGCCGCGTCCGCCGCCGCCGCGCTGTGGAAGCGGGCGGTGATTTCCTTGGCCAGCGCGACCTTCGCGTCCTTCGGGTTGCGCCCGCCGGCAATCTCGGCCTTCAGCGCCGCGATCTGCTCCAGCGACTGGAAGCTCACCAGCGTGTACCAGCGCCACATCAGGTCGTCGGAAATCGACAGCACCTTGGCGAACATGGTGTTGGCGTCTTCGCTGATGCCGATGTAGTTGTTCTTGCTCTTCGACATCTTTTCGACGCCGTCGAGGCCCTCCAGCAAGGGCATAGTGAGTATGCACTGCGGTTCTTGGCCGTACTCCTGCTGGAGATGACGACCCACGAGCAGGTTGAACTTCTGGTCGGTACCGCCCAGTTCGAGGTCGCTCTTGAGCGCGACCGAGTCGTAGCCCTGCATCAGCGGGTAGAGGAACTCGTGCACCGAAATCGACTGGCCGGCCTTGAAGCGCTTGCTGAAGTCGTCGCGCTCCATCATGCGGGCCACGGTGTACTTGGCGGCCAGCTGGATCATGCCGCGGGCGCCCAGCGGGTCGCTCCACTCGGAGTTGTAGCGGATCTCGGTCTTCTCGGGGTCCAGCACCAGGCTGGCCTGCCTGTAGTAGGTCTGGGCGTTGGCCTCGATCTGCTCGCGGGTCAGCGGCGGGCGGGTGCTGTTGCGCCCGGACGGGTCGCCGATGGTGGTGGTGAAGTCGCCGATCAGGAAGATCACCCGGTGGCCCAGGTCTTGCAACTGGCGCATCTTGTTGAGCACGACAGTGTGGCCGATGTGGATATCGGGGGCCGTCGGGTCCAGGCCGAGCTTGATGCGCAGCGGGGTTCCGGTGGCTTCGGAGCGCTGCAGCTTGCGCACCCACTCGTCCTGCGGCAGCAGTTCGTCAGCGCCTCGGAGGGATATTTCGAGCGCGCGTCCTACACTATTTGAGAGGGCCATGGATGTAACAGATTCGGCGTTCATGGGCTTTTTTAGCTGATTTTGGGGGTGCCGAAGCTATACTCAGCCCGACTTTTCAAGCGCCGAATTCTAAGCGGCGCTTCTTCCGCACCGTCTCCTGCCGCCCCGAACGTCCTGGGCCTTGCAGCACGGATTTGCAGAACCTGAGCTGGAATTCAAAGTTTGATCAACGGCATTCTTGCCGCCGAGGAGCTCCTTGCTTCTCGCGTGGCCTATACATTTCGAACCTACCCCAAGCAGATCACGGCGATGATCGCCGCCGCCCTGCTGAGCGCCGGCACCCTCGCGGTGGCTTCGCTCGGTCCGGACGCATCCGACCTCCCGGTCCACCAGATCCTCGAAGCGACGACCCCCGTGTCGTTCGCCGACCAGAGCCAGTCGCTGGAGAACTTCAGCTTCACGCTGTTCCGCACCGACGTCACGCGCTCGAGCGACACGGCCGAAGCGCTGCTGAAGCGCCTGGGCATCTCCGACCCCACCGCCACCGCCTTCGTGCGCGGCAACTCGGAAGCTCGCAACGCCCTCTTCTCGCGCGCCGGCCGCACCGTGACGGCCGAGGCCACGCAGGAAAACCAGCTCAAGAAGCTCAGCGCCCGCTGGATTCCCGACGGCGACGGCGGCTTCAAGCGCTTTGTCATCGAACGCACGCCCACCGGCTTTGCCGGCGTGACCGAGCGTGACGCGCTCACGCCGGGCACGCGCCTGGCAAGCGGCACCATCCGCACCTCGCTGTTCGCCGCCACCGACGACTCGCGCATTCCCGACGCGGTGGCCAGCCAGCTGGCCGACATCTTCGCGGGCGACGTCGACGTGCGCGCCCTGCGCAAGGGCGACCGCTTCGCCGTGGTCTACGAGACCTTCGAAGCCGACGGACAGGCGCTGCGCAGCGGCCGCGTGCTCTCGGCCGAGTTCGAGAACAACGGCAGGATCCACCAGGCCGTCTGGTTCCAGCCTCCGGGCGCGGGCCAGAAGGGCAGCTACTACCGCCCGAGCGGCGACAGCCTGCGCAAGGCCTACCTGGCGACGCCGGTCGAGTTCTCGCGCGTGTCCAGCGGCTTCGCGATGCGCATGCACCCGATCCTGAACAGCTGGCGCCAGCACAACGGCATCGACTACGCGGCCCCCACGGGCACGTCGGTGCGCACGGTCGGCGACGGCACGGTCGACTTTGCCGGCACGCAGAACGGCTACGGCAACATCATCATCATCAACCACCGCAACAACCAGCAGACGGCGTATGCGCACCTGAGCCGCATCGACGTCAAGGCCGGCCAGAGCGTGAGCCAGGGCCAGGCCATCGGCGCGGTGGGCTCCACCGGCTGGGCGACCGGCCCGCACCTGCACTTCGAATTCCGCGTAGGCGGCGTCTACCAGGACCCGGCTTCCATCGCGCAAGAAGGCGGCGCACCGATCACCGCGGCCCTGCGCCCGGCGTTCGAACGCATCGCCGTGGGCGCGCGCACCGAGCTGGCGGCTGCCTTCTCGGTGGTGCAGGCCAGCGCCGACTGATCCGGTCGCGCAGCCCGCTTCTCTAGAGTTGATCCGGAGATGGCTGCCGACCTTTTCATCGGCCTGATGTCGGGCACCTCGCTCGACGGCGTGGACGGCGTGCTCGCCGATTTCTCCGACGGCCGCATCGCGGTGAAGTCCTACGCCACGGCGCAATTTCCCGTGGCGCTGCGCGCCGAGCTGCTGGCGCTGAACACCCCGGGCGACAACGAACTGCACCGCGCGGCACTGGCCGGCAACGGGCTGGCCCGCGCCTACGCCGGCGTCGTCGAGCAGTTGCTGGCGGACAGCGGCACCGCCGCCAGCACCGTCGCCGCCATCGGCGCGCACGGCCAGACGGTGCGCCACCGGCCGCTCGAGTTCGACGAGGTCGGCTACACGCTCCAGCTCAACAACCCCTCGCTGCTCGCCGAGCTGACCGGCATCGACGTGGTCGGCGACTTCCGCAGCCGCGACCTCGCGGCCGGCGGCCAGGGCGCGCCGCTGGTGCCGGCCTTCCACAGCGCGCTGTTCGCCCGCCCCGGCGAAACCGTGGCCGTGCTGAACATCGGCGGCATCTCCAACCTGAGCCTGCTGCCGCCCGCCAACGCGACCGAAGGCGCCATCGTGCTCGGCTTCGACTGCGGCCCCGGCAACGCGCTGATGGACCACTGGTGCCAGACCTACCAGGGCCAGCCCTTCGACCGCGGCGGCCAGTGGGCGGCCAGCGGGCAGGTGCTGCCCGAACTGCTCGCCCGGCTGCTGGCAGACCCGTACTTTGCGAAGGCACCGCCCAAGAGCACCGGCCGCGACCTGTTCAACCCGACGTGGCTGGCCGCGCAACTCGGCACCACGGCGATGGACCCGGCCGACGTCCAGGCCACGCTGACCGAATTGACCGCTCACGCCTGTGCAGCGGACGTGTCACGCTACGGAAAAGATAGCAAATTGCTGATCGTCTGCGGTGGCGGCGCGTTGAACGACCACCTGCTGGGCCGGCTGCGCGCCCTGCTGCCCGGCGTGACCGTGGCGGCATCGGACGCGCACGGCCTGCCGCCGCAGCAGGTCGAAGCCGCGGCCTTCGCCTGGCTGGCCCGCGCCACCGTGCGGCGCGAGGCGGGCAACCTCGCCAGCGTGACCGGCGCGCGCGGCGCGCGGGTGCTGGGCGCGATCTACCCCGCCTGAGCGTCCGCGGTCAGCCCTGGCCGGAAACTTCCGGCTGCGCGGGACGCGGCGCCCGCACTTCCGACGGCAGATGCCAGAAGATGAGCGCCGAAGCCACTGTGATCAACCCCATGCTGGCAAAAGTGGCCTGGAAGGCGTCCAGCGTGTGCGCGGGCGAGTCGGTACCGAAGATGCCGTTGTAGCCCGCCAGCACCGCGCCCGCGGCGGCCACACCCAGGCTCATGGCCAGCATCTGCACCATCGACAGCAGGCTGTTGCCGCTGCTGGCCATGCTGCCGTCCAGGTCCTTCAGCGTGATGGTGTTCATGGCCGTGAACTGCAGTGAATTGACCGCGCCGAAGGCCAGCAGCTGCACCACGTGCAGCGCCATCGGCTGGCCCGGCGCCGTGAGGCCGAAGCTGGCCATGGTGCAGCCCACCAGGATGGTGTTGACCACCAGCACGCGGCGGTAGCCGTGGCGCGTGATGAGCGGCGTGGCCACGCGCTTCATGGCCATGCCGGCCATCGCGATCGGCAGCATCATCAGCCCGGCACGCACCGGCGAATAGCCCATCGACACCTGCAGCAGCAGCGGCACCAGGAACGGCATGCAGCTGCTGCCCAGGCGCGAGAACAGGTTGCCGATCAGCCCGATGCTGAGCGTGGGCACGTGGAAGAGCGAGGGCGCGAACAGCGGCTCGGGCGTGCGCGAGGCGCGCAGCCAGTAGGTGACGATGCTGGCGAAGCCGAAGATCAGCAGGACCATGACCCCGCCTTGGCGCAGGCCCACGCCGTCGAGCGACAGCGAAATCGCGACCATGCCGAAGGCCAGCATGGCGTAGCCGACGCTGTCGAAGCGCTTCTGCACCGCGCCGCGCAGGTCGGGCATGTACTTGAGCGTGGCAAGGCAGCCCAGCAGGCCGACGGGCACGTTGATCAGGAAGATCCAGTGCCAGGAGGCGTACTGCACCAGCCAGCCGCCCAGTGTGGGGCCCAGCAAGGGCCCGATGAGGCCCGGAATGGCCACGAAGCTCATCGCCTGCAGGAACTCCCCGCGCGGCACCGTGCGCAGCAGCGCCAGGCGCCCCACGGGCAGCAGCAGCGCGCCGCCCAGCCCCTGCACCACCCGCGCGGCCACCAGCTGGCCCAGGCCGTGCGACAGCGCGCAGAGCACCGAGCCGGCGGCGAACAGCACGATGGCGCAGAAGAAGATGCGCCGCGTGCCGAAGCGGTCGGCGATCCAGCCCGAGGCGGGGATCAGCATCGCCATGGTCAGCGCGTAGGCCACCACCACCGATTGCATGCGCAGCGGGCTCTCGCCCAGGCTCGCGGCCATCGCCGGCAGCGCGGTGTTGATGATGGTGGCGTCGAGCGTCTGCATGAAGAAGCCGACGGCGACCAGCCACAGCAGGCTCTTGCGAACGGGATCGACGGGGGTTTCAGCCTCTGAGGTCATGGGCAGGCGGGGAAGATCGGAAAGAGGAGAAACAGAAACTGGAGCGGAAACGAAAAAGCCGCCCGGAGGCGGCTTTCTGGGGAGGCTGGGTCAGCAGCATCCAGGCATCAGGCCGAGAAGCTCGATCCGCAGCCGCAGGTGCTGGTGGCGTTCGGGTTCTTGATGACGAATTGGGCGCCCTGCAGGTCTTCCTTGTAGTCGATCTCGGCGCCGACCAGGTACTGGTAGCTCATGGCGTCGATCAGCAGCGACACACCGTTCTTGGTCATGGTGGTGTCGTCTTCGTTGGTGATTTCATCGAAGGTGAAACCGTACTGGAAGCCCGAGCAACCGCCACCTTGCACGAACACGCGCAGCTTGAGGTCGGGATTGCCTTCTTCGGCGATCAAGTCGGCCACCTTGGCTGCCGCACTGTCGGTGAAGACGATGGGCTCTGGCATCTGGGTCTGGATGTTTTCGGCTACGGCGCTCATGGGGTAATCACTCCTTGGGGCCGTACATGCGGCCAATGGAACCAATGCTACTGCAATGCCGCAATTTCGGCAGGCGGGGTGTGGCGTGCACCCCAACGCAAGTGGGGTCGGATGCGACCTCGGCAACGAAAAAGCAATCCGAAGGCGGCCTTGCAATGAAAAAGGCAGCCCGAAGGCGGCCCTGCAATGAAAAAGCCGCCCGAGGGCGGCTTCGTGTTCGCAGTGAACAGATCAGCGCTTGCTGAACTGCTTGCGGCGACGGGCGGAGTGCAGACCGACCTTCTTACGTTCGACTTCACGCGCATCGCGCGTCACAAAGCCGGCTTGGCTCAGCACGGGCTTGAGCGTTGCGTCGTAGTCGATCAGGGCACGGGTGATGCCGTGGCGCGTGGCGCCAGCTTGACCCGATTCGCCGCCGCCGTTCACGTTGACCATCACGTCGAAAGCTTCGAGGTTGTTGGTCAGCGCCAGGGGCTGCTTCGCGATCATGATCGAGGTTTCACGGCCGAAGAACGCTTGGATGTCCTTGCCGTTGACCGTGATCTTGCCGGTGCCTTTTTTCAGAAACACGCGGGCGACGCTGGATTTGCGACGGCCGGTGCCATTGTTCCATTCACCAATCATTCTCAAGGCTCCTTACAGTTCCAGCACTTTGGGCTGTTGGGCGGTATGCGGGTGCTCAGCGCCACCGTACACCTTGAGTTTCTTGATCATCGCGTAACCGAGCGGGCCCTTGGGCAGCATGCCCTTGACAGCCTTTTCCAGGGCGCGGCCCGGGTGCTTGGATTGCATGTCGCGGAAGTTCGTCGCCGTGATACCGCCCGGGTAGCCCGAGTGACGGTAGTACACCTTGTCGATCGACTTGGCGCCGGTGACGCGCAGTTGCGCGGCGTTGATGATGACGATGAAGTCACCGGTATCGACGTGAGGCGTATAAATGGCCTTGTGTTTGCCGCGCAAACGGAGAGCAACTTCGCTGGCTACTCGTCCGAGGACCTTGTCGGTCGCGTCAATCACAAACCACTCGTGCGTCACGTCAGCGGGCTTGGCGCTGAACGTTTTGGTCATGAGTTTTTCTCTTTGAAGAGGGTTTGGCGAGCCCTTTTCCACGGTCGGCGTTCCTCTGGTGGGAATCTCTTAGGTGGTTTGAAGTCTTCGCCGCGGGGCTACAAAAACGCTGCGAAGCCCGCGATTATATAAAGAATGGCCTTGTGCTGGCAAATGCGCATATGCAGGGCCCAACACCGTTACCATCCTCCCCCTATGTTCAGTTACCGCCACGCGTTCCATGCCGGCAACCACGCCGACGTGCTCAAGCACACGGTGCTGATTGCCACGCTCGAGCACATGCTCGAAAAAGAAGCCGCCCTCACGGTGGTCGACACCCACGCCGGCGCCGGCCTGTACCGCCTGGATGGCGACTACGCCGGCACCAGCGGCGAAGCGGCCGAAGGCATCCTGCGCCTTCTTTCAGGCAAGAAAACACCCGGCACGCCCGCCCCTGCTGCGAAGTCCGCTACCAAAAAAGTAGCGCCCGAAGCCGAAGCTCCGGTCGCCGACGCCATTGCGCGCTACCTGGAAGTGATTCACGACTTCAACCCCAACGGCGGCGCCCGCGTCTACCCCGGCTCGCCGTTCATCGTGCAGCACCTGCTGCGCGACCACGACAAGCTCAAGCTGTTCGAGCTGCACCCGACCGACGGCCGCACGCTGAGCGCCAACATCGCCCAGCTCGAGGCCGGCCGCCAGATCGCCGTGCTGAACGAAGACGGCTTCGGCAGCGCCACCAAGTTCCTGCCGCCGCCCTCGCGCCGCGCGCTGGTGCTGATGGACCCGAGCTACGAAATGAAGACCGACTACGGCCGCGTGCTCGACTTCGCGGCCGAGGCGCTCAAGCGCTTCGCCACGGGCACCTACGCGGTCTGGTATCCGATCATTCCGCGCCCCGAGGCGCACGACCTGCCGCGCCGCCTGAAGACGATGGCGACCAAGGCCGGCAAGTCGTGGCTGCACGCCACGCTGACGGTCAAATCGAGCAAGATCACCAAGGACGCTGCCTCTGGCGCCACGCAGCGCCCGGGCCTGCCGGCCAGCGGCATGTTCCTGATCAACCCGCCCTACACGCTGAAACCGCTGCTCGCGGCCGCGCTGCCGCAGCTGGTGGAGCGTCTGGGCCAGGACCGCAACGCCGCCTTCTCGCTCGAATCGGGCGGCTGAGCCTCCGGGCCCGAGCCCCGCCGGGCTGGCGGGCTTACTTGCGCCGACGGGCCGGCACGACCGCCTTGCGCCGCGCCGGAACCTGCGCCCTGGCGCGCTGCTTCGGCTCGGCGGCCGCCACCGGCGCCTGCGCATCGCTCGCTTCCACCGGCAAGCCGCCGCAACGCATGCCGTCGCGGTCAACCACCGTCAGCGCCACCTGCTTGATGCCCAGCCCGGTCAGGCCGATGCGGTCGGCCGCCGCGCGGCTCAGGTCGATCACGCGGCCCAGCGCATAGGGGCCGCGGTCGTTGATGCGCACCAGCACCTCGCTGCCGTTGACGAGGCTGCGAACGCACACGCGCGTGTTGAAAGGCAGTGTCTTGTGGGCCGCCGTCATGGCGGTCATGTCGAAGCGCTCGCCGCTGGCGGTCTTGCGCTGGTGAAACTGGATGCCGTACCACGACGCGCCGCCGCGCTCGAACACCTCGCGCGGGCCGTCGTCGCCGGGCACGCCGTCGTCCGGCGTCAATTCACCGGAGCCGGACACGGCGAGGTCATAGCGCACCGAGGGCACGCTGGAGCGCGGCGCGGCGCCCGGCGGCACCGCGATGGCGCGCGGCAGCGGCTGCAGCTTGCTGCCGTCGCTGGCCGGCGGCATGGCGCAGCCTGCGAGCGCGCAAGCCGCCGCGACAAGGGCCAGGCGAAGCCCCCCGCGCAGCGAACCCGCCGCCAGCGCCGCGCGCCGCCCTCTCAATCCAGGCGCTCCAGCACGGCCAGCGTGGCCGCCGACTGGTTCATCGTGTAGAAGTGCAGCGCCGGGGCGCCGCCTTCCTGCAGCCGCGCGCACAGCTCGGTGACCACGTCGAGGCCGAAGGCCTTGATCGACGCCGTGTCGTCGCCGAAGCCCTGCAGCCGCAGGCGGATCCAGCGCGGGATCTCGGCGCCGCAGGCGTCCGAGAAGCGCATGAGCTGCGTCGAGCTCGTGATGGGCATGATGCCCGGCACGATCGGCGTGTCGAGCCCCAGCTTGCGCGCGTCGTCGACGAAGCGGAAGTAGGCTTCGGCGCTGAAGAAATACTGCGTGATCGCAGAGTCGGCACCCGCCTTCACCTTGGCGGCGAAGGCCTGCAGGTCGGCTTCGGGCGAGCGGGCCTGAGGGTGGATCTCGGGGTAGCAGGCCACCTCGATGTGAAAGTCGCGGCCGGTCTCTTCACGGATGAAGGCGACCAGGTCGCTCGCATACAGGAACTCGCCGCCGATGCCATAGCCGCTCGGCAGGTCGCCGCGCAGCGCCACCAGGCGCTTCACGCCCATGGCCTTGAGTTCGGCGAGCTGCTCGCGCACCGTGGCGCGCGTGGCGCCAATGCACGAGAAGTGGCTGGCCGCGTCCACGCCTTCGGACAGGATCTCCTGCACCGCGCCGAAGGTGCCCTGGTGCGTGGAGCCACCCGCGCCATAGGTGACCGAGCAGAACTGCGGCTTGCGCACGTACAGCTGCTGGCGCGCGGCGCGCAGCTTGACCGCGCCTTCGGGCGTCTTGGTCGGGAAGAATTCGAAACTCAGCGGAAGGCGCACCTGCGTCTCCTCAGGAAGCGTCGTTCGCCCGGTCGGCACGAACGGCGTGAATGAAAAACTCGCGGTTGCCGTCGCCCCCGGCGATCGGGCTGTCGAACCAGCGCAGCACTTTCAGCTCGAGCGCCGCGCAGGCGTCGTGCAGGCGCTTCTCGACCACCGCATACATGGTCTCGTCGCGCACGATGCCGCCCTTGCCGACCTGGCCGGGCTGCAGTTCGAACTGCGGCTTGACCAGCATCAGCAACTGGCCGTCGTCGGCCAGGAACTCCACGACCGCCGGCAGCACCAGCGTGAGCGAGATGAACGACAGGTCGCCCACGATCAGGTCGAAGCGCGGGGCAGAAGACTCCCCTGCGCCTTCTTCCGGCTCGCCTTCGTCGCCCTCTTCAGGCTCCTCGGCGAGGTCATCGGCCGACAGCGCCCGCGCATTGACGCCTTCGATGGCGACCACGCGCGCGTCCTCGCGCAACTTCGCATGCAGCTGCCCGTGGCCGACGTCGACGCCCACCACCTTGGCGGCACCGCGCTGCAGCAGGCAATCGGTGAAGCCGCCGGTCGACTGGCCCACGTCGAGGCACAGCTTGCCGGCCGGGTCCACGCCGCTCACCGCCAGCGCGCCTTCGAGCTTGAGCCCGCCGCGCGAGACGTAGCGCGCCTCGGCCGCGTCGTCGAGCTCGAGCTCCGCGGATTCGGGCACCTCGTCCTTGTTCTTGACGACCGAGCGCCAGGCGTCGCTCGTGCCCGCGTCGCGCCAGCGCATGCCGCCGGCAATGAGCCGCACGGCCTGCGAACGCGACGCGGCCAGGCCGCGCTCTACCAACAGTTGATCGGCGCGCATGCGCGGATCAGTAGCGGTACGTGTCCGGCTTGTAAGGGCCGTTCTTGCTCACGCCGATGTAGGCGGCCTGCGAGTCGGTCAGCTCGGTCAGCATGGCGCCGACCTTCTTCAGGTGCAGGCGCGCGACCTTTTCGTCCAGGTGCTTGGGCAGCACGTAGACCTTGCCGGCCTGGTAGGCGTCGGGCTTGGTGAACAGCTCGATCTGGGCGATGGTCTGGTTGGCGAACGACGACGACATCACGAAGCTCGGGTGGCCCGTGCCGCAGCCCAGGTTCACCAGGCGGCCCTTGGCCAGCAGGATGATCTTCTTGCCGTCCGGGAAGGTGATGTGGTCGACCTGCGGCTTGATCTCTTCCCATTCGTACTTCTCGATCGACGCGACGTCGATCTCGTTGTCGAAGTGGCCGATGTTGCAGACGATCGCCTGGTCCTTCATCTTGGCCATGGTGTCGTGCGTGATGACGTCCTTGTTGCCGGTGGTCGTCACGAAGATGTCGGCCTTGTCGGCGGCGTACTCCATCGTCACGACCTTGTAGCCTTCCATGGCGGCCTGCAGGGCGTTGATGGGGTCGATTTCAGTGACCCACACCTGGGCGCTCAGTGCGCGCAGTGCCTGTGCCGAGCCCTTGCCCACGTCGCCGTAGCCGGCCACCAGTGCCACCTTGCCAGCGATCATCACGTCGGTTGCGCGCTTGATGCCGTCGACCAGCGACTCGCGGCAGCCGTACAGGTTGTCGAACTTGCTCTTGGTGACCGAGTCGTTCACGTTGATGGCGCGGAACAGCAGCGTGCCCTTGGCCGACATTTCGTTCAGGCGGTGCACGCCGGTGGTCGTCTCTTCGGTCACGCCGATGATTTCGGCCGACTTGCGGGTGTACCAGCTGTCATCGACAGCCAGCTTGGCCTTGATGGCCGCGAACAGGATGCGTTCTTCTTCGCTGGTCGGGTTGGCGAGCACGCCCAGGTCCTTCTCTGCGCGCTGGCCCAGGTGCATCAGCAGCGTGGCATCGCCGCCGTCGTCCAGGATCATGTTCGGGCCTTCGCCCTTGGAACCCTTGGGGCCGAAGTCGAAGATGGCGTGGGTGTAGTCCCAGTAGTCCTTCAGCGACTCGCCCTTGATGGCGAACACCGGCGTGCCCTTTTCGGCGATGGCGGCGGCGGCGTGGTCCTGCGTGGAGAAGATGTTGCACGAGGCCCAGCGCACGTCGGCGCCCAGGGCTTGCAGCGTCTCGATCAGCACGGCCGTCTGGATGGTCATGTGCAGCGAGCCCGTGATGCGCGCGCCCTTGAGCGCCTGGCCCTTGGAGAACTCTTCACGGATGGCCATCAGGCCGGGCATCTCGGTTTCGGCGATGCGGATTTCCTTGCGGCCCCAGGCGGCGAGGGAGAGGTCGGCAATCGCCTGGTTGGCGGTCGAAACGGGGTTGGGCTTGAGAACAGCGCTCATGAGGACTCCAAAACTGGTTTGAAAGATGCCACTGCGTACGGGGAAGGACTCACCGCGAGAACAGCGGGTGAGCGTGGTTGCGATGTGGTCCGAGCCTCACGCCTGATGGCGCTGCAACGCTCCTCGGAACCGCGGATTGTAGACGCGGCGGCAGGCGCAGCCAATCCGGGGGATTTGCGCCCCCGGGCAGGCTGACATTCGCCACCCTGCGGGTTCAAGACACCTCTTTTTACGATTTCCCCAGGGTTCGGTTCAGCAGCCAGCCGGCTTTCTGCCGAGCCCCTCGTACAAGAAAGAGGGCTCACATGAGGATGACGAGATATCTCACGGGTTGCGGTCTGGCGGCCTTGCTGGCGGCCTGCGGCGGCGGGGGCGGGGGTGAAGGCGCGGGCGGCGGCCTGCCGCTGGCGAGCGGCAGCGGCAATGCCGCGCCGAACACGCAAGCCGCGGCGCCGGCGCCCGCACTGGTCAAGGCCAAGGCAGCACAGGGCACCCAAGGCACCCAGGACATCGCCGACGCGCGCAACGGCACCTACCGCGTCTACGCGGCCAACGGCACGCAGCAGCAGTTGACGGTCGACTTCGACGCCGGCAGCTACACGATGACGGACAGCCCCAACCTGCCCGAGTCGGGCACGTTCGGCGAGGACTTCACCGAGCCCGGCACCTACGTGTTCGCCAGCGGCCGCATCACGACCGCGGCCAACACCTCGCGCTTTCGGGTCACGGCGGACGCCATCGTGGGCGCCTTCCCGTTCGCCACGGCGTATGCGAGCCCCGTCGCCTACGCCGCGCAGCCCTTCGTGGCGGCCCGCGAGTTCGTCGCCACCGCGGCGCTGCTGGACGGCACCTACAACCGCTTCAGCGTCACGCGCAGCCCGGGCAACGCGCAGGACTCCGCGATACTGTCGATGCGCCTGTCGGGCAGCGGCACCGTGCTCGAGATCTGCAACGACGCGGTGATCTACAAGATCGACCTCTGCCCCGCGGCCTCGAAGCGCACCTACGCGGTCGCGTCCGGCACCGACGACACCTGGGTCGGGACCAACGTGGCCAACGCCGGCGATGTCGCGAACTTCCGCATGGCGCGCATCGGCGGGCAAAACGTGTACCTGGCCGGCGGCGTCAGCACCGCGCCGGCCGTGCAGTTCATGCGCATCGGCCTGCCCGAGTCTTCGAGCTGGCCCGCCACGCGCGGCGTCGGCGCATCGACCACGGGCAGCTGGGGCAGCAACCTGATCGACAGCGCGAACTCGGTGCGCACGAGCACCGGCACGGACGGCACCTACGCCAGCCTGGCGATGCCGGTGGGCGGCACCTTCGCGCTGCAGCCCGAAGGCATCCGGGGCGTCAACAGCGGCGGCACGAGCCGGTACTTCGCGATGCAGGGCGGCGCGCTGTCGGTGCTCGTGGGCTCGCGCAACCCGAACACGCAGGGCTACCTGCAGCTCAACCTGATCGACACCGGCGCGGCACCCGACGCGCGCAACGGCCGCTACAAGGTCTACGCCAGCAACGGCACGCGCCAGGCGCTGGCGCTGAACCTGGACAGCAAGCGCTACGAGATGACCGACGAGACCGGCACGGCCGCCTCGGGCAGCTTCTCCGAGGACGCGGCCGAAGCCGGCAGCTTCGTGTTCGACAGCGCGCGGATCGCCAGCCCCGTGAACACGGCGCGCTTCCGCCTGGCCGCGGACACGGTGGTCGGCTCGTTCCCGTTCGCGGTGGCGCAGGTCACGCCGGTGAGCTACGGCGTGCGGCCCTTCGTGGCATCGCGCGCGCTGGTGAAGACGCAGGCGGCGCTGGACGGCGTCTACAACCGGCTGGGCGTCAACCTGACGGCCGCGGGCGGCGACTCGTCGATCACGCAGATCCAGGTCGCCAGCGGCGGCACCGCGCTCTACCTGTGCAACAACAGCACGATCTACCGCATCGACACCTGCCCCGCGGCCACGCTGCTGACCTACACGGTGTCGCCCGGCGCCAGCGTCGACACCTGGAACATCGTGAACGTGAGCAACCCGGCGGACCGCGGCAGCTTCGCGATCGCGCGCGTGGGCAACGAGAACGTCTACCTCTCGGCCGGCATCGTGCCGTCGACGCCCACGACGTCGGTGTTCCGGATCGGCCTGGCGGAGCGCGCCACCTGGCCCGCCGTCACGGCGCGCGGCGGCGCCACCAACGGCAGCTGGGGCGGCACGGCCATCGACGCGTCGGGCTATGCACGCACGCAGGTGCTCCCGGGCGGTGCCACCGGCACGTTCGGCGCCACGCTGGGCTCCATGGGCGCGGTCGGCCCGGTCAACATGCGCGCGGCGTCGTTCGGCACCGCCTTCCATTTCGCGAGCCAGGGCAGCAAGCTCTTCGCGATGGTCGGCTCGCGCAACCCGGCCACGGCGGGCGCGCTCGAGATCGGGCTGATCGACTGACGGGCTGAGAGGCTGAGAGGCTGACAAAGCGGCGCCTTGCCTGAAAAGGGCCGCATGCCGCACCGCCCGGCCTGCGGCCCTTGCTCATTCCGCCGTAAGTCGGCCGCGGGCACGATTGGCCGGCGCGACGTACATTGGCCGCACCTCCACCAGCCTCCCCACGCCGCCATGCCGACCCTCTCGTTCCGCGCCTCCAGCGCACTGCTTGCCGCCACCGCCCTGTGCCTGGGCGCCGCCCTCCCCGGCATTGCCGCGGCCCAAGGCGCCGACACCGTGCGCATCCGCGGCACCATCGTGCGCGTCGATGCCAGCACCCTCGTGGTCCAGGACCGCGGCGGCGAAGTCGTCTCGCTCGCGCGGCCGGCCGGCATGCCGGTCTCGGAGGTCTATCGCATCAAGCTGTCCGACATCAAGCGCGGCAGCTTCATCGGCACCGCCGCCATGCCGCAGCCCGACGGCACGCAGAAGGCGCTCGAGGTGGTGGTGTTCCCCGAGGCCGCGCGCGGCACCGGCGAAGGCCACCGGCCGTGGGACCTGATGCCCGACAGCACCATGACCAACGCCACGGTCGCCGACCTGGCCTCCGCGCCGAAGTCGGTGCGCGGCGGGCAGCAGCTGCGGCTGACCTACAAGGGCGGCGAGAAGACCGTCATCGTGCCGCCCGACGTGCCGGTGGTCACCTTCCGCCCCGGCACCGACGCGCTGCTGGTGCCCGGCGCCAAGGTGATGATCAGCGCGCAGGAAAAGAACGGCACGCCCACCGCGCTGCGCGTGACGGCCGGGCGCGACGGCTTCGCGCCGCCGATGTAAGGCGAAAGCAGGCAAGCCCGGCCTCCAAGGGAAATCCCGCAGGCATTTTTGTCGCGGCGGCAAGCCCCGGGCGCGCCTGTGCGCGTATCGTGGCGAGGGACTTTGCCGCCCGGCCGGTCCCAGCCACCCACCCGTTCACCCGACACAGGAGATTCCGCACCATGGCCACTGCCAAGAAAGCCGCCGCCAAGAAGACCACCTCCAGCAGCAGTAGCACCAGCAGCACCGCCAGCGAGAAGAAGGCGATGCCGGACGCCGCGGACATGCTCAATCCGCTGAAGGGCATGGCCGACCGGCTGCAGAACCTCAACCTGACCGGCGGCGCCGGCAAGCTGCTGGACAGCGGGCGCAAGGACCTGCAGGCGCTGATGCAAGCCAACGAGAAGTCCTACCAGGGGCTGCAGGCCGTGGTGCAGCGGCAGACCGAGATGATCAAGACCGCCATCGGCGAGTGGCAGACGGCCGCCAAGGGCATGCCCGGCAAGGACCCCAAGGAAAACCTGTCCAAGCTCGACGAGCTCGGCCGCCAGTCGTTCCAGCGCGCCGTCGACGACATCAAGGAGCTGGCCAACCTGGCCGCCAAGTCGCAGGCCGATGCCTTCGACGTGGTGCGCCAGCGCATCCAGGCCAACGTCGACGAAGTCACCAAGATGCTGCAGCGCAAGTGAGCCGGAGCTTTCTGGCATGAGCGCCGCCGCGCCACGCGTCGAGCGGCGCACGCGCGCCAACGGCATCGAGCTCGCCTGGGACAGCTTCGGCGACCCGGGCGCGCCGCCGATGCTGCTTGTCATGGGCCTGGGCGCCCAGATGGTCGCGTGGGACGACGCGTTCTGCGCCCGCCTCGCCGAGGCCGGCGGGCTGCGCGTGATCCGTTTCGACAACCGCGACATCGGCCACTCGACCTACCTCACGCACCTGGGCGTGCCCGACATCCAGGCGCTGATGCTGGACGCCATGGCCGGCCGGGCGCTGCAGGTGCCCTACACCCTGCGCGACATGGCCGCCGACTGCGTCGGGCTGCTCGACGCGCTGGGCATTGCGCGCGCGCACGTCGTGGGCGCCTCGATGGGCGGCGCCATCGGGCAGGAGCTGTGCATTCACCATGCGCACCGGCTGCTGTCGTTCACCAGCATCATGTCGACCACCGGCGCGCCGGGCCTGCCACCGCCCACGCCGGAAGCCATGGCCATGCTGTTCTCGCCGTCGCCCACGAATTTCGAGGCCTACCTGCCGCACTACGCCAAGGTGTGGCGCGTGCTGCGCGGCCCGTCGGCCTTTCCGCTCGACGAGGCGCGCGACACCGAAAGAGCGCAGCTCGTCTTCCTGCGCGGCCTCAATCCGCCCGGCGTGGCGCGCCAGCTCGCGGCCATCCTGGCCTCGGGCAACCGCGGGCCCGCGCTGCGCGGCGTGCGCGTGCCCACGCTGGTGATCCACGGCGACGCCGATCCGCTGGTGCCGGTGGCCTGCGGCGTCGACGTGGCCGATGCCATTCCGGGGGCGACGCTGTTGCGCATTCCGCGCATGGGGCATGCGCTGCCGGTGTCGATGTGGCCGCAGATCGTCGAGGCGATCGCGGGGCACGCGGGTCGGCATCCGGACGCCTGAACCCTCGCCTGCAGCCGTCCGGCTGCAGCTGTCCGGCTGCTTCCGTTCGGTCGCTTATTCGATCAGCGCGCGCCGCACGTCTTCCTGCAGGCTGCGCAGGTGATCGCGCATCGCCGTGCGGGCGCGCTCCGCGTCCCGCGCACGCAGCGCGCGAATGATCTCGCCGTGCTCGTCGTGGTTCTCCGGCTGCCTGTGCAGCGGGCTGTGCAGGCGGAACAGCCGCGCGTTGACGCGCAGTTCCTCCACCAGCCGCGGAAACACCACGTTGCCGCTGGCCGTGGCGATCAGCAGGTGGAAGCGGTCGTCGAAGTGCCAGTGCTCGGTCTCGCTGTGCTCGCCGCCGCCGAGCGCGGCGATGTCGGCCTCGAGCGCATCGATCTCGGCGTCGGTGATCTTGCCGACGGCCAGCGCGATGGCTTCGCCCTCGATCACCTCGCGCGCGCGCATGCAGTCGAAGTACTCCTTGGTGCCCAGCGCGCGCACGGCGTAGGAACGCGCGTCGCGCCGCACCAGCAGCCCTTCGCCCGCCAGCCGCACGAGCGCCTCGCGCATCGGCGTGCGCGAAATGCGCAGGTCTTCCGCCAGCCGCGCTTCCTGCAGCGGGCTGCCGGGCGAGATCTGGCGGTCGAGGATGAGCGTGCGCAGCCGCTCGTAGGCCTGCTCGGCCAGGCTGGCCGAGCGCACCTCCAGGGGTGCGATCGTGATGGTGGCGGGCTGCGTGGGGCTGGGAAGGCTGGGCATGCGGAGAATGGCGTGGGCCACAAGGGCGGGTGAGCTTATCAGGGCCGCATGGCGGCGCGGCCCGGCGGCTTCAGAGCCATTTGTCCAGCGGATTGCCGTCGTTCGGCGCACGCGGACGCAGGCACGGAAGGAACTGGCCCGAGCCCGGCTCGGCCAGGAATTCGCCGTCTTCCCACACCACGCGCCCGCGCGACACGGTGATGCCCGGCCAGGCGCGCAACGCCATGCCTTCGTACGGCGTGTAGTCGACGGCGTGGTGGAGCATGTCGTTGGTGAGCCGCTTCTCCTGCCCCTTGGCGTACACGTCCCACACCACGAAGTCGGCGTCGCTGCCGACTGCAATGGTGCCCTTGCGCGGGTACAGCCCGTACAGCCGCGCCGGGTTGGTGGCCGTGAGCTCCACGAAGCGGTGGATGTCGATGCGCCCCTTGAGCACGCCCTCGCTCATGAGCAGCGGCAGGCGGGTTTCCACGCCGGGAATGCCGTTCGGGATGCGGTCGAACGAGGCGTCGTCGCCGGCCACGCGCTTGCCGTCGCTGCCGTTCATGTTGAAGGGCGCGTGGTCGGACGAGAAGATGGTGAACAGCCCGCTGGACAGCCCGTTCCAGATGAACTGCTGGTTGGCCTTGTCGCGCGGCGGCGGGCTGCAGATGCAGCGTGCGCCGTGCATCGGATCGTCGGGGTCGATGCCCAGGTCCTCGGCGCTCAGGAACAGGTACTGCGGGCAGGTTTCCGCGTGGATCGGCAGGCCGCGCCCGCGCGCCCAGTGGATCTGCTCGACGGCCTCGCGGCCCGACACGTGCACTATCAGGATGGGCGTGTCGACCAGCTCCGCCAGCGCGATGGCGCGGTGCGTTGCCTCGCGCTCCACCGCCATCGGCCGCGAGCTGCTGTGGTAGCGCGGCGCGGTGAGGCCCGCGTCGAGCAGCTGCTCGGTGAGCCAGGCGATGCAGTCGCTGTTCTCGGCGTGGATCATCGTCATCGCGCCGTGGCGGCGCGCGGTGGCCAGCACCTCGATGATCTGGCGGTCGTCCAGCTTGAGGTCGTCGTAGGTCATGTAGATCTTGAAGGAGGTGTAGCCCTTCTCGATCAATGCGGGCAGCTCGCGCTGCGTCACGTCGCGCGTGGCGTCGGCCACGATCAGGTGGAAGGCGTAGTCGATCACGGCCTTGCCCTCGGCGCGGCGGTGGTAGTCATCCACCGCTTCCTGGATGCTGTGGCCCTTCTGCTGCGCTGCGAAGGGCAGCACGGTGGTGGTGCCGCCGCAGGCCGCGGAGCGCGTGCCCGTGAGGAAGTCGTCCGCGAAGCGCGAGCCGTCGCTGGTCGGCTGGTCGAAGTGGCAGTGGCCGTCCACGCCGCCCGGCGTGACGAGGCGGCCGCGCGCATCGATCTCGCGCGCGGCGCTGGCGTCCAGGCCTTGCGCGATGGCGCAGATGCGCCCGTCGCGCACGCCGATGTCGGCGGTGTAGCGGTCGCCCGCGGTGGCGATGTCGGCGTTGCGCAGGATCAGGTCGTAGGTGCTCATGGGCGTTCTCTTCCGTCTAGCGCTGCTCGAGCGCGGGTTCCGCGGGCACCACCGGCGCGCTCGCATTGCCGTAGGCGCGGCCGTAGTGGCGCTCGATGCGCCGCTGGATGAAGTCCCAGGCGGTGGTCATCAGCAGGTAGTAGATGGCCGCGACGACGAACAGCTCGAGCACCATGAACTTCTCCTGGATCAGCACCTGGGTGCGGCGCAGCAGCTCCTCCATCGAGATCACCGAGGTGATCGAGGTGGTCTTGAGCAGCCCGTTGATGCTGTTGCCCAGCGTCGGCACGATCAGGCGCATGGCCTGGGGCATGACGATGTAGCGCATGGTCTGCGCGCTGCTGAAGCCCACGGCGCGCGCCGCGTTGGTCTGCCCGGCGGAAATCGACTGGATGCCGCCGCGCACGATCTCCGCCAGGTAGGCGGCCTCGTTGAGGATCAGGCCCAGCAGCGCCGACTCGATCACCGACAGCTTCAGCCCGAGCTGCGGCAAGCCGGTGTAGATGATGATCAGCTGCACCAGCAGCGGCGTGCCGCGGAACACCCAGATGTAGAAGTGCGCCGGCCCGGCCACCCAGCGGCGGCTGGACAGGCGGGCCAGGGCCAGCGCGCACCCCACGACCAGCCCGCCCGCGATCGCAGCGAGCGTGAGCCACAGCGTGGTGACCGCGCCGCTGAGGATGTACGGATTGAACAGATAGTCGATGAACCCCGACCAGCTCCAGCCTTGTCCCATGAACGTTCCTTCGTGTGCTCGGTGACGGCGCGGCTCAGCCCGCCGGGCCCTTGACGGCCACGGCGCCGTCGACGGCCTTCACGCCGTACTGGTCGAACAGCTTCTGGAAGCTGCCGTCGGCCTTCATGTCGTTCATGACCTTGGCCATCGCGGCGGCCAGGTCCTTGTTGCGCGAGGCCAGCGCCACCGGCGTGGGGAACAGGCCGTGCAGCACGCGCTCGAAGTCGCCGCGCTTCTGGTATTCGGCGCCGGTCGAGTCGATCGACAGGGCCACGTCGACCTGGCCCGCACGCAGCGACTGGAACGCCATGGCGAAGTTCTCGAAGGTGCGGATGGTCATGCCCTTCATGCCCTTGTCGGTGAGCGCCTTGTCGAGCTCGCGCGCCTTGCGCTCCTCGAAGCCGCCGAGCTCCACGCCGATGCTCTTGCCCGACAGGTCTTCGGGCTTGGCGATCTTCAGCGGGTTGCCCTTGGCGGTGCTGATGCTGATCGCCTGGTCTTCGTAGATGAGCATCTGCATCAGCTTGGCGCGCTCTTCCGTGTAGAAGATGCCGGTGTTGATGACGTCCCAGCGCCCGGCCTGCAGGCCGGGGATCATGGCCGAGAACTCGATGCGCACGTACTCCGGCGTGAGGCACAGGCGCTTGGCGATCGCCTCGCCGAGCTCCACGCGCATGCCCTTGAGCGCGCCGGTCTGGTCGACGAACTGCATCGGCGGCAGCGTCGGGTTGACCGACATGGTCAGCGTGCCCTTCTTGACGAGGGCCGAGTCGGGCACCGGCGACTTGCACGCCTGCGCGTTCGCGGCGCCCGCGCAGAAGATGAAGAGTGCCGTTGCCGACGCGAGAGCGGGGAGCAGTTTCATGGTGAAGTCCTTCAGGGAATGAACGAGGCGACGAAAGGGAAAGGCAGGAGCCAGGAGGCAGAAGGCAGAAAGCAGGAGGGGGTGCGGCGGCGCCGGCCCTCAGGCGCGGATCGAGTCCAGCAGGTCGAGGCGGGCCAGTTCGCGGCGCAGGTCCGCCACGTCGGCGTCGGGCAGCGGCAGGCGCGGCGCGCGCGGCTTGCCCACCGGCAGGCCCATCATCGAGAGGCCGTCCTTCGAGGCCGCCACGTAGCGGTGGCCGCCCACCCAGCGCACGATCGGCAGCATCTGCTTGTAGAGCGCCAGCGCCGCGGGCATGTCGCGCTCGTCGGCCACCAGCTCGAACAGGCGCGCCGACATCTTCGGAATGAGGTTGGAGCACACCGCCACCCAGCCCTGCGCGCCGAGCCAGAACGACTCGTAGCCCAGGATGCCGGCGAACACGGTCATGCGGTCGCCGCACAGCTCGATGATGTCGCGCACGCGGGTCACCTCCAGCGTCGACTCCTTGATGTACTTGCAGTTGTCGATGCGCGAGAGGCGCGCCACCAGCTCGGGCTTGAGGTCGACGTTGGCCGTGGCCGGGTTGTTGTAGACCATGATCGGAATGCCGATCGCCTCGCCCACCTTGCGGTAGTGCGCGAACAGCTCGTCGTCGGTGGGCGTGCTGTAGAACGGCGGAATGATCATGACGCCGTCGGCGCCCATGGTCTCGGCCTCGCGGCTCAGCCGCACGCACTCGTCGGTCCACTCCGCACCGGTGCCGATCAACACGGGCACGCGTTTTGCAGCGGTGCTCACGCAGGTTTCGATCACCAACTGGCGCTCATCGGGCGTCAGCGACAGGAACTCCCCGGTGCTCCCCAGAGGGATCAGCCCGTGGATTCCCTCCTCGATTTGCCAATTGACCAGCTTCTTCAGTGCCGGCACGTCCACGTGCAGGCCGTCGTCGGTCATGGGGGTGATGAGCACCGTATAGGTGCCTCGGAACGCTGTCATGGGGCAGTCCTTGGAAAATTCGATGACGAAGTATACGTATACGTGTAGTATACGTATACATTCAATCGCGTCAACGCCGTTTTCCGTTTTCCCTCGCACCTGCCCATGAGCGCCAGACTGACCCACCCTTCCATCACCCCGGCCGGGCGCCCCGTGCGCTTCTGGTACGACGGGCAACCGGTCGAAGGCCTGGAAGGCGAAACCATCGCGGCGTCGCTGGCGGCCGGCGGCATCAAGGCGATGCGCCACACCCGCGGCGGCGAGCGCCGGGGTCTTTATTGCGGCATGGGGGCGTGCTTCGACTGCCTCGTCACGGTCGACGGACGGACCAGCCAGCGCGCCTGCCTCACGAAAGTGGCCGACGGCCAGCAGGTGCGCTCCACCCCACCGGCCGGCACCGCGGAAGACCCGCTGCAACCGCTGGCACCCGCCGCCGGCGCCGAACCCGCCCGGCTGCAGGTCGACGTGCTGGTGATCGGCGCGGGCCCGGCCGGCCTGTCGGCGGCGCTTTCGGCGCGCCGGGCCGGCGCCGGGGTGCTGGTGCTCGACGAACGCCTGGAGCCCGGCGGCCAGTTCTACAAGCCGCTCGCGCCCTCGCACCGCTCGGCCACGCCGGCCGACCGCCAGTTCGCGCAGGGTCTCGCGCTGGAACACGACGTGCGTGCCGCTGGCGTCACCATCGCCCAGGGCGCGCAGGTGTGGGCCGCCTTTTCGCCGCGCGAGGTCGCGGCGCTGATCGACGGGCGGGCCCACGTCATCAACTGCAGGCAACTGGTCATTGCCCCGGGCGCCTACGAGCGCCCCGTGCCCTTCCCCGGCTGGACCTTGCCCGGCGTGATGACCACCGGCGCCGGCCAGACGCTGGCTCGCGCCTACCGGGTCGCCCCGGGGCGCCGCGTGGTGATCGCGGGCAACGGACCGCTCAACCTGCAACTGGCGGCCGAGCTGCTCGCCGGCGGCGCCAAGGTGGTTGCCGTGCTGGAATCGGCCGCGCGCCCGTCGCTGCGCCAATGGCGCGACCTGCTGGCCTCGGCGCGCACGGCACCCGACCTGCTGCGCGACGGCTGGCGCTACCTGCGGCAACTGCGCGCGCACGGCGTGCCCGTGCTGTGGGAGCACACCGTCGTGGCGGCGGAAGGCGAGGCCGACGAAGCCGGCGTCACCAACGGCACCACCGGCCTGCGCGCCGTGCAGGTGGCGCGGATCGACCGCCAAGGCCACACGGTCGCCGCGACGGCGCGGCGCCTAGAGGCCGACACGCTGTGCCTGGGCTACGGCTTCATTCCCTCCACCGAACTCGCGCGCATGCTGGGCTGCAAGCACCGGCTCGCGCCACGGCATCTGGGCCACCTGGCCACCGTCACGCTGGAAGACGGCGCCACCAGCGTGCCCGGCGTGTACGTGGTGGGCGACGGTGCCGACCTGGGCGGCTCGCGCGTGGCCCTGGCGCGCGGCACGCTGGCCGGCACCGCCGCGGCGCGCAACCTCGGCCTGGCCGCTGCCGCCGCGCCGGCCGGGTCCAACGGGCTCGCCGGGCCCACCGAGACGGAGACGATCTCCCACCTGCGCCGGGCCGAGTGCTTCCAGCAGGCGCTGTGGTCGCTCTACGCGCCGCCGCCCGTCACGCTGGCGGCGGTGCCCGACGACACCCTGCTGTGCCGCTGCGAGGAGATCACCTTCGGCTCGGTGCGCGAGCAGATCCGCGCCGGCAGCGACACCCTGGCCGCGCTCAAGCGCAACACGCGCCTGGGCATGGGCCGTTGCCAGGCGCGCTACTGCGCCGCCACCGCGGGCCGGCTGCTGGCCGAGCTCACGGGCCGGCCACCCGAGGTCGAGCAGTACTTCGCCCCGCGCCCGCCGGCCAAGCCGGTGCCGGCCGGCGCGCTCGGTTTCGAGAAACCCGAGTGGGGCGGCCACAAGCCGGCCATCACGCCCAACCTCGCGCGGCCCGTGGAGCACGCGCCCTTCGCGCCGCTGCGCACCGACGTGCTGGTGATCGGCGCCGGCGTGCTCGGCTCCTGCCTCGGCTACTACCTGTCGAAGGCCGGGCAGGACGTGACGGTGGTCGACCGCGACGACATCAACCTGCAGGCCTCGGGCGCCAACGCGGGCAGCCTGCACGTGCAGCTGCTGTCCTTCGATTTCGGCGCCAAGGCGCAGGAGGGCGGCGGCCCGGCCGCGGCCACGCTGCCGCTGGGGCCGATGTCGGTGCGCCTGTGGCAGGAGATCGAGGCCGATTGCGGCGAAGACCTCGAGATCAAGATCACCGGCGGCCTCATGGTCGCCGACAGCCAGGCCGGCATGCGCTTCCTCGAGGCCAAGGCCGCGCTGGAACGCAGCCACGGCATCGACGCGCAGGTGATCGACGGCACCGACCTGCGGCGCCTGTCGCCCGCGCTGTCCGGCGAACTGCTGGGCGCGGAGCTGTGCTCCATGGAGGGAAAGATCAACCCGCTGCGCGCCACCTACGCGGTGGCTCGGCGCGCGCAGCAGCAAGGCGCGCGGATGCTGCGCGGCTGCGACGTGCAGGCCATCGAGGCGCTGCCGGGCGACGACGCGGGCTACGTGGTGCGCACCTCGCGCGGCGTGATCCATGCCGGGCGCATCGTGAACGCGAGCGGCGCGTGGTCGAGCGCCATCGGCGGCATGCTGGGCGTGACGGTCCCGGTCAAGGGCGCGCCGCTGCAGATGATCGTCACCGAGCCCGCGCCGCCGCTGGTCGACCACCTCGTCGCGCATGCCGACCGGCACCTGAGCCTCAAGCAGGCGGCCAGCGGCGGGCTCATCGTGGGCGGCGGCTGGACGGCCGCCTTCCATGAAGACATGCGCCTGAACCGCGCCGAGCGCGACAGCATCGAAGGCAACCTGTGGGTGGCCGCCCGTGTGCTGCCCGCCGTGCGCGGCCTGCACATGGTGCGCTGCTGGGCCGGCATGAACGTGAACATCGACGGCGCCCCCATCCTGGGCGAGGTGCCGGGCCGCCCCGGCTTCTTCAACGCCGTGACCTCCAACGGCTACACGCTCGCGCCCGTCACCGCGCGGCTCGTGACCGACCTGATCGTGCACGGGCGCACCGACGTCGACATCAGCCCCTTTCGCATCGACCGCTTCCTCTGAACGCCACGACCGCCTGACCTTCATCACTGCCATGACCGACTCCACTCCAGCGCGCGACACCCTGCGCCAATTCATCGACACCCACTTCGACGAGCAGGTGCGCACGCTCGCCGAGCTGGTGCGCTGCCCCTCCGACAACCCGCCCGGCGACTGCGCGCCGCATGCCGAACTCACGGCGCGCCTGCTCGAGGCCATGGGCTTCGAGGTCGAGCGCCACGCGGTGCCCGCCGAGTTCGCGGCCGCGCACGGCATGCGCAGCGTGACCAACCTGATCGTGCGCGAACGCTTCGGCGACGGCCCGGTGGTGGCGCTCAACGCGCACGGCGACGTGGTGCCACCGGGCGCGGGCTGGAGCGTCGACCCCTACGGCGGCGAGGTGCGCGACGGCTGGCTCTACGGCCGCGGCGCCGCGGTGTCGAAATCGGACTTCACCACCTACGCCTTCGCCATGCGCGCGCTCAAGCACCTGGCGGCCTCGGGCACGCCGCTGGCCGGCACGGTCGAGCTGCACCTGACCTACGACGAGGAAACCGGCGGCGTCACCGGCCCCGGCTGGATCCTGTCCAAGGGCCTGAGCCGGCCCGACTTCGTGCTTTCCGCCGCGTTCTCGCACCACGTCGTGGTGGCGCACAACGGCTGCCTGCACCTGGAGGTCGTGGTGCGCGGCACCTCGGCGCACGCCGCCCGGCCCGACACCGGCCACGACGCCATCGAGGCCGCGGCCACCCTGCTGCCCGCGCTCTACCGCTACCGCGACGGCCTGGCCGAGCGCCCCTCGCTGACGCCCGGCATCACCCATCCCACGATGGTGGTCGGACTGATCGGCGGCGGCATCAACACCAACGTGGTGGCCGACGCGCTGAGCCTGCGCATCGACCGGCGCATCGTGCCCGAGGAATCTCCCGAGGCCGTGGAGGCCGAACTGCGCGAGGTGATCGAGGCGGCCTGCCGCCCGCTGCCCGGCATCTCGGTGGACATCCGCCAGATCCTGCTGGCCCGCCCCTTCGCGCCCGCGCCGGGCGCCGACGAACTGGCGGCGCTGGTGTGCCGCGAGGCCGGCGAGGTCATGGGCAAGCCCGTGACGCAGATCGGCGTGCCGCTGTACACCGACGCGCGCCTGTACAGCGAGGCGGGCATTCCCACGGTCATGTACGGCGCCGGCCCCGAGTCGCTGCTCGAGGCCAACGGGCACCGCGCCGACGAGCGCGTGCCGCTGGACGAACTGCGCAAGGCCACCCGGGTGGTCGCCAACACCCTCCACCAACTCCTGACGCGCTGAAAGGCGCCGCGGCGAACGCCCATGATCGACATCAGCCATGTGAACAAGAGCTACGGCGCCTTCCAGGTGCTGACCGACTGCAGCACCGAGATCCGCAAGGGCGAGGTGGTGGTGGTCTGCGGGCCTTCGGGCTCGGGCAAGTCCACGCTCATCAAGTGCGTGAACGCGCTGGAGCCGTTCCAGCAGGGCCGCATCACCGTCGACGGCGTGTCGGTGGGCGACCCCAGGACCGACCTCAACAAGCTGCGCGCCCGGGTCGGCATGGTGTTCCAGCACTTCGAGCTGTTTCCGCACCTGTCGATCGAGGAGAACCTGTCGATCGCGCAGCTCAAGGTGCTCAAGCGCCCGGCCTCCGAAGCCCGCGCCGCCTCCATGGCGCTGCTGCAGCGCGTCGGCATGCGCGCGCACGCGCACAAGTTCCCCAGCCAGCTGTCCGGCGGCCAGCAGCAGCGCGTGGCCATCGCGCGCGCCCTTGCCATGAACCCGGTGGCCATGCTGTTCGACGAGCCCACCTCGGCGCTCGACCCGGAAATGGTCAACGAGGTGCTCGACGTGATGGTCGAGCTCGCGCGCGACGGCATGACCATGATGTGCGTCACCCATGAAATGGGCTTTGCGCGCAAGGTGGCGAACCGGGTGATCTTCATGGACCGCGGCCGCATCGTGGAGGACTGCGCCAAGGAGGAATTCTTCGGCAATCCGTCGGCGCGCTCGGACCGCGCGCAGCAGTTCCTGTCGAAGATCCTGCAGCACTGAAGCCGCTGCCGGGGGCGGGTTTGGGGCGGCCTTCTAAAATCGGGGCAATTCCCCTGCAGATTGCCCACCTTGTCTTTTCTCGCCGAAACCCGCCGCCGTCGCACCTTCGCGATCATTTCCCACCCTGACGCCGGCAAGACCACGCTGACCGAAAAGCTGCTGCTTTTCTCCGGCGCGATCCAGATCGCCGGTTCGGTGAAGGCGCGCAAGGCCTCGCGCCATGCCACCTCCGACTGGATGGAAATCGAAAAGCAGCGCGGCATCTCGGTGGCCTCGTCGGTCATGCAGATGCTGTACCGCGACCACGTGATCAACCTGCTCGACACGCCCGGCCACAAGGACTTCTCGGAAGACACCTACCGCGTGCTCACCGCCGTCGACTCGGCGCTGATGGTGATCGACGCGGCCAACGGCGTGGAAGCGCAGACGCGCCGGCTGATCGAGGTCTGCCGCCAGCGCGACACGCCCATCATCACCTTCGTCAACAAGATGGACCGGGAAGTGCGCGAGCCGCTGGACATCCTGGACGAGGTGGAGCGCGAGCTCGGCATGCCCTGCGTGCCCATGACCTGGCCCGTGGGCCAGGGCAAGAGCTTCCGGGGCATCATGAACCTGCGCACGCAGACGATGACGGTGTTCGAGTCGGGCAGCGAGCGGCTGCCGCACGACTTCGAGACCATTGCGCTGAGCGAGCGCGAAGCGCTCACCAAGCGCTTCGGCGCCGACTTCGAGAGCGCCATGGACAGCATGGAGCTCGCCACCGGCGCCTCGCCCACCTGGGACCGCGAGGCCTTCCTGGCCGGCAAGCAGACGCCCGTGTTCTTCGGTTCCGGCGTGAACAACTTCGGCGTGATGGAAGTGCTCGACGCGCTGGTCGACCTGGCGCCGCAGCCGCAGTCGCGCACCAGCACCACGGTGGTCAATCGCCAGCCGGTGGTGAAGGAGATCCAGCCCGAGGACAAGGACTTCGCGGGCGTGGTCTTCAAGGTGCAGGCCAACATGGACGCCAACCACCGCGACCGCATCGCCTTCGTGCGCATGGCCTCGGGCAAGTACACGCCGGGCATGAAGCTCAAGGTGCAGCGCACCTCGAAGGAACTGCGCCCCACCAGCGTGGTGACCTTCATGAGCCAGCGCCGCGAGGCGGTGGAAGAGGCCTACGCAGGCGACATCGTGGGCTTCACCACGCACGGCGGCGTGCAGCTGGGCGACACCATCACCGACGGCGCGAGCCTGCAGTTCACCGGCCTGCCCTTCTTCGCGCCCGAGCTGTTCATGACCGTCATCCTGAAGAACCCGCTGCGCACCAAGCAGCTGCAGCAGGGCCTGGCCCAGCTCGGCGAGGAAGGTGCCATCCAGGTGTTCCGCCCCGAGGTCGGCGGCCCGATGCTGCTGGGCGCGGTCGGCCAGCTGCAGTTCGAAGTGGTGCAGCACCGCCTGAAGGCCGAGTACGACGCCGACGTGCGCCTCGAAGGCTGCCAGTACACCGGCGCGCGCTGGATCACGGCCGACACCCCGGCCGAGCTGCGTGAGTTCGTCAATGCGTACCCGGTGCGCATGGCCAAGGACGCGGCGGACACGCTGGCCTTTCTGTGCACCTCGCCGTACGACGTGCGGCTGGCGCAGGAGCGGTTCCCGAAGATCCACTTCCATCCGCTGCGCGAGCATGCGGGCTTGGCGTTGCAGAGCGCGGGCTGAGCACCGATGGAAACCTATATCCAGGTCGCCGGCTTGGGCGACCTGGTCGAAACGGTCGTCGAGCAGCGGGCCACGCTGACGATCACCGTCAAGGCATCGAAGACCGAAGTGGCGCTGGCCGAAGCAAGCAGCCTGCGCAACGACGCGATCCGCACGCTGAAAGAGGCGGGGCTGACCTCTGACGAAATCTCCGAAGGTGGACGCGACGCCTGGCAGCCCTGGTACCTGAAACGCAGCGTGGGCCAGGAAGTGGCGCACCGCGTGCTGATCGCCTGCCGGGAGACGCGGCGCCTCTATCAAGCGCTCGATGCGCTCGAGCCGCTGTTCACGAACGCGCGCTACACGATGAGCGTCGACATGCAGCAGCCTTGCTTCGAGGCACCGGAAGGCGCCGAGACCGCGGCACGCACCGCGGCCATCCGGCAGGCGCGCGGCAAGGCCCTGGTCCTGGCGGAAGAAGCCGGCGTCACGCTGGGCGCGGTTGCGCAGGTCGAGGAGCTGGGTTCGCAGGCACAGAACTCGGGGGCCTACGGCGACTACCAATGGGCGTCGGCAGGCGGTGCCGCGGCATCGATGGGCGGAGACGACAACTTCGAGGAACTGGGCGGCGCCAAGCGCACGCGCACGCTGCGCTACCGCGTGCGATTCCTGATCGGCTGAGCGCCCGGCTCAGCTTCCGGTGGACGCATAGCGGCGCAACCCGAAGCGCCAGGCCCCGAACGCCGCCGCAAGGAACAAGAACCCCGCGAGCGGCGACACCCAGCCCGTCCACCCTGGCGCCCCCAGCGGATCGGGCTTGCCCAGGATCGCCAGCACCGGGTAGTACGCCACGCAGGCCAGCGGCACCATGAAGGTCAGCACCCGGCGGAACCACTGCGCATACAGCGCCAGCGGAAACTGCGCCGCCTGCACGCCGCCGTAGGTCAGCACGTTGGCGACCTCCAGGCTTTCCACGGTCCAGAACGACAGCGTGCCCTGCAGCACGAGGATGCCGAGGAACAGCGCCACGCCGCCGGCCAGCGCGAACAGCGCGACGGCCACCGCGCCGGGCGTCCAGGCGATGCCGGCCTGCGACGCGCCGAAGGCCAGCACCAGCGCGCCCTGTAACAGGCGGCCCACGCGGCTGATGCGCAGGTCGTGGCCCATCAGCTGCAGCGCCAGCGGGCGCGGGCGCAGCAGCAGCCGGTCGAACGCGCCGGTGCGCAGGAACTCGGTGCCCAGCACGTCGAAGCCGCGGCCCAGCGCATCGGCGATGGCGAACATGCAGTTCACCAGGCCGTAGAACACGGCCACCTCGCCCAGGGTCCAGCCTTGCACCTCGCCGAAGCGATGGAACAGCGCCCACACGGCGACCACCTCGATGCCGGTCGCGAGGAACTGCCCCAGCGTTCGCATCAGCGCCGAGGCGGGGTAGTGCGCCTGGCCGCTGAGCGACGCCCCGACGAGGCGGAAGAAGAGGCTCAGGGAATTCATCCCGGCGCCTTCTCTGCGCCATGCGTTCTCGGGCAGCAAGATTTCATCTAGCCCCCCTGCACTTCCAGCTTGCGCATCGTGCGCCCCATGGCCACATGGCCGAACCCGACAAGCACCACGATCCAGAAGCACTGCAGGCCCAGGCCGACCAGCGCCTGCGGCCCGCTCATCAGCCCGAAGTACAGCCGCGCGGGAATGTCGACCACGCCGGCGAAGGGCTGCAGCAGCAGCGCCGTCTGCCACGCGTCGGGCAGCAGCACCAGCGGCAGCAGGTTGCCCGAGAACACGATGACGACCGGGCCCGCCAGCGCGTTGATGCCGCGCTCGTTGAGCGCCGCGGCCGTCGCGATGTTCAGCAGCATCACCATCGAGGTCGACAGCAGCAGCGCGAGCACGCTCGACGCCAGGAACGCGACCCCGGCGGCCACGCTCGACGGCGGCTGCCAGGCCCAGTCGCCCAGGCCGGCCAGCGGCAACGCGACCGCGGCAAAGGCCGCCATCAGCACCAGGCGCGGCAGCACGCGCGCGGCGATCCAGCCCGCGCTGCGCACGAACCACAGCGCATAGGCATCGACCGGCCGCAACCGGTCGTAGGCCACGGCGCCGGTGCGCACCGCCTGCGCCACTTCAGGGTCGCCGAGCCACGGCAGCAGCGCGAGCAGCCCCTGCGCGAGCCAGGAGTAGGTGATGGCCTGCGCGAGCGACATCGGCGCACCGGCCACCGACGCGCCGCCGTAGAACGCGGCGAGCACCATCACCTTGATGCCGCCCCACCAGCACTGCGTGACAAAGCCCGCGAGCGCGGCGGTGCGGTACTGCAGCATCTGCAGGAAGCGCGACGCGAAGGCCGCGACGTAGGGGCGCGCCAGCTCGCGCAGGGCCGTCACGCTTCGCCCGCTCCATGCATGGCGTAGAAGCGCGCGATGACGGCCTCGATCGCCAGGCCCTCGAGGCGAATGTCCTCGACCGCATGCTCGGCGGCGATGCGTGCGATGAGCGCGGGAGCCGTCGTCACCGCCGGGTCGAAGTCGAGCACCAATGTCTGGCCGTCGCGCGAATGCACCCTGGCGCCGGCCACCTGCAAGGGCAGTTGCGCGTCCTGCGCGAAGTCGACCACCAGCCGGCGCTCGGCCATCACCTGCGCGCGCAGCGCCTCGACCGGGCTGTCGGCCAGCACGCGGCCGTGGCCGATGATGATCACGCGCCGCGCCAGCGCCTCGATGTCGTGCATGTCGTGCGTGGTCAGCAGCACGGTGGTGCCGCGCTCCTGGTTGGCACGCCGCACGAAGTCGCGCACGGCCAGTTTCGAGGGCGCATCGAGCCCGATGGTCGGTTCGTCGAGGAACAGGATGTCGGGCTCGTGCAGCAGCGCCGCGGCAATCTCCGCGCGCATGCGCTGGCCCAGCGACAGCTGCCGCACCGGCTGGTCGAGCACGCGCTCCAGGTGCAGCAGCGCGACCAGTTCGTCGCGGGTGCGGCGGTAGCGCGCGGGGTCCACGCGGTAGATGTCGCGCAGCAGGTCGAAGCCGTCGCCCACCGGCAGGTCCCACCACAGCTGCGTGCGCTGGCCGAAGACCACGCCGATGCGCGCCACGTGGCGCTCGCGGTCGGCGAAGGGGTCGCGCCCGTCGACCGTCACGCGCCCGCCGTCGGGCCGCAGGATGCCCGCGAGGATCTTGATGGTGGTCGACTTGCCCGCGCCGTTCGGCCCGATGAAGCCCAGCAGCTCGCCGCGCTCGAGCGAGAACGACACGCCCGACAGCGCCTCCACCGTGCGGTGGCGGCGCTGCACGAGCCCGCGCAGCGCCCCCATCACGCCGGGGTCGCGCTCGGAGATGCGGTAGGTCTTGAGAAGTTGGTCGACGACGATATGGGACATGGAAGGCGCCGCACCGGCCTCGGTGACACGAGGCGGCAGTGGGGGGCGGGATGCTACACGAAAGCGCCTTGGGAAAGCGCGGTTGGGAAGCGCCGTTAGGATCGCGGCTCCCCACAGACTTCCTGCCGCGTTCCCGCCATGCCTTCGTCGTCGTCCCTGCCCTCCTCGCCCCATCACCTGTTGCCGCTGACCCGGTGGGAGGCCGCCGCGCGCCGCGCGCTCGTCGGCGTGTTCACCGACATCGACGACACGCTGACGCACGACGGCGCGATCACGCCCGATGCATTGCAGGCGCTCGGCAACCTCAAGGCCGCGGGCCTGTCCGTGGTGGCGATCACGGGCCGCCCCGTCGGCTGGAGCCTGCCGTTCGTGAACACCTGGCCGATCGACGCCATCGTGGCGGAGAACGGCGCGGTGGCGCTGCTGCCCCAGGCCGACGGACAGATCGAGAAGCGCTACCAGCAGGACGCCGCCACGCGCGCCATCAACTTCGCGCGCATGCAGGCCGTGCTCGCGCGCATCGAACGCGAGATCCCGGGCGCCGCGCGCGCCGCCGACTCGCCGGGCCGCGAGACCGACATCGCCATCGACCACAGCGAGTTCGTGCAGCTGAGCGACGCCACCATCGCGCAGGTGGTGGCGCTGATGCGCGGCGAAGGCATGCACGCCACCGTGAGCAGCATCCACATCAACGGCTGGTACGGCGACAACGACAAGCTCGAGGGCGCGCGCTGGATCACGCGCGAACTGTGGGACCGCAGGCTCGACGACGAGATGGACCGCTGGGCCTACGTGGGCGACTCGACCAACGACCAGCTGATGTTCCGCAGCTTCGCGCACAGCATCGGCGTGGCGAACGTGGCGCGCTTCGTGCCGCAGCTGGAGCACCTGCCGCGCTATGTGACGCTGGGCGAACGCGGCACCGGGTTTGCCGAAGCGGCACGCGCCGTTCTCGAAGCGCGCTGAGCATCGCGCCGCGGATGGCGCGGCAAAGAAACAACAAAGAAAAAACACGCGGACGAAAAAAAGCCCGCACGAGGCGGGCCGAAAAAGGAACGTTTGAAGGCCCCTTGGAGAAACGGGTGAAGACCTTCCTGGTTCAGAAGGCGTGGCGAATGCCGAACTCGTAGCCGGTCGACGTCCTGGCCTGCAATGCGGTGCCGTTGAACGCGGTGCTGTACGACGGTCCCGCGCCCACCGTGAGACCCGCGCCGTTCTTGTTGCTGACGCGCGCGATGGTCGCGTACAGCGCAGTGCGCTTCGACAGGTTGTGCACGTAGCCCAGCGCGAGCTTGTTCGCCGTGGGATCGGCGGCGTTGACGCCGAAGAGGGTCGGCACGCGGTTGAAGTCGTACTTCACGCGCGAATACGAAGCGCGGATCTGGCCCGGGCCGATCGGCACGGTCACGCCGATCAGGTAGCCGGCGAGGTCGACATCGGGCACCGTCGTGAAGGGATTCAACGGATCGCGCTGGTCCTTCGAACGCGAATACTCGCCGTACAGCTTGGCCACGCCGAAGTCGTAGGTCGCGCCGAGGTTGAAGGTCTTGATCTTGCCGGGACGCGCCACGGCGGCGGCACCGGTGCCGGTGGTGAAGCTCGTGTCGTTCTGCGCGTAGCTGGCAGCCACGTCGAGCGGGCCGGTCGCGTAGCCGAAGCGCCCGCCGATGTGGCGGCCGGTGTTCAGCGTGCCCGCGGTGGCGAAGCTGGCCGACGTGCGGGTGTTCTCGTGCAGCGCGTAGGCCACGTTGCCGTAGAAGCCGCCCAGGTTGCGCGGCAGGTAGTACTGCACCATGTTGCCGGCGCGCTTGTACGTGCTGTTGCTGCCGTAGCCGGTGCCCGACACGCTGGTTTCGTTGGCGTCGATGATCAGCGAGCCGCCGATGCCGGTGTCGCCGAACGGGTCGAACTGTTCTTCGTTCAGCACCGTGGTGGTCTTGTCGCGGCCCAGGCGGATCTCGCCGAAGCTGCCCGCCACGCTCACCGTCGAGCGGCGGCTGAAGCTGGCGACGCCGGTGGCGCCGTCGTCGTTGGTGATCGGGGCTTCGAGCCAGAAGCTGGCCGACAGCCCGCCGCCCAGGTCTTCCACGCCGCGGAAGCCGAGGCGGCTGGAACTCAGGCCCGAATTGGCCAGTTCGGTGCGGCTGGCCTTCACGCTGTAGCCGGTGCCGAACGCCGTCGACACACTCTTGTTCGAGACGTTGCGCACGGCGGCGTCGACCACGCCGAACAGGGTCACGGTCGATTGCGCCGATGCGGCACCGCACGCCGCGAGGGCGGCCAGAACAAGCAGGGATTTTTTCATTCGTATCACTCCAGGAAAGAGAAATGCCGCGCCGGCCTGCGGCGCGGCTGTCAAAAGCGCTCGGGCTTTATCGCCCCGAGACGATTCCGAGTGTTCTTTCCAGTGAAGACATACGAATTACATAGGGTTAGTACTTAAACCTCGAAGGGGTACGCGACTTGACACCCGCGCATCCTCGCGCACTGCCTCTCTCGATGGGTTACTCGCCGGACGGCGCAACGCGCGGCTGGCGGCGCAAGCCCGCCCACTGGCGCCAGGTACCGAAGGCCGCGATCAGCAGCAGCACCGCCGCATAGCCTTCCACCGTGTTCAGCAGCCCCACGGGCGCCACCAGGAAGCCCGCCAGCATCGCGGGCAGGCTGAACGCCAGGTAGCTCACCACGAAGATCGCCGCGAACAGCTCGCCGCGCTCGTGCGGCTGGGCCAGCGGCGCGAGCGTCTGCACCAGCGCCGAGAACGCGCCGCCGAAGCCCACGCCCGCCACCGCGGTGCCGACGAAGAACAGCGCGAGCGAGCGCGTGGCCAGCGACACGAGCAGCAACACCAGCCCCGCCGCCATGCTCGCCATGCCGACGATGGCCGGCCGCGGTGCGGCGAAGCGTCCGAGCAGCGTCGGTGCGAGAGCGCCCATGCCCGAGAGCACCGCGATCGTGAGGCCGTTGACCACGCCGTTGTCGATGCCGAACACATGCAGCATCAGCGACGGCGCCAGCGACAGGAACAGCCCGCCCAGCGCCCACACCGCGATGAACACCGGCAGCCCGCGCACGAACTCCGCCCGCGCCTTCGCGGGGATCGACACGCGCGGCACCAGCGAGGCGAGCGCGCCGGGGCGCGGCGTCACGGTTTCGGGCATCCACAGCACCACCGCCGCGCCCAGTGCAAACACCGCGCCCAGCACCCCGAACACCAGCACCACCGGTTGCACCGACAGCTTCACCGCCATGCCCGTCAGCAGTGCGCCCACGGCCAGGCCGGCCAGCGGCGACACGCTGGTGATCAGCGCACCCAGCCGCTTGCGCGAGGCCGGCGCGGCCTCGACCACGGCCGCGCTCAAGGCGCCGCTGGCGACGCCCGTGGCCACGCCCTGCACCACCCGCGCGACGATCAGCCCGCCGATGTCGTGCGCCAGCAGGAACAACCCCATCGCCACCGCCTGCAGCACCAGCGCCGCCAGCACCACCGGCCGCCGCCCGATGTGGTCGGACAGCGAGCCGGCCACCAGCAGCGAGAGCAGCAGCGCGATCGCATAGATCGCGAATGCCACCGTGAGCATCGACGACGAGAAATGCCATGCGTGCTGGAACACCACGAACAGCGGCGACGGCGCGCTGGCGGCGAAGAAGAACGCGAACAGCACGGCCGCCAGCAGCGCAAAGGCCACGCCTTGCGGCAGGCGCCTGGGCTTGGCGCGCGCAGCCACGGCGGCGGTGGCTGCAGTGCGGACGGCGAGATCGGGGCAGGTGGACGGCATGTCGGATCCTTAATGCAACTTTTTTTGCTTTTGCGATTCTAGACCTGCGAATCACCTAAAGCAAATATCTTTGCGTTAAAGTCCGAAACATGAACGACGCCTCTCTTGCCGCTCCTCTTCCCCACAAGCGGCCCGGCGGCCGCAGCGCGCAGGTGCAGGCGCTGGTGCGCACCGCCCTCGAGGAACTGGTGGCCGAGCAGGGCCGGGAACGGGTCACCGTGCCGGCCGTGGCCGAGCGCGCGGGCGTCAGCGCCTCCAGCATCTACCGGCGCTGGGGCGACCTGCAGGGGCTGCTGGCCGAAACGGCCACCCACAAGCTCGACCCGAACCGCCCGCTGCCCGACACCGGCGATTTGCGCGCCGACCTGGAAGCCTGGGCGCGCGAACTCATCGTGCATTTGGCACAGCCGTGCAACACCTCCTTGCTGAAAGCCGCGGCCGCGCTGGCCAACGGCGACTCGGACACGGACTGCCTGCGCAACCGCAGGAAGGAAGCGCTGGCGCTGGTGGAACAGGCACGCGCGCGTGGCGAGCGCGCCCCGGAGCCGCAGCAGGTGATCGATCACCTGATTGCGCCGATCGTGTTCAGGCTGGTGTTCGGGGGGGAGCCGGTGCAGCCGGTGTTGGCGGCGCGGCTGGTGGAGGAGCTGTTTGCGATCGGGGCGGCAAGCCGTTGAATCTGTGCGGTTTGCTATGCACGCGATGATCGACGTGTATAGAAAATCGAGTTTTCTATACATATCAGGCCTACCATGTATAGAAATCTTTAATTCCCATGCACATGCTTGCGCGCCTCGATCACCTGGATCCCGCCCGCTTCGACACGCCTGCGATTCTCAAGAAGCTCGCGAGTGCCAGCCGTCAGTTGGCTGAGCTCAAGGGCATTGCGGCTGCCATTCCCAATCAAGAGATCCTGATCAACACATTGGGGCTCAAGGAAGCCAAGGACAGTTCAGAAATCGAGAACATCGTCACGACCCACGACGAGCTGTTCAAGGACGATGTGTTGCCTGAAGCCTTTGCCAATCCGGCGGCCAAAGAGGTGCTGCGATACAGGCAGGCCCTGCGCGTGGGCTTCGAGCAAGTGCGCGAAAGCGGCCTGATCACCTCGAATCACATCGTCCATATCCAGTCCGAACTGGAGAGAAACAATGCCGGACTGCGCAAGCTGCCGGGAACCGCGCTGAAGGACAGGGCGGGCCGCGTTGTCTATATGCCGCCGCAGGATCCCGACGAGATCGTGACCTTGATGCGTGCACTCGAGCGCTTCGTCAACGAGGCCGAGCTGTTCGCCGTCGACCCCTTGATCAAGATGGCGCTCATCCATCACCAGTTCGAGAGCATCCACCCGTTCTACGACGGCAACGGTCGCACGGGGCGCATCCTCAATGTGCTGTATCTGGTGAAAGAACGGCTGCTCGACATTCCGGTGCTCTACCTGAGCAGTCACATCATGCGAACCAAGGCCGATTACTACCGGCTGCTGCAGGCCGTGCGAGACGACGACGCCTGGGAAGAGTGGGTGCTGTATCTGCTTGAAGCGGTGGAGCAAACAGCCGGCCAGACCATCGAAACCATCAACGCGATCAAATCCGCACTGTTCGACTACAAGCACCGCATTCGCGAAAGCTACCGGTTCTACAGCCAGGATCTGATCAACAACCTCTTCATGCATCCCTACACGAAGATCGAATTCGTGCAGCGCGACTTGCAGGTCTCACGCCTCACGGCCACCAAGTACCTCGACGCGCTGGTCGAGGGCGGCTTCATCCAGAAGCACAAGATGGGGCGCGGCAACTACTACGTCAACACAGTGCTCACGCCCATCCTGCAAGGCGGCAAATAGGCCGGCTCACTTCTCCTTCGCCAGCCCCAGCTTCTCGATCACCACCTTCTCGCGCACCACCGTGTCCTGCGCGAACTTGGTGTACGTCGCCGAGCTCATGTAGTTCGGCTGCATGTCGTAGCGCCCGAGCGAAGCCACGTAGCTCGGCTCTTCCATCGCCTGCTTGAACGCGTCGTGCAGCTTCTTCACCACCTCGGGCGGCGTGCCCTTGGGGGCGCCGATGCCGAAGGGCGAGTTCTGCACGATGTCGTACCCCAGCTCTTTCAGCGTCGGCGCGTCGGGGAACTTGGCCAGGCGCTTCTCGCCCCAGGTGTTCAGCACGCGCAGCTTGCCGGCCTCGACCTGCGGCGCGAAGCCGGTGCTGTCGGCGGCGGCCATCAGCTGGCCGCTGACCACGGCGAGCATCAGGTCGGCGCTGCCCTTGTAGGGCACGTGCTGCAGCTCGATGCCGGCCTTCTGCGCGACGATCTCGGTCGTCAGATGCGGGCTGGTCAGGTTGCCGGTGGAGCCGTAGGTCAGCTTGCCGGGGTTGGCCTTGGCGTAGGCGACGAAGTCGGCCCAGGTCTTGAAGGGGCTGTTGGCGGGCACCACGATGCCGAAGGCATAGCCGGTGACGTTCAGCACGTACGTGATGTCCTTCAGCGGGTCCCAGTTGATCTTGGTGGTGTAGCCCAGGCGGAACACGCCCAGCGGGATCTGCGCGACGGTGTAGCCGTCGGGCTGCGAGGTCTGCAGCGCCTGCGCGGGCAGCGTGCCGCCGGCGCCGGGCTTGTTGTCGATGATCACGGGCTGGCCGAGGATCTTGCTGGCGTTGTCGGCCAACTGGCGCATGGTGATGTCGGTCGGGCCGCCCGCCGGGAAGGCGATGACCAGCTTGATGGGCTTGGCGGGAAAAGCTTGCGCGAAAGCCGCCAGCGGAGAAACGAGGCCGCACGCGGCGAGCGTGGCGGCACAGAGGAAAGATGAGCGGCGCAGCATGGCTGACTGGATCCTGACTTGAAGAAGCGCCGATTGGGCCTTGCCGGGTCGGCAAAGGCAATCGGGGCTCCCCTGATTGCCCGCGGGAAACAAGGCCATTCCCGCGTTCCGAGTCGCCTGCGCGTCAGCGCATGACAGCGCATCCCCGCGCATCCCCGCGCAGGTCGGCAGCTACGCCTGCGCGAAGCCTTCCAGCACGTTCACCGCGTTCACGCCCACGTCGTCCACTGCGTAGCCGCCCTCGAACACGAACACGGTCGGCAGGCCGGCGCGCGCCAGGTCTTCGCCCATGCGCAGGTAGTCGTCGCTCCGGAGCTTGAAGCCGGAGATCGGGTCGCCCTCGAAGGTGTCGACGCCCAGCGAGACCACGAGCGCGCCGGCCTTCACTTCGGCGATGCGCGCCAGCGCGGTCTTCAGCGCGGCGCGCCAGGCCGTGAAGTCGGTGCCGCGCGGCAGCGGCAGGTTGTGGTTGAAGCCCTCGCCCTTGCCCGCGCCGCGCTCGTCGGCGTGGCCCAGGTAGTACGGGTAGTCGGTCAGCGGGTCGCCGTGCAGGCTCGCAAAGTGCACGTCGTCGCGGTCGTAGAAGATGGCCTGCGTGCCGTTGCCGTGGTGGTAGTCCACGTCGAGCACGGCCACGCGTTCGACACCCGCGTCGCGCAGTGCCTGCGCGGCGACGGCGGCGTTGTTGACGAAGCAATAGCCGCCGAAGAAATCGGCGCCCGCATGGTGCCCCGGCGGCCGCGTGAGCGCGAAGGCCGCGCGCTCGCCGCCGATGACGCGCTGCGCGGCGGTCCACGCGCAAGCGGCGCCGTGCCGCGACGCCGCCCAGCTGCCCGCCATCAGCGGCGTGCCCGCGTCGAACGAGAACAGCCCCATGCGCGCCGGAAAGCTTTTCGGCAGCACGTCGGTGCGCATGCCGCGCGTGGGCCAGTACGACGGCAACGCGTCGCGCGTCGCATTGGCCGGGTCCAGCGCCACCCACTCGTCCCAGGCATGCGCGATGAAGTCCAGGTAGCGCGGCGCATGCACCTTGGCCAGCAACGCTTCGTCGAAGGCATCGGCCGCCTGCAGCGGACCGAGCCTGCGGCGCTCCAGTTCATGCCTCACATGGTCGACGCGGGCGGGCACCTCGAAGCACGGCACGAGTTCGCCGCGGAACATCTCGACTTTGCCCTGGTGAAGAACGTGCCGGTCGTTGTAGATGGTGAGCATGGATCGGGAGAGGCCGGGCCGGCGGTGGTGAAGCCGCCCATCATGCCGCACGCCGCAGCACCGCCCGGCGCCTGCCCGAGGCCGTGAGGCCGAACAGGTCCTTCGGGTCGTCGAGCTCGGGCACCAGTGCGATCTGCTGGCCGATGCCGCGCTCGGTGGCGATGCGCTGGATGTAGCGCAGCGCCGTGTAGTCCTCCAGCGCGAAGCCCACCGAATCGAACAGCGTGACCTGGCGCGGACTCTCGCGGCCCGGCACTTCGCCCAGCAGCACGCGCCACAGCTCGTGCACCGGAAAGTCGGCCGCCACCTGCTGGATCTCGCCCTCCACGCGGGTCTGCGGCTCGTACTCGACGAACACGCGCGCCAGCCCCATCACGCCGGGGTGCAGCTCGGTCTTGCCGGGCGAGTCGCCGCCCACGGCGTTGATGTGCATCCCGGGCTCGATCATCTCGGGCGTGAGCACGGTCGCGTGGCCCTGGTAGGCGGTGATGGTGGTGACGATGTCGGCGCCGCGCACCGCTTCGGCCACGGAAGCGGCGCGCACGATGTCCAGCGGCGTGCAGGCCGAGAGATGGCGCACCAGCTTGTCGGTGGCGTGCGGGTCGGTGTCGAACACGCGCACTTCCTCGATGCCCAGCAGGGCGTGGAAGGCCAGCGCCTGGAACTCGCTCTGCGAGCCGTTGCCGATCAGCGCGAGGCTGCGCGAATCGGGCCGCGCCAGCGCCTTGGCGGCCATGGCCGATGTGGCGGCCGTGCGCAAGGCGGTGGTGAGCGTGAGCTCCGACAGCAGCACGGGGTACCCCGTGTCCACCTCGGCCAGCACGCCGAAGGCCATGACGGTCGGCAGCCCGACCTGCGTGTTGTGCGGATGGCCGTTGACGTACTTGAAGGCATAGGCGCCGTCGTCGGCCACGGGCATGAGCTCGATCACGCCCAGGTGCGAATGGCTGGCCACGCGCGCCTTCTTGTCGAACTCGCGCCATCGCAGGAAGTCGTCGCGCAGCGCGTCGGACAGCGCGGCGAGAAACTCCGCAACGCCGGTCTCGTCGACCAGGCGGACCAGGCTGTGAACATCGATGAAGCGGGTCATGACATGGCTCCTTGCGTAGCCCCGCCGCGGCGCTTCACCCTCTCGCATGTTCACTCCACCATGGCTGATTCAGGATGCGCCTGGGCCAAGGGTCGAAGTCATTGTGCGCCCGTTTGCACACGTTCGCGCGAGTTTGCGCGAACGTGGCGAGGCCCACGAAAGGCCTATGCATTCAGGTGGAAGGACACGTCCGCGAACGTGCCCCTCCCTGCGTCAGCGCGCCAGCACCGGCGCCAGCGCCACGCCCGTGTGCGTGCCCAGCCGCACCACCTCTTCCGGCGGTGCCGCGGCCACGATGCGCCCGCCCGCGTTGCCGCCTTCCGGCCCCAGGTCGATGATCCAGTCGGCCTCGGCGATCACGTCGAGGTCGTGCTCGATCACCACCACGCTGTGGCCGCCGTTCACCAGCCGGTGCAGCACGTGGATCAGCTTCTCGACGTCGGCCATGTGCAGGCCCACGGTCGGCTCGTCGAGCACGTACAGCGTGTGCGGCGCCTTCTGGCCGCGGCGGGTGATGTCGTCGCGCACCTTGCTGAGCTCGGTCACCAGCTTGATGCGCTGCGCCTCGCCGCCCGACAGCGTGGGCGACGGCTGCCCCAGCGTGAGGTAGCCCAGGCCCACGTCCTTCAGCAGCTGCAGCGGATGCGCGATGTTGGGCATGCTCGCGAAGAACTCGACGGCCTCGTCGACCTCCATCTTCAGCACGTCGCCGATGCTCTTGCCGCGCCAGCTCACGGCCAGCGTCTCGGGGTTGAAGCGCGCGCCGTGGCACACCTCGCAAGGCACCTTCACGTCGGGCAGGAAGCTCATCTCGATGGTGCGCACGCCCGCGCCTTCGCAGCCCGGGCAGCGGCCTTCGCCGGTGTTGAAGCTGAAGCGCGCCGGGCCGTAGCCGCGCGCCTTGGCCTCCAGCGTGTCGGCGAACAGCTTGCGGATGGTGTCCCAGAAGCCGATGTAGGTGGCCGGGCAGCTGCGCGGCGTCTTGCCGATGGGCGTCTGGTCGACCTCGAGCACGCGGTCGACGCTCTCGTAGCCCTCGACCTTCGTGCAGCCGGCCCAGGCCGGGCGCTTGCCCGCGGCGTCCGCGTCGCGGCCGGCCTTGGTCATGCGTTGCACCACGATGCCCTGCACGTTGGCCAGCAGCACGTCGCGCGCGAGCGTCGACTTGCCCGAGCCGCTCACGCCGGTGACCACCACCAGGCGGTGCAGCGGCAGCGTGGCGGTCACGTCCTGCAGGTTGTGCAGGTCGGCACCGTGCACGGTGAGCCATTGCCCGCTTTCCTCGGCCTTGGGGTCGGGCGACGGCACCAGGCGGCGCGCCTGCAGCGGGTGCTTGATGGCATCGCGCAGGTAGCGGCCGGTCTGCGAATCACCGGCGGCCTCGATGTCGGCCACCGAGCCTTCGGCCACCAGCCGGCCGCCGCGCTTGCCCGCGCTCGGGCCGATGTCGATGATGTGGTCGGCGCGGCGGATGGTGTCTTCGTCGTGCTCCACCACCACCAGCGTGTTGCCCTTGTCGCCGAGCTTGTGCAGCGCGTCGAGCAGGATCTGGTTGTCGCGCGCATGCAGGCCGATGGTCGGCTCGTCGAGCACGTAGCACACGCCCTGCAGGTTGCTGCCGAGCTGCGCCGCCAGGCGGATGCGCTGCGCCTCGCCGCCGGACAGCGTGGGCGCGCCGCGGTCGAGCGTGAGGTAGCCCAGGCCCACTTCTTCGAGGAACTCGAGCCGGCTCTTGATTTCCGGCACCAGGTCGCGCGCGATCTCGGCTTCGCGGCCCGACAACGTCAGCCCGTCGAACCACCGGCGCACCTCGGTCACGCTCATGCGCGCGAGTTCGGTGATGCCGATGCCGCTCAGGCCGTCGGCCGGCGAGGCGCCGAAGCTCACGGCGCGCGCCGTGGCGTTCAGGCGCGTGCCCTGGCAGGTCGGGCAGGCGGTGTCGGCCAGGTCCTCGATCTCGGGTTCGGCGAAGGTCTGCTCGCGGCCCTTGCTGTCGTCGTCGCGCACGGAGTCGTCGAACACCTTGCGCTGGTCCTTGCTGAGCTTCACGCCCGTGCCCACGCAGTCGGGGCACCAGCCGTGCTTGCTGTTGTAGCTGAACAGGCGCGGGTCGAGCTCGGCGTAGCTGGTGCTGCACACCGGGCAGGCGCGCAGCGTGGAGAACACGTTGACGCGGCCGATGCCCGCGGCGGACACGCCCGCCATCATGGCGGCGCGCAGGCCGCCGAGGTCGCTCAGCACGTGCAGCACGCCCTTGCCGTGCTCCAGCGCCTTGGTCAGTGCCTCGCGCAACTCGGTTTCCTTCGAGGGCAGCACGTCGAGGCTGGCCACCGGCAGCTCGATGCTGTGCTCCTTGAAGCGGTCGATGCGCGGGAAGCCGGTGGTCGGCAGAAAGTCGCCGTCCACGCGCAGGTGGGTGAAGCCGCGCGGGCGCGCCCAGTCGGCCAGCTCGGTGTACACGCCCTTGCGGTTGGTCACCAGCGGCGCGAGCAGGCCGATGTGCTGGCCCTTGAAATTGCGCATGAGCTGCGCGGCGATGCTGTCGGGCGTCTGCGGCTGCACGGCGGCGCCGTCGTGAATGCAGTGCTGGATGCCCAGCTTCACATACAGCAGGCGCAGGAAGTGCCACACCTCGGTGGTGGTGCCCACCGTGCTCTTGCGGCCGCCGCGCGACAGGCGCTGCTCGATGGCCACGGTCGGCGGAATGCCGTACACCGCGTCCACCTCGGGCCGGCCGGCTGGCTGCACGATGCTGCGCGCATAGGCGTTGAGCGACTCGAGGTAGCGGCGCTGACCTTCGTTGAACAGGATGTCGAAGGCCAGCGTCGACTTGCCCGAGCCGCTCACGCCGGTGACCACGCTGAACTTGCCGCGCGGAATGTCCACGCTGAGGTTCTTCAGGTTGTGCTCGCGCGCGTTGACGATCTCGATGGCGTTGGCGCCCGGCGCCGTCTTGGCCGTGGCGATGTAGCGGCGCGCGGCGCGCTCGGCCACCTTGTAGGCGTCGGGGCCGATGGCCAGCTCGTAGTCGGCCAGCGCGGCACCGGTGAGCGAGGCGCGGTTCTCGCGCATCTGCTCGGGCGTGCCTTCGGCCACCACCTGGCCGCCGCCCTCGCCGCCTTCGGGGCCGAGGTCGATCAGCCAGTCGCTCGCGCGGATCACGTCGAGGTTGTGCTCGATGACGATCAGCGAATGCCCAGCGTCGAGCAGCTTGCGCAGCGCGCGCATGAGCCGCGCGATGTCGTCGAAGTGCAGGCCGGTGGTCGGCTCGTCGAATAAAAAGAGCGTGCCCTTGCGCGCCAGCAGCTGCTTGCTCGACGTGGCGTTCTTCGCGGCTTCGGCCAGGAAGCCCGCGAGCTTCAGGCGCTGCGCCTCGCCGCCGCTGAGCGTGGGCACGGGCTGGCCGAGCTTCACGTAGTCGAGGCCCACGTCGGAGATGGGCTGCAGCACGCGCAGCACGTCGCGGTCGCCTTCGAACACGGTCGCCGCTTCGGCCACGGTGAGGTCGAGCACGTCGGCCACGTTGTAGCTCTTGCCCTTGCGCTCCACGCGCACCTCGAGAATTTCGGGGCGGTAGCGCTTGCCGTCGCAGTCGGGGCAACGCAGGTACACGTCGGACAGGAACTGCATCTCGACGTGCTCGAAGCCCGAGCCGCCGCAGGTCGGGCAGCGCCCGTCGCCGGAGTTGAAGCTGAACTTGCTCGCGGTGTAGCCGCGCTGGCGCGACAGGGCCGCCGTGGCGAAGATCTCGCGGATGGCGTCCCACGCGCCCACGTAGCTCGCGGGGTTGGAACGCGCCGTCTTGCCGATCGGCGACTGGTCGACGAAGACCACGTCGCCCAGGTGATCGGCGCCCAGCAGGCGGTCGTGCGCGCCGGGCGTTTCCGTGGCCTTGCCGAAGTGGCGCATGAGCGCGGGCGCCAGCACGTCCTGGATCAGCGTGGACTTGCCCGAGCCGCTGACGCCGGTGACGCACACCAGCCGCGCGAGCGGAAACTCGACGGTGACGTTCTTCAGGTTGTGCTCGCGCGCGCCTTCCAGGATGAGCCGGTGCGTGTTCTCGCTCACGAGCCGCTTGAAGCCCATGCCGATCTTCTTGCGCCCGCCCAGGTACTGGCCGGTGAGGGTGTCGGCATCGCGCAGCTGGTCGGTGGTGCCGTCGAACACGATCTGCCCGCCGCGCGCGCCGGGGCCGGGGCCCATGTCGATCACGCGGTCGGCGGCCAGCATCACGGCCGGGTCGTGCTCGACCACCACCAGCGTGTTGCCCGCGTCGCGCAGGCGCAGCATGGCCTCGGTGATGCGGTTCATGTCGCGCGGATGCAGGCCGATGCTGGGCTCGTCGAGCACGAACAGCGTGTTGACCAGCGAGGTGCCGAGCGCGGTCGTCAGGTTGATGCGCTGCACCTCGCCGCCGCTCAGCGTGCGGCTCTGGCGGTCGAGCGTGAGGTAGCCGATGCCGACGTCGTGCAGGTAGCGCAGGCGGGTGGTGATTTCCTCGAAGAGGAGCTTCAGCGCTTGCGCCTCGCCTTGTTGTCGTGCTCCTTCCCCCTCCGGGGGAAGGTTGGGATGAGGGCTCTCGGCCTCCACCACAGTCACGGCTTTTGCAGAGGCCGCGTGCCCCCACCCCTGCCCTCCCCCGGAAGGGGAGGGAGTCATGCCGCCGCGCATGCTGTCGAAGAACCTGCGCAGCCGCTCGATCGGCAACAGCATCAGGTCATGCAGGCAAAGCCCGGGCAAGGCTTCGAGCTGCGCACGCGTCCACTTCGCCCCCGTCGGCATGAATCGCTTCTCGGGCGGCAGCACCGCATCGGCGTCTTCCTTGCTGCCGATGCGCCAGATCAGGCTGTCGAGCTTCAGGCGCGCGCCGCTGCAGGTCGGGCACGGCGTGTAGCTGCGGTACTTGGACAAGAGCACGCGGATGTGCATCTTGTAGGCCTTGCTCTCCAGGTAGCCGAAGAAGCGGCGCACGCCGTACCACTGCTTGTTCCAGTTGCCTTCCTTGTAGTTGGGCGTGCCTTCGATCACCCAGTGCTTCTGCTCCTCGGTGAGCTTGTTCCAGGGCGTGTCGCGCGGAATGCCGGCGGCCTCGGCGTGGCGCATGAGGTCGTCCTGCGCTTCCTTCCAGGCGGGCGTCTGGATGGTCTTGATGGCGCCCGCGCGCAGCGTGAGCTTGTCGTTCGGAATCACCAGGCCCAGGTCGACGCCGATGACGCGGCCGAAGCCGCGGCAGGTGTCGCAGGCGCCCACGGCCGAGTTGAACGAGAACATCGACGGAATGGGGTCGGCGTAGCGGATGTCGCTCTCGGGGCAATGCAGGCCGGTGGAGAACTTCCACACGTCGGCCGGCGCGTTCTCGTCCGCACCTGCGGCGTGCACGGTGACGCGCCCGCTGCCGCGTTTGAGCGCCACCTCGATGGCCTCGACCACGCGCGCGCGCTCGGCGCTCGATGCGCGGAAGCGGTCGGCCACCACGTCGAGCACCTTGCGCGGACCGGTGGGCGTGGCCACCTCGCGCTCGGCCTGCACGCGCGTGAAGCCGCTGGCCGACAGCCATTGCGTCACTTCGTCGGCCGTGGTGGTGGCGGGCAACTCGACCGGGAAGGTGACCACCAGCCGCGGATCGCCCGCGGCGGCCGCGCGCTCGACGATCTGCGCATAGATGCTGTCGGGCGAATCGTGGCGCACCGGCAGCGCGGTTTCGCGGTCGAACAGGTTGGCCGCGCGCGCGAAGAGCAGCTTCAGGTGGTCGTTCAGCTCGGTCATGGTGCCGACCGTGGAGCGCGAGGAGCGCACCGGGTTGGTCTGGTCGATGGCGATGGCGGGCGGCACGCCCTCCACCTTGTCGACGGCCGGCTTGTCCATGCGGTCCAGGAACTGGCGCGCATAGGCGGAGAAAGTCTCCACATAGCGCCGCTGGCCTTCGGCGTAGAGGGTGTCGAAAACGAGACTGGACTTGCCCGAGCCGCTGGGCCCGGTGACCACGGTCATCTCGCCGGTGCGGATGTCGAGGTCGAGGTTCTGGAGATTGTGCTGGCGCGCGCCGCGAATCCGGATGGAGCCCTGTGTCATGAATGCCTTGAGGGGTGGGGCAAACATTCTAGGGAGTGGGCGATGACGGGCTTGTGCATTGCGTCACAAGGTCGGCCACTGCGCAGGGGTTTCTACGAATGGCATGAATGTCACTTCTGGAAACAAATACGACGTTTGTTTGCATCGGCTTCCCAATGGCCGCTGAATTGCCCCGAAAGGTTTCCATGACGAAGACGCGCACCCTTTGCGCTACCGCCCTGCTCGCGCTGCTGGCCATGACCGCCACGGGCGCGTCGGCCCAGATCCTCATCGGCCAGACCGCCGGCATGACCGGCTCGGTGGCCGCGAGCGTGAACGAGACCATCGGCGGCGCGCAGCTGGTGATCGACGCGGCCAACGCCCAAGGCGGCATCCACGGCGAGAAGATCGAGGTGATCCGCATGGACGACGCCTTCGACGTGAAGCGCGCCGGCGACAACGCCCGCGCGCTGATCGAGGACAAGAAGGTGCTCGCGCTCTTCATGAGCCGCGGCACGCCGCACTCGCAGGCCATCGTGCCGTGGCTCGACAAGTACGACGTGGCGCTCGTCGGCCCCTCGACCGGCGCGATGGTGCTGCACAAGCCGCTGCAGAAGCACGTGTTCAACGTGCGCGCCACCTACCAGCGCGAGGCCGAGAAGGCGGTGCAGCACCTGCTGACCATCGGCCTCACGCGGATCGCCGTGGTGCACGTGACCGACTCGTTCGGCACCGACGCGCTCGAAGGCGCCATGGCCGGCTTCACCAAGGGCAAGGCCAAGCCGATCGTGACCATCCCGGCCGACCGCGACAAGCCCGACTACAAGGCGATCGTGCCCGCCATCAAGGGCGCCGAGGCGCAGGCCGTGGTGTGGATCGGCTCGGGCGTCGCGGTGGTCGACGGCATCAAGGCGCTGCGCGCCGCGGGCTCGGCGGCGCAGGTGGTCACGCTGTCGAACAACGCGTCCTCGGGCTTCATCAAGCAGTTGGGCGACGCCAGCAAGGGCGTGATCGTCACGCAGGTGTTCCCGAGCGAGCGCGCCATCGGCCAGCCGATGGTGAAGGAAGCGCTGGCCCTCGCGCAGGCCAAGGGCCAGGCGGAACTCTCGCCGGCCGCGCTCGAGGGCTTCGCCTCGGCCAAGGTGCTGGTGGAGGCCCTGCGCCGCGCGGGGCCCAAGCCCACGCGCGCCAGGATGGTCGCCGCGCTCGAGAGCATCCGCAACTACGACCTGGGCGGCGGGCTGGAGGTGAGCTATTCGCCGCAGGACCACAGCGGCATCGACTTCGCGGACCTGTCGATCATCAGCGACGGGCGCTTCAAGCGCTGAGCCCCTTCTTCCAGGCTTTTTTCGCAACGGCCCGCCGGCATTCCGGCGGGCCGTTTGCTTTCGAGGGCCTGCAGGAGCCTTGGAAACCTTGGTTTGACAGGGTTTGCGCGAGCTAGCGGCCGGTCACGTTCAGCAACACATTACACACCTGCTGACACCAGCACCCGCTCCTTGGAAAGGCTTTGCTCGATGAAGAAGACGTTGACGTCCTGCGCCGCGGCGCTCCTGCTGGCCATGGCGGCGCCCGGCGTGCAGGCCCAGATCGTGATCGGCCAGTCGGCCGACCTGTCGGGCCCGGTCGCGGCCAGCGTGAAGGAAACCATTGCCGGCTCGCAGCTGGTGATCGACGCGGTCAATGCGCAGGGCGGCATCAACGGCGAGCAGATCGAGGTGATCCGCATGGACGACGGCCTCGACGCCAAGCGTTCGCTGGAGAACACCCGCGTGCTGATCGAAGACAAGAAAGTGGTGGCGCTGCTGCTGAACCGCGGCACGCCCAACACGCTGGCGGTGATTCCGCTGCTCGACAAGTACGGCGTGGCGCTGGTCGGCCCGTCAACCGGCGCGATGGCGCTGCACAAGCCCGTGCAGAAGAACATCTTCAACGTGCGCTCGACCTACCAGCGCGAGGCCGAGAAGGCGGTGCAGCACCTGCAGACCACCGGCATCCAGCGCATTGCCGTCGTGCAGGCCGACGACTCGTTCGGCAAGGACGCGATGGAAGGCGCGAGCAAGGGCTTCGAGAAGGCCAACCTCAAGCCGGCCGTGGTGGCGCTGGCCGACCGCAACAAGCCCGACTACGCGGCCATCGTGCCGCAGCTGACCAAGGCGAACGCGCAGGCGGTGCTGTGGATCGGCTCGGGCACGGCGGTGACCGACGGCATCAAGGCGCTGCGCGCCGCGGGCTCGGCGGCGCAGATCATCACGCTGTCGAACAACGCGGCCTCGGGCTTCATCAAGGAACTGGGCTCGGCCAGCGCGGGCGTGATCATCACGCAGGTGCTGCCCTACGAACGCGCGGCGGCGCACCCGCTCATCAAGGAGGCGATGACGCTGGCCAAGGCCAAGGGCCAGACCGAGCTGTCGCCCGCGCTGCTCGAAGGCTTCGTGGCCACCAAGGTGCTGGTGGAGGCGCTGCGCCGCACCGGGCCCAAGCCCACGCGCGCCAAGCTGATCGCCACGCTCAACGCCTTCCAGTACGACCTGGGCGGCGGCCTCGACGTGAGCTACTCGCCCACGGACCACACGGGCATCGACTACGTCGACCTGTCCATCGTGAGCGACGGCAGGTTCAAGCGCTAGGGTTCGCCCCCCGTTTCTCCGTGCCCCCCGGCCAGCGCCTTGCTTCGGCGCCGCGGCCGGCGTTCTACCTGGGCGCCGCGGCCGGGGTTCTACTTCGGCGCCGCGGCCGGCGTTTTACTTCGGCGCCGCAGCCGGCGCGGGCTCATGCGCGGTGGTGTCGCCGCCGTGCTTCTCGCCCGACATGTCGACCTTGTCACCGGCCTTCGAAATCACATACAGGGCAAGGGCGGCGAAGATGACGAAGCCGACGACGAGTTTCCACATGGGTGCTGTCTCCTGAAGAACGGATGGATCGATGAAGCGCTGAAGCTCTGAACCGGACGGCTCAAGAAAAAGGCCTCATGCGGTTGGCATGAAGCCTCTTTGTGGAGCGGAGGGCGCAGCGCCCTCCTGCCGTGTGCGAACGCGGAACTCAGTCGTTCGCGTAGATGTCCACGTCCTTGGTCTCGCGGATGAACAGCGTGCCCACCACCAGCGTGATGCCCGCGATGATGATCGGGTACCACAGGCCGTTGTACATGTTGCCGGTCGACGCCACGATGGCAAAGGCCGTGGTCGGCAGCAGGCCGCCGAACCAGCCGTTGCCGATGTGGTACGGCAGGCTCATCGAGGTGTAGCGGATGCGCGTGGGGAACATCTCGACCAGCATCGCGGCGATCGGGCCGTAGACCATCGTCACCAGCAGCACCAGCCAGAACAGCAGCAGCACCGTGAGCACCTTGTTCATCTTGGCCGGGTCGGCCTTGGACGGGTAGCCCGCGATCTTCAGGTCTTCGGCCACGCCCTTCTTGAAGGCGGCGATTTCCTTGGCGGAGCCTTCGTCGAACTTGAGGTTCACGACGTTGCCGATGGGGGCCTCGACGGTCTTGTCGCCGATCTTCACGACCGCCTTCGAACCCGGCGCGCCGGCCACGTTCTCATAGCTCACCGAGTTCTGCACCAGGTAGCGCTTGGCGATGTCGCACGAGCTCTTGAAGTCGATCTCGCGGGCCACCGGGTTGCCCTGGAACGAGCAGGTGGCCGGGTCGGCCGTCACCGTCACGCCGGCCGTGGCTTGCGCGCGGGCCAGGTCGGGGTTGGCGGCTTCGGTCAGCATCTTGAAGACCGGGAAGTACGTGACCACGGCCAGCAGGCAGCCGGCCATGATGATCGGCTTGCGGCCGATCTTGTCCGACAGCGTGCCGAAGATCACGAAGAACGGCGTGCCCAGCAGCAGCGCCGCGGCAATCATCAGGTTGGCCGTGGTCGCATCGACCTTCAGCTGGGCCGTCAGGAAGAACAGCGCGTAGAACTGGCCCGAGTACCAGACCACCGCCTGGCCGGCCGTGAGACCGACCAGCGCCAGGATCACGATCTTCAGGTTCTTCCACTCGCCGAACGATTCGGCCAGCGGCGCCTTCGAGGTCTTGCCCTCGGCCTTCATCTTCTGGAAGGCGGGCGATTCCGACAGCGTCAGGCGAATCCACACCGAGATGCCCAGCAGCAGGATCGACACCAGGAACGGAATGCGCCAGCCCCAGTCGTTGAACACCGCTTCGCCCAGGCCTTCGCGCACGCCCAGGATCACCAGCAGGCTCAGGAACAGGCCCAGCGTGGCGGTCGTCTGGATCCACGAGGTGTAGGCCCCGCGCTTGCCGTGCGGCGAGTGCTCGGCCACGTAGGTGGCGGCACCGCCGTACTCGCCGCCGAGCGCCAGGCCCTGCAGCATGCGCAGCGCGATCAGGATCACCGGCGCCGCGACGCCGATGGTCGCGTAGCTGGGCAGCAGGCCGACGATGAAGGTCGACAGGCCCATGATCAGGATGGTCACCAGGAAGGTGTACTTGCGACCGATCATGTCGCCCAGGCGGCCGAACACGATGGCGCCGAACGGACGCACCAGGAAGCCGGCGGCGAACGCCAGCAGCGCGAAGATGAAGGCCGCGCCCGCATCCAGGCCGCTGAAGAACTGCTTCGCGATGATCGCGGCCAGCGAGCCGTAGAGATAGAAGTCGTACCACTCGAACACGGTGCCGAGCGACGAAGCGAAGATGACCTTCTTCTCCTCCGCTGACATGGGCCGGGGGGCCGGATGCGGCACTCCCCGTGAATCTAGTGTGGCTGCCATTTGTCGTCTCCTGTGTGTATGCGTTCGTGCGGCGCCCGATATCCGGACGACCGTGAGGCATTCTTGGAGGCACGACTGACCCGAGCCTTGCGCGAAACTGAACCGACGCTTACGAATTAAGGTGAAACCCGCGCGGCGCGTTTCAGCTTGTAAGAAATCGGAGGCCTGCTCGGGTTTGTCCTCAGACCCTGCTGCCGTGCAGCAAAGTGCTCAGGCCTTGCTGTGCAGCCATGTGCTCAAGGCTTGTTGCGCAGCAACGAGGGGCGCTGGTCGGCGCCGGTCCATTGCGGACCGTCGAACCACGCGTCGCCCGACAGGTAGGCGCGCAGCATCGCGAGGCCGTCGAAGCCCCAGAACAGCCTGCCATCGACCACACAGGCCGGCGTGCCGAACACGCCCCGCTGCAGCGCCTCGTCGGTGTTGCGCTTGAGCAGCGCCTTGCTCTCGTCGCTGTTGGCGTCGCGCCGGGGCGCGAGCTGCGCGGTGAGCGCGGCGAGGCGCGTGGCGTCGCCCGCTTCCTCGCCGCCGCGCCACACGTGGCGGAACACGGTCTCGGCCACGAGGCGGCTGACGGTGCCGTCGTCGCCGGTCGACAGCGCGAGCCGCAGGTGCGCGAGCGGGTTGTAGGGGTGCGAGGCCGGCATCTCGATGGCAATGCCGTGCGTGTGGCCCAGCCACAGCACGTGGCGGTAGGTCCAGCTGCGCTTGGACGGAATCTCCGCCGGGCCGAGCTGGCCGTGCTGCTTGAGCAGCGCGCCCAGCAGCACCGGCTTGTAGGCCACGCTGTAGCTCAGGCCTTCGAGCGCCTCGGGCAGGTGCTCGAACGCGAGGTGCGCGTAGGGCGAGATGAAGTCCAGGTAGAAGTCGATGTGCTTCATGCGGGGGTGTCTCCAGGCACGCGCCAGATGCCGGCACGTGCGCGCAACTCTATCGCGCGCCACACGTGGCGCCGCGTCTCGTCTTCCATCTTGCTCCAGCCCGCGATCTCGGGAATGGTGCGCAGGCAGCCTTCGCAGAAGCCGCTCAGGCGGTCCATGCGGCACACCGAGGTGCAGGGCGAAGGCACGGCGTCGGCCGCGCCCTGCACGGCCACGGCGCGTTCGGCCAGTGTTTCAGCGGTGTCGAAATTCACACCACGTCCGCCACCGGCGCGCCGGTGAGCTTCTCGAGGTCTTGCGGGCGCAGCTGGAACACCGCATGCGGATGGCCCGCGGCGGCCCAGATCTCCTCGAAGCGGAACAGCTCGCGGTCGATCAGCACCACGGGCTTGGTGACGTGCCCCACGGGCGACACGCCGCCGATGGTGAAGCCGGTGCGCGACTTCACGAAGTCGGCGTCGGCGCGGCCGGTCTTGCCGACCAGCGCATCGACCTTCTTCTCGTCGACGCGCTTGTCACCCGAGGTGATGACCAGCACCGCCGCCTCGTCGCTCTTGCGGCGAAAGATGATGCTCTTGGCGATCTGCCCGACGGAGATGCCGAGCGCGTCGGCCGCCTGCTGCGCGGTGCGGCAGGCGTCGTCGAGCATGCGCGGCGAATGGGGATGGCCGGCGTCCTGGAGCACGCGCGAGACGCGCTGGACACCGTCGGGAAGGGAATGGAGTTCGGAGCCGCACATGGCTGGTTCAGCAGGTTGGCAGGTTGTAGGGGGAGATGGTGGGGGCGGTCGCCCCCGCGTTGCAGGCCCCCTGAGCATACGGAAAAGCCCCGCGCACCCGCGTTCGGCACCGATTGACGCCCCTTCGCCGGGCGCACCAATGCAGAGACGCGCGCCGGGCCAGGGCGCACGACGCCCGTGCGCGCGGTGCCGGCGGCGGTGCGATTTCGGTGCGCGACCGGGCGCGGACACGGCTTTCAGGCGGTTTTTGCGGCGGCACGGATATTGCTGGACACGAGCGTAGACCCGCTGACTTGATGGCGGGTCACAGTGCCTCCGCTAACGACGGCGGGGTTCGAGCGAGCCGATGGCCCCACGCCGCCGGTTCGTCCGCTCCAACCCAATTTCGCATCCGTTCCGTCGCGGGGGCTCCACTGCAGCTGTCCATCTACAGACAGCGTTCAGCGGGCCACGGCTTCCCGGACCGGTTGCGTGCAGGACCCCCAATGAAGATCGCAGTCATCGGCCACGGCATGGTCGGCCACAAGTTCCTCGAGCAACTCCACGAGCTCGGCGTCGCGAATGCACAGGTCACCGTGCTGTGCGAAGAGCCCCGCCCGGCGTACGACCGGGTGCATCTGTCCGAATTCTTCGCCGGCAAGACGGCCGAAGACCTGTCGCTGGTCGAGCCCGGTTTCTTCGAGCGCAGCGGCTTCACGCTGCGCCTGGCGGCCCGCGCCGCGGCCATCGAGCGGCGCAACAACACCGTCACCACCGCCGACGGCGAGGTGATCCCCTATGACAAGCTGGTGCTGGCCACCGGCTCCTTCCCGTTCGTGCCCGCCGTGCCGGGCCGCGACCGCCCCGGCTGCTTCGTCTACCGCACCATCGAGGACCTCGAGGCCATGAAGGCCTGCGGCGCCAGGTCGCGCAGCGGCGTGGTCGTGGGCGGCGGCCTGCTGGGCCTGGAATGCGCCAAGGCGCTGCGCGACATGGGCCTGGAAACCCACGTGGTGGAGTTCGCGCCGCGCCTGATGGCCGTGCAGGTCGACGAAGGCGGCGGCCGCGCGCTGCGCAACAGCATCGAGGACCTGGGCCTGCATGTGCACACCGGGCGCAACACCGTGGAGATCACCGACGGCGCCACCGCCCGCCACCGCATGGTGTTCGCCGACGGCACGCACCTGGAGACCGACATGATCGTGTTCTCCGCCGGCATCCGCCCGCGCGACGAACTGGCGCGCCAGAGCGTGCTGGCCGTCGGCCCGCGCGGCGGCGTGGCGGTGGACAGCCACTGCCGCACCAGCGACCGCGACATCTACGCGATCGGCGAATGCGCCTCGTGGAACGAGCAGACCTTCGGCCTCGTCGCGCCAGGCTACGACATGGCCCGCGTGGCCGCCAGGCACATCGCCGGGCAGGACGACGCCGCCTTCACCGGCGCCGACATGAGCACCAAGCTCAAGCTGATGGGCGTGGACGTGGCCAGCATCGGCGACGCGCACGGCAAGACGCCGAAGTCGCGCGCCTACCAGTACATCGACGAGCGCAAGCAGGTCTACAAGAAGATCGTCGTCAGCGAGGACGGCAAGCAGCTGCTGGGCGCGGTGCTGGTCGGCGACGCCGCCGAGTACGGCACGCTGCTGCAGCTGGCGCTCAACGGCATCGCGCTGCCGGCCGACCCCGAGTTCCTGATCCTGCCGTCCAGCGACGGCAAGGCCAGGCCGGGCCTGGGCGTGGACGCGCTGCCCGACACCGCGCAGATCTGCTCGTGTAACAACGTCACCAAGGGCCAGATCTGCGAAGCCGTGGGCCAGGGCGTGTGCACCAGCGCCGAGATGAAGGCCTGCACCAAGGCCGGCGCCACCTGCGGCGGCTGCGTGCAACTGGTCACGCAGGTGATGAAGATGGAAATGGCCAAGCGCGGCATGGCCGTCGACAACCACCTGTGCGAGCACTTCCCCTACTCGCGCCAGGAGCTGTACCACCTGGTGCGCGTGGGCGAGATCCGCAGCTTCGCCGCCCTGCTGGCCAAGCACGGCAAGGGCCTGGGCTGCGACATCTGCAAGCCCACCGCCGCGAGCATCTTCGCGTCGTGCTGGAACGAGTTCGTGCTCAAGAAAGACCTGGCCGGCCTGCAGGACAGCAACGACTACTTCCTGGGCAACATCCAGAAGGACGGCACCTACTCGGTGGTGCCGCGCATGCCGGGCGGCGAGGTCACGCCCGACGGGCTGATCGCCGTGGGCCAGGTGGCCAAGAAGTACGGCCTGTACACCAAGATCACCGGCGGCGCGCGCGTGGACATGTTCGGCGCGCGCGTGGAGCAGTTGCCCGCCATCTGGGAAGAGCTGATCGCGGCCGGCTTCGAGTCGGGCCATGCCTACGGCAAGTCGCTGCGCACGGTGAAGAGCTGCGTCGGCTCGACCTGGTGCCGCTACGGCGTGGACGACAGCGTGGGCCTGGCCGTGGCGCTGGAGAACCGCTACAAGGGCCTGCGCGCGCCGCACAAGATCAAGTTCGGCGTGTCGGGCTGCACCCGCGAATGCGCCGAGGCACAGGGCAAGGACGTGGGCATCATCGCCACCGACAAGGGCTGGAACCTGTACGTGTGCGGCAACGGCGGCATGAAGCCGCGCCACGCCGAGCTGCTCGCGAGCGACCTCACCAAGGCCGAGCTCATCCGCCTGATCGACCGCTTCCTGATGTTCTACGTGCGCACGGCCGATCGCCTGCAGCGCACCAGCACCTGGCGCGAGAACCTCGAAGGCGGCCTCGACTACCTCAAGGGCGTGCTGCTGCAGGACACGCTGGGCCTGGGCGGCGAGCTCGAGACCCAGATGCAGCGCGTGGTCGACACCTACCAGTGCGAATGGAAGACCGCGGTGAACGACCCCGTCACGCGCCAGCGCTTCCGCTCCTTCGTCAACAGCGAGAAGCCCGACGAGCACATCGTGTTCGTGCAGGAGCGCGGCCAGATCCGCCCGGCGCGCACCGAAGAGCGCACCGAGGAGCGCGCCAAAGCCGCCGATGTGTCGATGGCCTGAACTGAACGAACACCCAAGGAAACCCCATGACCTCGATGACCTCCATCGCCTCGCAAGACATCCGGTGGACCCCGGTGTGCGCCGCCACCGACATCCTTCCCGACACCGGCGTGTGCGCCCTCGTCGACGGCGTGCACGTGGCGATCTTCAGCGTCGGCCAGGAACAGTCGCTGTTCGCCATCGACAACGTCGACCCCAAGGCCAAGGCCAGCGTGCTGTCGCGCGGACTGGTCGGCAGCCTGGGCGACCGCATCGTGGTGGCCTCGCCGCTCTACAAGAACCACTTCGACCTGCGCAACGGCGAATGCATCGAGGCGCCCGAGCACTCGGTGCGCGCGCATGCCGTGCGCGTGCACGAAGGCCGCGTGCTGGTCGCGCTGGCCTGAGGCACCGCCCTCCTTTTCATTCGTTTCGTCTTCGCGCTTTTCGTCTTCACGCTTTTCGTCTTCACGCTTCTTCAAGGAAAAAGAATGGCCTACCTAGCCCCCGCCGAGTTCGTCACCAAGATGGTCGATGCCGGTGAATCCAAGTTGCTCATGTCCACACGCGACACGCTGATCCGCTCGTACATGGCGGGCGCCATCCTCGCGCTGGCCGCGGCCTTTGCCGTCAGCATCACCGTGAACACCGGCAATGCGCTGGTCGGCGCGATGCTGTTCCCGGTCGGCTTCATCATGCTGTACCTGCTGGGCTTCGACCTGCTGACCGGCGTGTTCACGCTGGCGCCGCTGGCCGTGTTCGACAAGCGCCCCGGCGCCACCTGGGGCGGCGTCATGCGCAACTGGAGCCTGGTGTTCGTGGGCAACTTCGCCGGCGCGCTCACGGTGGCGGTGTTCATGGCCGTCATCTTCACCTTCGGCTTCAGCGAAGCGCCCAACGCCATCGGCGAGCGGCTCGGCCACATCGGCGAAGGCCGCACGCTCGGCTACTCCGCGCACGGCGCCGCGGGCATGCTCACGCTGTTCATTCGCGGCGTGATGTGCAACTGGATGGTGTCCACCGGCGTGGTCGCGGCCATGATGTCGACCACCGTGTCGGGCAAGGCCATCGGCATGTGGATGCCCGTGATGATCTTCTTCTACATGGGCTTCGAACACTCGATCGTCAACATGTTCCTGTTCCCCACCGGCCTGATGCTGGGCGGCAAGTTCACGCTGATGGACTACCTGATCTGGAACGAACTGCCCACCGTGCTGGGCAACCTGGTGGGCGGCCTGACCTTCGTCGGCCTGACGCTGTACGCCACGCACTACAAGACGGCGCCCAAGCGCGTCGCCGGCTGATCCGCGAGCGCATGCCCGCCTCGCCCCGGAAGGCGCTGCGCGTCACGCTCGGCCAGCACTCGCTGGCGGGCGCCAAGTCGCAGGTCAACCAGGACTTCCACGGCGCGATGCTGCCCGAGGGCGCCCTGCGCGCGGCCAAGGGCATCGCGGTGGCGCTGGCCGACGGCATCGGCTCCAGCCGCGTGAGCCAGGTGGCGAGCGCGGCGGCCGTGCGGGGCTTTCTCGACGACTACTACGCGACCTCCGATGCGTGGTCGGTGCGGCGCTCCGCGCAGCGCGTGCTGAACGCCACCAACGCGTGGCTGCATGCGCAGACGATGCGCAGCGACGCGCGCTTCGACAAGGACAGCGGCTACGTCTGCACCTTCAGCGCGCTGATCCTCAAGGGCCGCGACGTGCACCTGCTGCACATCGGCGACGCGCGCATCTACCGGCTGCACGCCAACGCGCTCGAACAGCTCACCGAAGACCACCGCGTGCACGTGTCGTCGGCCGAGTCGTACCTGGGCCGCGCGCTGGGCGCCGGCGCCAACGTGGAGATCGACTACCGCTGCTGGGAGGCGGAGGTGGGCGAGGTCTACCTGCTGGCCACCGACGGCGCCTACGCGCACCTGGATGCCGCCACGGTGAACGACGCGCTGGCCCGTGGCGCGGACGATTTCGACGCGGCCGCGCGCCTGATCGCGCAGGCCGCCCAGGCCAAAGGCAGCGACGACGACAGCACGGTCCAGCTGCTGCGCATCGACGAACTCCCCGTGGCCGACGCGCCGCCGGCCCAACTGCAGCGCGAAGGCCTGGCGATGCCGCCCGCGCTCGCACCGCGGGCCCGCTTCGAAGGCTTCACGCTGGTGCGCGAGATCCACATGAGCGCGCGCAGCCACGTCTACCTGGCCACCGACGACGCCACCGGCCAGCCCGCGGTGTTGAAGCTGCCGTCGGTCGACCTGCGCGACGACCCGGACTACCTCGACCGCTTCGTGCGCGAGGAATGGGTGGCACGGCGCATCGACAGCCCGCACGTGCTCAAGGCCAGCGCCGTCACGCGCACGCGCAGCCACCTGTACGTGGCCATGGAGTACGTGGAAGGCCACACGCTCGCGCAGTGGATGGTCGACAACCCGCGCCCGCCGCTGGACAGCGTGCGCGGCGTCGTCGAGCAGCTGGCGCGCGGCCTGCAGGCGCTGCACGGCAAGGAAATGCTGCACCAGGACATGCGGCCCGAGAACGTGATGATCGACCGCGCAGGCACCGTGAAGATCATCGACCTGGCCACCACCCACGTGGCGGGGCTGGCCGACGGCAGCGGCGAGCGCCGGGCGCTGGCCATCGAAGGCACGCTGCAGTACACCGCGCCGGAGTACTTTGTCGGCCACGGCGGCACGGCCCGTTCGGACCTGTTCTCGCTGGCCGTGATCGCCTACCGGATGCTTTCCGGCCAGTTGCCCTACGGCCTGCAGGCCTCGCGCATCCGCTCGCCCGCCGATGTCGGCCGGCTGCGCTATGTGCCGGTGAGGCACTTCCGCCCCGACCTGCCCGCATGGGTCGACGCGGTGCTGCAGAAGGCGCTGCATCCGCAGGCCATGAAGCGGCAGGAGGCGGTGTCGGAGTTCGCGCACGACCTCAGGGCGCCCGGCCCCGAGTTCCTCAGCGCGCGCTCACCCGCGCTGATCGAGCGCCGCCCGGTGCTGTTCTGGCAATGCACGACCGTGCTGCTGGCCGCCGCGGTGGTCGTGCTGCTGGGGCTGCGCGCCTTCGGTCACTGAAGACGGCGCCGCAGCGCTCGCGGTTCAGCCGGCCCGCTTGGCGCGGATGGCCTTCGACGCGAGCGAGTTCGGCTCGCGGCCCAGCGCCTGGCTGATGTACACGCCCGCGTCGATCAGCTTGTCCATGTCGATGCCGGTCTCGATGCCCATGCCCTGCAGCATGTAGACCACGTCCTCGGTCGCCACGTTGCCCGTCGCGCCCTTGGCGTACGGGCAGCCGCCCAGGCCGGCCGAGGACGACTGGAAGTTCCACACGCCCAGCTCGAGCGCAGCCAGCGTGTTGACCAGCGCCTGTCCGTAGGTGTCGTGGAAATGGCCGGAAATGGCGGCTACATCGAAGTGCGCCAGCGTGGCCTCCATCGCCGCCTGCACCTTGCGCGGCGTGCCCACGCCGATGGTGTCGGCCACGTCCACGCGCTGCACGCCGATGCCCTTCATCAGCTGCGCGAGGTAGCCGACCTTGGCCGGCGCGATCTCGCCCTCGTAGGGGCAGCCCACCGTGCACGACATGGCGCCGCGCACATGGATGCCCTTCTCGCGCGCCGCGGCCACCACGAGCGCAAAGCGCTCGATGCTCTCGGCAATGGAGCAGTTGATGTTCTTCTGGCTGAAGGCCTCGCTGGCGGCGCCGAACACCACGATCTCGTCGGGCCACTCTTCGCGCGGCGCGGCAATGGCGGCCTCGAAGCCCTTCATGTTGGGCGTGAGCACCGAGTAGCGCACGCCGGCCTTGCGCTGGATGCCGTGCATCACCTCGGCGTTGTCGGCCATCTGCGGCACCCACTTGGGCGACACGAAGCTGGTGACCTCGATCTCGTTCAGGCCCGCGTCCTGCAGGCGGTGCACGAGACCGATCTTCACTTCGGCCGAGACCGGCTGCTTTTCGTTCTGCAGGCCGTCGCGCGGGCCGACGTCGACGAGTTTGACTTTGGTTGGGAGTTTCATGGGATGTCTCTGGCGTCGCGGGCGGATGAAAAACCGCCTTCGATTGTCCGCCACATGCAATGGCCCCGCCTGGTACACAAGTCCCGGAAGGTAGCAATGCGTGCCTGCGGGGTTGCAAATGGCGCCATCAGTACGACTTCGGCAGTCCCAGCGCCTTCTCGGCGATGAAGTTCAGGATCATCTGCGGGCTCACCGGCGCAATGCGCGGAATGTAGCTCTCGCGCAGCAGCCGCTCGACGTGGTATTCCTTCGCGTAGCCCATGCCGCCCAGCGTGAGCACCGCGTTCTGGCAGGCGTCGTGCGCCGCCTCGGCCGCGAGGTACTTGGCCGCGTTGGCCTCGGTGCCGCAGGGCTCGCCCGCGTCGTACAGCGTGGCGGCCTTGAGCATCATCAGGTCGGCTGCTTCCAGGTTGGCCCAGGCGCGCGCCAGCGGGTGCGCCACGCCCTGGTTCTGGCCGATGGGCCGGCCGAACACCACGCGCTCCTGCGCGTATTGCGATGCGATACGCAGCGCCGCGCGGCCGATGCCGATGGCCTCCGCCGCGATCAATATGCGCTCCGGGTTCAGCCCGTGCAGGATGTATTCGAAGCCGCGACCCTCCTCGCCGATGCGGTCTTCTTCCGGCACCTCGAGCCCGTCGATGAACAGCATGTTGGAGTCGACCGCCGCGCGCCCGAGCTTGTGGATCTCTCGCACCTCGACCTTGCTGCGGTCCAGCGGCGTGTAGAACAGCGTGAGGCCCTGCGTGGGCTTCTTCACCTGGTCCAGCGGCGTGGTGCGCGTGAGGATCAGCATGCGGTCGGCCACCTGCGCGGTCGAGATCCAGATCTTGCGGCCGTGCAGCAGGTAGCTGCCATTCGGTTGGCGCACCGCCTGCGTCTTCAGGCGCGTGGTGTCGAGCCCCGCGTCGGGCTCGGTCACGGCGAAGCAGGCCTTCTCGGTGCCCGCGATCAGCGGCGGCAGGAAGCGCTGGCGCTGTTCCTCGCTGCCGAACACCACCACCGGGTTGAGCCCGAAGATGTTCATGTGCACCGACGACGCGCCCGACATGCCCGCGCCCGACGCGCTGATGGCGCGCATCATCAGCGCCGCCTCGGTGATGCCGAGCCCCGCGCCGCCCTGCGCCTCGGGCATGGCGATGCCGAGCCAGCCGCTCTCGGCCACGGCGCGGTGGAACGCGTGCGGGAACACGGCGCGGTCGTCGTGGTCGCGCCAGTAGTCGGCGGGGAAGTCTTCGCACAGCCGTTCGATGGCCGCGACCAGCGAGCGCTGGTCTTCGTTCAGGGAGAAATTCATTCGCTGTCTTTCGTGGGGTCGGGTTGCAGCGTGACGCCGCGCGCAAGCAGCTGCTCGATGGCCTCGTCGCCGTAGCCGGCTTCGCGCAGCAGCTCCACGCTCTGCTCACCGATGCGCGGCGTGGGCCGGCGGATGGCGGTGGGCGTGGCGCTGTAGCGCCCGACCGGCGCGAGGGTGCGGATGCGGCCCTCGCTCGGGTGGTCGAACTCGGGATAGAAGTCGACCGCGCGCAGGTGCGGGTCGCCGAGCAGGCTGTCGGTGCTGTGCAGGCGCGCGACGGGAATGTCGGCCGCATCGAGCGCGGCGAACCATGCGTCGCTGGTGCGCGTGGCCATCACTTCGGCGACGAAGGCGTACACCGCGCCGATGTTCGCGGCGCGCGCGGTGTGCGAGCCGAACATCGGCGAGTCGCGCAGCTCGGGCCGGCCGATCACGTCGAAGAAGGCCTGCCAGTGCTTGTCGTTGTAGATCAGCACGCTGAGGTGGCCGTCCGCCGTGGCGTAGGGCTTGCGGTGCGGCGCGAGCAGGCGCGCGTAGCCGGTGGGGCCCAGCGGCGGTTCGAAGCTGTGGCCGCCGAGGTGGTCGCCCATGACGAACTGCGCGAGCGCCTCGAACATCGGCACCTCCACCGCCTGGCCCTTGCCGGTGCGCTGCGCGTGCAGCACCGCGGCAAGCAGCGCGATGGCCGCCTGCAGGCCCACGGCGCGGTCGGCCAGCGTGACGGGCGCATAGCGCGGATCGCCGCCGCTTTGCTGCGCGAACAGCGAGGCCACGCCCGCCGCACCCTGGATGAGGTCGTCGTACGCGGGCTTGCCGGCGTAGGGCCCTTGCTCGCCGTAGCCGAACGCGCCGAGGTAGACGATCTTCGGGTTCGCCGCGGCCACCACGTCGTAGCCGAGCCCGAGCCGCGCCATCGCCTGCGGGCGCGTGTTGTAGATCAGCGCGTCGCAGCTGGCCGCGAGCTTCAGGCAGGCCTCGCGGCCCTCGGGCTGCTTGAGGTCGAGCACGATCGAGCGCTTGTTGCGGTTGAGGTGCATCGCCATCGCGCCCATGCCCGCGTGGCGCATCGGGCCGACCGCGCGCAGGTTGTCGCCGGCGGGCGGCTCGACCTTGATGACGTCCGCGCCGAGGTCGCCGAGTGTCTGCGTGGCATAGGGGCCCATCACCACGGCCGTGAGGTCGAGGATGCGGATGCCTTCGAGAGGTCCGGTGGCGTTCATGTCCTTGCTCCTTCCCTCTTTGGGGGAAGGCTGGGATGGGAGCGGGCAGAGCGCCCGATGGATGCGCCGCGTGCCCCCACCCCAACCCTCCCCCGGGAGGGGAGGGAGCAAGACATCAAGGACGTTTGCACACGGAGGTCCTGCATCTGCATTGCGCCTTCCCCCTCCGGGGGAAGGCCGGGATGGGGGCAGGCAGAGCGCCCGATGGTGGCGCCGCGGGCCCCCACCCCTGCCCTCCTCCGGCAGGGCACGGAGAAATACAGCGTGGTCATTCGGGTTGAATGCCGGCGGCCTGGATCAGCTTCTTCCACTTCGCCAGCTCAGACACCGTGAACGCGCCCAGTTCTTCCGGCGTGCTGCCGAACGCATCGAAGCCCAGTTTGCTTACCCGTTCGCGGAACACCGCGCCGTTGGCCATGTCCGACAGCGCCTTGTTGAGCTTGCGCACGATGTCCTTCGGCGTGCCGGCCGGCGCGAACACGCCGTTCCACGAGGTGATGTCGAAGCCCTTGAGCTCGGGCGTGTCGGCCAGCGGCGGCAGCTCCGGAAAGAGCTTGGTGCGCTCCTGCGTGGTCACGGCGATCGCGCGCATCTTGCCGGCCTTCACCGTGGCCAGGCCCGCGGCAAGGTCGACCACCATCATCGACACCTGCCCGCCGATCAGGTCGGCAATGGCCGGCGGCGTGCTCTTGTACGGCACATGCAGCATGGGCACGCCGCTCATGCGCGACAGCGTCGCGCCGCTCACGATGCCGGTGCTGTTGCCGCTGGCATAGGTCAGCTTGCCCGGGTGCGCGCGGCCCCAGGCCAGCAGCTCGGCCACGTTCTTCACCGGCAGCTCGTTGTTCACCACCAGCATGAACGGCAGGTTGCCCATGCGGCTGACCGGCGCGAAGTCTTTCACCGGGTCGTAGGGCAGCGACTTCATCAGGCTCGGGTTGGCCGAGTGCGTGGTGTTGGTCGTCATGAACAGCGTGTAGCCGTCGGGCGGCGCCTTGGCCACCAGCTCGGCCGCGATCACGCCGTTGGCGCCCGCGCGGTTGTCCACGATGACCGAGGCCTTGAGCGCCTCGCCGAGCATCTGCCCGGTGATGCGCGCCACCGCGTCGGTGCCGCTGCCGGCCGCGAACGGCACGACGAGCTTGATCGGCAGCTTCGGGTAGGCGTCCTGCGCGAAGGCCCACGGCACGGCGCCCGCGAGGCCCGTGGCCGCGCCGATGGAAATGAAACGGCGGCGGTTCGCCACCACGACCGATTTCTCGGTCGCGTTCTTCGTTGTCTGCATTGGGTTTGTCTCCGGGTTGTTGTCGGGTCAGGGCCGGATCACGCGTTCCGGCAGTTCCTCGTAGGGTGGGCTGTAGATCACCAGCACGCGCACCGGCTCGTCGCTCACCACCGTGAAGGTGTGCATCGCATCGGCCGGAAAAAAGCAGCTGTCGCCGGGGTGCAGCTCCTGCCGCTGGCCGTCGACCTCGGCGACCGCGCGGCCTTCGAGCATGTAGCAGACCTGCTCGATGCCCGGGTGCGCATGCGGCAGCGCGCCCTTGCCCTTCTGGATGTGGCCCACCAGCACCTCGAGCTGCTTCGCGCCCACCGTCTCGGGGCCGATCAGCCGCTTGTTCAGCGTGCCGGTGTGGTTGGCGGGGTGGTAACCGGTGATCTCGTCCTCGCGGACGAAGTAGCGGGGCGCGGCGGCGGTCGTGGTCATCGGGGGCTTTCGGTCTTGGGTTCGATGGCGAGGCAGGCCGAACGCAGCATCGCAGCGACCTCCTCGATGCGGGGTTCCATGCGGTAGCGCGGGCCGGCCACCGAGATGGCGTAGGCCTCGCCGCCGATGCGCAGCGGCCAGGCCAGGCCGATCAGGTCGGGAATGCTTTCGCCGAGGTTGCCGTACCAGCCGCGCGCGGCGCCGCGCTGCAGCTCGGCCTCGATGGCCTCGGCGGTGGTGAGCGTGGCCTCGGTCAGCGGCGCGAGCGTCATGCCGTCGAGCAGCTTGCGGCGCGCCTCGGACGCCAGCGTGGACAGCAGCGCGCGGCCCAGCGAGTTGGCATACGCCGGACGCGTTTCGCCCGACTCGGCGGAATAGCGGATGGCCTGCGGCGCGCTCAGCACCTCCAGGTACACCACCTGGCCCGCGTCGCGGAACTTGCCGAAGACCACCGTCTCGCGCGCCGCGTCGCGCAGCTCCTCGAGCGTGGCCTTCACCCGGTCGAGCACCGGGTCGTGGGCGGCGATGACCTGCGCCATCGCGAGCAGCCGGCCCGTCGGGTAGTAGCCCTGGCGGCGGCCGGTCTCGTACATGTAGCCCTGCTCCTCGAGCGTGCGGATCAGGCCCAGGCAGCTCGACACCGGCATGTCGAGCAGGCGCGCCATTTCGGACAGCGCCAGCGGTTGCTTCTCGCGAGCGAAGAGCTCGACGATCTCGATCACGCGAAACGCAGTTTTCACAGTCATGAAAAGATTTTCATACTTGTGAAAAACTATTGCCTCGGGGTTTCCCCTTCCCTGCCCCTCGGCGCTTCGCTTGGTGCCGCGCGCTGGCGGCACCCTTCGTCAGTAGCCGCGCGTCGGGTCGACCACGCCGGCCACCGGCAGGCCCTGCTCCATCGCGCGGATCTTCCCGGCGATCTGGCTGATCGACTCCTCGCGCAGCGTGCGCGCCGACGCGTGCGGCGTCACGGTGATCCTGGGGTGGCGCCAGAACGCGTGGTCGGCCGGCAGCGGCTCGACCTGGAACACGTCGAGCGTCGCGCCCGCGAGCTGGCCCGCATCGAGCATCGGGATCAGGTCGTCTTCCGCCAGGTGGCCGCCGCGCGCGATGCTGATCAGGTAGCCCTCGGGCTTGAGCTTGCCGAGCGTGTCGCGGTTGAGAATGCCGCGCGTCGCGTCGGTCAGCGGCAGCAGGTTCACGAGCACGCGCGTGGACGACAGGAACTCGTCGAACTGCGCTTCGCCGCTGAACACCTGCACGCCGTCGATGGCCTTCGGCGAGCGGCTCCAACCCAGCACCGGAAACTCGAACTGCGCCACGGCCCTGGCCACGCGCTCGCCGAGCACGCCCAGGCCCATGATGCCGACCGGAAAGTCGCGCCGCAGCTTCGGCTTGCGGTAGCTCCACTTGCCCTGCTTCGCGTCGGCTTCGTAGACGTCGAACTCGCGGAAGTGGCGAATCAGCGTGTGACACACGTACTCGGCCATCTGCACCGACATGCCCGCGTCGTCGAGCCGCACGATGCGCGCGTGCGCCGGCACCTTCAGCTTGAGCAACGCATCCACGCCCGCGCCGATGTTGAAGATGCCGCGCAGCGCGGGCTGCTCGTCGAGAAACTCCTGCGGCGGCGCCCACACCACGGCATGGTCGGCCTGCGGCGCGCCGGGCTTCCAGGCTTCGATGACGGCGTCGGGGAGTTCGGCCTGAAGGCCTTGGATCCAGGGGTCTGGGCGGTTGTCGGTGAGGTAGACGGTGATTCGCATGGGGACGAATCTTAGGCGGCGACGCCGCGGTGCACCGGGTCCCGCGCGAGTCGCCCTCGGCTTGTGCGGGCCGGGGCCATCTCCTATGCTCGAACGCTTACCTCAGGAGACCTGTCCATGATCAAAGTCAGCGTGATGTACCCCCACACCCCCGGCGCGCGTTTCGACCACGCGTACTACCGCGACAAGCACATGCCGATGCTGAAGGCGCGCATGGGCGACGCCTGCCTCTCGTACACCATCGACAAGGGCCTGGCCGGCGGCGCCCCGGGCTCCGACCCCACCTACGTCGGCATGTGCCACGTGTTCAGCGAATCGGTCGAGGCCTTCCAGAAGGCGTTCGGACCGCACATGAAGGAGATCATGGGCGACGTGAAGAACTACACCGACATCGCGCCGTTGATGCAGATCAGCGAAGTGGTGGTGGGCTGACGCCTCGTCAGTGCATCAGCGCGCCAGCGCCACCCACCGCTGAACCGAGGGCCGCTGCCACTGCCGCGTCGCATATGCAGCCAGCCGCTGCGGCACGGCATCCCCGTTCAGCACCAGCCGGTTCAACATCAGCGCCAGGTCGACATCGGCAATCGACCATTCACCGAACAGGTTCTGCGCATCCACCGGCAGCATCGCCTCGACCGCATCGAACAGCGACCGGGCCGACACCTGCGCCACCGCGGACAGCGGCACGCTCGACGGGCCGAAGAACACGACCTCGGTCGAACGCTCTTGCCGGATCGGCATCAGGTCGCTGCGCAGCCAGGCTTGCAGTTGCCGCGCGCGGGCCTTGGCGCGGGGCTCCGTCGGATAGAGCGGCGCCCCCGGAAACACCTCGTCGATGTACTCGGTGATGGCGGACGACTCCGACAGCGCGAAGTCGCCATGCACCAGCGTCGGCACGCGCTGCGTCAGCGACAGCTGCGAGAAACCGGCGCCCCGGTGTTCGAGTGCCGCCAGGTCGACGGGCAGCATGTCGAAGGCCAGCTGCTTTTCATGCAAGGCCACGAACACCGACATGGCGTAAGGGCTCGCGAACTGGGCGTCGACGTAAAGGCGGATCGGGTCCTGCATCAAGAATGGCTCCTCTGTGGGGAAAAGGACCCGGTCGCGGGCCTCACGCGATCTTAGAACCACCCTGGCGGCGGCGGCGCCACAGCACCCGCACCAGCCACCCCATCGGCAGCACCACCAGCAGCAGCCACGGCAACACCGCCGCCACGAAGGTGATGAGCGAGCCCACGCTCTGCGCCAGCACCGAGCCCGCGTTGCGCAGCGCATGCCCCATCGGGCTGTAGCCGCCGCCGTTGCTCACCAGCGCGCGCTTGGGCGTGAACTGGATCTGGATGTGCTGCTTGCCGGTCTGCTGCGCCAGCACCTTGCGCTGCGTGGCGCTGGCGTCAAGCTCGGCCTGGGTGTCCGACAGCGTGCGCTGGATGGCCAGCAGGTCGGCCATGGTGCGCTTGGTGACGGTGTCGCGCAGCATGACGCGCAGGCTGTCGCGGAACTCGGTGCGGTTCCTGATGCGGGCCTCGACGTCGATCACCTCGGCGGTCTTGTCCTCGCTGGTGGTGGTGTGCGAGACCACGTTCGCCACGCCGGCCAGGCCGCCGAGCAGCTTGTCGACATCGGCCGGTTCCACGCGCACTTCGAGCATGGCGTTGCCGGGCTGCTGCGGCGTCTCGCGCAGCAGCGACGACGACAGCAGCTCGCACTTCAGCGTGCCGCACAGGTCGCGCACCTTGCCCCAGGCATCGGCCAGTTGCTCGGACGGCACCTCGACGTTCAGGTCCTGCCGCACCGCTAGGAAGCGCTGCAGCGGCGTGTCCTGCCCGCCCTGGGCCTGGTCCGCGGACGCCTGCTCGGCCGACCGCATGCGCTGCTCCTTGCGGGCCATGCCGCCGGCATAGCTGGCCGCGGCCTGCATGGGCGCCGGTGCCGAAGACGGCGCCGGCGCCGGCTCGGCGAGCGTGGCGGTCTCGTCCTGGGTACGGTTGCAGCCGGCGAGCGACAGGGCGGCCGCCAGGGCCAGCAGGACGATGCCCGAGCGGTGGCGGGCAGACAGGAAACGGGGCGCGGACGCGGGGCGAAGCGTGCAAGACAGCATGCGATAGGTCATGGGATTTCCCTTGAGTGATGACTACCGCAGCTGATACGGGCGGGCGCCCGCAACGGGGTTAACTTTTTTTCAGGCGGCAGCGGCACTCATTCGCAACAGCTCCTCGCCTTCGGCCACCTGCTCGCCCGGCGCGAACATCAGCTCGTCGACCGTGCCGTCGGCCGGCGCGGCGATGGTGTGCTCCATCTTCATGGCCTCCATCACCGCCAGCGGCTGGCCGCGGCTGACCTTGTCGCCGGCCTTGACCGCGAAGGACACGACCTTGCCGGGCATCGGCGCGGTGAGCCGGCCGCCTTCGGCCTGGGTGTCGCCGGCGTGGACCAGGCGGTCGATGGCGGTGATCTTCGTCGCGCCCTTCGACGCGAAGACGTGCGCCGTGGCGCCGTCGAGGTGCACGTCCAGCGTCTGGCGCGTGCCGGCGAACTCCACCTCGAACTCGCCGGTCGGGAACTGGCCGACCACCAGCGGCCCCTGGGCGCCGCCGGCTTCGAGCCACAGGCTGCCGTCGCGCCTGTAGCTCAGCAGGGCGACCTGCTCGGCGCCGCGGAACTCGAAGTCGAAGCGGCGCAGGTACTCGCCGTGCGAACGCCAGCCGTCGCGGCGCTCGAACGGGTCGGGCGCGCCCACCGGGCGCTCGGTGACCAGCGTGCGCGTGATGGCCGCGGCCGCGGCCAGCGGCAGGCCCAGCGTCTCGCGTTCGAACAGCACGGCGCGCTCGCGCTCGATCAGCGCGGTGTCCAGGTTGGCCTTCGCGAACGACTCGGTCGCCAGGATGCCGCGCAGGAACTGCACGTTGGTCTGCACGCCCACGATCTGCACCTGTGCCAGCGCGGCGTCGAGCCGGGCCAGCGCTTCTTCGCGCGTGGTGCCGTGCACGATGAGCTTGGCGATCATCGAGTCGTAGAACGGCGAGATCTCGCCGCCCTCGCGCACGCCGTCGTCGATGCGCACGCGGCTGCGCTGGAAGGCGGTGGCCTGCGGCTTGCGGTACACGCGCAAGGTGCCGGTGGCGGGCAGGAAGTTGTTGTCGGGGTTCTCGGCGCAGATGCGCGCCTCGATGGCATGGCCGTGGATCTGCAGGTCGGCCTGCTTCGCGGGCAGCGCTTCGCCCGAGGCCACGCGCAGCTGCCACTCGACCAGGTCCTGGCCGGTGATGGCTTCGGTCACAGGGTGCTCGACCTGCAGGCGCGTGTTCATCTCCATGAAGAAGAAGTTCATCTCGCCGCCTTCGCGCTGCTCGACGATGAATTCCACCGTGCCCGCGCCCACGTAGTTCACGGCACGCGCGGCGGACACGGCGGCATCGCCCATCTGCTTGCGCATCGCCTCGGTCATGCCGGGCGCGGGCGCTTCTTCGAGCACCTTCTGGTGGCGGCGCTGCACCGAGCAGTCGCGCTCGAACAGATACACGTAGTTGCCTTGCGTGTCGCCGAACACCTGGATCTCGATGTGGCGCGGGCGTTGCACGTACTTCTCGATCAGCACGGCGTCGTCGCCGAAGCTGTTGATGGCCTCGCGCTGGCAGGAGGCCAGCGCGGCGGCGAAGTCCTCGGCCTTGTCGACCGCGCGCATGCCCTTGCCGCCGCCGCCGGCGCTGGCCTTGATGAGCACCGGGTAGCCGATGCGGTCGGCCTCGCGCTGCAGCAGCTGCGGGTCCTGGTCGTGGCCGTGGTAGCCGGGCACCAGCGGCACGCCGGCCTTCTCCATCAGCTGCTTCGACTCGGCCTTCAGGCCCATCGCCTTGATGGCAGAGGGCGGCGGGCCGATGAAGACCAGGCCGGCGTCGGCGCAGGCCTGCGCGAACTCTTCGTTCTCGCTCAGGAAGCCGTAGCCCGGGTGCACGGCCTCCGCGCCCGTGGCCTTGGCGGCTTCGAGGATCTTTTCCCAGCGCAGGTAGCTGTCCTTCGGCGCGCTGCCGCCGATGTGCACCGACTCGTCGCAGGCACGCACATGGTTGGCGTGCGCGTCGGCATCGGAGTACACGGCAACCGTGCGGATGGCCATGCGGCGCGCGGTGGCTGCAACGCGGCAAGCGATTTCGCCGCGGTTGGCGATCAGGATCTTCTTAAACATTCGGAGTGTCTCCCGGAGGATTCTTTTTCAGTTGAAACGCGGGCACCACGCCCGGATCGGGTCGGCCGCTGAAGATGCGGGCCACGCGGGCGAACAGCGCCTTGAGGAAACGCCAGCTCTTGCGGATGAGCCACACGCTCAGCACAAGCACCAGCACGAACAGCACGAGAAAGACGAAGGGGTGCGCCACCGCCAGCCACAGCCCCGCGGGCACCATGGTGTCCTCGACCAGCGACGCGCCCACGTTGGAGAACGGCTCGGGCGAGGTGTTGATGGCCGCGCGCGTGGTGGCCTTGGCCGCATGCGCCGTGGCCGCGAAGCCACCGCCCACCAGCGCCGCGACGAGCGCCATCACGCCATGGTCGGCGCCGAACACGCTGGCCGCGAGCGCCGCGCCCGCCGGAATGCGGATGGCCGTGTGCACCACGTCCCACAGCGAGTCGAGCCCGGGAATCTTGTCGGCGAAGAACTCGACGAACACCATGAAGCCGCTGGCCGCGATGACCACCGGATGCGCCAGCAGCTGCAGCCCGCTGGGCAACGGCACCCAGCCGAAGTAGCCGACGACGCCGGTCAGCAGCACGACCAGGTACAGCCGCACGCCGCTGGCCCAGCCGATGGCGGCGGCCAGCGCGAGCAGTTGGGGCATGTCGAGGCTGGTGTTCATGGCGGGGCCTCAGTCGAACTCGATGGTGCCGGCTTCCATGGAAGCCACGAGGTCCGTGAGCCATGCGTCGAACGACGCGTGTTCCACGGGGCGGTCTTCGTCGGCTTTCCAGAACGCAATCAGTTGCCCGGGCTGGCCGCCACCTTCGGCATCGATGTCGACGCACAGGTGGCTGCCGCCGCCGTTCGACAGAAAGGGCACCCAGCCGCGCCGCCAGGTGGCGGGGTCTTCGAAGTCGGTGCCGATCATCTCGTCGAGCATCTCCTTGGTGTCGGCGATGTCCTCGAGCGCGCTGAACATGCGGTTGTCCTGCAGGCTGTCGAATGCGCTGTTCGGCTGGCCGTTGCGCCAGCGGTAGAGCGCGCGAAAGGCTTCGGGCAGCTTCAGCGAGAACCTGGCCTCGAACGCGTCGAGCGCGGCGTCGTCCACGCCGGGCCGCAGCAGCGCGCGGTAGTCCGCGCGGTGCGCGGCCAGCCACGCGTCCATGCGCTGGATGGGTTCGATGAGTGCGCCGTGCGACATGCCGCTCAGCCCTTGTTCGCTTCCAGCCACGACGGCTTGCGCTTCTGCAGGAAGGCCTGCACGCCTTCGCGGCCCTCGTCGCTGGCGCGGATGTCGGCGATGCCTTCGACCGTCTTCGCGATCAGCGCGTCGTCGATCTCCTGGCCGGCCACATCGGCAATCAGCTGCTTGCAGGCGCGCACTGCGGCCGGGCTCGCGCCGGTCAGCGCCTTCACGAGTTCGTCGACCTTGGCGTCGAGCGCGCCGGCCGCGACCGTTTCATGCACGAAGCCGATGCGATGCGCCTCGGCGGCGGAGAAGCGTTCGGCCGTGACGAAGTAGCGCTGCGACGCGCGCGTGCCCATCGCGCGCAGCACGTACGGGCTGATGGTCGCGGGCACCAGGCCGATCTTCACTTCGCTCAGGCAGTACCAGGCCGTATCGACGCTCACGGCCATGTCGCAGGCCGCAACCAGCCCCATGCCGCCCGCGTACACGTCGCCCTGCACGCGCGCGATGGTGGGCTTGGGGCACTCGGCGATGGTGCGCAGCATGGCGGCCAGCTTGCCCGCGTCGGCGATGTTCTCGTCGCGCGTGTAGTCGGCCATGCGGCGCATCCAGTTGAGGTTGGCGCCGGCGCAGAAGGCCGGGCCGTTCGCGCCGAGCACCACGGCTTTCACCTGCGCGGCGGCGCCGGCTTCGGTGAAGGCCCGCGTCAACTCGGCGATGACGATGTCGTCGAAGGCGTTGCGGGCGTCGGGCTGGTCGAGCCAGATGCGGGCGATGGCGCCATCGAAGCTCAGTTGCAGTTTGGTGTAGTCGCTCATGTCTGTTGTCTTGTCGTCATTGCAGGTGCTGGGGCAGGCCCAGCTTCGCGAGGAACCGGTCCACCATGGGCACCCAGGTCGCGACGTTGGCGCGGCCTTCGAAGAAGGCGTGGCCGTCGTTGCCGTAGGGCGGCACGCCCTCGAAGCGCACATCGACGCCCTGGGCCTTGTAGGCCGCCAGCAGCCGGCCCGCCAACGCGGGGCCGAAGAAGTGGTCGTTCTCCGAATAGACCCACAGCATCGGCACCCTGGTGGTCGAGGCATAGCGGCCGAAGGCATCGACCAGCTTTGCCTCGTTGCACACGTCGTCGGGGCCACGCGAGCCGCGCCCGCCGGCAAAGTTGATGGTGCCGACCACGCCGGCCGGGTTCAGGCTGGAGAGCGCCAGCACCCCGAAGCCGCCGGCCGACTTGCCCAGCAGCACCATGTGCTGCGCGTCGGCGTACGGCAGCGTGCGCGCGTAGTCGAGCGCGGCGCCGATGTCCTTCGCGCTCTCCAGGCCGGCCTGCACGTAGTCGGGGTTGGCGCAGCTGAAGTAGTTCTCGGCCCACGGCCCGTCGGACTTGCCGTAGCCGCGGCGCATCGGGTTGATGACCACGAAGCCGTGCTTGGCGAACATCTCGGCCTGCCGCTCGTAGCGGTCCTGCATCTTGGGGAACTCGGCGGGCGAGCGCGGCGTGCCGTGGTTGATCACCAGCACCGGAAACGGCCCGTCGCCCTCGGGCCTGTATTCGATGGCGGCGAGCTTGATGCGCGACTCGCCGAAGAAGCCCTTGACCGTCATCGGGATCTCGACGTCGCGGCGCGCCACGGCCTGCGCCTGCGCCTGCCCACCGAGCGCGCAGCAGAGCAGTGCGGCAATGAACGTGAATGTGCGCAGCGTCATGACGGGGTCCCTGGCCGGCTCTTACATGCGGAAGATGCCGAACTTCGGCTCGGGGATCGGCGCGTTGCGCGCGGCCGCCAGGCCCAGCGCGAGCACGCGGCGCGTGTCGGCCGGATCGATGATGCCGTCGTCCCAGATGCGCGCGGTGGCGTAGTAGGGGTGGCCCTGGTCTTCGTACTGCTGGCGGATCGGCGCCTTGAAGGCTTCTTCCTCGTCCTTGCTCCAGCTGCCGCCCTTGAGCTCGATGCCGTCGCGCTTCACGGTGGCCAGCACGCTCGCGGCCTGCTCGCCGCCCATGACGCTGATGCGCGCGTTGGGCCACATCCACAGGAAGCGCGGGCTGTAGGCGCGCCCGCACATGCCGTAGTTGCCGGCGCCGAAGCTGCCGCCGATGATGATCGTGAACTTGGGCACGTTGGCGGTGGCCACGGCCGTCACCATCTTGGCGCCATGGCGCGCAATGCCTTCGTTCTCGTACTTGCGCCCCACCATGAAGCCGGTGATGTTCTGCAGGAACACCAGCGGGATCTTGCGCTGGCAGCACAGCTCGATGAAGTGCGCGCCCTTCTGCGCCGACTCGCTGAACAGGATGCCGTTGTTGGCGACGATGCCCACGGGCATGCCCTCGATCTCGGCGAAGCCGCAGACCAGCGTGGCGCCGAAGCGCGCCTTGAACTCGTGGAACTCGCTGCCGTCGACGATGCGCGCAATGATCTCGCGCACGTCGAAGGGCTTGCGCGTGTCGGTCGGGATCACGCCGTAGAGCTCTTCGCGCGGGAACGCTGGCTCGCGCACCGCGGCCTTGCCGCCGCCTTCTGCGGCGGTCTTCGCATTGAGGTTCGCCACCGCCGAGCGCGCGAGCGCCAGCGCGTGCAGGTCGTTCTGCGCGAGGTGGTCGACCACGCCCGACAGGCGCGTGTGCACGTCGCCGCCGCCGAGGTCCTCGGCCGTCACGACCTCGCCCGTGGCCGCCTTCACGAGCGGGGGGCCGCCCAGGAAGATGGTGCCCTGGTTCTTCACGATGATCGACTCGTCGCTCATCGCCGGCACGTAGGCGCCGCCGGCCGTGCACGAGCCCATGACCACCGCGATCTGCGGGATGCCCTGGGCGCTCATGTTGGCCTGGTTGTAGAAGATGCGGCCGAAGTGGTCGCGGTCGGGAAACACCTCGTCCTGGTTGGGCAGGTTGGCGCCGCCCGAGTCGACCAGGTAGATGCAGGGCAGGCGGTTCTGCTCGGCGATCTCCTGCGCGCGCAGGTGCTTCTTGACGGTCAGCGGGTAGTAGGTGCCGCCCTTCACCGTCGCGTCGTTGCACACGATCATGCAGTCGACGCCGTTCACGCGGCCGATGCCCGCGATGAGGCCCGCGCCCGGCGCCGACTCGGCCCCCTTGGCATCGAGGTACATCGCATGCGCGGCCAGCGGCGCGATTTCGAGGAAGGGCGTGCCCGGGTCGAGCAGCTCGGCCACGCGGTCGCGTGGCAGCAGCTTGCCGCGCGCGGTGTGCTTGGCGCGCGCGGCCTCGCCGCCGCCCTGCTCCACTTTGGCGAACTGCTTGTGCAGGTCTTCGACCAGCGCGCGCATGGCGGTGGCATTGGCCTGGAAGTCGGCCGAACGGGCGTTGAGTTTGGTTTCGAGTTGGCTCATGCTGTCTTTTCCTGGCGGAGGCCGAGTTGTTCGGTCATCGCGTCACGGATCTTGAATTTCTGGATCTTGCCGGTCACGGTCATCGGGAATTCGGTGACGAACTGGATGTACTTCGGCACCTTGTAGTGCGCGATCTGGCCCTTGCAGAAGCTGCGGATCTCCTCGTCGGTGGCGCTCTGGCCGGGCTTGACGATGATCCACGCGCACAGCTCTTCGCCGTACTTCTTGTCGGGCAGGCCGACCACCTGCACGTCCTGCACCTTGGGGTGGCGGTACAGGAACTCCTCGATCTCGCGCGGGTAGATGTTCTCGCCGCCGCGGATCACCAGGTCCTTGATGCGCCCGACGATGTTGACGTAGCCCTCGGCGTCCATCGTGGCCAGGTCGCCCGTGTGCATCCAGTGCTCGGGGTCGATGGCCTCGCGCGTGCGCGGCTCGTCGTCCCAGTAGCCGTGCATCACCGAGTAGCCGCGCGTGCACAGTTCGCCCGACTGGCCCGGCGGCATGATGGCGCCGGTCTCGGGGTCGACGATCTTCACCTCCAGGTGCGGCTGCACGGTGCCCACGGTGGACACGCGGCGGTCCAGCGGCGTGTCGGTGCTGCTCTGGCAGCTCACGGGGCTGGTCTCGGTCATGCCGTAGGCGATGGTGATCTCGCCCAGGTGCATCTCGCTGACCACGCGCTTCATCACCTCGATGGGGCACGGCGAGCCGGCCATGATGCCGGTGCGCAGGGTCGACAGGTCGAACTCCTTGAAGCGCGGATGGTCGAGCTCGGCAATGAACATGGTGGGCACGCCGTGCAGGCCGGTGCACTGCTCGGCCTGCACCGTTTCCAGCACGGTGAGCGCGTCGAAGCCGTCGTTCGGGTACACGATGGTCGAGCCGTGCGTGAGGCAGGCCAGGTTGCCCAGCACCATGCCGAAGCAGTGGTACAGCGGCACCGGAATGCACAGCCGGTCGGCCGGCGAGAGCTTCATGCACTCGCCGATGAAGAAGCCGTTGTTCAGGATGTTGCGGTGCGTGAGCGTCGCGCCTTTCGGAAAGCCCGTGGTGCCGCTGGTGAACTGGATGTTGATCGGGTCCGTGGCCTTCAGCGTCTTCTGGATCCGCGCGATGCGCGCGTCCGAGGCGTCGCCGCTCGCCAGCAACTGCGAGAAGCGCTGCATGCCGGCCTGCTCGGCGCCTTCGCCGGGCTTGTCGATCCAGAAGGTGTGCAGCAGCTGCGGCAGGCGTGCCGGGCCCAGCTCGCGCAGCATGCCGAGGTAGTCGCTGGTCTTGAACTGCGCCATCGTCACCAGCGCCTTGCAGCCGACCTTGTTGAGCGCGTACTCGAGCTCGGAGGTGCGGTAGGCGGGGTTGATGTTGACGAGGATCAGGCCGACCTTGGCGGTGGCGATCTGCATCAGCACCCACGGCACGTTGTTGTGCGACCAGATGCCCACGCGGTCGCCGGGCTGCAGGCCGAGGTTCAGCAGCGCGCTGGCGAGCTTGCCGGATTCGGTCTGCAGCGCGCGGTAGGTGTAGCGCTGGCCTTCGTGGCGGCTGACGAGCGCCTCGCGCTCGGGCTGCTTCGCGACCATGTCGTCGAAGAAGTCGCCGATGGGTTGTTCGATGAGGGGGACGTCGGTGGCGCCCTTGTTGTAGCTCTCGGTCAACGAAGCGGTCATGTTCATTTCCTTGTCTCCTTGTCTGGCTCCTTCCCCTTTCGGGGGAAGGTTGGGATGGGGGCGAGCGGCGCCGGTTCGGCGCTGTGCTTCATCGGCCGCCGCGAGCCCCCACCCCTGCCCTCCCCCGAAAGGGGAGGGAGAAAAACATCCTAGGCCGTTTCAGCGAACAGCTCGCGACCGATCAGCATGCGGCGGATTTCGCTCGTGCCCGCGCCGATCTCGTACAGCTTCGCGTCGCGCCACAGCCGCTCGACCGGAAACTCCTTCGTGTAGCCCACGCCGCCCAGCGCCTGGATCGCCTCGCCGGCCATCCACGTCGCCTTCTCGGCGGAGTACAGAATCGCGCCGGCCGCGTCCTTGCGGAAGGTGCGCGCGTGGTCGTTGCGGTCGCAGGCCTTGCCCACGGCGTACACATAGGCGCGCGTGGCCTGCCAGGTCGAGTACATGTCGGCCAGCTTGCCCTGCATCAGCTGGAACTCGCCGATGCTCTGGCCGAACTGCTTGCGGTCGTGAACGAAGGGCAGCACCGCGTCCATGCACGCGGCCATGATGCCCAGCGGGCCGCCCGACAGCACCGCGCGCTCATAGTCGAGGCCGCTCATCAGCACCTTCGCGCCCATGCCCTCGCCGCCCAGCACGTTCTCTTCGGGCACTTCGCAGTTGTCGAAGAACAGCGGGAAAGTGTTGGAGCCGCGCATGCCGAGCTTGTCGAGCTTGTTGCCGGCCGAGAAGCCCTTGTAGTTCTTCTCGACGATGAAGGCCGTCATGCCGCGCGCGCCCATCTCGGGTTCGGTCTTGGCGTAGATGACCAGCGTGTCGGCGTCGCCGCCGTTGGTGATCCACATCTTGCCGCCGTTGAGCACGTAGTAGCCGTTCTTCTTCTCGGCCTTGAGCTTCATGCTCACCACGTCGGAGCCGGCGTTGGGCTCGCTCATGGCCAGCGCGCCCACGTGCTCGCCGCTCACCAGCTTGGGCAGGTACTTCTTCTTCTGCGCGTCGCTGCCGTTGCGGTGGATCTGGTTCACGCACAGGTTGGAGTGCGCGCCGTAGGACAGGCCCACCGAGGCCGAGGCACGCGAGACTTCTTCCATCGCCACGATGTGGGCCAGGTAGCCCAGCTCGGTGCCGCCGAACTCTTCCTTCACCGTCATGCCGTGCAGGCCCAGCTCGCCGAGCTTTTGCCACAGGTCGTGCGGGAACAGGTTGTCGCGGTCGATGTCGGCGGCGCGCGGTGCGATTTCGTTCGCGGCGAAGTCCTGGATGGCGCTGCGCAGCGAATCGATGGTCTCGCCCAGGTCGAAGTTCAGGCCGGGATCGTGCATGGGGTTTGTCTCCTCTGAAGGGGTCGGCGCGCAGTGCTACCCGCGCTGGATGGCGCTTGAAAGATCGCAGCTTACGCCTCGTCGCGCCGCAATTGGCGCCACAATGGTTGCAAATTGCGCCACGCCCCGCCCAATACAGCCATGTCTTCACCCTCGTTCCTGCGACCCGCCCGCGCCGTCACGCCGATGGCCTTCGTGAGAGCCATCGTGCAGGGCTACGAGCGCTACGGCATGGACCCGGCCCAGGCCCTGAAGGCGGCACAGATCACGCCGCGCGAACTGGTCCGGCCGGGCGCACGCGTGACGGCCTCGCAGTTCGAGGCGCTGTCGGACCATGCCATGCAGGAACTCGACGACGAGGCGCTCGGCTGGTTCTCGCGGCGCTTGCCCTGGGGCAGCTACGGCATGCTGTGCCGCGCCTCGCTCGGCTCGCCCGACCTGGGCGTGGCCATCAAGCGCTGGTGCCGCCACCACCGGCTGCTGACCGAGGACATCGGCCTGTCGCTGGACGTGGCGGGCGGCATGGCCACGCTGCGCATCACCGAGAACCGACCGCTCGGCGACGCGTTTCGCGAGTTCTGCCTGGTGACCAGCCTGCGCTTCATGCACGGCTACATGTGCTGGGCGATCGACTCGCGCATCTCGCTGCGCGAAGCCACCTTTCCGTTCGCCGCGCCGCCGCACGCCGACGCCTACGCGCCCATGTTCACGCCCGAGGTGCGCTTCGGCGAAGCGCAGGCCAGCATCGGCTTCGACGAGCGCTACCTGGCGCTGCCGCTGCAGCGCGACGAGCGCGCGCTGCGCACCATGCTCAAGCGCGCGCTGCCGCTGACCATCCTGCAGTACCGGCGCGACCGGCTGCTGGGCCAGCGCGTGCGCGAGCTGCTGCGCTCGCGCGCCAGCGAGGCCACCACCGCCGAGGCGCTGGCCGCGCTGCTCAACGTGTCCAGCCGCACGCTGCACCGACAGCTGCACGAGGAAGGCACCTCGCTGCAGGTGCTGAAGAACGAGGTGCGCCACGAGATGGCCGTCGACCAGCTGCGCCGCACCACGCGGCCCATCAAGCAGGTGGCGCTGGCGGTGGGCTTTCGCAACGAGAAGAGCTTTTCACGCGCCTTCCTGCAGTGGACCGGGCACGCGCCGCGCGACTTCCGCCAGCAGGGGCTGTGAGGCGGCCGCAGCAGAGCGATCCGCGCGCTCTGCCTCCTCGGCCTCCACGGCCTGCGCCACCAGCCGGCGGAACTGGATCAGCGCCGAATCCATTGCCAGCGGCAGCATCGGCGCCGCGGGGTCGCGCTCGATGTTGCGCGCCTGCGCGGTGATCATGTCGCGGTCTTCGTTGAAGGCGACGATCAGGCTGTCGTGGATGGTGCGCGTGAGCTTCTCGCCCCCGAGCGAAGGCCGGTGCGACTGCTGGAAGAAATAGTGCGTGGTGGTTTCGGTCTCGGGCGTGAGCGTCTGGCAGCTGTGCAGCTCCACCGCGCGCCGCATGTCGCCCTCGGCATCGCCCACCGGCCGGCCGCCCGAATGCATCAGCAGCGTGCCGGGCAGCACGAAGTCGTAGACGAACCAACGGTCGAAGCGCGGGTTGTCGCCGAAGTCGCGCGCGCCGGCCCAGTGGGCGGGCGGCGGCACGTCGGGCACCTTGCGCGTGACGCGCAGGCCGCGCTCGATCTTCTCGATGGCCGGCCGCGCCTGCGCGATGGCGGTCGAGCCGCCCAGCGTCTTCTCGTGCACGTAGCTCAGGTGCGAGAAGTCGAGCAGGTTGTCGCAGATCAGCAGGTACGGCGTGTCGTAGTGCAGGTAGCCCGGGATGTTCAGCCACTGCGGGTCGTCGCAGGAATGGTTGTCGGGCAGCAGCGCGGTGTCGGCCCGCGCCGCATCGCCCATCCACACGAACACCCAGCGGTTGCGCACCGCCACCGGGTAGCTGCGCACGCGGGCCTTGGGCGGCACCGTCTCCATGCCCGGCGCCTCGACGCAGATGCCCCGCGCGTCGAACTTGAGGCCGTGGTAGCCGCAGCGCACGCAGTCGCCTTCGCGCCGGCCCTTCGACAGCGGCGCGAGCCGGTGGCAGCAGCGGTCTTCGAGCGCCACGATGTCGCCGCCGGACTGCCGCATCAGCAGCAGCGGCTCACCGATCACGGTGCGGTTGAACAGGCCTTCGGCGGGAATCTCGTGGTCCCAGGCGACCACATACCAGCAGTTGCGGATGAACATTGCGCGCTTGTCTCCATCGGGTGGTTGTTTTTCGCGATGGTGGCGCGCGCGGGCGGCGGGCCCGTCCCCTTCGCGGGGGACACGCTCGGCTATTCGCCTGAGCCGGTGCCTGAGCCAGCGCCGGTTCCGATGTCGGTACCGATGTCGGTTCAGGCCGCGCGCCGCGCCAGCGCCGCGCGGTCGTGGATGCCGAGCCGGGCGTAGGCGCGCTTGCGCAGCGTGAGCACGCTGGACGGTGCGATGTCGAGGTCCGCCGCGATGCCGTCGGCGGTCATGCCGCAGGCGATGCGCGCGGCCACGTCGAGCTCGCGCGCGCTCAGGTGCACCTCGCCCGCGGCCAGCCGTGCGCGGGCGAGCGCGATGCGCGTGGGCATGTCCGCATGGGCCGTCGCGCCGCCCACCAGGTTGCGGTGCACCTGGCGCAGCAGCGGCGACACCGCCAGCACGCGTTCGATTTCCTGCGGCGCGAAGCTGCCCATCGATTCGCTGCGGTACAGGTTGATGGAAAACGCCGTGCGCGGCGCCGGCATGTACAGCAGCGCGAGCCGTTCCGTGAGGTGCTCGCGCTCGTAGATGCGGTGGCGCCAGGCCGCGTCGGGCACGTCGCGCGAACGCAGGTGCAGCGCGGTGACCGTGTCGCACTCGCGCGCCTGCGAGCGCATGTGGCGCGTGATGCGGGTGGCGTCGTCGAACAGGTAGAAGTGCCGGCGGTACTGCGTGAAGCAGTCGCGCGTGACGTTGCGCGTGCCGGCGTGAAAGGCATGGCCTTCGAGCTGCGCCGGCAGCTCCTCGCCGTGCGAGACCAGCGAGATGAACTCCACCGGCAGCAGCGCGTTGAGGAAGTGCAGCATCGCGCGCGCCGGGGCCGCGTCGCGCGGTGCGTCGAGCAGCAGCGACACCGCGCGCAGGTCGAGCGTCTGCGCGCTCGTGGCGAGCGCGGGCACGGACCAGGTGGCTTGCGGCGGATGCGGCTGCATCCTGAAATTGTGGCCCGCGCGGGGCCGGCGCGAAAGCCGTGCGGGGCGCGTGCGACTCGGGACTAACCCGGGTCGGGCCTGGGGCCGGGCAGCATCAACTGCGCCAGTTGCGTCAGGTGGGGGCCGGTGCGTCGATCAGCGCGAGCGCGTCGGCGATCGACTGGCTGTCTTCCGGGCGCACCAGCTTCGCGAGTTCCTTGCCGTCGCGCATGAACACCAGCGTGGGCCACAGCCGCACGTTGAACGAGCGGCCCAGCGGCCGGCCGCTGCCGTCCTCCACCTTGATGCGGCGCACGGTCGGGTACTTGGCGAAGGCCTCGGCGATGTTCGGCTGCGCGGCCTTGCAGATGCCGCACCAGTTGGTGCCGAACTCGACCACGGCGGGGCCGGTGAGCGTGTCGATCTCGGTGCGATCGGGTTGCTCGGTTTTGTATTCGGAGGTCATGGGCGTGTCGTTCCTGTCTGCCGTTCGTTGATGGCCCTCATTCCATCAGAAACTCAGGCCGTCTGCAGCCCGTAGCCCGAAAGCAGCGCGGGCAATTCGGCCATGTCGCTGAACACGCGCGTCACGCCCACGCTCAGCAGCGGCCCCGGGCCGCTGTGGCCCGACTCGCCCGTGCTGTAGCCGAACACCGTGGCACCCGCGGCCACGCCGGCCATCGCGCCGGTGACGGTGTCTTCGACGATGGCGCAGCGCTTCGGGTCGACCCCCAGCGCCTCGGCCGCGGCGAGGTACACGTCGGGGTGCGGCTTGGAGCGGGGCATTTCATGGCCGCTGAAGATGCGGCCCTGGAAGCAGTCGAGCAGGCCGACCTTGGCCAGCTGCAGTTCGACCTTGTGGCGGTCGGCGCCCGATGCGCAGGCGATGCGGCCCTTGAGCTTGGCGTGGATCTCGCGGATGGCGGCGGGGGCGTGAGGGATGGCGACGAGGTCGCGCTCGAGGGCTTCGTTGCGGCGGGCTCTGAACGCCTTCAGCCAGTCGTCGGTGATCTTGACGCCGGTCCTGGATTCGATGAGGCCGGCTTCGTCCTTCACGGCCTTGCCGGTGAAGGTGTTCATCGATTCTTCGGTTGTCAGGTGCCAGCCCAGTTCGCCGAGCATTTCTGCGAGGACTCGGTTGGTGATGGGTTCTGAATCGACCAGGACGCCGTCGCAGTCGAACAAGACTGCGGAGAAGGGGAATTGATTCATTGCTGCATTGGCCTTGGGGGGATTGCTGTCGATGGTAGCAATCGCTTTGAAATTTGTTTTCCGGGGCCGGGATTCCGCCCGGCCCCGGAAAAAAACGTCAGGACACCGCTCGAATAGGGATATACATCTCCCCGCCCCCCGCCATGAACTCCTTGGATTTCTCCTCCATCCCCTCAGCCATCACGGCAGCCTCGGCCATGCCCTTCTTGGCAGCGTATTCACGCACTTCCTGAGTGATCTTCATAGAGCAGAACTTGGGCCCGCACATCGAGCAGAAGTGCGCCACCTTGCTGGAGTCCTTGGGCAAGGTCTCGTCATGGAATTCGCGTGCGGTATCGGGATCAAGCCCGAGGTTGAACTGGTCCTGCCAGCGAAACTCGAAGCGCGCCTTGCTCAGCGCGTCGTCGCGCGAACGTGCCCCCGGATGCCCCTTGGCCACATCCGCCGCATGCGCAGCGATCTTGTAGGCAATGATCCCCTGCTTCACGTCGTCGCGATCCGGCAAGCCCAGGTGCTCCTTCGGCGTCACGTAGCAGAGCATCGCAGTCCCCGCCCACCCGATCATCGCCGCCCCGATGGCACTCGCGATGTGGTCATACCCCGGCGCGATGTCGATCGTCAGCGGCCCCAGCGTGTAGAACGGCGCCTCGTGGCAGTGCTTGATCTGCTCGTCCATGTTCGCCTGGATCATGTGCAGCGGCACGTGGCCCGGCCCTTCGATCATCGTCTGCACATCGTGCTTCCACGCGATCTGCGTGAGCTCGCCCAGCGTGCGCAGCTCGGCGAACTGCGCCTCGTCGTTGGCATCCGCACCCGACCCCGGACGCAGCCCGTCGCCCAGCGAGAAGCTCACGTCGTACGCCTTCATGATGTCGCAGATGTCCTCGAAGTGCGTGTACAGGAAGCTCTCCTTGTGGTGCGCGATGCACCACTTGGCCATGATCGAGCCGCCGCGCGAGACGATGCCCGTCATGCGGTCCGCCGTGAGGTGGATGAACGGCAGGCGCACGCCGGCGTGGATGGTGAAGTAGTCGATGCCCTGCTCTGCCTGCTCGATCAGCGTGTCGCGGTAGATCTCCCAGGTCAGGTCCTCGGCCACGCCGCCCACCTTCTCCAGCGCCTGGTAGATCGGCACGGTGCCGATGGGCACCGGCGAGTTGCGCACGATCCAGTCGCGCGTGGTGTGGATGTTCTTGCCGGTGGACAGGTCCATGACGTTGTCGGCGCCCCAGCGGATGGCCCACACCAGCTTCTCGACTTCTTCCTCGATGCTCGAGGTGACGGCCGAGTTGCCGATGTTGGCGTTGATCTTCACCTTGAAGTTGCGCCCGATGGCCATCGGCTCCACCTCGGGGTGGTTGATGTTGGCCGGAATGATGGCGCGGCCGCGGGCCACCTCGTCGCGCACGAACTCGGGCGTGATGATGCGCGGAATGGTGGCGCCCATCGGGTTGCCCATGACGCGCTTCGCACGCTCCTCGTTGGCCAGGTACTCGGCCATCCACTCGCGCTTGCCGTTCTCGCGCAGGGCCACGTACTCCATCTCGGGCGTGACGATGCCGCGGCGCGCGTAGTGCATCTGGGTGACATTGGCGCCCGACCTGGCGCGGCGCGGCGTGCGCTGCAGCGCCGAAGCGCCGGCACGCAGTTCGGCCAGGCGCTGGGCATCGTGGTCGTGGGCGTGCTTGAGACCTTCGTCGAGCGCCTGGTGCGAGCGGCCCTCGTAGCTTTCGGTGTCGTTGCGCTCGGCGATCCACGCGCCGCGCACATCGGGCAGGCCGCGGCGCACGTCGATCTCGACCTTGGCATCGGTGTAGGGGCCCGAGGTGTCGTAGAGCGACACGGTCTCGCCGTTGGTCAGCAGCACATCGCGCACCGGCACGTTGAGGTCGGGCCGGCTGCCCGGAATCAGGCACTTGTGCGACGCGGGAAAGGGCTCGCGCGTCAGCGAAAGCAGCGTGGTGAACTTGTCGGGGGCATTCATCGGGGCACTCCTTGTGGGGACAGGGTGCTCCGCAATCGCTCGATGGACTTCGGGATGCCCGCCATGAAAAGGAATGACGGACCGGAGTCAGGGAGTGCAGCTCTTCTTACGCCGGTATGACCCGGATCAAGTTCGCGGGTCGGCAACTTTGCCATCTCAGCACGCCACATGCGTGCACCCCGGAGCGGGGCCGATTGTGCGAGCCCCGGGCCCGCGCGTCAAGCTACGGGCAGTTGCAGATCCCCGTCGAGGTAGTACCAACGATTGCCCTCGCGCACGAAACGGCTGCGCTCGTGCAGCCGGGTGGCGGCGCCGGCGGGGCCACGCTGGCGCGCCACGAACTCGACCTCGGCATGGTCCGCGTCGAGCACCGAGCGCGAGCGCACGTCGAGCCCCAGCCACTTGACGCCGGGCTCGAACTCGATCGAGGCCGGCCGGTGCGCGGCATGCCAAGTGGCAAGCAGGTAGTCGCCGCGCTCCAGCACGAAGGCCGAATAGCGCGAGCGCATCAGGGATTCGGCGTCGGGCGCGGGGGTGTTCTCGAAATCGTCGAGGTAGCGGCCACAGCACAGGGTGTAGCCGATGGGCTTGTCGCGGCGGTCGGTGCGGCCGCAGGGGCAAGGTCCGTTGGTGGGATCGTTGGCGCTCATGAAGACCGCTATTGGAACACCTTGCGCCCGAAGCGCCGACAGGGCAAGCCCGAAGCCGCCCAGGCCCTGTCCACCCTAGGGCAGGCTGCCCGCGATGGCGGCGCGCAGCGCCCGCGCGTCGGCCGGCTTGTAGATCAGCGCATAGCCGGCGCGCTCCACCTCGGCCCGGTTGGCATGCGCCGTCTCGCCCGTGAGGATGACCACGTGGCGCGCCTTGCCCACCGCCTGCAGGGCCTGCGCCGCGGCCAGGCCCGAGAGCCCGCTGCCCAGGCGCAGGTCGCTCAGCATCAGGTCGAACACGCCGCCCTGCTGCAGCGCCTCGCGCGGGTTGGCCGCCAGCACCACCTCGTGGCCCCAGGCGGACAGCAGCGAACGCATGGCCTCGCGCACGGGCTGCTCGTCGTCGAGCACCAGGATCCGAATCGCGGTGGCGGCCTCCTGCTCGGGCGCGGTCGAAGCGAAAAGATCGTCGTCGCCCGTCGGAACGGCTGCTGCAGCCCGTTGCTCGAGCACCAGCGAGAACGTGCTGCCACGCCCCGGCGCGGTGCGCACCCGGATGCGCGAGCCCATCACCTGCGCCATGCTCGCCACCAGCGACAGGCCCAGGCCGAGCCCGCGGCTGCGGTCGCGACCGGGGTTGTCGACCTGGAAGAACTCCTCGAACACCTGCGACTGGTGCTGCGCGTCGATGCCTACGCCCGAATCGCGCACCTCGATGCGCCAGCCGCCCGGCGCCACGTGCCGCGCGCAGACCAGCACCGTGCCCGAGGGCGTGTACTTGATGGCGTTGTCCACCAGGTTGCCGAGCAGCCGCGCGAGCATGCGCGCATCGGCCAGCACCGCGGCCTGCGTGGGCCGCACGCGCAGGCGCAAGCCCTTGGCCGCGGCCAGCGCCGCGAAGCGCCCGTGCAGCGCGTCGAACAGCGGCTGCAGGCGCAGCGGCTCGGGCCGCACCGGGGCCACGCCGCCGTCGAGCTGGGCGATGTCGAGCAGCGCGTCGATGGAGCCGCGCAGGGCGTCGACGCTGTCGCGCATGAAGCGCAGGTTCTGCGCCGTGGGCGGGCTGCGCGTGTCGAGCGCGTCCACGAAGATGGCCAGCGCGTGCATCGGCTGGCGCAGGTCGTGGTTGGCGGCCGCGAAGATGCGGGCGCGCTGCGCGGCGAGCTGCGCCACGTGGTCGAGCTGGCGCGCGAGCGCCTCGGCCAGGCGCGCGTTCTCGAAGCCGTTCTCGATGGAGCCGACGATCAGCCGGTTCTGCTTGCGCGCGTAGTGCAGCGCCGCCAGCAGCTGCGACACCGCGAGGCAGCCCATGATGACCGGCACGCTGCCCGGCTCCAGCACCAGCCGCAGCGCCAGGCTCAGGAACACCGGCACGCCGAAGCACAGCGCGGCCAGCCACCACTGCGCGAGCGCGGCAATGATCACGCTGGTGGTGCCGCTCACGAAGAAGTACATGAGCAGGATGTAGGCAAGGTCGCCGCTCGGAAAGAACAGCCACGGCGCCAGCGACCACACCAGCCCCGGGAACAGCATGCGCAGCTCCAGCTGGCGGCGCGTGCGCGCGGCCGAGGCGGCGTCGATGGCCTCCGGGTCCAGCTTGTGCAGGTGGCGGTGCATGTTCCATTGCATGGCGTGCACCAGCACGGCCCACACCAGCGTGCCGCGGTTGCCGGTGAGCACCAGGAACAGCACCCAGAACACCGCGGCCGTGACGGCGGCCGACAGCGGCGTGTCGCGCGTGTCGATCACATAGGCGCGCGCCAGGCTCTGGTCGACCAGCGGATTGGCGTTGGGCGCCTCGACCCAATGGCCGCGAAGCTGCTGCAGCAGCGGCCTGGATGCGGATTCGGTGCCGGAAGAGGGTGTCGATGGCATGGTCGGTGTGCGGCCGATTCTGCGCGATGCATGTGACCGCCTTGCAGCCCGGTCGCTCGTCGCTCTATCGCCTACTGGAACATCACCCACTCGGGCCGCATGTTGAAGCGCACCGGCAGGATGCTCACGCCCAGCCCGCTGGTCACGTACATGCGCTTGTCCTTGTGCGCGATCCAGCCGTAAGCCCAGTCGCGCGGTGCCGCGCCGGGCACGATCAGCGCGCCGTAGCCGGGAATGCGCACCTGGCCGCCGTGCGTGTGCGAGGCCACCACCAGGCCCTGCGTTTTCGGCATGGTCGCGAAGCTGAAGGGGTCGTGCATCATGACCAGCGTGGCGGCGCCTTTTGGCACGCCGGCCAGCGCCTTGTCGGGCTCCGAATGGCCGGTCGAGTGATCGCCGATGCCGACCACCCAGAGGTCGTGACCAGGCAACTGCACCGAGGCGTTCTCCAGAACGCGGATGCCCTGCGCGGTGAGCGCCTTGGCGGTGCGCTGGCCGTCGTGCCACCAGTCGTGGTTGCCGAGCACCGCGTACACGCCCTGCGGCGCCTTCAGGCGGCCGAGCACGGCGGCCATGTCCTCGATGGGCAGCGCCTCGTCGTCGCCCGAGCCGGCCAGGAAGTCGCCGGGCAGCAGCACCACGTCGGGCCGGGCGGCGTTGATGTCGTCGACGATGCGCGCGGCACGCTCGACGCTGGTGATGCGCCACGCCGAGCGTTCGGTGAGATGCCAGTCGCCCGCCACCGCCACCTTCAGGCCGGCGGGCGCCTGCCATTGCGGCGAGCTCAAGGGCTCGACGCGCGCCGCCACCCAGCGCGGCTCGATGACGACGCCCCAAGCCAGCAGCGCCACCAGCACGACTGCGGCGGCGATCCAGCTCCAGCGACGCCCGCCGCGCGCGTTCACGCCAGCGCGCGTTGAATCAGCAGCTTCTGGATGTCCGAGGTGCCTTCGTAGATCTGGCACACGCGCACGTCGCGGTAGATGCGCTCCAGCGGAAAGTCGTTCACGTAGCCGTAGCCGCCCAGCGTCTGGATGGCCGCGCTGCACACGCGCTCGGCCATCTCGCTGGCAAAGAGCTTGGCCATGGCGGCTTCCTTCAGGCACGGCCGGCCGGCGTCGCGCAGGCTCGCGGCATGCCAGATCAGCTGGCGCGCGGCTTCGAGCTGCGTCGCGCATTCGGCCAGGCGGAAGCCCACGGCCTGCTGGTCGAAGATGGTGCCGCCGAAGGCCTGGCGTTCCTTGGCGTAGGCCAGTGCCACGTCGAAGGCGCTGCGCGCCATGCCCACGCTCTGCGCCGCGATGCCGATGCGCCCGCCTTCCAGCGCGCCGAGCGCAATCTTGTAGCCCTCGCCTTCCGCGCCGATCAGGTTCTCGCGCGGGATGCGGCAGCCGTCGAAGTTGATCTGCGCAGTGTCGCTGCTGTGCTGGCCCAGCTTGTCTTCCAGCCGCGCCACGTTGTAGCCGGGCGCGTCGGTGGGCACGATGAACGCGCTCATGCCGCGCTTGCCCGCGGCCTTGTCGGTCACCGCGATGACGATGGCCACCTGGCCGTTCTTGCCGCTGGTGATGAACTGCTTCACGCCGTCGATCACGTAGCCGTCGCCGTCCTTGCGCGCGGTGGTGCGCAGGCTCGATGCATCGCTGCCGGCCTGCGGCTCGGTCAGGCAGAAGGCGCCGAGCATCTGCCCTTGCGCCAGCGGCTCGAGCCATTGCTTCTTCTGCTGCGCGTTGCCGTAGCGCATGAGGATGGCGTTGACGGGGCAGTTGGTCACGCTGATGGCGGTGCTGGTGCCGCCGTCGCCGGCCGCGATTTCTTCCAGCACCAGCGCCAGCGTGAGGTAGTCGAGGCCGGCGCCGCCATGCTCCTCCGGCACGCAGATGCCGTAGGCGCCCAGCGCCGCCAGGCCCTGGTGCACGTCCTTCGGAAAGCTGTGCTCGCGGTCCCACGTGGGGGCGTGGGGCCAGAGTTCGGCTTGTGCGAAGTCGCGCACCGCGTCGCGGATGGCTTCCTGGTCGGTGCTGAGCAGCATGGCGTTGTCTCCTGTCTTTCTTATGAATCGCTGTGGGTTACTTGCCGGCGCCCAGGTCCATGATCAGGCGCGCGGCCATGTACAGGCGGCGCGGAATGGCGCTGGTGTCCACGTACTCGGCCTTGTCGCTGTGGTAGCCGAAGCCGGGCAGGCCCAGGCTTTCGATCACGGGCTTGCCCGACAGCGCCGCGTAGGCCGCGTCGGTACCACCGCCGGTGCGCTCTTCCACGCCCAGGTTGCCGCCGGCTTCCTTGTAGAAGGCCACGGCCTTGTCGACCAGCTTCTTGCCGCCTTCGCCTGCGTTGAAGGCCGGGCGGCCGCGCGTGATGAGCACCTTGACGTCGGCATCGGGCAGCTTCTTCTGCTGCGCGCGCTCTTCCAGCGTCTTCATGGCGGCGTCGAAGTCTTCGTTGCGCGCGTAGCGCACGTCGGCGTTCAGCGTGGCGCTGGCGGGGATGATGTTCGACACGTTGCCGGCCTTGGCAATGGTCCAGTTGAAGCGCAGGTTCTTCGACTTGTCGTCGATGTTCATGGTGCGCAGCACCAGGTCGGAAGCCTCGACCAGCGCGTTCACGCCCAGCTCGGGTGCGGCGCCCGCGTGCGAGGCCTTGCCGGTGATGTTGACCTGCACGTAGGCGATGCCCGAGGTGCCCAGCGAGAGCTTCTCGTCGCCGGCGCTGGTGGGCTCGAACGAGAGCACGTAGTCGGCCAGCTTGGCTTCTTCCTGGATCAGGTCGCGCGAGCCGAAGGAGCCCTTCTCCTCGTCGGTGTTGAACAGCACGGTGATGGTGCCGTAGTCGCGCACGCCGTAGTCCTTCAGCAGCTTGAGCGTGTGCAGGATGACGGCGTTGCCGCCCTTGTCGTCGGCGATGCCGGGGCCGTAGGCCTTGTCGCCTTCCACCTTGAACGGTGCCTTCGCGAGGATGCCCTTCAGGTACACGGTGTCCATGTGCGACAGCAGCAGCAGGTTCTTGCCGCCGCGGCCCTTGAGCTTGCCCACGATGTTGTCGCCGACCACCAGGCCGGCCGACTTGCTGCGCGTGACGGTGAAGCCCAGGCTCTTGAGCTCGCCTTCGAGGTAGTTGCCGGCGGAGGCGATGCCTTCGGCGTCTCCGGTGCCGGTCTCGATGTTGACGAGCTTCTCCAGCGTCTTGATCACCGCGGGCTGCTCGTCGGTGGCAGCCTGGAACAGCACGTTGTCGCGCTTCTGCGCCAGGGCGGCACCCGCGACGAAGGCGGTGGCCAGCACGGCGGCAACGGCGGTACGGTGGATGGATGGGCGCATGAAATCTCCTGCTCTACGCATGTTTTGCATTGTTTGAAATATCCGAATGAAAAAAGCCGGCCAGCGCCCATCCCTCGGGCGCTGGCCGACCCTTGTCCTTATAGCAATTCGAGTGCCACCGCGGTGCCTTCGCCCCCGCCGATGCACAAGGTGGCCACGCCGCGCTTCTTGCCGCGCGCCTTCAGCGCGTGGATCAGCGTGACCATGATGCGCGCGCCGCTCGCGCCGATCGGGTGGCCCAGCGCGCAGGCGCCGCCGTGCACGTTGACGATTTCGTGCGACACGTCGAGCTCGTGCATCAGCGCCATCGGCACCACCGCGAAGGCTTCGTTCACTTCCCACAGGTCGACGTCCTTCACCGCCCAGCCGGTCTTCTTGAACAGCTTGGCGACGGCGCCGACCGGCGCGGTGGAGAACCACTCGGGCTGCTGCGCGTGCGTGGCGTGGCCGACGATGCGGGCGATGGGCCTGGCGCCGATCTTCTTCGCGTGCGACTCGGTCATCATGACCAGCGCGGCGGCGCCGTCGTTGATCGACGAGCTCGACGCGGCGGTGATGGTGCCGTTCTCTTTCTTGAACGCGGGCTTGAGCGTGGGGATCTTGTCGAGCTTGACCTTGCCCGGGCCTTCGTCGATGGAGATCACCGTGTCGCCGCCGCGGCCCTTGACCGTGACGGGCACGATCTCGTCCTTGAACAGGCCGGTGTCGGTCGCCTTCTTGGCGCGCTCGACGCTGGCAATGGCGAACGCGTCCTGCTGCTCGCGCGTGAACTTGTACTTGGCCGCGCAGTCTTCGCCGAAGGTGCCCATGGAGCGGCCCGGCTGGTAGGCGTCTTCCAGGCCGTCGAGCATCATGTGGTCGAAGATGCGGTCGTGGCCCATGCGGTAGCCGCCGCGGCCCTTGAGCATGAGGTAGGGCGCGTTGGTCATGCTTTCCATGCCGCCCGCGACCATCACGTCGTGCGTGCCGGCCAGCAGCATGTCGTAAGACAGCATGGCGGCCTTCATGGCCGAGCCGCACATCTTGCTGAGGGTGACGGCCCCCGCGCTGTCGGGCAGGCCGCCCTTGTAGGCCGCCTGGCGCGCCGGGGCCTGGCCCTGGCCGGCCATCAGGCAGTTGCCGAACAGCACTTCGCCCACGCTGTCGGGCGCGATGCCCGCGCGTTCGACGGCGGCCTTGATGGCGGCGCCGCCCAGGTCGTGCGCGGAGAGCGCGGAAAAGTCGCCCTGGAAGCTGCCCATGGGGGTGCGGGCCAGGCCGACGATGACGATGGATTCGGACATGTGGAGGTCTCCTTCAGGAATGGGGAAGTGAAAACTGGATCGGGTGAAAAAAACGATCGGTCAGAAATGCGTTGCGTGGCCTTCGTGCTGGAAGCGCTGCGACTCTTCGTACGGGAACACGTCGAGCATCTGCCCGGCCTGGATGCGTTCCTTGTGGTGCTGCCAGAAGGCAGCGTCGAGCAGGTCGGCGTGGTGCGCCATGAAGGCCTGGCGCACGTCCGCGTTGCCCAGCAGGAAAGGCTCGAAGGTCTCGGGGAACACGTCCTTCGGGCCCACCGCGTACCAGACCTCGCCGCTCATCTCTTCTTCCTCGTTGCGCGGCGTGGGGACCTTGCGGAACTTGCAGTCGGTGAGGTATTCGATCTCGTCGTAGTCGTAGAACACGACCTTGCCGCCGCGCGTCACGCCGAAGTTCTTCCACAGCATGTCGCCCGGGAAGATGTTGGCGGCCACCATGTCCTTGATGGCGTTGCCGTACTCGATCACCGCATGCTCGAGCTGGTCTTTCGCGCGCCTGGCGTGGGCCGGGCTCTCGGGGTTTGCCAGCGTGTCGAAGGCTTCCTGCAGGTAGATGTTCAGCGGGATCATGCGCCGCTCGATGTAGACGTGCTTGAGCACGACTTCCATTTCCCCGTTGCCGTCGCGGTCGCCGATCTCCAGCTGGCTGGGCGCGAACTTGCGGATTTCGTCGATCAGCCCGGGCTCGAAGCGGTCGAGCGGAAAACCCACGTCGCTGTACTCCAGCGTGTCGGCCATGCGGCCCACGCGGTCGTGCTGCTTCACGAGCATGTACTTGCCCTTGATCTGCTCGCGCGTGGTGTCCTTCTGCGGCGGATAGAAGTCCTTGATGACCTTGAACACGAACGGAAACGACGGCAGGTCGAACACCAGCATGACCATGCCCTTGATGCCGGGCGCGATGCGAAAGCGGTCGCTCGAGTAGTTCAGGTGCGAAAGAAAGTCGCGGTAGAAAAGCGTCTTGCCCTGCTTGGCCAGGCCCAGCGCGTTGTAGATCTCGGCGCGCGGCTTGCGCGGCATGAGCGAGCGCAGGAACTGCACGCAGGCCGAAGGCACTTCCATGTCGACCATGAAGTACGCGCGCGCGAAGCTGAACAGCATCTGCAGGTCGTCCTCGCCGAACAGCGCCGCGTCGATGTAGAACTTGCCGTGGCTGTCGTGCAGGATCGGCAGCGAGAACGGAATCTCGGTGAAGCCGTTCATGATCTTGCCGACCACGTACGCACCCTTGTTGCGATAGAACAGCCCCGACAGCACCTGCAGCTGGAAGTTGGCGCGCAGCTTCACCTGGTGGAAGCGGTTCAGGATGACGTGCGCCACGCGCTGCGCATCGCGCTGCTTGTTGGCATAGCTGCCGGTGAGGCCGAAGTCGTCGATCATCTGCTCGACGGTGTCGGCCAGCGTCTCGGGCTCGGGGTAGTACGGCCGGTAGGTGGGCGCGCCGCGCGGCTCGATGTACTCGGTGCTGATGGCCGGGCGCACGAAGATGAAGTCGTTCTGGAAGTACGCGCGGTGCAGGATCTTCGTGGTGACCGAGTTGAAGAAGCTCTCGGCCAGTTCGGGCTGGTGGTGGTCCACCAGCAACCCGATGTAGTGCAGCTTGATCTGGTGCCACACGTCCATCGGCTGCTCGCCGGCCTTGAACTCCTTCTCGAGCCGGGCCACGGCTTCGCTCACGCGCAGGTCGTAGAACTCGATGCGCTCGCGCTGCGCGCGCTGCTGGCCGTGCCAGTCGGCGGTTTCGAAACGGTGCTTGGCGCGCGCCGACTCGGCGCGAAACAGCCGGTAGTGGCGGTTGAAGCCGTCCATCATCGCTTTCGCGATGTCATAGGCCAGCGGCGAGTCGAGGCGCTGCGGGAACATGAATGGACGGACCGGGGAACTGGAAATGGCCGTGGCGCTGCCCGGGCGGCCTCAGGCCGCAGCGGGATCCACAGAACCGGCAGAACCGGTGTCGGCCTCGGGCTGCGGCGACATGGCCTGCGCTTCCTGCACCGACTGGTTCACCTGCGCGCCCTGCACGGTCAGCGCCTGAATCACTTCGCCGGGCCTGCTCCACTTGTAGCGGATGCGCTGCACGGCGGCCTTGTAGACGGCATCGAGCGGCTTGGCGCCGTCGACGCTCAGGCCCAGGTCCTGCAGCAGGCCGTCGTGCACGCCGAAGGTCCAGCCGTGGATCTTGACCTTCTGGCCGCGCGCCCAGGCGTCGACCATGACGGTGCTCACGGCCACGTTGACCACCTGCTCGGCCACGTTGAGTTCGCACAGCGCGTCGACGCGGGCTTCCTCGGGCAGGCTTTCGAGCATCACGTGGTGGCGGTCGCGCACGTCCTGGATGTGGCGGATCCAGTTGTCGGCCAGGCCAATGCGCTTGCCGCTGAGCGCGGCCTTGACGCCGGCGCAGCCGTAGTGGCCCACGACCATGATGTGCTCGACCTTCAGGTGCTCCACGGCGAACTGGATCGCCGAGAGCGCGTTGAGGTCGGAGTGCACCACGATGTTGGCCACGTTGCGGTGCACGAACACTTCACCGGGCTCGAGGCCGGTGATCTGGTTGGCGGGCACGCGGCTGTCGGAACAGCCGATCCACATGTAACGCGGGGTTTGCTGCTTGACCAGGCTGGTGAAGAAACCAGGCCGGTCTCGCTCCATCTGTGCGGACCAGGCACGGTTATGGGCAAAGAGGTCTTCGAGGTTGTCGGACATAGTCGTCTATTGTCGATGAGGAGTGTTTTTCAGGCCTTGGCTTCGGCGGCTTTCGAACCCTTGGCCGCCTTTTGTGCCTTGGCCAGCGTGGACCGTCCCTTTTTTTCGTGCTCGCGCACTTCCGCGAGATTCGCCTGCAGCTCGGTCAGCTGCGCCTCGAGCTGGGCCCTGTGGGCGCCCAGCACACCGAGGAATTTCTCCAGCTGCGGCACCGTGTCGCGCGGGCTGTCGTACATGTCCAGGATGTCCTTGGCCTCCGTCAGGCTCAGGCCCAGGCGCTTGGCGCGCAGGGTGAGCGTGAGCCGCGCCCGGTCGCGCGCGCTGTACACGCGCTGCAGGCCGGCGCGCTCGGGCGTGAGCAGGCCCATGTCCTCGTAGAAGCGGATGGCCCGCGTCGTGAGGTCGAATTCCTTCGCGAGCTGGCTGATGGTGAAGGTTTGCGCAGGCATGGCGGAAGTGGTGGCGAAGGAAGCGTCAAACGGAAGGTTACGAGGGCGACAGCAGGTTTGCCCGGCGATCCCTACAATGGTGCCCTTGACTCATGACGTTTACGTAAACGTCAATCTTACATGAACCTCCTCGAACGCGAACTCCACTACCCCCTGGGCGACACCCTGCCCCAGCCCGGCGAAGCCATGGAAGTGGCGCCCGGCGTGCGCTGGATCCGCATGCGGCTGCCCTTCGCACTCGACCACATCAACCTCTGGCTGCTGCGCGACACGATCGACGGCGTGGCCGGCTGGACGGTGGTCGACTGCTGCATCGCCCACGACGAGGCGCGCGCGCAGTGGGAACAGATCTTCGAGACGCAGCTGCAGGGCCTGCCGATCCTGCGCGTCATCGTGACCCACATGCACCCCGACCACATCGGCCTGGCGCACTGGCTGTGCGAGCGCTGGAACGCGCCGATGTGGATCAGCTCGACCGACTACCACGTGGCCCGCGTGCTCAGCACCGCCGGCGACACGCTGGCCGGCGGCGAGCAGGCGGCGCGCTTCTTCAGCTCGCACGGCCTGAGCGACCCCGACGCGGTCGCCAAGATCCGCGCGCGCACCAACTACTACGCGAACATGGTGCCGGCGGTGCCCGACAGCTTCGTGCGCATGCTCGACGGCGACACCGTCACCATCGACGGCCACGCCTGGCGCTGCATCAGCGGCTACGGCCATGCGCCCGAGCACATCGCGCTGTACTGCGACGAGCTCAAGCTGCTGCTGGGCGGCGACATGATGCTGCCGCGCATTTCCACCAACGTGAGCGTGTATGCGGGCGAGCCCGAGGCGAACTCGCTGCGCCTGTTCCTGGACAGCATCGACAAGTTCAAGGCGCTGCCGGCCGACACGCTGGGCCTGCCCTCGCACGGCAAGCCGTTCACCGGCATCCATCGCCGCGTCGACCAGCTGCAGGAGCACCACCGCGACCGCCTGGCCGAGCTGCTCGAGGCCTGCACCGCGCGCCCGCTGACCGCGGCCGAAGGCCTGCCGATCCTGTTCAAGCGCGAGCTCGACCTGCACCAGATGACCTTCGCCATGGGCGAGACCGTGGCCCACCTGCACCTGCTGTGGTTCGCGGGCCAGGTGAAGCGCGAGCTGGGCAAGGACGGCATGTACCGCTTCGGCGCCAAGTCGGGCGCCGCCTGAGGACATCGCCGGCAATTTAGACTCGCCGGATGGACGACGACACGCTGGCTGAGCTGCGCGCGGGCCGGCTGGCAGGCGCAAAACGAATCGATCTCTCGTGCGGACTCACCGAGTTCCCGCGCGAGCTGTTCGACCTTGCCGATTCGCTCGAGACGCTGAACCTGTCGGGCAACGCGCTCGACACCCTGCCCAACGACCTGCACCGCCTGCGCCGGCTGCGCGTGCTGTTCTGCTCCGACAACCGCTTCACCACGCTGCCCGAAGCCATCGGCCAATGCGATGGCCTGGACATCGTCGGCTTCAAGGCCAACCAGATCCGCAGCGTGCCGGCCGCCGCGCTGCCGCCGTCGCTGCGCTGGCTGATCCTCACGGACAACCGGATCGAGGAACTGCCCGACACGCTCGGCCACTGCACGCGCATGCAGAAGCTGATGCTCGCGGGCAACCGCCTGCGCGCGCTGCCGCCGTCGATGGCCGCGTTCGACCGGCTCGAGCTGCTGCGCATCTCGGCCAACCGTTTCGAGACGCTGCCAGAGTGGCTGCTCTCGCTGCCGCGCCTCTCGTGGCTCGCCTGCGCGGGCAACCCCTTCGACACCCAGGCCGAAGACGCGGCGATCGCCGCGCGGTCGGTGCCGCACATCGACTGGCGTGACCTCACGCTCGGCAGGAAGCTCGGCGAAGGCGCATCGGGCGTGATCCACCAGGCATCGCTCGGCACACCAGGGCAGCAGCAACAACAGGTGGCGGTCAAGCTGTTCAAGGGCGACGTCACCAGCGACGGCTGGCCGCACAGCGAAATGGCGGCGTGCATCGCGGCCGGCGAACACCCGACGCTGATCGCCGCGCAGAGCCGCATCGACGGCCATCCCGAGGGCACCGAAGGCCTCGTGATGGCGCTGGTCGATCCGTCGTTCGTCACCCTCGCCGGGCCGCCGAGCCTGGCATCGTGCACGCGCGACGTCTATTCGGGCGACGCGCGCTGGCCGGCCCGCGTGGCGCTGCGCATCGCGCGCGACATCGCCTCGGCCATGCAGCACCTGCATGCGCGGGGCCTCCTGCACGGCGACCTGTACGCCCACAACATCCTGTGGCAGGCCGAGGGCGGCGGACGGCTCGGCGACTTCGGCGCGGCCTGGATGACCGGCGCGCTCGGCGCGGCACAGGCGCGCGCGTTCCAGTCGCTGGAAATGCGCGCCTTCGGCTGCCTGCTCGAAGAGTTGCTCGAACGCTGCACCGACACGCCGCCGCCCGCCGTGGCCGCGCTGAAAGACCGCTGCCTGCAGCCCGACGCGGCCGCGCGCCCTTCGTTCGCCGACGCCCTGGCGCTGCTGCAGCAAGCGCTTTCGCCATGACGCGGCGCCGGCCACCGCAGTTGCCATTGCCCACGCGCGATGGCGTCGGCCCCAGCTGCACCGGTTTGCCCTACGGCCCGTGGCGGACCATTGCCGAATTCCTGATCGAGCGCTTTCCCGCCATCACGCCCGAGGCCTGGATCGCGCGCATCGAGGCCAACGACGTCATGGACGAGCACGGTGTGGCCGTGACCCTCACGCGCCCCTACCAGTCGCCGCTGCGCGTGTACTACTACCGCACGCTGGACGACGAGGTGCCCATTCCGTTCGAGGAGCAGGTGGTGTTCCAGGACGACGAATTCCTGGTCGTCGACAAGCCACCCTTCGTGCCCGTCACGCCCACCGGCAAGTACCTGCAGGAGAGCCTGCTGGTGCGCCTGAAACGCAAGCTGCGGCTCGACGACCTGGTGCCGATGCACCGCATCGACCGCAGCACCTCGGGGCTGGTGCTGTTCTCGGTGCGGCACGCCACGCGCGGCGCCTACCAGTCGATGTTTCCGGAGCGCCGCATCGACAAGCACTACGAGGCGGTGGTGCCCTGGCAGGAAGGCGTGTCGTCGGTGCCCGAGATCTACCGCAGCCGCCTGGTCGACGACGACCACTTCATGCGCGTGCGCGAGGAGCCCGGCGAGCCCAATTCCGAGACCCGCATCGCCGTGCAGGAAGTGCGCGACGGCCATGCCCTGCTGAGGCTGTCGCCCGTCACCGGCCGCAAGCACCAGCTGCGCGTGCACTGCCAGGCGCTGGGCATGCCGATCGTGAACGACCCGATCTACCCCGTGCTGCTGCCCGAGGGCGCGGACGACTTCAGCAAGCCCCTGCAGCTGCTGGCGCGTTCGCTGTCGTTCATCGATCCGCTCACCGGTGAGCTACGCAGCTTCACGAGCCCCCGGAGCCTGTCGCTGACACCGAGGTGACGCGCGCGCGGCGTGGCGCGCACTAAGCTCGTTTCCTGAAAATTCTTTCATTCAGGAGACACCTGCACCATGGACACCACCCAACTCTTCTCGCTGAAGGGCCGCACCGCGCTGATCACCGGCGGCTCGCGCGGCATCGGCCGCATGATCGCCGAGGGCTACCTGGCCCAGGGCGCGCGCGTGTACATCTCGGCACGCAAGGCCGCGGCCTGCGACCAGACGGCGAAGGAGCTGTCGGCGTTCGGGCATTGCGTTTCGCTGCCGGCGGATGTGTCGACGGTGGAAGGGGCGCAGGCGCTGGTCGATGCCTATGCGAAGCATGAAGGCTCGCTCGACATCCTGGTGAACAACGCCGGTGCGGCCTGGGGAGCGCCGTACGAAGAGTTTCCGGAGAGCGGGTGGGACAAGGTGGTCGACCTGAACCTGAAGACGCCCTTCTTTCTGACGAAGGCGTTGACACCTCTGCTGAAGAAGGCGGCGACCGATCACCTGTCGAAGGTGATCAACATTGCGTCGATCGACGGGATCTCGGTGAATCCGCAGGAGACGTATTCGTATGCGGCGAGCAAGGCTGGGTTGATCCAGCTGACGCGTCGCATGGCGCTGCGGCTGGCGCAGGACCGCATCGTGGTGAGCGCCATTGCGCCGGGCGCGTTTGCTTCCGATATGAACAAGGATGCGCGGGACCACGGGGATGTGGTGAAGGATCGCATTCCTGCTGGAAGGATCGGGGTGCCTGAGGATATGGCGGGGGCGGCTATTTATCTGGCTTCGCGGGCGGGGGATTATGTGATGGGGTCTACGTTGGTGGTGGATGGGGGGGTTACGCACGCTCGATAAGGTTTTGCTCTTCGAGCACGCTCGCTTTTTTGGGCACGCTCGTTGGGCGTTTGCTTTCCGGGGCCGGGTCTCGCCCCGGCAGGCGACCTACTTTTCTTTGCTTCGCCAAAGAAACGTAGGCAAAAGAAAGGCGACCCTACTGTCTGCGTCCCTTCGCTTCGCTACGGGCAACCTGCGGTGCTCACGTTTCGCGGGGTCCCACCCAAACTCGCTTCGCTCAAACAAGGGTGGGCCCTGATCCGCGAAACGCTCCGCTCCTCGGCGCAGCCAGAAGGGCTTGGGGAACAGACGCGCCATCGCTGCGCTCGGCTTGGGAACAGCCGATACAGAAAGCAGAAAGACAGCCCCCTGCCCGTACCCCTGGTTCATCACTGCAGGCGCACAGCGCCTGCAGTGCCTCGGGCCGAGCAACGCGATGGCCCGTGTGGCGTCCCATCCCCTCTGGCTGCGCCGAGGAGCGGAGCGTTTCGCGGATCAGGGCTCGCAGCTGTTTGAGCGAAGCGAGTTCTGCGAGACCCCGCGAAACGCGAGCACCGCAGGTTGCCCCGTAGCGAAGCGCAGGGGTCGCAGACAGTGGGGTCGCCTTTTCTTTGCCTACTTTCTTTTGGCGAAGCAAAAGAAAGTAAGGCCGCCGCCGGGCGAAATCCCGGCCCCGGGAAAAAACCAACCCAACAAAGGTTCAGTTCCAACGAGGCACAGCCTCATCCTTCAACTGCTGCCGCAACAAACCATAGTCAGGCAACACACTCTCGACCGTCTCCCAGAAGCGATGCGAGTGATCCATCACCCTCAGATGCGCCAGCTCATGCGCAACCACATAGTCGATCACCGGCAACCGGAAGTGAATCAACCGCCAGTTCAGCCGAATCGACCCATCGACACTCGCACTCCCCCACCGAGTCGCCGCGTTGGACAACGAGAGCTTCACCCATCGCACCCCGAGCAGCGGCGCAAAGTGATCCAACCGCTCGATGAACAGCTTGCGTGCCTGCCGCATCAACCACGCCTGCGCCGCATCGCGAATCTGCGAAGGCTCCGCGTTCTGCGCCACGGCCAGCCGCAGCACCCTGGGCTCGCCCCCTTCCGCCGCATCGAGCGTCCCGCCCACGCTGGCAAACCCGTGCTTCGGGTCGAGCCGGATCACGACGGCCTCGCCCATGAACGGAAACACCGCGCCGTCGCGCCATTCGATGCGCGTCGCCTCGACCCGCGCATGCCGCTGCTGCGTCTCCGTCAGCTTGCGCAGGATCCAGTCCGACTTCTCGTGAATCGCCGAATCGACATCGCGCAGCGCCACCCAGCGCGGCGCGCGCACGGACAGGCCTTCGGCCCCGACCAGGAAACCGATGGTCTTGCGCTTTCCCCGCTTGAACTCATAGGCCACGCGCGCCGACCCCAGCACGATCTCGCGCGAAGCCTGCGGATGCGCGAAGCGCGCCAAGGCCAGCGTGTCGGCCAGCAGCACCGCGGGCGGCGCATTCGGATCCATTGGTGCAGGTGCAACGACAGGTGCCGTGGGCACCGCATCAGGCACCGCGTCCTGCGGCGCCACCAGCTTGGGCTTCCTTGCCCGTCGCGGCCGCGCAGGCGCAGGCGCAGTTGCTGGCGCCGGTGGCGCGAACTCGCTGCCCAACCCCTCGAAAAGATCCATCGTGAACTGAAGCAGTCCCCCCATGACGGGCTTTCTTGTCTTCTCAGCTCACCGCTTCTTGCGTGGGCTGCACAGGGCTGTCGGCATACGCCTCGGGGTCGAGGCGGCGCATCTCGGCCTCGATCCAGGCTTCGACTTCGCGCATCAGTTCGTCGGGCTTGCGGCCCACGCTCGGGATCGCCGGGCCGATGGACACGTCCACCACGCCGGGGCGCTTGATGAAGGCCTTGCGGGGCCACACCTTGGCCGAGGTGACGGCAATGGGGATCACCGGCACGCCGGTCTCGCAGGCCAGGCGCGTGCCGCCGCTCTTGTAGGTGCCCTTCTGGCCGCGCGGAATGCGCGTGCCTTCGGGGAACATGATGATCCAGATGCCCTGCGCGAGCAGCTTGCGGCCCTGGTTCACCACCTTGTTGAAGGCCTGCGCGCGCTGGCTGCGGTCGATGTGGATCATGTCCAGCCGCGCCATCGCCCAGCCGAAGAACGGCACGTAGATCAGTTCCTTCTTGAACACGTAGGCCAGCGGGTGCGGCATGAGCGTGGGCATCAGGAAGGTCTCGAGCGTGGACTGGTGCTTCACCAGCAGCACGGCGCCGGCGAGCTGGTCGGTCGGCAGGTTCTCCATGCCGCTCACGCGGGTCTTGATGCCCAGCAGCACGCGCGCGCCGCCAATGGCCCAGCTGAGCCAGCGCTCGGCCATCCAGTACAGCGGAATGCCGCGCTTCCAGAGCGAGCTGACACACATGATGATGCCCCAGGGCACCACGGTGACGAGCATCCAGAGTGCATGGAGAACGGAACGGATAAACGCCATCAGACAGCTACCTGCAGTGCAGCCTGCGCTTCGCGCGCAAGCAAAAAGTCGACAAAGGCGGGGAGGTCGTCGTGGACCACCGTGTTCGCCGGGTATTCGGAAGGCAGCGGATCGACGCCGCGGCAGGCCGCGCCCATGCCCGTGAGCAACAGGTGCGGCTCGCAGCCGGCGGCCGCGCCGGCCTGCAGGTCGCGCAGGCTGTCGCCGCAGGTCGGGATGCCCTTCAGGTCGATGCCGTAGCGGTCACCGATCTGCAGGAACAGGCCCGGCTTGGGCTTGCGGCAATCGCAGTCCTCGTCGGGGCTGTGCGGGCAATAGAAGACAGCGTCGACCTTGCCGCCCACGGCCGCGAGCATCTTGTGCATCTTGGCGTGCATGGCGTTGAGCGAGGCCATGTCGAACAGCCCGCGGCCCAGGCCCGACTGGTTCGACGCGATCACCACGTGCCAGCCCGCATGGTTCAGGCGCGCCACGGCCTCCAGCGCACCGGGCAGCGGCGTCCACTCGATGTCGCTCTTCACGAAATCTTCGCGGTGCACGTTGATCGTGCCGTTGCGGTCGAGGATGACGAGTTTCATGGCAATGCCGCCCGTGGTGGAGTCTCGTGGAGTCGTCGGGAAGAGATCAGACAGCCAGCCGCTCGAGCTGTGCCACGCGGTTCATCGCGGCGTGCAGCGACATCAGCAGGCCCAGGCGGTTCAACCGCAGGTCGGCCTGGTCGGCATTGACCATCACGCCGTCGAAGAAGGCATCGACCGGCTCGCGCAGCGCGGCCAGCGTCTGCAGCGAGGCGGTGTAGTCGCCGGCTTCGAACTGCGCGTTGGCGGCGGGCACGACCTGCGCCATGGCGGCGTGCAGTGCCTTCTCGGCGGGCTCCTGCAGCAGCAGCTCGCTGACGTGCGCGTCGGCCTCGGGGGCCTTCTTCAGGATGTTGCCGATGCGCTTGTTCGCGGCGGCCAGCGCGGCAGCGGCAGGCAAGGCGGCAAAGGCGCGCACCGCGGCCAGCAGCTTGGGCACTTCGCCCAGGCGCTGCGGGCGCGGGGCCAGCACGGCGTCGACTTCCTGCGCGCTGGCGCCCTGCTCGCGCAGGCTGCCGGCCAGGCGGTCGAGAATGAAGTCCTGCAGCTCGACGGTGGCCTTGCCGCTGTCGAAACCGGCGATGCCGTCGAACTGCGCGGCGGCGTCCTGCAGCAGCGCGTCGAGCCCCAGTGCGAGGTCTTTCTCGATCAACATGCGCAGCACGCCCAGCGCATGACGGCGCAGCGCGAACGGGTCGCGGTCGCCGGTGGGCAGGTTGCCGATGCCGAACATGCCGACCAGCGTCTCGAGCTTGTCGGCCAGCGCGACCACCAGGCCCACGTTGTTGCGCGGCAGTTCGTCGCCGGCGAAGCGCGGCTTGTAGTGGTCTTCGATGGCGTCGGCCACCGAGGCGTCCAGGCCGTCGTGCAGCGCGTAGTAGCGGCCCATGGTGCCCTGCAGCTCGGGGAACTCGCCGACCATGTCGGTCACGAGGTCGGCCTTGGCCAGTTGGGCGGCCTGGGTGGCGTGCGCGGCCAGCGTGGCGTCGCCGATCTTCTCGGCAATGCCGCGCGCGATGCGCATCACGCGCTCCACGCGCTCGCCCTGCGTGCCCAGCTTGTTGTGATAGACCACCTTGCCCAGCGACTCGACGCGCGAGGCCAGCGACTTCTTGCGGTCCTGGTCGAAGAAGAACTTGGCGTCGGCCAGGCGCGGGCGCACCACGCGCTCGTTGCCGCCGGTGACGGCGCTCGCGTCGTCGGGGCTGATGTTGCTGACGACCAAAAACTTGTGGGTGAGCTTGTTCGACGCGTCGAGCAGCGGAAAGTACTTCTGGTTGGCCTTCATCGTGAGGATCAGGCATTCCTGCGGCACTTCGAGGAACTCGCGCTCGAAGCTGCAGACCAGCACGTTGGGGCGTTCGACCAGCGCGGTCACTTCGTCGAGCAGCGCGTCGTCGTCGATCGGCACGACGCCGCCGCCGACCTTCACCGCGGCCGCCGCGAGCTGGCGCGCGATCTCGGCGCGGCGGGCCTCGAAGCTGGCGATGACGGCGCCCTCTTCCTGCAGTTGCAGCGCGTAGCTGCTGGCGTCGCGCAGCACCACGGGGTCGACAGCCGCCTCGAAGCGGTGGCCGTGCGTGTCGCGGCCGGCCTTCAGGCCCAGCGCCTCGATCGGCACCACGGTGTCGCCGTGCAGCGCCACCAGGCCGTGCGCGGGGCGCACGAAGCTCACGCTGGTCCAGCCGGGCAGCTCGCTGCCTTCTTCGAGCTGGTAGGTCATGACCTTGGGGATCGGCAGCTTGGCGATGGCTTCGGCCAGCGCCTTCTGCAGGCCTTCGGCCAGCGTGGCGCCCTTGGCGGTGCTTTCGTAGAACAGGGCCTCGGCCTTGCCGTCCATCGCGCGCTTGAGGCCGGGCACGGCCGAGGCGTCGGCGCCCAGCGCCCCCAGGCGCTTGAGCAGCGCGGGCGTGGGCTGGCCGGAGGCGTCGAGGCCGACGGCCACGGGCATGAGCTTTTGCGACACGGCCTTGTCGGCGGCGCGCTCGGCCACGTGCGTGAGGTGCGCGGCCAGGCGGCGCGGCGAGGCGTAGGCGGTCAGCACGGCGCCGGGCTCGGCGAGCCCCTGCGCCACGAGCTGGTCGCGCAGGCCGCCGGCAAAGGCGTCACCCAGCTTTTTCAGGGCCTTGGGCGGCAATTCCTCGACAAACAGTTCGACAAGAAGGCTGGCAGACGACATGGCTCAGAGGGCTTTTGAAAATGGGCCGCGGACGGCACCGGCCACGGGCGCGCAGCGAAGCGGCGCCGTGGAAGGGAAAGAAGAAAGAAGACAGATCGGATTCATGCGGCAACGGCGCCCTTGCGCAGCTCCACGTTGCGACGCTCCACGCGGCGGCGCGCGACGAGCGCGAGCACCGCGGCCGCCAGCAGCGGCGCCCACACGGTGGCCATCTCGTTGAGCAGCACCTGCGCGCCGCGCGGCGAGAAGAAGCGCTTCAGCGCCACCGGCGACACCTCGATGGGCCGCCACGGGCTGAAATGGCGCACGTCGCTGAACGGCCAGAAGAGGGCGATGCCGATGCCGCCGTTGGTCAGCATGTCCAGCAGCGGATGCGACACGGCGCACAGCGAGATCCACGCCCAGCCCACGGCCCGGCGCATGCCCCAGCGGGGCGCGAGCCACCAGCCCGCGAGGCCCAGCAGCAGCGCGAACAGCAGGGTGTGCGTGAAGCCGCGGTGCCCCGTCATGCCGCCGTAGGCAATGCCCAGCTTGAAGGCCAGGCCGTCGAAGTCGGGCGCGATGGACGCGAGCATGCCCGCCAGCAGCGCCGCCACCGGCACGCGACGCGTGCCCAGCGCAATGGCTGCGCAGACGGGAACGGCGACGTGGGTGAAGACGGTGGGCATGCAGTGGCTCGGCGTTCGCTCAGGCGGCCTTCTTCGGCGGCATCTGCGCGACCCATTCGCGCGGCGCCATCGGGAAGCCCAGCCGCTCGCGGCTCTCGTAGTAGCTCTGCGCCACGCTGCGCGCGAGGTTGCGGATGCGCCCGATGTAGGCCGCGCGCTCGGTCACGCTGATCGCGCCGCGCGCGTCCAGCAGGTTGAAGCTGTGCGCGGCCTTCAGCACCTGCTCGTAGGCCGGCAGCGCGAGCTGCTCGGTCATGAGGTGCTTGGCCTGCTTTTCATGCGCGTTGAAGGCGGTGAACAGGAACTCGGCGTCGCTGTGCTCGAAGTTGTAGGTCGACTGCTCGACCTCGTTCTGCTTGTAGACGTCGCCGTAGCTCAGGCCGTCGGTCCAGGTCAGGTTGTAGACGTTGTCCACGCCCTGCAGGTACATGGCCAGGCGCTCCAGGCCGTAGGTGATCTCGCCGGTGATGGGCTTGCAGTCGATGCCGCCCACCTGCTGGAAGTAGGTGAACTGCGTCACTTCCATGCCGTTGAGCCAGACCTCCCAGCCCAGGCCCCAGGCGCCGAGCGTGGGGTTCTCCCAGTCGTCCTCGACGAAGCGGATGTCGTTCTTCTTCAGGTCGAAGCCCAGGGCTTCGAGGCTGCCGAGGTAGAGCTCGAGGATGTTGCTGGGCGCCGGCTTCAGCACGACCTGGTACTGGTAGTAGTGCTGCAGGCGGTTGGGGTTCTCGCCGTAGCGGCCGTCCTTGGGGCGGCGGCTGGGCTGCACGTAGGCAGCCTTCCAGGGTTCGGGGCCGAGCGCGCGCAGGAAGGTGGCGGTGTGCGAGGTGCCCGCGCCCACTTCCATGTCGTACGGTTGCAGCAGCGCGCAGCCCTTGTCGGCCCAGTACGACTGCAGTTTGAGAATGATTTGCTGGAAGGTCAACATGAAGCTGGCCGGCGTGGCCGGACATTGGACGGTAGCGCGGCGAAGCACCGCGAAAGCGGGCGATTTTACGTTCGGAGGGCAACTCTCCCACAGCGGGTCGGGAAGTCGCCTGCTGCCGGGGCCGGGCGAGGGGTGCGACAACACCCAACCCGCCGCGTGCGGCGGGGCCGCCGCTGCCGTTTTTGGCCCTCTTTTCCTGCACTTTTCCCGCCTTCAGACCCGCCCCAACGACATGCCCGTGCCCGAGACCGCACCCGACGCCCCCCTGTTCATCGTGCTCAACGCCAGCTCCGGCAGCGAGGACGCGGCCGAGGCCCGCCGGGTCATCGAGGAAGGCTGCGATGCGGCCGGCCGGCGCAACCGCATCTTCGTGGTCGACGGACCCGGCCGGGTGCAGGCGCTGGCGCGCGAGGCGGTGGAGCGGGCGCGGGCGGTGGGCGGCGTGGTGGTGGCCGCGGGCGGCGACGGCACCATCAACGCGGTGGCGCACGCCACGCTGGGCAGCGGCTGCGCCTTCGGCGTGCTGCCGCAGGGCACCTTCAACTACTTCAGCCGCACCCACGGCATTCCGCGCGACACGGCGCAGGCGCTGCACATCCTGCTGACCGAGCAGCCCCGCGCGGTGCAGGTCGGGCTGGTGAACGACCGGATGTTCCTGGTCAATGCCAGCCTCGGCCTGTACGCCGAGTTGCTGGAAGAGCGCGAGGCCTACAAGGCGCGCTACGGCCGCAACCGCTGGATCGCCTTCGGCGCCGGCCTGCTGACGGTGCTGCGCGGCCACCGGCAATGGAACCTGCGCATGGCCTGGCGCGGCGTGGAGCGCGACATCCGCACGCCGACGCTGTTCGTCGGCAACAACCCGTTGCAGCTGCACCAGGTCGGCATTCCCGAAGCCGACGTGCCCGAGCAGGGCCAGCTGGCCGCCATTGCGCTCAAGCCCGTGGGGCCGCTGGCCATGCCCGGCCTGCTGGTGCGCGGCGCGCTCGGCCGGCTCGGCGACGCCGACGAGGTGCTGAGCTTTCCGTTCGAGTCGCTCACGGTGAAGCCGCGGCGCCCGCTGGCCGCGCGCCGCATCAAGGTGGCGACCGACGGCGAGATCGGCTGGGTCGACACGCCGCTGCTGTTCCGCGTGTCGCCCGAGCCGCTGTGGCTGGTGCGCCCGGCCCGGACGGCGCCCGAGCTGGAGGCGGCGCGCGAATGAGCTGCCTGCTGCAGATTTCCGACCCCCACTTCGGCACCGAGCAGCCCGACGTGCTGCACGCGCTCGAGCGGCTCGCCGATGCGCTGGCGCCGGGCGTGGTGGTGCTGTCGGGCGACATCACGCAGCGCGCCACCGCCGCGCAGTTTGCGGCGGCACGGGCCTTTGCCGACCGGCTGGGGCGGCCGGTGGTGGCCGTGCCGGGCAACCACGACATTCCGCTGTTCCAGCTGGGGGCGCGCGTGTTCGCGCCCTACGGCCGCTACCGCCGGGCCTTCGGCGACGACCTGGAGCCGGTGTTCGAGTCGCCCGACTGGCAGGTGACCATGGTCAACACCACGCGCTGGTACCGGCACACCGACGGCGCGGTCTCGCCCGCGCAGGTCGAGCGCGTGGCGCGGCGGCTGGCGGCGGCCTCGCCGTCGCAGGTGCGCGTGGTGGTGACGCACCAGCCGGTGATGGTCACGCGCACGCAGGGCATGGGCAACCGCCTGCACGGGCGCGAGCAGGCGGTGGCGCGCTGGTGCGCGGCCGGCGCCGACCTGATCCTGGGCGGGCACATCCACCTGCCCTATGTGCGGCCGCTGCACGACGCCTTTCCGGGGTGCGCGCGCACGGCCTGGGCGGTGCAGGCCGGCACCGCGGTGTCGTCGCGGGTGCGCGCGGGCCATCCGAATTCGGTGAACGTGGTGCGCGCGGGCATGGCCGACGATGTTGCCGAAGGCATGGCTGGCGGCCCTCGCGCATGCCGCGTCGAACGCTGGGACTACGTGGCGCGCGACAAGGCCTTCGGCTGCGCCGAAGTATTCGGTCTTTCCCTTGCCAGTGAGGCGGCGCGGCCTTAGGGTGCGCCGCTATGTTGACGCAAGCCCCTCTTGTTCTCGCTGCACAGCAGCTCGGCGTGCACGCGCTGCCCTGGTTCCTTTGCCTTCTCGCGATGTCGGTGCTCGGTGCCGGCCTGGCCTGCCACCTGCTGCAGAAACGCCACTTCAATGCGCTGGACACCGACGAGCCCAACGAGCCGCGCATCGCGCTCGGGCTCGCGTCGGGCTTCGTGCTGATTCTTCTGGCCTCGAGCCTGTTCGCTTGGATCGCGTCGAACATTTCCGACGGCCGCGTGCTCGGCCAGGCTGACCACGCGCTGACCGACGCCATTGCCACGCACCTGCCGCGCACCGCGCTGGTGGTGTTCAGCTGGGTCACGCACCTGGGCGACGCGGCCTTCCTCGGGCCGGTGTGCCTGCTGGTGGCCGCCGCGCTCTGGTGGCATTCGCACCGCGGCCTGGCGCTGGGCTGGGTGCTGGCGCTGGGCGGCATCGTGGTGCTGAACCCGGCGCTCAAGCAGATCTTTGCGCGGGCCCGACCGCTGCACGACCACGGCTTGGCGCTGGAGACGAGCTACAGCTTTCCCAGCGGCCACAGCGCGGGCGCGATCGTGAGCTACGGAATGCTGCTGTACCTGCTGCTGCGCACGCTGCCGCCGCGCTGGCACGTGCCGGGCGCGATGGCCGCGGCGGGCGCCATCGTCACCATCGCGTGCAGCCGCATCTTCTTGCAGGTGCACTTTGCGAGCGACGTGGCGGCCGGCCTGCTGACCGGCCTGGCCTGGCTGCTCGTGTGCGTGAGCAGCCTGGAGTACGCGCGCCACCGGCAGCAGCGGCGCGCCCTGGCCTGAACCCCGGCCCGGACGCTCCGCCGGGCGAAAAACCGAGGCTTCGCCAGGAACACCGCGGAACCGGCTTTGCCGGGCCGCAGGTGTTGCCCCCGGAAGGGGGAAGGAGGCTACGCGAAGCGAGCAAGCCTGGGGGAGATCAATATTCCCAGAAGATGCGCTGCAGTTCCTTGGTGTCGCTGGTCTTGGTGAGTGCCACCATCGCCAGGATGCGCGCCTTCTGCGGGCGCAGGTCGTGCGCCACCACCCAGTCGTACTTGTCGTCGGGCTGCTCGGCGTTGCGGATCACGAAGCCGTCGGGCACGCGTGCGCTGCGGATCACGATCACGCCGTCGGCGCGCGCCTTCTGCAGGTTCGGCACGATGCGGTCGGCCACCGAGCCGTTGCCGGTGCCGCCGTGGATCAGCGCCTTGGCGCCGCTCTTGGCAATGGCGTCGATAGCCACCGAGGACACGCCTTCGTAGCCCATCGCAATCTCCACCGGCGGCAGCGCGCTGATGGTGTCGATGTCGAACTCCGAGTTCATGGTGTGGCGCTTCACCGGCGCGCGGAACCAGTAGTTGCGCCCCTCCACCACCATGCCCAGCGGACCCCACTGGCTGGAGAAGGCGTTGGTCTTGATGTTGACGTTCTTGCTCACGTCGCGGCCGCTGTCGATGTTGTCGTTCATCGTCACCAGCACGCCCTTGCCCATGGCGTCCTTGCTGCCCGCCACGTTCACCGCGTCGTACAGGTTCAGCGCGCCGTCGGCCGACAGCGCGGTGCCCGGGCGCATCGAGCCGACCACCACGATCGGCTTGGCGGTGTGCACGGTCAGCGTCAGGAAGTAGGCGGTTTCTTCCAGCGTGTCGGTGCCGTGCGTGATCACGATGCCGTCGACGTCGGGCTGCTTCGACAGCGCCGAGACGCGCTTGGCCAGCGTCATGAGGTTGTCGTTGGTGAGGCTTTCCGATGCGACCTGGAACACCTGCTCGCCGCGCACGTTGGCCACCTTGGCCAGCTCCGGCAGGCCGGCGATCAGCTTCTCCACACCCACCTTCGCCGCGGCGTAGGTGGCGCTGTTGACGGCCGAGGCGCCCGCGCCCGCGATGGTGCCGCCGGTGGCGAGGATCACCACGTTGGGCAGCGCCTGCTGCGCCTGCGCGAGCGCGCTGGCCGCCAGCAGTGCGGTGCCGGCCGCGAGGGCCCTGAAACGGGGAGAAAGGTACATGGAGAGCTCCTTTGTTGAAGTGGAATCTTTCGAGGCGGCGAGGAAGATACATGAACCATGCCCGCATGCTCCGTGCCTCCATGCCGGCATGGCATGCGCCCATGCACGAAGGATTACCATCGACCGCGCGGCCGCTTCACGGGCCGCGCACACCGCCGCCGCCGCCTGCCATGAACGCCGATTCCGCCGCCCCTTTCGCCTCGACCGCCCAGGAAATGCCCGCCCCCGACGGCCCGCTGTCGCGCGCGCGGCCCGGGCGCGAACGCATCATGGCGGCGATCCGCACCGCGGCGGTCACAGAGTTCAGCCTGCACGGCCTGAAGGGCACCTCGACCCAGGCAATTGCCGCGCGCGCCGGCCTCACCAAGCCCCAGCTGCACTACTACATCGTCGGCAAGGAAGAGCTCTACGAAGAGCTGCTGATGCAGGTGCTGCATGCGTGGAAGGTCGTGTTCTCGTTCGAGGACGCGAGCGACCCGGCCACGGTGCTGGGCGACTACATCCGCAAGAAGCTAGACCACGCGATCGACAGCCCGGAGATGTCGCGCATCTTCACGCGCGAGATCCTCGACGGCGGGCGCAACCTCGACCGCTACTGGCCCAACGCACGCGCGTGGACGCAGAAGAAGGTGGACATCATCAACGGCTGGATCGCGCGCGGGCAGATGCGCCCGCTCGATGCGCGCATCCTGCTGATGCACGTCTGGGCCATGACCCAGAGCTATGCCGACTACGCCATCCAGACGCGCGTGATGCTCGGCCTGCCGCCCGACGCGCCGATCGACCGAGAGCCGATCGCGCGCGAGCTCGTGGCCTTCGTGCTGAACGGCTGCGGCATCAAGGCCTGAAGCTCCGCTCCTGCGTGGCCCGCGTGGCTTACAGGCCGTGCACGACCCAGGTGTCGCCGGGCGCCGTCGGCACGCGCACCGTGTTCTCGCCGATGCGCTCGAAGCGGTACTCGTGCCCGCCGATGACGATCGACGGGATGTTGGTCCACACGCGGTACTCGTAGCCGTCGGCCACCGGCGTGACCTCGAGCACGCGGAACACCGGCGGCACGACCACGGTGATCTGCAGCCGGGCCGAGGCGCTGGCGCTGCCATGGGCCGATTCCGCCAGGCACAGCGCCGGCGCGAGCAACAGCGCCGCTGCCGCGCCGCGCGCGCGGCGGCCCGATCGAAGCCAACGTTCCCTCATACACCCCATCCGAAAAAGCAAAGGTTCGGGCACTGCAATGGCGCCCGGCTTCCGGATATCGGCAGCCTGGGGAAGAACTGAAGGGCCGGGGCGCTCGCCTCGGTCGCCGCCGATCGCCCCAAACCGGTGCGTGCGCACTGGCACGTCGCTTGCATAACCTGACCACTTGCTCTGATTAAACGGTCAAACACACCATGCGCGTGCTCGTCGTCTACTGCCACCCGGTCGAAACCAGCTTCCATGCCGCCCTGCACCAGGAGGTGCTGAAGAACCTGCGCGCCGCCGGGCACGAGGTGGACGACTGCGACCTGTACGCCGAGGGCTTCAACCCGGTGCTGTCGCGCGAGGAGCGCCTGGGCTACCACGACGTGCCGGCCAACCGGCTGCCGCTGGCGCCCTACGTGGAACGGCTGCAGTGGGCCGAGGGCATCGTGTTCTGCTTTCCGACCTGGTGCTTCGGCCTGCCGGCGATGCTCAAGGGCTACTTCGACCGGCTCTTCATGCCGGGCGTGGCCTTCGACATCAGCGACCCGGCCAACGTGAAGCCGATGCTCACGCACATCAAGCGCATCAGCGCCGTGGTCACCTACGGCCGGCCGCGCTGGGTGGCCATGTACATGGGCGACCCGCCGCGCAAGATCGTCACGCGCTACATGAAGCGGCTCACCGGCCAGGGCGCCAAGGTGGACTACCACGCCCACTACCACATGAACGTGGCGACCGAGCCCCAGCTCAAGCGCTTCATGGCAAAGGTCGGCCACGCGATGGCGCGCTTCGCATGAACGCGCCCGCCCTTCTGGACAACGTGCGGCTGCCGCGCTGGCTGCTGCCGGCCGACTGGCCGCAGCGCGACGGCGTGCCCGTGCTGGCACGCCTCGGCATCGAAGCCGGCCGCGTGCAATCGGTGCTGCCCGCAACCGGCGATGCGCCCTCCGCCACGGCCTGGGACCTCGCCGGCACGCTGGCCCTGCCCGGCTTCGTCGACGCCCACACGCACCTGGACAAGGCCTTCACGCTGCCGCGCATGAAGCAGGTGCAGCCCGGCCTGCTCGGCGCCATCGACGCGATGCTGGCCGACCGCGTGCACTGGACGCCCGCCGACGTGCGCGAGCGCGCCGCGCGCGGCCTGCAGTGGGCCTGGGAATGCGGCACGACGCACCTGCGCACGCATGTCGACTGGTGGGAGCCCGAGTCGCTGCCGATGGCCTGGCCCGTGATGGCCGAGCTGGCGCAGGAATGGGCCGGCAAGGTGCGACTGGAGCAGGTGAGCCTCATCAAGCTGCCGTTGTTCGAAGACGCGGCGCAGGCCCTGCGCCTCGCAAAGCAGGTGAAGGCCACCGGCCCGCACGCGCTGCTCGGCGGCTTCGTGCACTCCACCAACTGGAGCGAGAACGCGCTGCGCAACCTGCTGGTGTCGGCGCAGGCCTGCGACCTCGACATCGACCTGCACGTCGACGAAGAACTCAACGCCGCGGCGGTCGGCCTGCAGACCACCGCGCGCATCCTGCGCGAGATCGGCTACGAAGGCCGCGTGACCTGCGGCCACATCTGCGCGCTCGCGGCCCAGCCCGAGGCGCAGGCCTTCACCACGCTCGACGCGGTGGCGCGCGCGCCCATCACCGTGGTGTCGCTGCCCGCCACCAACCTGCTGCTGCAGGACGCCGTGACCGGCCGCACGCCACGGCTGCGCGGCATCACGCTGGTGAAGGAAGCGCGCGAGCGCGGCATTCCGCTGCTGTTCGCCAGCGACAACGTGCAGGACCCGTTCTGCCGCCTCGGCAGCTTCGACCCGGTCGAGGCGCTCGGCACGGCCGCGCTGGTGGCGCAGCTCGACGAGCCCTTCGACACCTGGTCGCAGGCGCTGTGCCGCGGCGACTGGCTGCGCCGCGGCACAGCGCCCGCGCACCCCACGCTGGTCGGCGAGCGCGCCGACCTGGTGCTCTTCACCGACGCCGACCGCCACGGCTGGCCTTCGCGCACCGCCCACCGCGTGGTGCTGCGCGACGGCCGCGTGACGCGCGGCGACGCCACGCCCTTCCTCCCCCGATAACGAACCGCAAGGACCGCCATGCTCCACGGCTACATTCCGCCCCACCGCTTCCTGCCCTACCTGAGCTGGACCGAGATCGCCGCGCTGCCCGACCGCGAGAACACGGTCATCGTGCTGCCCTGCGGTGCCATCGAGCAGCACGGCCCGCACCTGCCGTGCTCGGTCGACAGCGTGATCTGCTCGGGCGTGATGGGCAAGGCGCTGGAGAAGCTGCCGGCCGACGTGCGCGCCTTCGCGCTGCCGACCATCACCTACGGCAAGTCGGAAGAGCACCTGCACTTTCCGGGCACCATGACGCTCACCGGCACCACGCTGCTGTCGACCGTGATCGAGATCGGCGAGTCGGTCTACCGCTCGGGCTTTCGCAAGCTGCTGTTCGCCAACGGCCACGGCGGCCAGCCGCAGGTGCTGGAAATGGCCGCGCGCGAACTGCGCCTGCGCCATGGCGACTTCGTGATCGTGCCGCACGGCGTGTCGCGCCTGCCGAGCGCGGCCAGCAAGCAGGTCAGCGAGCAGGAGAAGAAGCTCGCGATGCACGCCGGCCATTCCGAGACCGCGCTGATGCTCGCGCTGGCGCCCGAGACGGTGCACATGGAGCGCGCGGTGGCCAACTTTCCGCCGCCCTTCCCCATCAAGCTGCTGTCGGCCGACGGCCGCCCGGCCTGCGCCTGGACCGCGCGCGACTTCGGCCCGAGCGGCGTCATCGGCGACCCGACCACGGCCACGCGCGAACAGGGCGAGGCCATCCTCGACACGCTCTCCGACAGCTGGGTGCAGGCGCTGACCGAGCTGCACGCGCTGCAGTGGGTGGTGCGCGACGAGCCCACCTGGGAGCGCGGCCACCAGACCGGTTTCATCCAGCAGAGCTTCACGCCCGCCTGAGGCTGTTGAAGGCCGCTCGAGTCCAGGCGCGGCCCGCTATTTGCATCGCACCGATCACCGTTTCTTCATTTCAATTCGCCCCTTCGAGAGGTCTACTCCATGCGCTCCTTCGCACTGTCCCTGGCCGGCGCCGCCGCCATCGCTTTCCTCGCCGCGCCCGCGCAGGCCGAGGACAAGTTCACCTACATGACCAACTGGTACGCGCAGGCCGAGCACGGCGGCTTCTACCAGGCGGTGGCACAGGGCATCTACAAGAAGTACGGCCTGGACGTGACCATCAAGATGGGTGGCCCGCAGGTCAACATCACGCAGATGATGGCCGCCGGCCAGGCCGACTGCATCATGGGTTCGAGCGACATCCAGATGATGCAGGTGCGCGAAGGCGGCGTGCCGGTGGTGAACGTGGCCGCCTTCTTCCAGAAGGACCCGCAGGTGCTCATCGCCCATGAGGACGTGAAAAAGTTCGAGGACCTCAAGGGCAAGACGCTGCTCATCGGCGCGCAGGCACAACGCGGCTACTGGCCGTGGCTGAAGACCAAGTTCGGTTTCACCGACGAGCAGACGCGCCCCTACACCTTCAACATCCAGCCCTTCGTGGCCGACAAGAACGCCGCGCAGCAGGGCTACCTGACCTCCGAGCCCTACGCCATCCAGAAGGCCGGCGTGAAGAGCACGGTGCTGATGTTCAGCGACCACGGCTTCCCCGCGTACGCCACCACCGTGTCGTGCATGGAGAAGACGCTGAAGGACCGCAACAAGCAGGTCGCCGCCTTCGTGAAGGCCTCGGCCGAAGGCTGGAAGAGCTACCTGGCCGATCCGGCGCCCGCCAACGCGCTGATCAAGAAGGACAACCCCAACATGACCGACGACCAGCTGGCCTACAGCGTGGCCAAGCTGAAAGAGATGGGCATGATCACCGGCGGCGACGCGGCCAAGCTCGGCATCGGCGTGATGACCGATGCGCGCGCCAAGGCGAGCTACGACTTCCTGGTGAGCGCCAAGCTGCTCGACCCGGCCAAGGTCGACCTCGCCAAGACCTACACGACCGAGTTCGTCAAGGACGCCAAGGTCCTGCCCTGAGGTCTGCCCCGACGTTTGGGCATTGCCCTGAAACCAGGCGGCCGCGCCACGCGGCCGTTCTCGAAAGGCTCCACGCATGAATCGCATCGAACCCCACACCCTGGCGCCTCCGCCTGAACTCACACCCGCCGTGCCTGCCGTCGAGGTGCTGTCGGCCGAAAAGACCTACCCCAACGGCACGCAGGCGCTGCTGCCGGTGGACCTGTCGATCGCCGAAGGCGAATTCGTCACGCTGCTCGGCCCCTCGGGCTGCGGCAAGAGCACGCTGCTGAAGATGGTGGCGGGCATGCTCGAACCCAGCGACGGCCGCCTGCTGGTGTGGCGCAAGCCGGTGAGCCAGCTGCACGACAGCGCACGAAAAATGTCCTTCGTGTTCCAGTCGCCTACGCTCATGCCGTGGGCCAGCGTGCAGACCAACGTGCGCCTGCCGCTGGACCTGGCCGGCGTGCCGCGCAAGGAAGCCGATGCGCGGGTGATGGAATCGCTCGCGCTGGTGGGGCTGGAGAAGTTCGCCAACGCGCTGCCGCGCGCTCTCTCGGGCGGCATGCAGATGCGCGTGTCGATTGCGCGCGGCCTCGTCACGCAGCCCGACCTGCTGCTGATGGACGAACCCTTCGGCGCGCTCGACGAAATCACGCGCCACAAGCTCGACGCCGACCTGCTCGAGCTGTGGCGCAAGAAGAAGCTCACGGTGATCTTCGTGACGCACTCCATTCACGAGGCGGTGTTCCTGTCGACCCGCGTCGTGATGATGGCCGCGCGGCCCGGCCGCGTGGTGGAACAGTTCCACATCGACGAACCCTACCCGCGCAGCGCCGACTTCATGGTGACGCCCGCGTTCGCGCGCCAAGCCAAGCAACTGCAGGACAGCCTGCTGCGTGCCAGCAGCCACGACGAGGAGGCCGCACGATGACCGCCGCCGCAAGAAAGCAACGCGTTCCCCTGCTGAGCCAGCCGCGCGTGCAGCGCGTGCTCTACCCGATGCTGATCGGCGTGGTGCTGGTCGCGCTGTGGCAATGGATGGTGGTGGCGATGGAGCTGCCGGCCTACCTGGTGCCCTCGCCCTACCTGATGATGCAGACGCTGGTGACCGACTGGGCGCCGCTGGGCAGCGCGCTGCTGGTCACGCTGAAGATCACGGTGCTGTCGTTCCTGCTGGCCACGGTGGCGGGCGTGCTCATCTCGTTCCTGTTCGTGCAGAGCAAGCGCATCGAGACCGCGCTCTTTCCGTACGCGGTGCTGCTGCAGGTGACGCCCATCGTGGCGGTGGCGCCGCTGATCATCATCTGGGTGAAGAACCCGGTGGCCGCCATGACGGTGTGCGCGGCGCTGGTGGCGCTGTTCCCCATCATCAGCAACACCACGCTGGGCCTGCGCAGCATCGACCCCGACCTGCAGAGCTACTTCAAGCTGAACCGCGCCACGCGCTGGCAACAGCTGGTGCGCCTGCGCATTCCGAGCGCGCTGCCCTACTTCTTCGGCGGGCTGCGCATCTCCAGCGGCCTGGCGCTGATCGGCGCGGTGGTGGCGGAGTTTGTCGCCGGCACGGGCGGCTCGGGCGCGGGGCTGGCGTACCAGATCCTGCAGGCGGGCTTCCAGCTGAACATTCCGCGCATGTTCGCGGCCCTGCTGCTGATTTCCCTTACCGGTGTCGCGCTCTTTGTGCTGATGGCCTGGCTCACCAAGCTGGCGCTGGGCTCGTGGCACGCGAGCGAACTTTCCCAGGATTGAACTAGACCATGAACGCTCCCGTTTCCGTGATCGAGCAGCTGCTGCTCGAACTCCCCGACCTCGACTGGATCACCGACGAAGGCCGCGTCACGCGGCTCTCGCAGGACTTCTCGTGGTTCAGCCCGGTGCTCACGCGCCAGCTGAAAGACAAGCGCGCCGACGTGGTCGTGCGCCCGCGCACCGAGGAAGAAATCCGCGCGGTGGTGGGCGCCTGCGCGCGCCGCGGCGTGCCCATCACCATCCGCGGCAGCGGCACCGGCAACTACGGCCAGACCACGCCGCTGGCCGGCGGCGTGGTGCTGGACATGACGGGCTACAACGCCTGCCTGTGGGTGCAGCCCGGCGTGGCGCGCGCGCAGGCCGGCATCCGCCTGGGCGAGCTCGAGAAGCAGACCAAGCCCACTGGACAGGAAATGCGCTGCGTGCCCTCGACCTACCGCAGCGCGACGCTGGGCGGCCTGTTCGGCGGCGGCTTCGGCGGCGTGGGCTCGATCAACTACGGGCCGCTGAGCGCGCCGGGCAACGTGATCGGCATTCGCGCGATGACCATCGAGGCCGAGCCGCAGATGGTCGAGCTGCGCGGCCCCGACGCCATGCGCATGCACCACCTGTGGGGCACCAACGGCCTCGTGCTGGAGCTGGAGATCGCGCTGGCACCGGCGCACCCGTGGCTCGAGACGCTCGTGACTTTCGACAACTTCGAGAACGCGCTGAACTTCGCGGACAAGCTGGCGAACGGGCCGGGCATCGTGAAGCGCGGCGTCTCTTTCTTCGCGGCGCCGATTTCCGATCACCTGGCGCAACTGTCGGCGAGCCTGCCCAAGGGCTGCCACACGGTGCTGTCGCTGGTGGCCGAATCGAGCGAGCCGGCCATGATGCTGCTGGTGGAAGCGCACGGCGGCACCGTGGGCTACCGCAAGACGGCCGCCGAGGTGCAGAAGAGCAACCGCACGCTGATGGAGTTCACCTGGAACCACACCACGCTGCACGCGCTGAAGATCGACCCGAACCTGACCTATTTGCAGAGCGGCTTCATTCCCGGCAAGCACGTCGAGCAGATCGTCGAGATGGAAAAGCTGCTGGGCGGCGAGGTGATGATGCACACCGAGTTCATCCGCAACGTGGCGGGGCTCATGACCTGCAGCGGCCTGCAGCTGGTGCGCTTCAGCACCGAGGAGCGGCTGAACGAGATCATCGACATCCACCGTGCGCACCACGTGCACATCAACAACCCGCACGTGAACATCGTGGAAGACGGCAAGGCCGGCGGGCCGCTGCCGCCGGAGGTCATCGCGGTGAAGGAGCGCTTCGATCCGATGGGTCTGCTGAACCCCGGCAAGCTGCGCGACTGGCCGGTGAAAGCGGCCCCCACGGCCTGAGCAGCCTGAGCAGCCTGAGCTTCAGCCCTGGCGGCGGCGCAGCACGAAGGCCGCGGCCACGATGGCCATCGCCCCGATCCACAGCGGCCACAGCCCGAAGGGCGCCACCCAGCGCGCATAGGGCGTGAGGCCGCGGCGGCCTTCGACGCTGGCTTCGAGCACGCCGCGCGTGAGGCGCGGCAGCTCGTGCGTGACGCGGCCCGTGGCGTCGATGACGACCGTGGCGCCGGTGTTGGTGGCACGCACCATCGGCCGTGCGAACTCCAGCGCGCGCATGCGCGAGATGGACAGGTGCTCGTCGATGGCCACCGAATCGCCGAACCACGCGATGTTGCTCACGTTGAGCAGGATGGTGGGGGCGGTGGCCTCGTCCTTGAAGTTGGCGCCGATCTCGTCGCCGAACAAGTCCTCGTAGCAGATGTTCGGCGCGATGCGCTGGCCCTGCCAGAGGAACGGCGCCTGCGCGAGGCCGCCGCGCTCGAAGTCGCCGAGCGGGATGTTCATCATCTGGATGAACCAGCGAAAGCCCGTGGGAATGAACTCGCCGAAGGGCACGAGGTGGTGCTTGCTGTAGCTGTAGGCGCGTGCGGCGCCGGGCTGGAAGCCGAGCACCGAGTTGCTGTACGTGCCGCGGCCGCCGAGCCCGGTCATGGGCAGGCCGACGATGGCGGCCTGCGTGCCCTGGCTGTAGCGCGCCTGGATGGCTTCGAGGTAGCCGGCCGGCAGTTGCTGCGGCAGCAGCGGCAAGGCGGTTTCGGGCGTCACCACGAGCGAGGCCTTGGCGTCGCGCAACTGCTCGCCGTACCAGCGCAGCGCGGTCTCGATGCCGCCGCCCGGAATGAATTTTTCGTCCTGCGGGATGTTGCCCTGCAGCAGCGCGAACTGCAGCTGGCCGGTGGCGCCCTTGTCGCCCTGCACCTCGCTGTGCAGCGGCGAGGCGAATTGCGGCGCGACGAACACGAGGGCGAGCAGGGCCACGCCCAGCGCGGTCTCGGCCGCGCGCAACGGCCGGCGCAGCGCGACCAGTGCCACGGCCAGCGCGGCCGCCGCGCCGATGCCGTACACGCCCACCCAGGGCGCGAGCGCGGCCAGCGGCCCTTCGACGTGCGCGTAGCCACCGGCGCCCCACGGAAAGCCCGTGAACCAGCTGCCGCGCACGAGCTCGGCGAGCGTCCAGAGCGCCGCGAAGACGACGGCGCCCGTCACCCGTCCCTTGGGCCCGCGCACCACGAACCAGGCGGCCGCCACGGCGTAGTAGAGACCCAGCGCCGCGGCCAGTGCCAAGACGGCAATGGCCGCCAGCGGCGCCGGCAGCCCGCCGTAGGTGTGCATCGAGATGAAGAGCCACCAGAAGCTGCCGGTGAGCCAGGCGGTCGAGAAGAGCCAGCCGTGCAGGCCGGCGCGGCGCCAGCCCGCGCCCTGCGCGCGCAGGCCGTCGAGCAGCCAGACGAGGGCGCCGAGCGACAGCAGTTGCAGCCACCACAGCGGCTTGCCGCCCGCGGGCGATGCCATCGACAGCGCCTGCGCGAGCCCCGCGGCAGCGAAGCCGAGCAGGCGGAACAGGTTGGCGGAGGTAGAGACTGGCGCGCCGCGCATCAGTCGGCCGCGTCGCCGCCGCGGGCCGGAGACACCTTGAACCAGCGCACCGCGCCGCCCTTGGTGTGCAGCACCACGAAGTCGAAGCCGCCGATGGCGTGGTGCTCGCCGCGCTTGGGCACGTGGCCCATCTCGTGCGCGACCAGCCCGCCGATGGTGTCGAAGTCTTCGCTGAGCTGTTCTTCGTCGAACACGATGCCGAAGGCCTCGGCCACGCGCTCGATGGGCGTGTCGCCCGACACCCGGTAGGTGTGGTCGGCCAGGCCGAAGATGTCGCCCTCGTCCTCGGCGATGTCGAACTCGTCCTCGATCTCGCCGACGATCTGCTCGAGCACGTCCTCGATGGTGATGAGGCCCGCCACGCGGCCGAACTCGTCGATGACGATGGCGAGGTGGTTGCGGTTGCCGCGGAACTCGCGCAGCAGGTCGTTCAGGCCCTTGCTCTCGGGCACGAACGTGGCCGGGCGCAGCAGCGCGCGGATGTTCAGGCCCGGCGCGCGCTGCAGCTTGAGCAGGTCCTTCGCGAGCAGGATGCCGATGATGTTTTCTTTTTCGCCCTCGTACACCGGAAAGCGCGAGTGCGCGGTGTCGATCACGAGGTGCAGCAACGCGTCGTAGGGCGCGTCGATGTTCACCGTGTCCATGCGCGGCGCGGCGACCATGACGTCGCCGGCGGTCATGTCGGCCATGCGCAGAACGCCTTCGAGCATCACGCGCGACTCGGCGCCGATCACCTCGTTGTCCTCGGCGTCCGCCAGGGTTTCGATCAGCTCGTCGCGCGAGTCTGGTCCGGGGTGGATGAATTCGGCAAGCTTCTGGAGGAAGCCGCGCTTGTCTTCCCGTTCGACGGGAGCGCGTTCAGGGTGAGGTTCGGCCACTGCGGGAGGGCTTAGTTGAAGAGACGCAAGGATACCGGATTGCACATGACAGGCTCTATCGCACGGGCGTCACAGGCCGTGCGGTGCCTTTGCCGGGGCTCAGGAACCGGATTTGCGCCGGGCGTCGCGCATGCCGCTGCGCACTTCCTGCAGGCTGGCCAGGAAGGACCAGAACTGCTTGGCGCGGCTCTTGAGGGCGAAGTCGACCGCGGCGTAGTGCTCCAGGGCGATTTCACTCATGCGGCTGTCGAAGGTGGCGCTGGGCAGCTGCAGGTGGGCTTCGGCCTCGGCGCCGCTGCGCACCACGGTGGCGCCGGCGTTGCGCGCGATCTTCAGCATGGCGGCGTTTTCGCTCAGCGCATGGATGAAGAGCATGCCCACGCCTTCGTTGCGGGCCACGACCACGGCGCGCTCGAACAGGCGGGCGCCGTAGCCCCGGCCGCGGGCGTGCGCCGAGACCGACACGCCGAATTCGGCGCAGTCGCTGTGCTGGTCGCCGGGCGCGAAGGCCAGGTGGGCCATGGCGATCAGGTCGAGGCGGCGGTTGTAGATGCCGAAGAGCTCGTCGCGCTCGAAGTCGAGGCTGTCGACGTAGCGCTGCACCTGTTCGTCGGCCGCCGCGTAGCCGAAACGCAGGTAGCGGTCGTGCGGGGTCAGGTCGAGCAGGTGGCGCGCGATGCGCTCGCGCTCGCGAGGGCCGATCGAGCGGATCGGCACCATGACGGGTTGAGGCGCGCTGGTGGCGCGTGGTTGCGCCTCAACCATCGGCGCTTTCAGGAAAGAGCCAAGGCCGAGAGACGCTTTGAGGAGGGTCTTGGCGGTGAGCATGCCTCGAATGTAAGGGTTTTCCCTTAATCATCAAGGCAGCAGGGGCAATCCGGGACACATTCGCGACCGAGTGCCCGGGTTGCGTGGCGCGCACGCAACCGGATGTTGCTAAACCGGAACGGCGGTGGTCGCCTTGACCCGGTCGAGCACGAAGCTGGTCTTGCAGTCTTCCACGCTGGGGTGCTTCAGCAGGGTGTCCATGATGAAGCGGCTGTAGTGGGCCATGTCGGCCACCACCACGCGCAGCAGGTAGTCCATGTCACCGGTCAGCGCCGCGCATTCGACCACCTCGGGCCAGGTCTGCACGCTGGCGCGGAACAGGTCCATGGGGTTGCGCTTGTGGGTCTCGGTGTGCTTTTCGAGCCGCACGTTGAGGTACGCGGTCAGCCCGAGGCCGATGGCTTCCGGCTTCACCAGCGCCACGTAGCGGTCGATGATCTTGTGCTCTTCCAGCCGCTTGACCCGGCGCAGCACCGCGCTGGGCGACAGGCTCACCTGTTCGGCGATCTGGTCGTAGGTTGCGCGTCCGTCTGCTTGCAGCGTGCGCAGAATGAGCCTATCAATCTTGTCCAGTGCTTCCATTGCGCCATTCTTGCAGTTTTACTGCGCGAGAGCCATCGGGAGCGCCCGGAAACGCAGAAAACCTGAGAGCCATCCGGCCTACATTGCATGACCGGCCGCCTTGCGGCTTATTTTTCGAAATCCCCACCTTACTTTTCTTCGGAGACTGCACATGAGCCAAGCCGACGCACCCGCCTTCACGCCCTGGGACAACCCCATGGGCACCGACGGCTTCGAATTCATCGAATACGCGGCACCCGATCCGGTCGCCATGGGCAAGGTCTTCGAGCGCATGGGCTTCACCGCCGTGGCCAAGCACCGCCACAAGAACGTGCTGCTGTACCGCCAGGGCACGATCAACTTCATCCTGAATGCGGAGCCCGACTCCTTCGCGCAGAAATTCGCGCGCGAGCACGGCCCCAGCGTGTGTGCCATCGCCTTTCGCGTGCAGGACGCCAAGCAGGCGTACGAGCGCGCCACGGCGCTGGGCGCATGGGGCTTTGCAGACAAGGCAGGCCCCGGCGAACTGAACATCCCCGCCATCAAGGGCATCGGCGACAGCCTGATCTACCTGGTGGACCGCTGGCCCGGCAAGAACGGCGCGAAGCCCGGCGACATCGGCAACATCGGCTTCTACGACGTCGACTTCGAGGCCCTGCCCGGCGTGGCACCGGAACAGGCGCTTTCGCCCTTCGGCAACGGCCTGACCTACATCGACCACCTGACGCACAACGTCTACCGCGGCCGCATGAACGTCTGGGCCGGCTTCTACGAGAAGCTCTTCAACTTCCGCGAGATCAAGTACTTCGACATCGAAGGGCAAGTCACGGGCGTGAAGAGCAAGGCCATGACCAGCCCCTGCGGCAAGATCCGCATCCCGATCAACGAAGAGGGCAAGGAACAGGCCGGCCAGATCCAGGAGTACCTGGACATGTACAAGGGCGAGGGCATCCAGCACATCGCGATGGGCTCGGACGACCTCTACAAGACGGTCGACGAGTTGCGCGCCAAGGGCGTCACGCTGCTGGACACCATCGACACGTACTACGAACTGGTGGACAAGCGCATTCCGGAACACGGCGAAAGCGTGGCCGATCTGAAGAAGCGCCAGATCCTGATCGACGGCAAGAAGGACGCGCTGCTGCTGCAGATCTTCAGCGAGAACCAGCTCGGCCCGATCTTCTTCGAGTTCATCCAGCGCAAGGGCGACGACGGCTTCGGCAACGGCAACTTCAAGGCGCTGTTCGAGAGCATCGAGCTCGACCAGATGCGCCGCGGCGTGCTCAGCGCCGCAAAATAAGGGCTCCTTCCCTTATTTTTTGCACAAGGAGCCCGGCATGCGCAGCTGCAAGTTTTCGATCGGTCTGACTTCCATTGCGGCCACGGCCGCCGTTCTGTCCGGCTGCGCGATGTCGCCTTCAGCGCCGGCCCCGGCGGCCATGCCGCTGGTGGCCGGCTCGCACCTCGACGAGGTGCAGAAGACCGCGGTGCTTCGCATCTGCACGCCGGGCGACTACAAGCCCTTCAGCTTCCAGAAGACCGATGGCGCCTTCGAGGGCATCGACGTCGACCTGATGACGGGCTTCAGCGCCAGCCTGGGCGCCAGGCCCGAGTGGATCAAGACCACCTGGGCCAACCTGCTGCCCGACCTGGCCGCCGGCAAGTGCGACATCGCGGTGGGCGGTGTGTCGGTCACCACCGACCGCCAGAAGCGCGCCTTCTTCAGCGCGCCCTACATGGTCAACGGCAAGACGCCCATCGCGCGCTGCGCGGACGTGGCCAAGTACCAGAGCGTGGCCGCCATCGACCAGCCGTCGGTGCGCGTCATCTTCAATCCGGGCGGCAGCAACGAGCGCTTTGCCCGCACCAATTTCAAGCAGGCCAGGCTCACGCTGCACGGCGAGAACGTGACGATCTTCGACGAGATCCTTGCCAACCGCGCCGACGTGTTCGTGACCGAAGCGGCCGAGGCCATCACGCAGCAGAAGCTCAAGCCGGGCCTGTGCGCGATCAACCCCGACAAGCCGCTGCAGTACGGCGAAATGGCCTGGATGCTGCCGCGCGACGACGTGGCCTTCAAATCGTACGTCGACCAATGGCTGCACCTGCAGCAGGCCGGCGGCGACTTCCAGCGCACGATGGACCGCTGGCTCAAGTAACCCCTCAAGATCGTTTCCCATGGACACCCCTGCCGCCGCTGTTGTCACCCCCGCCGTCTACGGCGCTTCCGACCGCCCGCCCCGGGGCGACTACTCGCGCGGCGGCAAGGTGATGGCCGACTACACCTGCCCGCAGGACTGGGCCAGCTACACGGCGGCCGACCACGACACCTACAAGCGGCTCTACGAGCGCCAGGCCGCGCAGCTGCCCGGCCTGGCGTGCGACGCCTTCATCGATGCCCTGCCTTCGCTCGGCGTGAAGGACCGCATTCCGCGCTTCGATGAGCTCAACGAGCGGCTGCATCGCGCCACCGGCTGGGAGATCGTGGCGGTGCCGGGGCTGATTCCCGAGTTGCCGTTCTTCACGCTGCTGGCGAACCGCAAGTTCCCGGTGACCGACTGGATCCGCAAGCCCGAGGAGTTCGACTACATCGTCGAGCCCGACGTGTTCCACGACCTGTTCGGCCACGTGCCGATGCTGTTCGACCCGACCTTCGCCGACTACGTGCAGCGCTACGGCGCGGGCGGCATCAAGGCGCACGAGCTGGGCGCCGGCGAGAAGCTGGCGCGGCTCTACTGGTACACCGTGGAGTTCGGCCTGATCCGCCAGCCGGACGGCCTGCGCGCCTATGGCGCCGGCATTTTGAGCTCGGTCGGCGAGCTGAAGCACGCGGTGCTCAGCGACGAGCCGCGCCGGCTGCCGCTGGACCTGCTGCGCGCCATGCGCACGCGCTACAAGATCGACACCTACCAGGCCAACTACTTCGTGATCGACAGCTTTGCGCAGCTGTTCGACCTCACCGAGCCCGACTTCGCGCCGCTGTACGAATCGCTCCAGGTTGCGACCGACATCGAGGCCGGCGTGCTGCTGCCGGGCGAGTCCGGCAAGGCCTGACGGCGTCACGGCGGCTGTTTGCCGCCTGAGGGTCGCCCCGCGGCTATCGCGGGCGCGACAGCCGGCACCTGCTCCCTAGGACAAGCCCGCTGGCGGCGAAGGCGCACTGCCTTCCACAATCCGCGCCAAAGGAGCTTGCATGCAGACAACATCCGCGCAATCCAACTATCCGGCCGGCGTACCGCACGAGATTCATCCCGAGCAGTACCGTTCGTTGCCCCACATGTTCGACGAAGCGTTCGGCCGCTATGGCGACCGGCCGTTCTCGGTGTGCATGGAGCGCTGGATGTCCTACCGCGAGCTCGACACGCTGTCGACGGCGCTGGGTGCGTGGCTGCAGTCGCGCGGGCTCGAACCGGGCGCGCGCGTGGCGATCATGCTGCCCAACATCCCCCAGTTCGCGGTGACGATGTGCGGCGTGCTGCGCGCGGGGTTCACCTGCGTGAACGTCAACCCGCTGTACACGGCGCGCGAGCTCGAGCACCAGCTCAAGGACTCGGGCGCGACGGCCATCGTCATTCTTGAAAACTTTGCATCGACGCTCGAGAAGGTGACCGAGCGCACGCCCGTGAAGCACGTGGTCGTGACGTCGATGGGCGACCTGCTGGGCGGCCTGTACGGCGCCTGGATCACCACGGCCGTGCGGCACCTGGCGAAGATGGTGCCGGCGTACAAGCTGCCGCTGGACGAGGGGCGCTCGGTGACGGCGTTCACGCAAGCGATCTCCGAAGGCCGCGGCCGCACGCTCGGTGCCGACAGCAGCACGCTCGATTCGATCGCCTTCCTGCAGTACACGGGCGGCACGACCGGCCTGTCCAAAGGCGCGGTGCTGACCCATCGCAACATCGTCGCGGCAACGCTGCAGGCCGAGGCCTGGTTCACGCCGGCGCTGTCTCGCGCCGGCGACCTGGCCAAGGTCAACAGCATCGCCGCGCTGCCGCTGTATCACATCTTCGCGCTGACGCTGTGCCTGCTGGTGATCCGCCAGGGCTCGCACATGACGCTGATTCCGAACCCGCGGGACTTCAACAAGTTCATCGCGGTGCTGAAGAAGCGGCCCTTCCACATGCTGCCCGCGGTGAACACGCTGTTCAATGCGCTGCTGATGCATCCGGAGTTCAAGACCATCGATTTCTCGACGCTGTTCGTCTCGCAGGCGGGCGGTATGGCGGCTTCCGAAGGCACGGCGCGCAAGTGGTTCGAGGCCACGGGCTGCCCGATGATCGAGGGCTGGGGCATGAGCGAGACCTGTGCGATCGGCACCAACAACCCGGTGTCGAACACCGAGTTCACCGGCACCATTGGGCTGCCGCTGCCGAGCATCGAGATCGCGGTCAAGGACGACGATGGCAACTCGCTGCCCGTCGGCCAATCGGGGGAGCTCTGCATCAAGGGGCCGAACGTGATGACCGGCTATTACAACCAGCCCGCCGAGACGGCCGCGGCGTTCACTGCAGATGGCTTCATGCGGACGGGCGATATCGCCGTGATGCAGGAAGATGGCTACAGCCGCATCGTCGACCGCAAGAAGGACATGATCCTGGTGAGCGGCTTCAACGTGTTCCCGAACGAGCTAGAGAACGTGATTTCGTTGTGCCCTGGCGTGGTGGAATGCGCGGCTGTCGGCGTGCCGGACGAGAAGCAGGGCGAGGCCATCAAGGTGTTCGTGGTGCGCCGGGATCCGGCGCTGACCGAGGATGCCGTGCTGCAGTACTGCCACTCGCAACTCACGGGCTACAAGCGGCCGAGGCATATCGAGTTTCGCGATTCGCTGCCGAAGACGAACGTCGGGAAGATCCTGCGGCGCGAACTCCGCACGAGCGCGAACGCCTGAATGAGCCAGGCGTCAGCGAGCGCCGGGCTGCCGGCGAATGTGGTGGTTTTCGAGCGCGGGTGGCTGTCTTCGAACAATGTCCTGTTCGTCGGGGCGGATGAGACTGCGGTTGTCGATACGGGTTATGCGACGCACGCCGATCAGACGCTGGCGCTCGTGGCGTCGGTATTGGGTGCGCGGCCGCTCGATCGTGTTCTGAATACGCATCTTCACAGCGATCACTGCGGAGGGAATGCGGCGCTGCAGGCGCGGTATCCCGACGTTCGCATCGACATTCCGCCGGGAGACGCGGCGCTTGTCGAGCGCTGGGACGAAGAGGGACTCAGCTTTGCGGCGACCGGGCAGACCTGTCCGCGCTTTTATCCGACGGGTTTGTTGCGGCCCGGCAAGGAATGCATGCTTGGCGACCGGCCATGGCAGGTGCACGCGGCGCCGGGGCACGATCCGCACTCCGTCATCTTGTTCGAGCCGGAGTCGCGAACGCTGATTTCAGCAGACGCACTTTGGGAGAACGGCTTCGGCATCGCGTTTCCGGAGCTGGCCGGCGAGCCGTCTTTCGCAGACATGGCTGCGACGCTGGATTTGATCGAGCGGCTTTCACCGCTGCAGGTGATACCAGGTCACGGGGCGGTCTTCGATGAGGTCGGCAAAGCGCTGTCTGTTGCGCGCCGCCGGCTGGACGGACTTCGCCGCGATCCAGTGAAGCATGCGCGTCACGCGATCAAGGTGCTGATGAAGTTCAAGCTGCTTGAAATGCAGTCGATCAGTCGCGACGAATGGAACGGCTGGCTGCGGCGTACACCCTATCTCGAGAACATCCGGGCGCGCTTCTTCGGTGATATCCAGTTGGATCTGCTGACCGGCGACATCCTGGGGGAGCTTGTGGCTGTGGGCGCTGCCGAAATGGACGGATCGCATATTCGCAATGCCTGAATTGCTCGTCGAACGAGCAATGGATATCTGCAAGCCAATTCTGTACCCGCAAAGCAAAAAACCCCAGTCAATGCTGACTGGGGTTTTCTGGGCTGTAAGAGCCTGACGATGACCTACTTTCACACGGGAACCCGCACTATCATCGGCGCTGAGTCGTTTCACTGTCCTGTTCGGGATGGGAAGGAGTGGTACCAACTCGCTATGGTCATCAGGCATAAAGGGTTGTCTGACTGATCACGTGATCAATCAAACGAATTCATAGAGTTTGGAATCAGCTTTTGGCGAATTATTTTGAATGCGTCAACTTGGCATAACACCTTGATCAGACTGATCAAAGTTATAGGGTCAAGCCGCACGAGCAATTAGTATCAGTTAGCTTAACGCATTA